>NZ_AP040862.1:0-412500 GCF_055398055.1 Leisingera sp. S2M4
AGGGCCAAGGCAATCAAGCCGAAGGTTACGGCGGCGAACAAGGCCGCCAGCGGTTCCGGCAGACCGAGGGTCGCGAGCCAACCTGCCAGCGCTGTCGCCAGCTGCTGGGCGGCGACAAGGACGCTGACGAGGGCCGCCACGACTAGCGCCAGTCCGGTGCGGGCACGGGACAGGCTGTGGGCCAGTTCAGCCCGGATGAGCGCCGTCTCGGCTCGGAACAGGCCAACGGCATTTCGCATCACGGTGGCAAACAACTCCGGTGCATCTTTCGGATGGGGATAGGGCATCAGAGGTCCTCCTGCGTCTGCATCGTCGCCTCCGGAGCCGGTTGCTGCGCAAGAGCGGCAGCCGGGACGCTGGCGGGCGGGTGAGCAAGGGGGGCATCGGTTGCAGCCGACAGGTCCCGGGCCGCAGGGACGTCGTGGTCGCGTGACGCATCTGCGGGCGGATGGGCGCTGGCCTTCAAAAGACGGACAGCCGCAAATCCCGCAAGGGCCGCGCCGACACAAAACAATGCCGGTCGGCGCCGCGCGAGGTCAGCCGTCTCGTGCAAAAGCGTCTCGGCCCCTTCTTGCAGATAGCGGCTGACAACGGGTTGCAGTTGCTCAGCCACCTGGGCGATGTGGGCCTGGTAGTTGATATTGGCGTTGGATGGTGTGCCGCTGGATCTGGATTGCATAACGTTCCTCCACGTGCGGGGTCATTCGCGGATCAACGTCTGAAGGCTCGGTTTGGTTCCCGGAGCGGGGCTGGGATCGCCGCCTAGCCGTCGTGCGAGGCGTGACCCTTGCAATGGGTGTCGGCCTTCTTTTCGGCGATGCGCAGCACCACCACCGTGACCAGCGCGATCGCGGTCACAACAGCGGCCAGCGACAAAAGCCCGAGCGCGCAGCACACGCCAACCGCCGCGCACAACCACATCGTCGCACCGGTCTTGAGGCCAAGAACATTGCCTTGTGAGAAGACGACCAGACCGGCCGCGAGAAAGGCGACGCCCTGGGTGACGGCTTCGATAACGCGGATGGGGTCGGTCTGGACCTTTTCGCCATCGAACACGCTGGCGGTGGTCATATGCAGCATGACCAGGGTGTAGAGCGCCGCCGCGAGCCCGGTGAGCATATGCGTGCGCAGCCCGGCGGGACGTTTGCCGATCTCCCGCTCGAAACCGATGATGCCGCATAGTATCAGCGCTGCAAGAAGGCGGGCCAGCCAGACGGTCCAGTGCATCTCCATCGTGGTGGTAATGTCGCTCAGAGTGATGTCCACGTGAAACCCGTCCCCTTGCCGTTACGTGTCGATAGTTGAAGATAAAACGCCCATGCGGACGGGAGGTTCCACATGGGCGCTGTTGCTGGTCTCCCCGAAGAGGGAGGTCAGTGGGTCAGAGCCAATAGACCGGCACACGATAGTGGTCGTGCATCTGGCGCTCCCAGTCGCGATCCGCGTACCAGCCGTCATGCCGGGCGGGCGCACCTTTCACTTCTTCCTCGGTGATGTCGGTGACAAAGCCGTTTTTCTCCGGGTCATAGTGCAGCTTGTTCCACGGAACCGGGTGATGGTCCTCGCCCAGCCCGAGGAAGCCGCCAAAGCCCATAACGGCGTAGGCGACCTTGCCGCTTTGCTTGTCGATCATCAGGTGATCGATCAAGCCGATATGCGCACCGCCGCGGCCGTAAACCTCGGTGCCGGTGACGTCTGCCGATGATACGAGAGTGCTAGTGGACATGGTTCAGTCCTCCTTTCTTTCGACAGCGGCCCAACGAACCGGCCTGCCCCAAGGTTCCGAGGTTTGACTGGCCTGCGCTGACTTTTGCTGATCGTTAGCCGGGAGAGGGCGAGAGGGTCTGAGCGCGGCCTTCACAAGCCGCGTGTGGCGTGTCTCGCGGCGCGAATCCGCGACATTGTAATACCCGGCTTTTTCGCAACGCCGCTGCGGTGAAAAAATCCATGCCGGGCGTCAGAAAAATGCAAGGCGCGGGAACTTTCCCGGCTGGGTGCGGTTGTCACGGTATAGGCGCTGCTGGCGCCAGTCATGACCTCAAAGGAGGAAGAAATGAAACGCATTCTGTCTACCACCGCACTGGCCGCACTGCTGGCTACCCCTCTGGCGGCCGCGAGCGAAAACGAAGCCGAATGGGCGCAAACCTTCCGCGACATGGCGACTGAGCACCATGTCCACGCCTCCGACTTCATCGGTTCGCGCGTTTACGTGTCCGAAGCCGAAGTGTCCGAAACGACCATGAGCGAAGCGGACGCTGAATGGGAAGATATCGGTGAAATCAGTGATGTGTTGCTGAGCCGCGACGGCAAGCTGGACTCGATCCTTGTTGATATTGGCGGCTTCCTTGGTATCGGCGAGAAGACCGTTGCTGTCCAGATGGACCGGCTGAAGCTGGTCTCCGACGGTGACGCGCCGGATGAGTATTTCGTCGTGTTCAACGCCGACCGTGCGGCTCTGGAAAATGCGCCGGCTTTCGAGGAATGGGATGGCATGGCTGACGCCACCGACGTCAACGAGGTGGATGAGAACGCCGAGTTGACCGAAGAAACCGCCGCCATGGAGGCCGAAGTTGCCGAGACAGCGGAAGCCGCTGAGACGGCTGCCATGGAAGCCGAAGCTGAAATGACCGACGGTGAACGCCCGGTCGAGGGTTATCCGGCCGCACCCGAGATGGAGCTGGACGGCTACCAGACCGTGATCGTCGATGAGATCAAGGCCGAAACGCTGACCGGTGCCGCCGTTTACGATGCCCGCAGCGACTGGATTGGTGAGGTTTCGAACCTGATCGTGGACGCCGACGGCAAGGTGACTGACGCCGTGATCGACGTCGGCGGCTTCCTGGGCATCGGTGAAAAGCCGGTCAAGGTTGGCTTCGACTCGCTGACCCTGAAGCAAGCGAGCGAATCCGACGAGCTGCGGGTCTACATCGATGTGACCGAAGAGCAGCTGGAAAAAATGCCGGAATTTGAAGACTGATCCAATCTGTCTTTGAATGCCACAGCGAGCCGGGGTTTCCCGGCTCGTTTTCGTTCGCGGGGCGTTTTCGCCCTGGGGTCAGCGTGAGATCTGGATGGTCTGGCGCAATTCGCCGCTGCCGCGGTCAAAGATCAGAATGCTGTCTTCCTGGCTGACGATGGCGATCCAGTCGCTTCCGAAGGTCACGGCCTCGGCCGTGATGCCGGGGGGGAGGGCGATTTCCGCGGGCAACGGCACATCATCTGCGGAGAGGCGGATGACAAGCAGCGCGATTATCACTAGAACCCCGCCAATCATCGCCACGGTCAACGTGGTTACCAGCCGACGCAGGAACCGGATCTGCGGAGGTTCCTGTTGGATTTCGGTCTCGGAAGGATCAGTCATGGGCAGCCGCCGGATTGAATTTGTCATCGCGGAAAACCCGCCTAAACGGCTTGATAAAGCGGTTTCGCGCGATGTGCCAGAGGAGGCCTCGCTGTCTCGCACCCGTCTGGCCAAGCTCATCGAGGCGGGGGCTTTGACGGTGGATGGCGCCGTGGTGCAGGATCCCAAGGCGCGGATCGAAGCCGGCGCCCAAGTGGTGATCGAGGTGGAGGAAGCCGAGGATAGCCACATCGGCCCCGAGGATATCCCGCTGGAGATCATCTTCGAAGATGATGACCTGATCGTCATCAACAAGCCTGCGGGCATGGTGGTGCACCCGGCACCGGGGTCTCCGTCGGGTACGCTGGTCAACGCCCTGCTGCATCACTTCGGCGGCGCATTGTCCGGGGTCGGAGGTGTCAAACGCCCGGGCATCGTGCATCGCATCGACAAGGAGACCAGCGGTCTCCTGGTTGTCGCCAAGTCCGACGCCGCGCATCAGGGGCTGGCTGTTCAGTTCGAAAAACACACGGTCGAACGTTACTATCAGGCCATCTGCTATGGTGTGCCGGACGCCAGCGATCCGCGGCTGCGTGGGATCAAGGGCACCAGTTTCGAGGCGGGCAACATTCTCAAGATCACCACTCAGCTGGCCCGGCACAAGACCGACCGGCAACGGCAGGCGGTGTTGTTCCAAGGCGGCCGTCACGCGGTGACACGGGCACGGATCGTCGAGAGTTTCGGCACTCCGCCGGTGGCCGCGCTGGTGGAATGCTGGCTGGAGACGGGCCGCACCCACCAGATCCGGGTGCACATGGCCCATGCCGGTCACGGGCTGATCGGTGATCCCACATACGGTGGACGGCGCAAACTGGCTGCAAAGGCATTGAATGAGACGGCACAGGCCGCGGTGCGGGCGTTTCCGAGGCAGGCGCTGCATGCAGCCGTTCTGGGCTTCGATCACCCGGTCACCGGCGCAGCCTTGCGGTTCGAAGCCCCCTTGCCGCAGGATATGGCCGATCTTTTGGCAGCGTTGCGCGGATAGCCGCGCATCTGCCGCCGGGCCAGTAAACTGCCAGCAAAACATCGTGTGAATGCCTGTGATACAATTCACAGACGACGCATCTGTCTCTAGCATAGAAGAATGCCAACACGGTCCTTGAAAAGGATTTTGCGCTAACCCATATGCGCTAATGTTAAGTCCTTATACATTTGGGAGGGACACTTTAGATGGCGAATTATGCGAACCTGCCTGCCCCGACGCCCGAAGGCGGTCTGAACCGGTATCTCCAGGAGATCCGCAAGTTTCCGCTGCTGGAGCCGGAAGAAGAGTACATGCTGGCCAAACGCTGGGTCGAAGAGCAAGACGCGGCGGCAGCGCATAAGATGGTGACCTCGCATTTGCGTTTGGCGGCCAAGATCGCCATGGGCTACCGCGGCTATGGCCTGCCGCAGGCCGAAGTGATCTCGGAAGCCAACGTTGGCCTGATGCAGGCGGTGAAACGGTTCGACCCGGAAAAGGGCTTCCGCCTGGCGACCTATGCCATGTGGTGGATCCGCGCCTCGATCCAGGAATACATCCTGCGGTCCTGGTCGCTGGTGAAGCTGGGCACCACGTCTGCGCAGAAGAAGTTGTTCTTCAACCTGCGCAAGGCGAAGGCCCGCATCGGCGCGCTTGAGGATGGCGACCTGCATCCTGACAACGTCAAGAAGATCGCCACCGACCTCGGCGTGACCGAGGACGAGGTGATCTCGATGAACCGGCGGATGTCCGGTGGCGATGCTTCGCTGAATGCCACAGTCGGCTCCGAAGGCGAGGGCACGATGCAATGGCAGGACTGGTTGGAGGATGAAGACGCCGACCAGGCCGGAGATTACGAGGCGCGCGACGAACTGGAGGCGCGGCGCGAGCTGCTGGCCGCTGCACTGGACGTGCTGAACGACCGTGAAAAGGACATCCTGACCCAGCGCCGCCTGATGGATCAGGCGGTGACGCTGGAAGAGCTGAGCAGCCAGTATAACGTCAGCCGCGAACGGATCCGCCAGATCGAGGTGCGGGCCTTTGAAAAGCTGCAGAAGAAGATGCGCGAACTGGCGTCCGAAAAGGGCATGCTGACCAGCGCCTGAGCGCCTGCAACATTCTGACATGCGAAAGGCGGTGCCGTGCGGCACCGCCTTTTTGCGTTTGGGACTGGACCCTGTTCAGCGCTGGCGGAGAGCTGGCGTTGGGTCTGGCGACTGGCTCTGATCCGTGGCAGAGGCTGCGGGCAGGGCTGGCGGTTCTGATCTCTGGCGGGCGTTTGCTGGCGACTGGGACCTGTCTGGCGCAGACCTGGCTTGTGGGCTGGGACATGGCGGGATGGTGCTGGCGTAGAGCTGGCCATCAGAACTTGTGGAGATCGGCGGCGCTGCTGGCAGAAGGCGGCTGGCAGGTATGCTGGCGCCTGTGCTGGCTGAGGACTTGGCAAGCGGACAGGCTGGCATGAGGCTGGCGGTGTCCGCTGGCGATGCGTGGCTGGCTGAAATCGATCCGGTGGCTGGCGATGCTGGCGATCTGGCTGTCCCGAAGGATGGCTGGAGAGCTGGCTGCTTGCGGCCTGTCGATTCTGGCTTGCGTGCAATCTCTGTAGTCTGTTTAGGCGGCGCGGCGGCATGGGTCAAGAAAAAAGTGTTTGAAATCAGATAGTTGATAGTTTTACTTGGGTTTGCGCGGCAACTGAAATTGTCAGGAACTCCGCACTTCTGGGCCAAGTGTCTGGAGCCGCGCGGAAATCGCTTGCGGTGGAAGCCGCTGGAAAGGGGGCTGTCGCCGCGCTAGGCTGGCGCAACCGGAGGCCGTACAGCAAGGGGAGGCAGCGCCATGGCTGGAGGATGGGCACAGGACGGTGCCGTGAGCGAACAGATCGAGGCATCGATCAGCGACGAGCTGGCGCGGATGAAGGCGCAAAAGCGCCCTACAGGCGAAAGCCTGACCCATTGCGCCGAATGCGAGGAGCCGATCCCGGAAAAGCGCCGTCTGGCGATTCCGGGGGTGAAGCTGTGCATCGACTGTCAGCAGGAGCGCGACGGCGCGCAAAAGGCCCGCGGTGGCATCAACCGGCGTGGCTCCAAGGACAGTCAGTTAAAGTAGGACGGGCAGGCGGGTGTGGTCCGCTGCCCGGGTCGCTTCAGCGCAGCGTGGCGTCACGCGAAATCGATGTGGTCCGCCAGGATGTCCGGGGTGAGGGTTTCGGCCACACCCCCGGTCAACTTGATCACCAGCCGCTCGGTTTCTTCGGTTTCGGTGTTTTCGACCCGCAGTCTGATACCGTTTTTGCCGATGAACAGAAAATCTTCGTGGAAACGGAAATCGTCGTTGGACACGAACCGCAATTGATCCCCGTCTGAAACCGAGAAGTCCCGGATCCGTTCTGTGCCTGGCGCGGCTGAGAACACAAAGCTGTCTGCGCCGCTGCCACCGGTCAAGGTGTCCTGTCCGAGGCCGCCGTCGATGGTATCGGCGCTTTTGCCTCCTGTCAGTCGGTCGTCGCCTTGCTCGCCAAGCAAGCTGTCGCGACCGGAATTGCCCCGGATCACGTCATTCCCCCATCCGCCGGACAGCGAGTCATTGCCCTTGTTGCCGTGGATCAGGTCATCTCGACCGGCCGCGTTGATCGTATCGCCGCGGTGGGAGCCGATGTAGCGGTCCACAAAGGCGTTTCCGTCGATGATTTCAAAGTTCGTGAACGAGACGCTGGTATCATCGGTGGTGATTGTACCGGTCTTCAGGTCAACGATAAAATTCTCAGGTGCGCCAAAGTCGAAAAGGGAGAGCGTGTCGGTGCCGCGTCCGCCATCCAGCAGGCGGTCGTTTCCACGCGGCCGCGTGAGAATGAACTCGTCATCGCCAGCGCGTAGCGAGATTTTGTCAAGATAGATCAGAAAGCCGCTGTCATTGATGGTGTCGTCCGACCGCGAAAAGGACATGGTCTGGATGGACGTGGCGAGGAATTTTTCGAAATGATCGTTTGAATAGCGGTCGCCGCTCAGCCGGGCATCAAGGATTTGGGTGAAGTCGTCAGCTGATAGGGAGATGTCCGAAATCTCGGCGATCTGGCCCCGGTTGCTTGAGCCAAAGGTGATGCTGGTGATCGTACCGGATGCCTGGCCGTTTGCATTCACCGTCAGATCGGCCCCTTTGAGCGTCACGCTGGGGTGAATGTTGTAATATCCGGTGGATGCATAGGGCTGTGTGCGGGTGTAGGTCACTTCGCCAGCGGTGGAGGCATCAAACGTGTAGTGTGGTGTTGCAAACACCGAGCCACCCGGAACAAATGTGCGCCCGAAAAGCGTGAAATCGATGAGTTTTTTGTAACTTGTGGTGGCCATGCCTAAACCTTGAAAATACGGGTGGCCCGACCCGAGAAATATTCGGGTCGGGAAAGGCGGGATTAGTCTTCCATCGCCTCCAGCTCATCAATGAAGCCGGAGATCATGCTGAGCCCCTTGTCCCAGAATTTCGGGTCAGTGGCGTCCAGACCAAAGGGAGCGAGCAGCTCCTTGTGGTGCTTGGAGCCGCCGGCCTTGAGCATTTCGAAATACTTGTCCTCAAAGCCTTCGGCGCCGCTTTCGTAGACCGAGTAGAGCGCGTTCACGAGGCCGTCGCCAAAGGCATAGGCGTAGACGTAGAAGGGCGAATGCACGAAGTGGGGGATATAGGCCCAGAAGGTCTCGTACCCGTCCATGTATTCAAAGGCTTCGCCCAGGGATTCCGCCTGCACCGACATCCAGATCGCGTTGATGTCATCCGGTGTCAGCTCACCCTCGGCACGGGCGGCGTGCAGTTTGCATTCAAAGTCATAGAAAGCAATCTGGCGCACGACCGTGTTGATCATGTCCTCGACCTTGCCCGCCAGGAGCACCTTGCGCTGCTGCTGGGTCTCGGCCTTCTCCAGCATTTTGCGGAAGGTCAGCATCTCACCGAACACGGATGCGGTTTCGGCCAGCGTCAGCGGGGTGGAGGAGAGCATCTCGCCCTGTTCGGCGGCCAGCACCTGGTGCACGCCGTGGCCCAGCTCATGCGCCAGCGTCATCACGTCGCGCGGCTTGCCCAGGTAGTTCAGCATCACGTAGGGGTGCACGTTGCTGACGGTAGGGTGGGCAAAGGCGCCGGGGGCCTTGCCTGGCTTCACGCCCGCGTCGATCCAGCCCTTGGAGAAGAACGGCGCCGCCAGTTCACCCATGCGCGGGTCAAAGGCGGTGTAGGCCTCCATCACGATCTGCTCGGCCTCGTCCCAGCTGACGGTGCGGCTGTCTTCCAGCGGCAGCGGCGCGTTGCGGTCCCAGACCTGCATCACGTCCAGACCGAGCCACTTGCGCTTCAGCTCATAGTAGCGGTGGCTCAGCTTCGGGTAGGCCGCGACAACCGCCTCGCGCAGTGCCTCGACCACCTCGGGCTCGACATCGTTGGACAGGTGGCGACCGGTCTGCGGGCTGGGCATGCCGCGCCAACGGTCGACGATTTCCTTTTCCTTGGCTTGCGTATTGTGGATCCGGGCGAAGGTCTTGATGTTGTCGGCAAAAACGCGGGCCAGTTCGCGGGCCGCAGCCTCACGCTTGCTGCGGTCCTGTTCCGTCAGCAGGTTCAGGGTGCCTTCGATGTTCAGCTCTTCGCCATCCACGGTGAAGGTGAGACCGGCGATGGTTTCGTCAAACAGCTTCTCCCAGGCGTCGCCGACGATGCCGAGATCGTGCAGGAATTTCTCCAGCTCGTCCGACAGCTGGTAGGGTTTCATCGCGCGGATGCGGCGGAACACGCTATCATAGCGGGCAAGCTCGGCGTTCGCGGCCAGATGCGCGTCCATCACGCTGTCTTCGATCCGGTTCAGCTCCAGCGTGAAGAACACCAGCGGCGTGGTCGAGATGGTAACTTTTTCCTGGCAGTCGGACAGGAAGGCGGCACGGTCGGCGTCGGTGGTCAGCTGGTAATAGCGCAGACCCGCGTAGGACATGATGCGCCCGGCGACATTATTGATCTTTTCGTTGCGCTGCACGCAGGTCAGCAGGCCATCGGCGTCCAGATCGGCCAGCTTGCCCTCGTAGTCGGCGGCAAAGGCCGCGCATTCCTGCTCCAGCCAGTCCAGATCGCGGGCCAGTTCTGGGGCCTCGTCAGAGGTGTAGAGATCGCTGAGATCCCACTCCGGCAAGTTGCCGAGGCCATCGGAACCGGCTGAGGCGTTTGCGTCGCGAACGGGGAAGGGAAGCTGGAACATGCGGGCTCCTGTCAAAATGAGTGCGTTGCCCAACATCTAAGCGCCGTGCCAGGGGATCACAAGCAGCCGCATGGCGGCCGGGGCCATGATCGCAACAGTCGAGAGTTCCCGGGGCGCGTCAGCCGCAGTGGCGGTCGAACAGACCGCAGATGCGGTCCAGCACATGGGTGCGGATGTCCGGGGTCTCCATCAGCACTTCGTGGCGTCCCTTTTCGATCAGCTCCAGCTCGCCACCGGGCCAGTTCTGCATCCGGCGGCGGATGGCATCGGGGCTGACGATCTGTTCCTCGGTGCCGAGAAAGGTGATGCAGGGCTGCACGGGCGAGGGCAGCCGCGCCAGTTCGGCACATTCGCGCAGGCCTTCGCGCAGCCAGCGCACGGTGGGGCCACCAAGTGCCAGATCGGGCTGCGCCGTCAGTTGATCGGCCATCAGCTGATACATCTCCGGATCACCGGTCAGCGTGTTGCCCTCGAACGGGGTGAACTGCACGTATTGTTCTGGCGCGGTGGTGGGCATCAGCATCCCGTCCAGCCGCAGCAGCGGCGCGACGCGGCCCAGCAGGCTGACGGCCGGGCGCAGCAGCGGCGGGATCTGGATGCCCCACATCGGGCCGGTGAAGCAGCAGGCGCGAACCTCCAGCCCCTGCATCAGGGCGCGCAGCCCGATGGCGCCGCCCATCGAATGGCCGATCAGGAACCGCGGTTCCGGCGCGTCTAGTCTTTGTGCCAGATCCGTCAGCGCGGCCACATCCGACTGATAGTCTGCAAAGCGCACCACATGGCCCAGCCGCCGGTCTTTGAGCATCCGCGCCGACAGCCCCTGGCCGCGCCAATCCACCGTCAGCGTGGCATAGCCGCGCTGGGCAAGGGCGGCGGCGGTCAGGCCGTATTTTTCGATGTATTCGGTGCGGCCGGGAAACAGCAGCACGGTGCCCCGTGCGGTGCCCTCTGGGCGCCAGAGGGCCGCGCGGATGCGCAGCCCGTCTGCCGTCGTGATCCAATGTGCCGCGTCCTGCGACGGCCCCTGCGCGATCTCGGCGAACAGGGGCGCGGGCGCCAGCTCCATCGGAGGTCCGTCCATCAGGCCAGAGCCGAGGCCAGTTTCATCGCGGCACCCATGTCACCGTCGATGGTCAGCTTACCGGACATGAAGGCGGCGGTTGGGTTCAGCTCCCCCTCGAGGATCGCCTGAAAGGTGTCAGCATCGGCCGTCATCGTGACATCGGCCTCGTCATCGCCCACCCGGGCGCCGGAGCCGTCCAGCATGATGGCGCCAAGACCTTCGATCTGGAACTTGGCGGTGGAATCGAACTCGCCCGCATCCAGTTTTTCGTTCAGGGCCTCTGCCGCCTGCTCAAGGGTAACGCTCATTTCAGTCCTCGATCTGTTTGACGCGCTTGTAGCACAAACCTGTGAGGCATGTGCATCCAATACTGTAAAAAAGCAGCGCGCGTGATTACACTGGGGTCATCATGCTGGCAAAATTCCCAAACCTCAAAGCTATCGTGGCGGCAACGGCGGTCTTTGTCGCGATTTTCCCGCCTGCACCTCTGCGCGCCGAGGATGCGGCGGCCGGGGCGCAGCGCGCGCCGGGCGTGACGGCCGAGGTGCTGTTGCAGGACTTGGCGCTGGCGGCGCCTGCCGAAACCGCCGCCATCGACCGCGAGCTTCAGGCCCTGTGGTCCCGCAGCGGTTCGGCGGCGATGGACCTGTTGCTGCGCCGCGGCCGCGACGCCGCCGAGCGGGGAGATCTGCTGGAGGCCGTTGAGCATCTGACGGCGCTGACAGACCATGCGCCAGAGTTTTCCCGCGGCTGGTATGAGCGGGCCCGCGTCTATCACTTGCTGGGTCTTTATGGTCCGGCGGTGGCTGACCTTGAGCGTGCGCTGGCGCTCAACCCGATGGATTACAATGCGATCTTTGCGCTTGGTCTGGTTTTCGAACAGTTCCGGATGCCGGACCGCGCATTTGCCGCCTATCGGCGCGCCAAGGCTATACATCCGCATCACGAGGAAGTAAGCAGCGCCCTTGAACGGCTGGCCCCCCAGGTCGAGGGTCGCGAACTCTGAGCCTCGGTCGAGGCGGGGGCGAATTCTATGTCAAACGCATCGCGCATCGTGGCCGTGCTGGGCCCGACGAACACCGGCAAGACGCATTATGCCATTGAACGGATGCTGGGGCATCGCACCGGGGTAATGGGCTTTCCCCTGCGCCTCCTGGCGCGTGAGGTCTATGACAAGGTGGTGGCGGCTCGCGGTCCTTCGGTGGTGGCCCTGGTCACCGGCGAGGAACGTATCGTGCCCCCGCGGGCGCAATATTGGATTTGCACCGTCGAGGCGATGCCCGAGGGCATGGGGTGCGATTTCCTTGCAATCGACGAGATCCAACTGTGCGCCGACCCCGAGCGCGGTCATGTCTTTACTGATCGGCTGCTGCGTGCGCGCGGCACCCATGAGACGCTGTTCCTGGGCGCGGACACCATGCGCGGGCCAATTGCGGCGCTGGTGCCGGGGGTCGAGTTTGTCCGCCGCGAGCGGATGTCCGACCTGGTCTATGCCGGTTCAAAGAAAATCAGCCGGATGCCGCCGCGCACCGCAATCGTCGGATTCTCGGTGGATAATGTCTACGCGATTGCCGAGCTGATCCGCCGCCAGAAGGGCGGCGCGGCGGTGGTGATGGGCGCATTGAGCCCGCGCACGCGAAACGCGCAGGTGGCGCTCTATCAGAATGGTGAGGTCGATTACCTGGTGGCGACCGACGCGATCGGCATGGGACTGAACCTTGATATCGACCACGTGGCTTTCTCCTCCACCACCAAGTTCGATGGCCGCCGGATGCGCCCGTTGGCCCCAAACGAGCTGGCGCAGATCGCCGGTCGCGCAGGCCGCGGCATGAGCCACGGCACCTTCGGCGTTACCGGTGATGCCCGGCCGCTCGACGAGGGAACCGCGCAGGCGATCATGAACCACCAGTTCACACCGCTGAAAAAGCTGAACTGGCGATCGGCCAAGTTGCAGTTCGGCTCGGTCGAAGCCCTGATCCACTCGCTCGAATCAGCGCCGCAGAACGAGCATCTCGTGAAGGCGCGCGAGGCGGACGACCTCGGGGCGCTGAAGATGTTGTCGCGCGAATCCGCCATCATGGCGCGCACCACAAACGCGCAATCGGTTAAACTGCTGTGGGATGTCTGCCGGATTCCCGATTTCCGTGGCATCAGTCATGCGGAACATTCCTCGCTGCTGGGCGTTATCTTCGAGCATCTGCACGGCGGTGGCGTGGTGCCGGATGACTGGATGGCGCGGCAGATAAAGCGGATTGACCGCACTGACGGAAACATCGACACATTGTCCAAGCGTCTGGCATATATTCGCACGTGGACATATGTGGCGCAGCGAAACGGTTGGCTGCGTGACGAAAGCCATTGGCGCGGCGAGACACGCGCTGTAGAAGACAGGTTGTCGGATGCGCTGCATGAGCGTCTGACTCAAAGATTTGTGGACCGGCGCACATCCGTTTTGCTGCGGCGGCTCAAACAGAAGGAGGCCCTTTTGGCCGAAGTGAATGACAAGGGTGAAGTGATGGTCGAGGGCGAATTCGTCGGCCGTCTGGAAGGATTCCGGTTCAGCCCGGACAAAGGCCAGCAGGGCGCCGAGGCGAAAGCCTTGAAAGCGGCCTCGCTGCAGGCTCTGGCGCCGCAATTTCATCTGCGCGCAGACCGGTTCTACAATGCGCCCGATACCGAGATTGATTTTACCGAACAGGGCGGCCTCATGTGGGGCGAGCACGCGGTGGGCAAGCTGGTTGCCGGCGCCGATCCGCTGAACCCGCAGATCGAGGTTTTTGTCGATGACGCCGCCGGGCCGGAGGTTGCCCAGAAGGTCGAACGCCGCCTGCTGCATTTCATTTCCCGCAAGATCAACGCGCTGTTCGAGCCCCTGTTGAACCTGCAGAAGGACGAAGAGCTGACCGGGCTTGCCCGGGGCTTTGCGTTCCGCATGGTCGAAAACTTTGGTGTGCTGCCGCGCGCCAAGGTCGCGCAGGAGGTCAAGGATCTGGACCAGGATGCTCGCGGTGCGCTGCGCAAGCATGGCATCCGCTTTGGCCAGTTCACCATTTTCATGCCGTTGCTGCTGAAACCCGCGCCGACCCGTCTGCGGTTGGTGCTGTGGTCGCTGGCCAATGGTCTGCAGGACTTCCCCGAAGCGCCGCCGCCGGGTCTGGTCACCGTGCCGACGGTGAAGGACGCGCCGGAAGGGCTCGACACCATGTGTGGCTACCGCGCCGCAGGCGAGCGGATGATCCGCATCGACATGCTCGAGCGTCTGGCCGACATGCTGCGCGCCGAAGACAGCCGCGGCGGCTTTGAAGCCAAGGCGGACATGCTGTCGATCACCGGCATGACGCTGGAGCAGTTCGCCGACCTGATGCAGGGCCTGGGCTACAAGGCCGAGAAGGGTGAGCGGCAGAAGGTGAAGCCGGTGGACGCGGTGGTTGCCGAGACCGGCACCCCCGCCGAAGGTCAGCCGGTGATGGATGCTGCGGCCGAGGCCGAAACCACGCCCGCCGCTGCCCCGGATGAAGGCAGCGAAACCACGCCCGCTGATGTGCCTGCAGGCACCGAGGCGATTGAAGACGCGGGCGTTGCGCCGGTGGCCGAAGTGGCAGCCGAGCCGGTTGCGGACACTCCGGTTGCCGAGACGGCCGCGGATGAAACCCCGGTCGGTGAAGCGGCTGATGCCAATGTTGACGAGCCGGAGCTGGAGGTGTTCTACACCTTTACCTGGGGCGGCAACCGTGGCGGCCGCCAGGGCGGCCAGCGCCAGCAGGGGCGCCGTGCTCCGGGCGGCGAGGGCAAACCCGGCGGCAAGGGCAAACCGCGTGGCGCCAAGGGCGGCGAGCGCGACGGTGGCCGAGGCAAACCGGGCCGCAAGGGCGGTCCGCGCCAGGACAAGGGCGCCAAGACCTATTCCGCGCGTCCCGCAAAGAAGGAAAAGCAGATCGACCCCGACAACCCCTTTGCCGCGGCACTGATGGGTCTGAAACAGGGCGACTGAACCGCCGATGGCCGAGGGTGCGCCCAAGACACGCATCGACAAGTGGCTGTGGCACGCGCGGTTCTTCAAGACCCGCAGCCTGGCCGCCAAGCAGGTCGCTGCGGGTCATGTGCGTCTCAACGGTGACAAGGTGTTGAAACCGGCTCAGAACGTCGCTGCCGGTGATGTTCTGACCTTTGCCCAGGGACGGCTGATCCGCGTCGTGCGGATCGAAGCCCTGGCCGAGCGCCGCGGTCCGGCTCCAGAGGCTCAGGCGCTGTACTTTGATATGACGGAAAAGCAGGAAAAAATTCCTGCAAACCCCAAGTTCGAAGGAAAGGGCCGGCCGGACAAAAAGGCGCGCAGGGCGCTTGATCTTACTCGCAGGCGGGATACGCTTTGACGTCTTGAAGCCCCGGGCTGACTGGATTAGCTAGGCGCAAACGAAAAACGGGACTCGGTATTATGACCTATGTCGTGACGGATAACTGCATCGCCTGCAAATACACCGACTGCGTCGAGGTATGTCCGGTGGACTGCTTCTACGAGGGCGAGAACACGCTGGTGATCCACCCCGACGAATGCATCGACTGTGGCGTCTGCGAACCGGAATGTCCGGCTGATGCGATCCGCCCCGACACCGAGCCGGACATGGACAAGTGGGTCGAGTTCAACCGCAAATACGCCGAGCTTTGGCCGGTCATCGTGTCCAAGAAGGATCCGCTTCCGGGGCACGAGGAACGCGATGGCGAAGAAGGCAAACTGGAGAAATACTTCTCCGAGGCGCCGGGCGAGGGCGGCTGATTCTCCGCGCGGTCGATTGCTGTTCCGCCGCAGATCGGCGCCTTTGCGCCGTTTTGACGGCGCGAAGAGCGTTCCAGCGATAAGGCTCCGTCTTCCGACGGGGCCGTTTTTGTGTTACAATGCATCCCAGTAGACATAATCAAACCGAAATCCGCTCCGGCGCATGCCTGCAACATGTGCTTTTCCGGGCGGAATTTCTGCGGATAGCGCCCGTTGGGCTGGGTGGAAAGTTCCACCCGGTGTTAAACGGTGTATCGCGTCAATGCCGGTGCCGCCCGGCTGTGAGTGAGGAAAAACCTGTATGACCAAGTCGAAGAAGCTCGAATTCCGTCCCAATGATTACGTGGTCTACCCGGCGCATGGCGTGGGGCAGATCATCTCGATCGAGGAGCAGGAAGTCGCCGGCTTTGCGCTGGAGCTTTTCGTGATTACCTTTGAAAAGGACAAGATGACCCTGCGGGTGCCGACCAACAAGGCGACCGAGGTGGGCATGCGCTCGCTCAGCTCGCCCGACGTGATCGCGCAGGCAATGAAGACGCTCAAGGGCAAGGCCAAGGTGAAGCGCGCCATGTGGTCGCGTCGCGCCCAGGAGTACGAACAGAAAATCAACTCCGGCGATCTGATCTCCATCGCTGAGGTGGTCCGCGACCTGCACCGCACCGACGACCAGCGTGAGCAAAGCTACTCCGAGCGCCAGCTCTATGAAGCGGCGCTGGAACGCCTGACCCGCGAAGTGGCCGCCGTGTCCGGCAACGATGAAATCGCTGCCGCCAAACAGGTGGATGAGGTTCTGACCTCCCGCGCCGCCTGATCCAGCGCAGCAGTATGATCGGGGCCGTGCCTGCAAGGGCGCGGCCCTTTTACCTGTCGATCCCTCCGTGCCCGATTGGGTGGGGCGCTTCTGGTCAGGCCAGAAGCGCCAGAAGGGTCAGCAGCCCGGCAAGCTCTGCAACCTGTTGTGCGGCGCCCAGAATATCGCCGGTCTGACCGCTGATCTTGGCCCGTGCCAGCCAGCCCAGCCCGGCGGCCCCGGCGCCCACTGCCAGCAGCGCGGCAATTGCGGATGCGCCGATCAGGGGCAACGACAGCAGCAGCGCCAGCACTACCGCAATCCCGCAGGGGAGGGCTCGTGGGCGGCCCACCGATTGCGACAGGCCGCCATCGCGGGCATGGGGCAGGGCGGCCATCAGCGCGGGCATCACCGCGCGGCTCAGCATGGCCAGCGCCGGCAGTGGCCAGACCCCCGCCACTGCGATCAGTGCGGCCAGCGCGCCCCAGCGCAGACCAAAGCCGAGGATCAGCGCAATCACGCCGTAGGCGCCAATGCGGCTGTCCTTCATGATCTCCAACCGCCGAGCGCGGTCAAATCCGCCCCAAAGCCCGTCCGCAGTGTCGGCCAGCCCGTCTTCGTGCATGGCGCCGGTCAGCATCACTTGCACGGCCAGGGCCAACCCGGCTGCCACCGTGGAGGGCAGGCCCATGGCCAGTGCCACGGCCGCCAGCGCCGCGGCGGGCAGCGCCACCGCCAGCCCGGCCAGCGGAAAGGCCCAGACCGCCTGGGCCTGGCGTTGAAACGCCGCGGCGGGCAAATGCGGCAGTGGCAGCCGGGTCAGCAGGACAAGCGCGAGCGTGACGTCTTTTGCCTGAATGTCGTTTTTTCGCATGATCGGGCCTGTAGCGGGGCTTGCGGCACGATGGCCAGAGGTTAAACAGATTGCTAACCGCTTTTATCCGCGTCAGACGCACGAGATGCAACGAGGCTTTACCGATGCTGCCACAGCTTACCACTCTGGATGATTTCCGCGCCGCCCTTGCCGCCGCCCCTGCCCAGGACCAAACCGCGCTGGAGGGCGCGGCTGCGCGCAATGGCCAGCTGACCAAGCCGCCCGGCGCCCTGGGGCGGCTGGAAGATCTGGCCATCTGGTACGGCGGTTGGCGTGGCAGCGACCGGCCTGAAATTGCCGCGCCGCAGGTGATTGTCTTTGCCGGCAATCACGGCGTGACCGCGCAAGGTGTCTCTGCCTTCCCGGCAGAGGTGACGGCGCAGATGGTGGCGAACTTCGAACACGGCGGCGCAGCGATCAACCAGCTGGCCAAGCTGGCGGGCGCGCGCATGGATGTGCACGCGCTGGAGCTGGACCGGCCGACGGCGGATTTCACGCAAGGCCCGGCGCTGAGCCAGGATGAGCTGCTGGCGGCGCTGCAATGTGGTTGGAACGCGGTCGACCCGGCGGCGGACCTGCTGGTGGTGGGCGAGATGGGCATCGGCAACACCACGCCCGCCGCGGCGCTGGCCTGCGCGCTGTTCGGCGGCGAGGCTGCCGACTGGACCGGCCGCGGCACCGGCGTGGATGATGCTGGGCTGGCCAACAAGACCCGCGTCGTGGCCGAGGGCGTTGCCCGCCACAAGGATGCCATCCGCGACGGCCTGGACGCGCTGGCCTGCCTCGGCGGGCGCGAGATTGCCGCCATGACGGGCGCCATCGCCGCCGCCCGCGTGCTGTGCATCCCGGTGATCCTCGACGGATTTATCTGCTGCGCCGCCGCCGCCTGCCTTGTGCAGACGGCAGACGGCGCGCTGGATCACGCGCTGGCAGGCCATGAAAGCGCCGAAGGCGCGCATGCCGCGCTGCTGGCAAAACTGGGCAAGCAGCCGCTTTTGTCGCTGGGCCTGCGCCTCGGCGAAGCCTCGGGAGCCGCGCTGGCGATTCAGGTTCTGAAGGGGGCGATTGCCTGTCACAGCGGCATGGCAACCTTTGCCGAGGCCGGGGTCAGCGACGGCTGAGCCCGCCTTTGCCGCCTGTACAATGCGGCGACTGTAAAAAGAAAAGCCCCGGCATTGCGCCGGGGCTTTGTCATTCTGCGGCTTCCGAGGATTTCTTGCGCCGCCGTTCGGCCATCTGGAAGATGGCGCTTTCAATGGCTTTTTCCAGCTCCTGCGCGCGCTCGATATAAGCGGGGTTCTGGCTGGCGGGGACGCCGGGAATCCAATGTTCCGCCAGGTCCCGCAGGTTCTGGCGGTCATGTGCATAAAAGGTCTGCGCTGCCTGCGCTGCCTCGTATTCGCTGAGGCCGACATTCTCCAGCACGTAGCGCCCGGCCCGGATCGAACTGTCGAACATCTCGCGCACGATGTCGTTGGCGCCTGCCTGGTAGAGTTCATAGACGTGGTTGCGGTCCTTGGCGCGGGCGATGATATGCAGTTGCGGATAATTGCGGCGCACGTATGTGATCATCTTGACCACGCCTTCAGGATCGTCGAGCGCCACCACAAGCACCTTGGCCTTGGCAATGCCGGCGGCTTTCAGCAACTCCGGCCGGGTCGGGTCGCCAAGAAAACTTTTCACGCCGAAACGGCGCATCAGCTGCACCGCTTCCATGTCGTGGTCGAGCACCACGGTCTTGAAGCCGCTGGCCTGCACTAGCCGGTTCACGATCTGGCCGAAACGGCCGATGCCTGCGATGATGACCGGGCCTTCCTCGTCGATCTCATCGGGCTCGAAATCTTGGCGGGCCTCCCCCATGCGTTTGGACAGCAGGTCATAGACAATGAATAGCAGGGGCGTGATCAGCATGGACAGGGCGATCACCAGCAACAGCTTCTCGGACAGGTCCACCGGTATCACGTTGAGCTGCGTGGAAAAGGTCAGCAGCACAAAGCCGAACTCCCCGGCCTGCGCCAGGCTGAGCGTGAACAGCCACAGACGCCGCCGCCTGAGGCCGAAGGCGCGGCCGACAGCAAACAGCACCGCACCCTTGGCCAGGATCACCAGCAGCGCCAGCCCGATCAGATCCCCCGGATCGGCCAGGAACTGGCGGTAGTCGATGCCCGCGCCGACGGTGATGAAGAACAGGCCCAGCAGCAGCCCCTTGAAGGGGTTGAGGTCGCTTTCCAACTCGTGCCGAAATTCGGAGTTGGCCAGCACCACTCCCGCCAGAAAGGCCCCCAGCGCTGGCGACAGGCCAACCAGTGTCATGACGAATGAGATGCCCACAACGATCAACAGCCCCAGCGCGGTGTACATCTCGCGCAGGCCGGAGGCATGGATGAAGCGGAAGAGGGGGCGGGTCAGGTAAATCCCGGCGAGGATGATGAAGGCGATGGCAGCCAGCGTGACCAAGGCCACCGCCCAGCCCGGCAGCCCGTCCACCAGGGACAGCGAGCCGTGACCGCCGTGGCCTCCGGCAGTTTCATGGCCGATGGTGCCGCCGGCGAATTTCGGAATCGCGTAGCTGCCCAGCAGCGGCAAAAAGGCGAGGATCGGGATCACCGCGATGTCTTGCGTCAGCAGCACCGAGAAGGCGGAGCGTCCGCCGCCGGTCTGCATCAAGCCTTTTTCCGACAGGGTCTGCAGTACGATCGCCGTGGAGGACAGCGACAACGCCAGGCCAATCGCGAGGCTGACGTGCCAGGGTTGCCCCATCAACATCGCGGCGCCCATCAGGGCAAGAGTGGAGGCGGCGATCTGCGAGCCCCCCAGTCCCAGCAGCTTGTTGCGCATGTCCCAAAGCGCGCGCGGCTCCAGTTCCAGTCCGATCAGGAACAGCATCATCACCACGCCGAACTCGGCGAAATGGCGCAGGTCTTCGGTCTCGGCCCCGGTGAGGCCGAGCACCGGGCCGATCGCGATCCCGGCTGCCAGGTAGCCCAGCACCGATCCAAGACCCAGCCGTGCCGCCAGGGGCACCGCGATGACGGCTGCGGCGAGGTAGATTGTCGCCTGGTAGAAGAATGCGTCCATGTATCAGGTATCGCAAGCGGGCCGGGGGCTTGGCAATGGGCTTGCCATGCGCCGGACTAAAATAGGGCAATCCGGCGCCGCCGGGCGCTCTGCCCGGCAACAGGCACACGGGGCCCAGCCCGTGTGCGCGCAACGCTGATGACAGCCTTGCTGGCTTACTGGTCGGGTTGGCGAATGTCCTCGCTCAGCTTGCCGATCCGGTCCAACCGCTGCGAGATCCGCTCCTGGAAACCGCCGAGCTGGTCAATGATGTCAGCCAAGGTTTCCCCGGAGGCGGTCAAACGCGCGCTTTCGATTTTCAGAAGGACACGGGTGGAGCTGAGGCCAAGAAAATGCCGATGCATGATCTGGCAGGCTCCGGTGATCCGCGCGGCTTCTTCATCCACCTCGCGCATGCAGGCCTTTGCCTTTGCCACCTGGGAAGACACCAGGTCCCCAAGGATGCGCCGCTCGGCCTCCATGTCGATCTCGCCCAGTCCGCGGCGTTCCTGCTGCAGCTGTGTGTCACAGTCGATCAGGATGCGCGCGAGCCCTTCGATGAACAGGCTGCCGGTCACCGACGACTTGATGGTGGCAAAGTTGCTGTCCTCTCCCATCACATGGGCGCCGAACCAGTCCGACATCTGTCGCGACATCGATCCGTAGTTCTGCGACAGAACCGTAACCGGCCCGCCCGAGGGTTCGATCCGCGAGGCAAGGACCCGCAGGTTGTGCGGAATCGTGTGCATGGCGTCGAAATCGGAGATCAGGCCGTCTGTCTCTTCGGCCAGTGCCTCGGCCTTGCGCAGCATGTTGGTCAGTTCCTGAATGCGCGGTTGAGGCTGATTGCCCAGTCCACGGTCACGCGCCAGCAGCTCCTGGCTCAGCGCGTGAGTGGCAAACTGTTCATAATCCTCATAGCCTTGCCCGTGCAGCCATTCCATCAGGTAGCCGGCGCTTTCTTCTGGGCTCAGCCCTTCGTCCAGTTCCAGCTTGCGCATCTGTTTGTACAGTCCGCGCACCTCTTCGAACAGCTTGCTGCTGGGCTTGATGCGGGCCGAAAGATAGCCTTCGCCACAGGGCGCGACCACCGCGAAAACCCAGTAGTACAGGCCATCCTTGGCCTTGTTTTTCACATAGGCGCCGATGGTCTCGCCGCGCTGGATGGTTTCCCAGAACAGCGAGAACACGCCTTTGGGCATATCGGGATGACGGATCAGCTTGTGCGGGGCACCGATCAGCTCTTCCCAGTCATAGGCACCGACCCGGCGGAAGACATAGTTTCCCGCCTGAATGACGCCGCGGCTGTCAGTGCGGGAGAAGAAAACCTCATGAAGGCCAAAGGGCGCCTCACCACTGGTTGGCCGCGTTTCCACGCGGCGGTCGATAAAAGACACGGCATATCCCATTTGCTGCAATTGGCCTTGGGCGCCGTTGTATCTGGAAATCCTTCCCCGAACGTTAAGTCGGCAGCGGTGCGTCCCGCTTTAATTGCGCCATGACAATCTGGCTCTGCACCCGTGACACGGCAGGGTGCGGCAGCAGGATATCATGGATGAGAGTGTTCAACGCCTGCAGATCCGCGCAATAGACGCGCAGCAGGTAGTCGGCCTCGCCGGTCATTGTCCAGGCTGAGGTGATTTCAGGTTGAGTGGCCACCAGCCGGGCAAAGCTTTGCGACTGTTCCGGGCCGTGGCTGCCGAGGTGAACCTGCACGAAACTCTGCACTGCCAGCCCCAGCTTGGCCGGGTCAAGCCGGGCCGCGTACCCCTGGATGAAGCCCCCCGCCTCCAGCCGCTGCCGCCGTCGCCCGGCCTGGCTGGGCGACAGGTTCAACAATTCCCCCAGGTCCTGCGCTGTCAGATGCGCGTTGTCCTGAAGCGCGGCAAGCAGCCGCGTGTCGGTTGGGTCGAGCATGCGTGAATTTTCCTTCATTTGCCCAAAATGTGTCAAAATACTGCATGTTTCAACAAATGAATGCGACAGAATGCGGAGAACCCGTGCCTGAAATGCGATATTCTGGATGCAGCAATCATCTGTCCCCACGCAATCAATGGAGGAGACGCGTCATGGGTCCGTTCCCGCACAACGCCCCGAAATCCGAAATCACGCCCGAGAACCCCGCTGGCACTGACGGTTTCGAATTCGTCGAATTCGCCAGCCCCGAGCCGCAGGAGCTGCGCGACCTGTTCACCAGGATGGGCTACGCACTGGTGGGCCACCGCAAGGATCAGCCGTTGGTTGAATTGTGGCAGCAGGGCGATGTGACCTACATCCTCAATGCCGATCCTGACAGTTTTGCCGCCAAATTCGTCGAGGAGCACGGCCCCTGTGCACCCTCCATGGGCTGGCGCGTGGTGGATGCGCAGAAAGCCTACGATCATGCGGTGTCCAAGGGGGCCGAACCCTATGACGGCCCGGGCAAGACCATGAACGTGCCCGCGATCAAGGGCATCGGCGGCTCGCTGATCTACTTCATCGACCAGTATTACGAGACCTCGCCCTATAACGAGGAATTCGAATGGATCGCCCAGTCCAAGCCGCGTGGCGACGGGTTCTTCTATCTCGATCACCTGACCCACAACGTCTACAAGGGCAACATGGACAAGTGGTTCAAGTTCTACGGCGACCTGTTCAACTTCAAGGAAATCCGTTTCTTTGACATTCAGGGCAAATACACCGGCCTGCTCAGCCGCGCCTTGACCTCGCCCTGCGGCCGCATCCGCATCCCGATCAACGAAGACCGCGGTGAAACCGGCCAGATCGTCGCCTACCTGAACAAGTACAATGGCGAGGGAATCCAGCATATCGCGGTCGGGACCAACGACATCTATGCCAGCACCGATGCGATCGCGGAAAAAGGGCTGAAATTCATGCCCGGTCCCAATGACGCCTATTACGAGATGTCGAAGGATCGCGTGGTTGGCCATGAAGAGCCGATCGACCGGATGAAGAAACACGGGATCCTGATCGACGGCGAAGGCGTGGTCGATGGTGGCGAAACCAAGATCCTGTTGCAGATCTTCTCGAAGACCGTGATCGGGCCGATCTTCTTTGAATTCATCCAGCGCAAGGGCGATGACGGCTTTGGCGAGGGGAACTTCAAGGCGCTGTTCGAATCCATCGAACAGGAACAGATCAACAATGGGGAAATCCAGGCCGCCGAATAAGCTGAAGGCGCACTGGAAGCCAACTGGTCCGGGCCCGTTTCGCGGGTCCGGATTTTTTGTGTCCGGTGGGTCCGGTGGTGGGGCTCAGCCCTTGGGCATGGTCAGGGTGCGATTGCGGCCGCCCTTTAGGTATTGCAGCTGCCCGTCGCCGATGGCGATGATGCGACCGCCGTCGATGCGGTCGCCGACCTGCACCTTCTTGTAGCGCCCGGAGGGCAGACGAATGAGTGCGCTGCGGTTGGAGGCCGTGCCGTAAACGCCGATGAGGTTGATCTTGCGCAGGTTGATCGCGCCGGAAACGGTGGCGCGGCGGGCCACGGAGGCGGTGGTCGGTATCCGGGGCGGGGCGGCGGCGGCGCTGGCAGGCACTGCGGCGGCGGTCCGGCTGGCGTCGTTCTGGGAGTTCCGCCGCGCCCGGTCCACCAGGTTGGCGAAGTTCGAGGGGCGGCTGCGGGGCACCACGGAGGTGCCCACGGCCTGTGCCGTCACTGGCAATTGGTTCTCATTTGCGGGCTTCAGGCTGGGCGGGCGCGGCTTGGGGCGGACGCGCGCCAGTTCCTCCCGGCTGAACCCACCCAGCTGAGAGCGTTCGATGCGCTCGGCCAGGTCTTCGGGCCGTGACTTGGGCCGCAGTTGCGACAGCAGTTGATTGCGGGCAACCGCTTCGGCCAGCGCTTCGGCATCCGGATCGCTGCGATCAGGAGCTGCGGGGGGCACCTTTTGCGGGCGACCGAGGTAGACCATGACCCCGTCGGGGTTCAGCGTTCCCTCGGGCGTGGCCTTAACGAGGCCGCGTGCGTCCAGCTCGTAGGCGCGTCCCGCGGCTGCGGGGGAGGCCACGGCGGCGGGCTCGAGGTCGGCCTCGAAGCTGCCAGCCTGCGGCAGGGCCACCGCGTCCGCTGCCAGATCAATCTGATCGATGGAAGCAGTATAGAGCTGGTCGAGCGCCACGGCCTGCGGCGCGTCTTCCATTGCGGGAGAGGTCGGCCAGACCCCGGTCGCGGCATAGCGGGCCGCGGCGGCAAGCGGGTCCAGCGATGTGCTGTCCGCTGCCTCGCTCAGGCCAGCGGTTTCGGCCTCTGAAACCGCGTCAGGACCCGGGGCTGCCGGGTCCTGTTCGGGCTGATCTTGCTCTGGTGTCGGTGCGGCGGTGTCCAAAAAGGTGCTTTCGGTGCCCTCCTCGGGCAGGTCGACGCCATCCGCTGCGGCCTCGTCTTCGGGGCTGGGGTCGGCGGCATCGGTTTCCAGCAGCTCTGTCGAGGCGGTTTCCGCGGGCAACGGCTCGGGGGCGTCTGCGTCGAGCGGCGCGGCGGTTGTTTCCGGCGGTTGCGGGATGATCTCACGCACACCTGGGTCGGGCTGGTCCGGTAGCACGCTGACCTGGGGGGCAATGGCAGGCACCTCCACGCCGCCCTGGCCATCCGGCAGCGGCGTGGAGCCCGCATTGCCGTTGTCATCCGGCGCTTCGGCACCGTCCGGGCTGGCTGCCGGCGCGTCCGGACTGTCCGGCGCTGGCTGATCGGACCAGAAGTCGCCGCTGCCATAAACCGCCCAGACCGCAACCGTGGCCATGAACAGCAGCAAAAAGGCGGTCAGAATGACACCCAGAAACTTCGGCTTGCCACGCGCCTTGTCGGGCTGGCTTTGGGAGGTCGCGGCGAGGGGCTGTGCCGCCGCCGCTGTCTTTGCAGCAGAGGAGGGCGCTGCCGGAGCAGGGGGCAGGGTGGCTGCGGGCGCCGCTGGCACCTTTTTCGCAGGCGCGATGATGGGAGCTGCAGCGGACGCTTTGGCGGCCTTTGCACCATCCTGATTTTCCCCGCTTTCCTCGGGCTTTGCCATCAGCGGCTTTACGGCGCCAGGTGGCGGGACCGGCACCGCGGTTGCGGGTGCGGGTTTGGGCGCGGGTGCATCGGCGCGAGTGCGTCGGGACGCAAAGGCAGTTTGCGGATCGGGTGTGTCGGCCCCGGAGGCAACAGGCTTGACCGGCGGGGCAGGCGGGACCACCGGTGCAGGCTTTTCCTCTGCCGCGGTGCTCGCCGGGGCCGCCTTGTGTTCGATGGCCTTGCCAGCCTTTTTCTCGGTGGGCTCTTTTTTGTTCGGGTCGGCGGCCTCGGGCGGGCGCCCCTTGTCTGCCGCTGCCGCTGTCGCGGTCTCTGCCGCCGCCGTCGCAGCCGTGGTCTCGGTCGTTTTGTCCGCCTCGGCAGGGTGCTGTTCATCCGCCGCCTTTTCAGCAGCAGGTTGCGGACGCTTTGTCTCGGCAGGTGCCCCACCTGTCTTCGGACCGTCCTCGCTGCCTTCCTGCGGATCAACCGCCGCCGGGTCTTCCGCCGCCTTCAAGGCGGGTTCCAGGTCAAGTTCCGGCTCGAGGTCAAGGGCCGGGCTGACTTCCAGCTCCAGCGCGGTATCCTCTTCGTCCAGCTGCGCAGCGTGCGCGCCGTCAGCCGTGGCGACTTTTGCAGCGGCTGTCTCGGTGGCGGCCGATGACGGACCATGCGGGGTGGCCGGTGGCGCCTGCGTCGGCTCGTCCTTGGGCGCAGCAGAGGCGAAAGCCGGGAGGTGAGCGGGGCCGACGACCGTGACCGGCGCCGTGTCGGGGGTCACCTCGGTTCCACGTATGGCCCGTGTGGTGCCAAAGAAGGGCTCCCCGCGGAAACCGTCCCCCTGCGCCTTGGATGGCTGCGAGACGAAGCTCACCGGACCGAAGTCATGCTCCACCGCGAAGGTTTCAGCCTCGTCGAGGGTTTCCAGCGCAACCGCGGCAACATGCGTGCGCGGACCGTCTGCCGAGATGTCAAAGGCCAGTTCCTCAACCGCGTAGGGGGTGGCGCCTTCCAAAGCCTGACGCGCTGCCGCCAGTCGAGCGTCCTCGTCGACCTCGCCGGTTTCCACCGTCAGGTAGCGGATCTGGTCGCGCGGCAGGATCAGCTTGCAATACAGGCCGTCCGGCTCCAGTCGCAGGGCATCGGCACGCAGCGCTGCCAGCGCCTCTTGCAGGTCCTCATTGTCAAACGCGGTCCGGCCCACGTCGCGCCAGCCATCTGCAGCGCGGTGGAACAATGCAATACCCTCTGAGGAAAGCGAAAGCGCAAATGCCGGTTTCATGCCCTGAGTCAAACCATCCAATTCCATAGCTCCGGGCCTGCCCGCCATGCCCGTTCTTTTGCGCGAACCATAAAGCAGGAACCCGCCGAGTGAAAGGAAAAGACAGGCGCGGGGGCTTGCGAGCGGGGGATTGCCACCCCCATCTAGGGGCATTGCAAGAGGAGCTTTTTAGCATGAAGGCAAAGACACTTCTGGCAGCGGCTTTGATGCTGTCGATGAGCGCGGGCAGCCTGGCGGCGGCAGAGGGTACACCGCTGCGCCAGATCTCCGTGACTGGCGAAAGCACACTGACCGTTGCGCCGGACCTGGCGACGATTACTTTGGGCGTGACCGAGGAGGCGGAAGAGGCCGCCATGGCCATGCAAGCTGTCTCCAAGGCGATGGCGGCAGTGATCGCGGAACTCAAGGCGGCAGGTATCGCCCCCGAAGACATGCAGACCCGTCATGTCTCGATGCACCCGGTCTGGTCCCAGGACCGCTCGTATGATGAGGGCGGTAAACGCCGGATCACCGGTTTTCAGGCCTCCAACACGCTGATGTTGCGGGTGCGCGACCTGGATCGACTGGGGTCGGTTATGGATGCGGTCTTGGCGGCCGGAGCCAATAACTTCCAGGGGTTGACCTTCGGGGTGGAGGATCCGGCGGCTGTTGCTGACAAGATCCGCGGAGAGGCGGTCAAGGATGCAATCCGCAAGGCTGCGCAGCTTGCCGAAGTGGCGGGCATGGAGCTGGGTCCGGTCCGGTCCATTTCGGAGCACGGCGGTGGCGGTGGCCCGCGGCCGATGATGGCGATGGAGATGGCCCGCAGCGACGCGATGCCGATCGAGGCGGGCGAGCTGAGTTTCAGCCACAATGTTTCGGTGGTGTTCGACATTGAGGTGCCCGACGGCAACTGACATCGGTGGGAACCCGTCGAAAGGCGATCGCGCGCCGGACCTGACGCGCGCGCCTGCCGTCGCGATCAAATCCCCGAACGCCCAGGAACGCCCTGCCGAATGGTGTGGGGCGTTTCTGTTGTTTAGGGGGCCAGTGAAGCCTGTTCAATGGGTGCGGCTGGGCCGCGGCTGCCTACATTACCGGTAGCTTGTTTGAGGCCTTCATCTCTTTCAGTGACAGGTTCGAGCGAATGCTGGTGACACCCGGCAGACGGCGCAGGGTGCTGTCGACGAAGCTGCTGTAGTCATCCAGATCCCGGGCCACGACGACAAGCAGGAAGTCGTCGGCTCCGGTGGTATTGTGGCAGGCCAGAATGTTCGGGGTGGTTTCGACGATCCGTTGAAATTCCGCGGTGGCGGCCTGGTCGTGCTCAGAGCAACGCAGCTGAACAAAGGCCATGACCCCGAGCCCCAGCTTGCGGCGGTTCAGATTGGCCTGGTAGCCTTCGATAATGCCCTCCTCCTCGAGCCGCTTTAGGCGGCGCCAGCAGGGGGTTTCGCTCATGCCGAGCTTCTCGGACAGTTTCGCGTTCGTCATGCGACCGTCGCTTTGCAGCAAGGTCAGGATTTTCGCGTTCGTCGCGTCCAAATCGATCAAGGGCAGAATCCTTTGTCGGTGGCGTAAATTTGGAAAGAGTCTGCTCTAAATTAGCGTGAATGCCGCAAGTTTGGCAAAGCTGTTTCCGCGCCGGGCGTTATTCTTGGCCCAAGGCGAATGCAGAAACGGAAACCCATCACGATGAAAGCTGTCCTGTTTGAGAAGTTCCAAGAACCCCCAAAACTGGTCACGGTGGCCGACCCGACCCCGGCGCCGAATGGCGTAGTTCTGAAGGTCGCGGCCACAGGCGTGTGCCGCAGCGACTGGCATGGGTGGATGGGGCATGACAGCGATATCGACCTGCCGCATGTTCCCGGTCATGAACTGGCGGGTGTAGTGGCCGCGGTTGGCAAGGATGTCGCCAACTGGAAGGTCGGCGACAAGGTCACCGTGCCCTTTATTTGCGGCTGCGGCAGCTGTTCGGAATGCCACGCGGGCCAGCAACAGGTGTGCCTGCATCAAGAGCAGCCCGGATTCACCCACTGGGGCTCCTTCGCGGAATACGTCGGCATCCATCAGGCCGACCTGAACCTGGTGGCGCTCCCCGAAAGCATGGATTTCGCGACCGCGGCCAGTCTTGGCTGCCGCTTTGCGACAGCGTTTCGTGCGGTGATCGATCAGGGTAAGGTGAGCGCCGGACAATGGGTGGCCGTGCATGGCTGCGGCGGGGTCGGGCTGTCGGCCGTGATGATCGCGGCAGCGGCCGGGGCCAATGTGATCGGCATCGATCTCGACCCGGCCAAGCTGGATCTGGCGCGAGACCTGGGGGCCGAGGCAATCGTCAACGGCGGCGAGGCCGACGTGGCCGGAGCGATCAGGGAAATCACGAGAGGCGGCGCGCATGTCTCGCTGGATGCGCTGGGGCATCCGGTGACCATGACCAACTCCATCCTGTGCCTGCGACCGCGGGGAAAACACATCCAGGTTGGCCTGATGCTGGGCGAACATGCGTCTCCCGCGATCCCCATGCCCAAGATCGTCGGGCAGGAGATCGAATTGCTTGGCTCACATGGTATGCAGGCGCACCGGTATGGCGCGATGCTGGACATGGTGGCCAGTGGCAAACTGGATCCGGCGCGGCTGGTGGGCGATCAGATCAGTCTTGCGGATGCGCCCGCGGCGCTGATGAACATGGATAACTTCCAGTCCGTCGGCGCCACCGTCATCACCCGTTTCTGAGCGCACGGCGCGTTCGCGTCGATCTTCGCGAACGCATCGTCGCTTGCCGCAGAAACAGACCCGCCACCACAAAAGGGGTAAAAATGTTCGAGAGAGTAGGGGACTACCCCGTCGACCCAATCATGATCGGCGCGGACGACTTCGCGCAGGACCCGCGCCGCGACAAGCTGAACCTGACCGTCGGGATCTATCAGGATGCGCAGGGGCAGACACCGGTTCTGCGCGCGGTGAAGGCTGCAGAGCAGCGATTGGTGGAGACGCAGACAACCAAATCCTACCTCGCCCTGACCGGCGACGCCGAGTATTGCGAGGCCTTGGGGCAGGAGGTGCTGGGAGCGAGCTGGAGGGGGGACTGGGTCGCGGCGCAGACGGCAGGCGGAGCCGTGGCGCTGCGGGTCATGGCAGAGCTTCTGTCGCAAATGCCGGATCCACCGAAAGTTTGGCTGCAAACGCCGACCTATGGCAATTACGTCCCGATCCTGATGGCTGCGGGGGCGAAGTTCGGCCAGGTTCCCTACTACGATCCGATCCGGTGCGAGGTCACGTTTGAACAGATGCTCGACGGGTTGAACGCCGCCAGTCCCGGTGACGTCTTCCTCCTGCAAGGGGTGTGCCACAACCCGACAGGCGCGGACATGACGGCCGAACAGTTCACCGCTTTGCTTGAGGTTCTGGAGGCGCGGGGCATCGTGCCGTGGATCGACCTGGCCTACCTTGGTTTTGCCCGCAGTTTTGAAGCCGACTGCGCCATGGCCCGGCAGATCGCCGCGCGTTTTCCCGAGTGCATTGTCTGTATCACGCTCTCCAAGTCATTCGGGATCTACCGGGATCGCGCCGGGGCCCTGTTCGTGAAAACCCGCAAGGCGGATCGCGGCCGCCTGCACAGGGCCGTATCGGCCATCGTGCGATCAGGGGCTTCGCATGCGCCGGATCATGGCCCGTCGGTGGTGCGCACGATCTTGCAGGATCAGGAATTGAAGGCGCTCTGGTTGCAGGAACTGGACCTCATGCGGCGGCGCGTGGCCCAGGTCCGGGCGGAGATAGCGCGTGAGGAATGTGACACATTCGGCACGCAGGACCTTGCCTATCTGGCCCGGCAACAGGGGATGTTCTCGCTGCTGCCACTGACTGGCCCTCAGGAAGCCGCGCTGACACGCGAGCATGGCATTCATGTTGTCAAAGGCGGTCGGGTCAATGTCGCGCGCCTCGGCACGAGGGATATCGGCTGGCTGGTCCGTGCCGTCCGGGACGTGATGGCGCAGACGTAAACAGCTGTCGCCGTCATAGGCTGCACGCGGTTTCACAAACCTCCGCAAAGGTGCCTGGGCGAGTTCGGCATGACAAATCTTTGCGGGGGTTGAGTATTTCCGGTCTGATGCAGGCACGCGCTGATCGTTCGGTTCCTTCAGCGAATGATTGCCGCCCGTATGGGGCCAGAGCAGGCGTTGCGCGGCTCCTTGCAATGGAGACGTTGTTTTTCCCCTTAACGCGAGTGCTGCCAGCTTACTAAGCTTCCATCATTCGGCCGCGCTGTTCGAGGCAGGGTCACCCATAAGAGGATTTTTTATATGCATATGAAATGCTTCGCGACCGGTGCCATGCTTGCGTTGGTGGCTTCGGTGCCTGCAAATGCTCAGGACGACGCGCCGAAGGTCACCTTGATCACCAATGTAAACGTGTTTGATGGATCCAGCGAACAGTTGATCGAAAATGCCAACGTCGTGGTCACCGATAACCTGATAACCGCAGTGTCGACCGAACCGGTGGATGCGGCGGGCGGCACCGTGATTGACGGCGGCGGGCGCACCTTGATCCCCGGTCTGATCGACGTGCATTGGCACACCTCTTACTGCTGTGCGGCGCAGGCAACAGTGGTGACGGGCGATATACTGGAGGTCGCAATCCGGGGCGCCAAAGGGTCTGAGGGGACGCTGATGCGCGGCTTCACGACCGTGCGGGACGTCGGCGGCAATCCCTTTTCGACCAAGAAGATGATCGACGCAGGCGAAATTCCGGGCCCGCGCATTCTTCCCTCGGGGCCGCCGATCGGGCAAACCGGCGGGCATTTCGACTACCGTCCCTATCAGGACGTGCCCAGCAATCCTGCCGATTCCCAGTGGTATTGGTACAACGTCGGCCTGATGGCGATGGCCGATGGCGTGCCGGAGGTGACCTTGCGGGCGCGTGAGGTGATGCGCATGGGGGCCACCCAGCTAAAGATATCGGGCGGGGGCGGGGTCTCTTCAGTCTATGACCCGCTGGACGTGCGCCAGTATACGAAGGCCGAGATTGAAGCCTTTGTCGAGGTCGCTGACACGTACAACACCTATGTTGCCTCGCATATCTTCACGGATGACGCGGCGCAGATCGCAATCGAGGCTGGTGTGAAATCCATCGAACACGGCTTCCTGATGAGCCGCGAAACGATGGAGATGATGCGCGACAACGACGTCTGGCTGTCGATCCAGCCGCTGCTGGACGATGAAGACGGCTTCAGCTTCAATGATCCCGTAAGCCAGGCAAAATGGATCGAAGTCACCGACGGCACGGACAGGGCCTATACGCTGGCCAAGGAAGTTGGCGTGAAGGTCGCGTTTGGCACCGACATCCTGTTTGATCCGGTGCTGGCCGAACGCCAGGGGGCCTTCCTCGCCAAGTTGCAACAGTGGTACAGCCCCTATGAGGTGCTGCGCATGGCGACCTCTATCAACGCCGAGCTGCTGGCCGAAGCCGGTCCGCGCCATCCCTATCAGCAGGGTCCGCTCGGGGTGATCACTGAGGGCGCCTATGCCGACCTCATCCTCGTGGATGGCAACCCGCTGCAGGATATCAATCTGGTGGCGGACCCAGAGGCGAACTTCGATCTGATCATGAAAGACGGCGTGATCTACAAAAATGCGTTGGATCAGTAGGCGGAGGAAGATCTGATGCCTTTCCGGGGGATCCGGCGGCCCGAAGCTTCGGCGGTCGCTGATGTCTAGCCGTGCACGCGGGGGCGAGGCGATCAATGCGGCTTCGGCATCTTCGCATGGGCCAGCTGGAGTGGATCGTGTGCAATGCCATATCGTGGCCGTCGCTCTGGCCGCCGCTGTCGCTCTGCTTGTCGCCCTGTCGCCAGCTGCGGGGCGCGCCGCCGATTTCGATCTGGTAACCTGGGACATGCTGGCGCCACCTGTGGCCGCCTACGACGACCCGTTCGAGGACATGTCATACGAGCACAAGTCGGACCTGCGCGACGTGCTGCGCGCCCGCAAGGCGCGTGAAAGCGGCAAGGTGCTGCCAGCGTTGCAGGCGGCGGAGGCTGGTGCGCTCCGGAGGCTGCAAGCCGCCGGGCTGGATGCGGATGACTTGCTGCGACAGCGTCTCGTGGTCATGGACCGGCGCCGGCAGGAGGCGACGGGAGTGGCCTCCGCCGTTGTGGACCGGGCGGTGCTGCTCGATGGCTATGCGTTGCCGCTGAAATGGCAGGGTGAGCGGGCCGTGGAGTTTCTGCTGGTGCCCTGGGCCGGTGCCTGTATCCACACACCACCTCCGCCGCCCAATCAAGTTGTGCATGTCTCGTACCCGGACGGCTTGCGGCTCGACCAGTGGTTCGAGCCGGTGCGGCTGTCCGGCACTCTGCGTTATGAACCTGCGGCGCACAGTCTGTTTCTGGTGGATGGCAGCCGCAAAATTCCGGCATCCTACGCCCTCGTGCAGGCCGATCTGGCTGGGGTGCCCGGTGCTATCTCTGCGGCGTCGCTGTCTGAGCTGCCGCTGTTCAGTCAAATCCAGCTTCGCAGCAACCAGTTGTTCACCTCGGGCATGTCCGCGCTTCAGGAAGGCGGCTCAGTGCGAGTAATGCTGATCGCGGTCCTGCTTTCCTTTGCCTATGGGGTGCTGCACACGCTGGGGCCGGGGCACGGCAAGACCGTTGTGATCTCCTATTTTGTCGGAACCGGAGGCAGTCTGAAGCGTGGTATCGGCATGGGAGTCCGCATTGCGGTCTTCCATGTCCTCTCTGCCGTTGTGGTGGTCACGCTGATTGACGTTGCCTGGCGTCAGGCCACGGGCAGCGCGCCGTCCGATACCCGTGCGATCCGGCTGGGCAGTTATGCGCTGATCATGGTCATTGGCACCGCCATGTTGTGGCAGGCAATTGCGGCGTGGCGCGCCGCTGGATCATCGGGGCACCACCATCATCCGGCGCATGACCATGTCGGCTGTGCCGCCTGCGCGCCGCCGAAAGGCGGCAACTGGGTGGCCGTCGCCATCGGTGCGGTGCCCTGTACCGGCGCGCTACTGGTGATGTTGTTTGGTCTCGCCAACGATCTGGTCGGTCCCGCCATCGTGATGGTGCTCGCGATCTCCGCTGGCATGGCGGTGGCGATGTCGGCCATCGGTGTAAGCGCCCTGTGGGCGCGAAACTGGGCGGCGCACCGTCTGGCGACAGCTGGCAAGCCGCCCGATAGGTTTGAACGCCAGGCCCGGCTGGCGGGCGCGGCCTGTGTTCTCGCCATCGGCGCGGGGCTGTTTATTGCGACGTTGATGCACACCCCGGGCAAGGACACCCCGCCCAAGAGAACCGTCGGCAGCGGTCCTGAAAACTACAGCGCCAGCGGCTAGGTGGCGGCAGGTTGGGAAACCAGCGCCCCCAACGCCCCGCGGAACAGCTCTTGCATGTGCCTGCGAGAGCGGACGGCGGCCGCCAGCCCCCTATTACGGCGCTTGTCAAAGGGGCTGGGTGCCCGCGGCGCGCCGTCAGTGGCTGTGTTCACGGGTGCGCTGCAACCGTTGGGCAACAGCCAGCGCTGCTTCGATGGGGTCGATAACGGTTAGGCCCAATGCCTCCGTCAGCTCTGTGGCCAAGCCGCCCATGCCGGCGCATCCAAGCACAAGCGTGCGGGTTTGCCCGTGCTCGGTGCAAAGCCGCCTGGCCTCAGAGACCAGCCGATCCCTCGCGTTCGCCCTGTCATGCTCGAAATCCAGCACCGGAACACCGGAGGCAAAAATGCCGATGCAATGACGGTGCAGCCCGTAGCTGGCGATGTTTGCCTCAAGAACCGGAACCGATAACTCGGATGTGGTCAGAACGATGAAAGGCTCGGCCTGGTCGTGGCCGCGTTGGAAACTGGCCTCGCCCAGCCCCACTATCGGAATCGCGCAGCGCGTGCGGGCGACCGGCAGGCCGGTGTCATCGAAGCAGCCGATCACGCCAAGATCAAAGCCGCCCGCCGCCAGCAGCGACAGCGTGCCGGGTTCCGCAGCATCGCCGTCGGCCTGGCCCTGGATCGAGGGCGGCCCGGCGGTGTTGGTGGCGCCGATGATGGACAGGCCGCGCGGCGCAAGACCGCGGGCCTGTTCGACCATGCGGCGGGTCATCTCGGTGGTGGAGTTCGGGTTGACGAAACACAGCTTCATCCGCGCAGGCTTTCGGCTTGGCGGCTGGTGAAGGCGGTCCATTCCTCCAGCGACATGGTGGGCAGATCAAACGTCTGGTTCGAGCGGCAATAGCCGTGGCCGCCCATCCGCCCCAGCGCGTCCAACGCCGCCGGGTCGACATGATGGCGGTCGTTCACCAGCCCCGGATGGCTGTGCATCGCCAGCACCTCGCCCAGAATGATTTCGCGCGATTTGCCGATGTTCAGGGTGGTGTGGCGGCGGCATTCGAACCGCACCGGAGCCTCGGCGATCTGCGGGCAGGACACGAACTCCCCCGGCAACATCGTCAGCCCGGCTTCGGCGATCTCGTCGACTTCGGGGCCAAAGGGCACCGCCGTGGCGTTCATCGCGTGCAGGTTGGCGTGGGCGACGATGTTGACGGTGAATTCTTCCGTCACCCGGATGTTGTGGGCGGTGTCTTTGAACCGCATGTCGGCATGGTTTTCGACCCCGATGGCCAGGATGGCGGGGTCTGAGGAAAGGCAGTTGAAGAAACTGTAGGGAGCGGCATTGGCGATGCCCGCCTCATTGACCGTTGTCACCCAGGCGATCGGCCGCGGCACCACGGCACCGATCAGCAGCTTGTAGCGTTCGCGCGGCGTCAGTTTGGCAAAGTCGAAACGCGTCTGCCCGGTTGCGGGCTGGGTGTCGTCGGTCATGGCGGGTCTCCCGGTGTCTATGGTTTTGTCTTGGCCGGCCGGTAGCGTGACAGGATCTGCGCCACGTTGTCGGGCTCGGCGTCTTCGGGGTTGAGCAGGGCGCGGTCTTGCACCCCGTGCAGGTGGCTGTGCATGCAGGCGCTGGCGCGTTCGGCGTCGCCCTCGGCCAGGGCAGCAATCAGTTCGGCGTGTTCCTCGACGCCGCATTCGGCAGAGTGGACCTGCGCGAACCGCGCCAGGATCAGCGAGCAGCGCGAGACGATTTCATTGACGTAATTGGCCAGGATCTTGGAGCCGGTCAGCTCTGCCAGCAGGATGTGGAATTCGCCGGCCAGCCGGATCGAGCGGGTGTGATCCTTGCCAAGGTATTTCTCTTCTTCCTTCAGATGTGCCTTCAGCGCCTTGATGATCGGCTTGGGGTCCATCTTGCACAGTCGCTGGATCACCTCGCGTTCCAGGCACTGGCGCATTTCGAAGATGTCATAGGCTTCTTCGATGGTGGGCTCGGCGACGGAAGCGCCGCGATTCGGCTGTAGGTCGACCAGCCCTTCGGCGTCGAGGCGTACCAGTGCATTGCGTACGGTTGTACGGCTGACGCCAAAAGTCTCACCGATCGAATCTTCGGGAAGCTTCACGCCGGGCTTCAGGGCTTGCTCGATGATGGCTTGGCGCAGGGAGTCGTAAACTGGAAAGCTGCGGGTCGATGATTTGTACATTTACTGTGCTCTCATGCTTGAAATTTAAGCTTTTTCAGGCGGAGGCCTGATGGCTCGGCGAAACTAGCAGCTTTCGGTTGCTTTGTGTTGGATACAATCATTGAATACAATCTGCAAACATTTTTGTAGACAGATGGTGGCCGGGTCCATAACCTCACGTCAACACCCGGCTCGATCCGGGTACTGCGGGAACCGCAAAAAGGCACAGAGAAGGCCGCATTTGAAATGGATGCAAAAGAAACGAAATTTGTATTCACAACAGGGAGACAACAGAATGATCTCGAAAACTGGACTGAAGGTCGCGCTTCTGGGCGGCATGGCGGCGGCGACGCTGGCGGCGACGGCGTCTGCGGAAACCGTGCGCTGGGGCGCGCCGCGCGACATCGTCTCGCTCGACCCCTATTCCTACGGCGACAGCTACACGATCAATTTCCTCAACCACATCTACGAGGGGCTTGTGCGCTTTGACCGCGATCTGCAGATCGAGCCGGCGCTGGCGGAAAGCTGGGAGATCATCTCCCCCACCACCTGGCGGTTCAGCCTGCGCAAGGGGGTGAAATTCCATAACGGCAGCGACTTCACGGCCGAGGACGTGCTGGCCTCGCTGACCCGCGTCAGCGACGAAAGCTCGCCGCTCAAGGGGAACCTGCCGGCCTACAAGAGCGCCACCGTGGTCGACGATCACACCATCGATATCGAACTGACCGGCGCCTATCCGCTGCTGCTGAACGATCTGACCAATATCCATATCTTCGACAAGGACTGGCTGGTCGAGAACAACGCCGAAATGCCGACCGACGTCAGCGCCGGGGTCGAGGGCTACGCGACCTTCAACACCAACGGCACCGGCCCGTTTGTGCTCGAAAGCCGTACCCCCGAGGCGCAGACGGTGCTGACCGTGAACGAGGGCTGGTGGGATGAACCTCAGCACAATCTGACCCGGATCGAATTCCAGCCGGTCACTTCCGCCGCGACCCGTGTCGCAGCCCTGCTGTCCGGCGAGGTTGATTTTGTCGACAGCGCCCCGGTGCAGGATTTGCCGCGCCTGTCGGCGGCGCCCAACCTGAAGGTGCTGGAGCGCACCGACCTGCGCACCGTGATGCTGGGCTTCAACCGCCGGGATGAGCTGGTGGCGGGTGGTGAAAACCCGTTGAACGATCTGCGCGTGCGCCAGGCGATGCAGCTGGCGGTGGACATGGATCTGATTCAGTCCCGCGTCATGCGCGGCAAGTCCCGCAATGCCGGCACGCTCGTTGCCCCCTCGATTCCCGGCTATTCCGAAGCGCTGGACAGCGTGGTGGCGGCCGATCCCGACAAGGCCAGGGCGCTGCTGGCCGAGGCCGGGTATGAAGACGGTTTCGAGTTCGACTTCGTCTGCACCAATGAAAGCTACGTGAATGAGGAGCAGTTCTGCCAGGCGATCGCCTCCATGTGGTCGCGGATCGGGCTGAGCCCCCGTCTGGACATCGGCCCTACCGCCAAGCAGACCCCCAAGCGCGCGGGCGGCAAGGCGGATGTCTACACCATCGGCTGGGCGACGCTGCCGATGCTGGATACCTATTCGATCCTTGTGCAGATGCTGCACAGCAAGGAGGGCAACTCCGGCGTGTTCAACTGGGGCAACTGGTCCTACCCGGAGATCGACAAGCTGACCCAGGCCGCCTCGGTCGAGCTGGACCGCGAAAAGCGCCTGTCGATGGAAACCGAGGCCCTGCGCATTGCCAAGGAAGAAATCGTGATGATGCCCCTGCACCAGCAGCCGATGGCCTGGGCGGTGTCGGCGGACTTCGAGGACTTCCCGCAGTTCCCGGACAACAAGCCGCGCATGTGGTTCGTGACCCGGTAATCCCCCACTGGGGCAGCGCCTGCCGGGGGCTGCCCCGCTTTTTCAACACAACAGGGGAGAGGCACCGATGCTGGCTTTTCTGATCAAGCGGACGGCGAATGCGATCTTCGTGATGCTCTCCGTCAGTTTCATCGCCTTCATGATCTTTCGCTTTGTCGGCGATCCGGTCGAGCTGATGCTGAACGAGCAGGCGACCCAGGCCCAGCGGGATGCGCTGCGCGCCAAGCTGGGGTTGGATGATCCGTTCATCGTTCAGTTCACCACCTTTGTCAAAAACGCGGCGCAGGGAGATTTCGGCATTTCCTTCCGCAACCAGCAGGACGTTCTGGCGATGATCGCCGAGCGCTTCCCCGCGACCTTTGAGCTGGTGATCGTGGCGACGCTGATCTCGCTGGTGGTCGGCATCCCGCTGGGGGTGATCACCGCGATCCACCGCCAGCGCTGGTATGCGGAAACGCTGCAGTTCACCTCGATCATTGGCATATCGCTGCCCAGCTTCGTGGTGGGTATCGGGCTGATCCTGATCTTCTCGGTCTGGCTCGGCTGGCTCCCCGCCTTCGGGCGCGGCGAGACGGTGGACCTCGGCTGGTGGTCGACCGGTCTGCTCACCCCCTCGGGGAGGCTGTCGATCATCCTGCCGGCCCTGTCGCTGTCGCTGTTCCAGATCACCCTGGTGATGCGGCTGGTGCGGGCCGAGATGTTGGAGGTGCTGCGCACCGATTTCATCAAGTTCGCCCGCGCCCGCGGCATTCCTGCCCGCACCATCCATTTCCGCCACGCGCTGCGCAACTGCCTGATGCCGGTGGTCACCATGACCGCCATGCAGATCGGCGGGCTGATCGCCTTTGCGCTGGTGACCGAGACGGTGTTCCAATGGCCCGGCATGGGGCTGCTGTTCATCCAGGCGGTGACCTTTGTCGATGTGCCGATCATGGCGGGATACCTCTGCATCGTCGCGCTGATCTTCGTCACCCTCAATGCCCTGGTCGATATCACCTATGCGGTGATCGACCCCCGCCTGCGCGGAGCTGACAAATGACCGATACCCGAACCCAACCTGAAACCACCCGCGCGCCCCTTGCCGCCCGCCTGGCTCGGATCGCCGACAGCGACCTATGGTGGAGCTTCAAGAACTCGAAATCCGCGGTCGGCGCGGCTGCGGTGCTGGCCTTTGTCACCGTCACCGCCTTCCTGGCGCCGGTGTTGGCGCCGCAGAACCCCTATGATCTCGCCGCGCTGGAACTGTGGAACGCCGAGCTGCCGCCGGTGTGGATGCAGGGCGGGCAGATGCCCTTCATTCTGGGAACTGACGTGCAGGGGCGCGATATCCTGTCAGGCATTCTCTATGGCACGCGGATCTCGATTTTCATCGGCATCGCCTCGGTTGCGGTGTCGCTGGCAATCGGCCTGCTGGCCGGGCTGGCCGCCGGCTACTATGGCGGCTGGATCGACAACGTGCTGATGCGCATCGGTGATGTGCTGCTGTCGATCCCGATCATCCTTGCGGCAATCCTGGTCAGCTCGGTCGCGCAGGCGCTATTGCCGCCGGAGCTGCGCGAGGCTGGCATCGCCGCGGTGCTGGTGCTGGCCATCGCGCTGTATTCCTGGGTGCAATACGCCCGCGTCGTGCGGGCCCAGACGATGGTGGAGCGGCGCAAGGAATATGTTCAGGCCTCGCGGCTGGTTGGCACCCCCGGTCGGCGGCTGATGCTGAAGCATATCCTGCCCAACACGCTGACGCCGGTGTTCGTGGCGGCAACGCTGAACTTCGGCCTGGCCATCCTGATCGAGGCGACGCTGTCCTTCCTTGGCGTCGGCATGCCGCCGAACCAGCCCTCGCTGGGGACGCTGATCCGGGTCGGCAACCAGTATCTGTTCTCCGGCTCCTGGTGGATCGTGCTCTTCCCCTCGGTGCAGCTGTGTATCCTGGTGGTGGCCGTGAACATGCTGGGCGACTGGCTGCGCGACGCCCTCAATCCGAAACTTCGCTAAAGGACGACTTTGATGACTTCGCTTCTGATCAAACACGCCCGCATCGGGGATGGCGAAAGCTCCGACATCCTGATCCGCGATGGCCGGATCGCCGAAATCGCGCCGGGGCTGGACGCCCCCGGCGTGGCTACCGAAGACGCCGCGGGTGCGATCGCCATTCCCGGGCTGGTGGATGCCCACACCCACCTCGACAAGTCGCTGATTGGCTGGCCGTGGTACAAGAACGATGTCGGCGGCGGCAACCTGATGGCGATGATCGACAACGAGCGCGCGATGAAGGCGCGGCTGGGGCTGGATCCGCATGTGCAATCGATGCGCCATGCCCTGCAGACCGCCGCCTATGGCGCGACGCTGATCCGCAGCCATGTGGACATCGACACCGACGGCGGGCTGCGCGCGCTGGAAGGCGTGATGGAAACCGCTGACAAACTGGCTGACGTGGTTGAGATCGAAACCGTGGCTTTCCCGCAGTCCGGCCTGATGATCCGCGAAGGCACCGCCGAGCTGATGGATCAGGCGCTGGCGATGGGGGCCGATCTGGTCGGCGGGCTGGACCCCTGCGGCGTGGACCGTGATCCCAAGGGGCATCTCGACGTGGTTTTCGGGCTGGCGGAAAAACACGGCAAGGGCGTCGACATCCACCTGCATGAACGCGGTGAGATGGGCATGTTCTCGATGGAGGAGATCCTGACCCGCGCCGAGGCGCTGGGCATGACGGGGTTGGTCACCATTTCCCATGCCTTCTGTCTGGGTATGAACGACTATCAGCGGGTCGAGGCAATGCTGGCGCGGCTGGCCGCGCTGGACGTACGGATCATGACCACCGCGCCGGCGTCCTCGCCCGCTCCGATGGTCAAGCAGCTGATGGCGCATGGCATCCGCATTGGTGCCGGCAATGACGGTATTCAGGACACCTGGGGGCCATATGGCAACGGCGACATGCTGGAACGCGCCAAGTTCATCGGCCTGCGCAACAACCTGCGCATGGACAGCGAGGTGAAGACCGCGCTGGATATCTGCGCGGGCGGCGGTGCCGAGGCGATGGGCAAACCGCGCCGCGCGCTGGAGGTCGGGGCACCGGGCGATGTGGTGCTGGTTCAGGGCGAAACCGTCGTGCAGGCGGTGGTCACCCACGCACCGCGCCAGTTGGTGGTCAAGGGCGGCAATGTCACGGCGCGCGGTGGCAAGACCGTGATGGAGGCCCCATGAGCCGCTTTGCTGACCTGCCGCTGGGGGCCCGCCCGCCGGGGCGCTGGGCCCTGCGTGCGGCCTGGGTGATCGCAGACACCCCAACCGGTCGCCATCTGGTGCCGGATGGCGAGGTGGTGGTCGAAGGCGGCCGAGTTATCCACGTGGGCCTGCCGTTCGAGGGCGAGGTCGCGGCCCGCTACGACATGGGGCAGGCGCTGATTGCACCGGGCTTTGTGGATCTTGATGCGCTGTCCGACCTCGACACGACGCTGCTGGCGCATGACAACTGGCCCGGCGACAAGAAGGGCCGCGTCTGGCCGCGTTCTTACGTCGAGCGCGGACCCTATGAAATGTACAGCCCTGAGGAACTGGCCTTTCAGAAGCGCTTTGCCTTTGGCCAGCTGCTGCAAAACGGGATCACCACCGCGGCACCCATTGCCTCGCTGTTCTACCGCGAATGGGGCGAGACGGTGGAGGAGTTCACCGCCGCTGCCGAGGCGGCAGAGGAGCTGGGCCTGCGCGTCTGGCTGGGACCGGCTTACCGCAGCGGCGGTATGGTGGCCGAGGCCGATGGCCGCCTGGTGGCCGAGTTTGACGAGGCGCGCGGCCTGGCGGGACTGGATGCGGCGCTCGGCTTTGCCGCCCAGTGGCAGGGGCACGATTTGATCTCGCCGTTGCTGGCGCCGGACCGGGTGGAGACCTGCACCGCAGAGCTTTTGCGCCGCACCATGGCCGCGGCGGAGGAGCTGAAATGCCCCGTGCGCCTGCATATGGCCCAGGGCCAGATGGAGCGCGATACCGTGCAGCAGCTGCACGGCATGAGCGCGCCGCGATGGCTGAACAGCCATGGCCTGCTGAATGCCCGCCTGCTGGCGCCGCATGCCACGGTGGCCGATGACGCGGATCTTGATCTTTATGCCAGCCATGGCGTCAGCGTGGTGCATTGCCCGCTGGTCGCGGCCCGGCATGGCGGTGCGCTGCGCTCCTTTCGGCGGTTGCGCGACAAGGGCATCGGCATGGCCATGGGCACCGACACCGCGCCGCCGGACATGGTGCTGAACATGGCGGTGGGCATGATGATGTGCCGCATGGTGGAGGGCGATCTGACTTCCATCACCTCGGCTGAGATGTTCGATGCCGCCAACCTGGGCGGTGCGGCGGCGCTGGGGCGCGACGACATTGGCGCGCTGCGGTCCGGGGGGAGGGCGGATATCGCCGTCTTCGACCTCTCTGATACTGCAATGGCGCCGACCATCGACCCGGTGCAGACGTTGATCCTGGGCGCCACTGGCCGGGTCACCAGGGCCACCATCGTCGATGGCCGCCTGTCCATGCGCGACGGCGAAGTTGCGGGCATCGACATGGCTGCCGCCCGCCTGCGCGCGCAGGCGCAGTTCGACGGGCTGCTGGCCAAATACCCGGACCGGACGGTTGGCCATCCGCCGCTGGCCGAGATCTTCCCCCCGACATACCCGCCGCTGACGCGGCCCCAGACGTGAAGGATAACGAGATGATGCTGAGGCAAGCACCTGCACCGCAGGACCCAGGCAGCCAGCCTGTGCCCGAAGGGGCGCCAGCGCTGGAGGTCGACAGCCTGACCGTGGAGTTTCCGACCCGCCGCGGGCTGCTCACCGCCATTGACGATGTCTCGATCCGCATCGCTCCGGGGGAGATCCTCGGCGTTGTCGGCGAATCCGGCGCGGGCAAGTCGATCACCGGCCTTGCCGTGCTGGGTCTGCTGGAGGCGCCGGGCCGGATCGCCAAGGGCGAGATCCGCGTTGGCGGCCGCCGGGTCGACACCCTGACAGAAGACGAGCTGACCCGCGTGCGCGGTCGCGAAATGGGCGCGATCTTTCAGGATCCGCTGACCGCGCTGAACCCATTGTTCTCCATCGGGGCGCAGCTGATCGAGACCATCCGCCTGCACAAGCCGATGTCGCGCGAGGCGGCACAGCAAAAGGCCGTCACCCTGCTGCGCGAAGTTGGCATCCCGGCACCGGAGGAGCGGCTGAAGCAATATCCCCACCAGTTCTCCGGCGGCATGCGGCAGCGGGTGGTGATTGCGCTGGCGCTGGCGGCGGAGCCACAGCTGATCATCGCCGATGAACCCACGACGGCGCTGGATGTGTCGATCCAGGCGCAGATCACCACGCTGCTGCGGCGCCTGTGCGACGAGCACCGCACCGGCATCATGCTGGTGACCCACGACATGGGCGTGATCGCCGAGACTGCCGACCGGGTGGCGGTGATGTACTCGGGCCGGGTGGTGGAAACCGGCCGCGTCGAGGACGTGCTGCATGATCCGCAGCACCCCTATACCCGCGGGCTGATGGCCGCGATTCCCAGCCTGCACGCGCGCAGCGGTACGCTGGCGCAGATCGACGGCGCGATGCCGCGGCTGAATGCTCGCCCTTCGGGCTGTGCCTTTCACCCGCGCTGCCCACAGGCCGGGCCGCGCTGTCTGCGCGAACGGCCGCAGCTGGTTCCGGCGGCGCGCAGCGAAGCGGCCTGTTTCATTCAGGACGGAGGCACCGAATGATGCAGATCAACGAACCAATCCTGACCGTCGACCGGGTGTCGAAACGCTTTGACGTCTCCGCGCCCTGGCTGAACCGGGTGCTGGAGGGCAAGCCGCGGCTGTTGGTCAATGCGGTGAACGAGGTCAGCTTTACCATCGCCCGCGGCAGCTGTTTCAGCATTGTCGGCGAATCGGGCTGCGGCAAATCCACCGTGGCGCGGCTGGTGACCGGGCTTTACGCCACCAGCGGTGGCGACATCCGCTTTGGCCGCGGCACCGAGGGCCGTCCGGTGCGGGTGCAGATGATCTTTCAGGACCCGCATTCCAGCCTGAACCCCCGCTGGCGCATCGGCGACATCATCGCCGAGCCGATCCGCGAGATGAAGCTGCGCCGCAACGAGGCTGAAACCACCTCGCGCGTGAAAGAATTGCTGCAAACCGTGGGCCTTGCTGCGGATGACGCACGCAAGTTTCCGCATGAATTCTCCGGCGGGCAGCGGCAGCGCATTTCGATCGCACGCGCGCTGGCCTGCGAGCCGGAACTGCTGGTCTGCGATGAGCCGACCTCGGCGCTGGACGTGTCGGTGCAGGCCCAGATCCTGAACCTGATGCGGCGCCTGCAACAGGAGCTGGGGCTCACCTATCTGTTCATCAGCCACGACCTGAGCGTGGTGCGGCACATGTCTGACATGATTGCGGTGATGTACCTGGGGCGCATCGTCGAAATGGCCCCGGTCGAATCCCTGTTCAACCAGCCTCTGCACCCGTATTCGCAGCTTCTGCTCAATACGATTCCGGACATCCATGCGCCCAAGCGCGCAAGATGCGTCGACAATGGTGAACCGCCCAGTCCGCTGAATCCACCGTCCGGCTGTGCCTTTCATCCACGCTGTGCGCTGGCCACCGACGCCTGCCGGGAGACGGTGCCACCCCTCCGAGACCTTTCAGACGGTCACAAGGCTGCCTGTTTGCTGGCTGGCTGAGCGATGGCTGGGCGGAGGCTCTGCATGCCTGTGCCCGCCTTTGCAACAAATCGCCGCCCTGCCGAAGGGCGGGCGCGGCCCGTGGCAACATTGTCCGGCCCTCACGCGCCGCCACGGTGGCCAAGCCAAGAGGCGCGGGCGCATGCCGTGGGGCAGACGTGCCCACGCCTGCGGGCAACGTTGCGGTCTCTGGGACGGGGGCTTGGCCTTAGTCCAGGGCCTCTATGATCGCGATGTCCGCCTCGCAGGCACCGGCGCGCTCGGCGCGCGCGGCCCGGTACGCCGCGGAGTTGTAGCAGGCGCGGGCGCGGTCCAAACTGTCGAATTCGATGACAACTCTGCGCTGCCATGCGCGACCTTCAAGGGTGTCCGCTTCACCTCTTGCCAGGAAGCGCGCGCCGAATTCAGCAAACGCCGCCGGGGCAATTGCCTGGTACCCCTGGTAACGCTCGGGGTCAGTGACTGTCACATTGGCAATCCAGTAGGCTTTGGGCATTGGCTTTTCAGGCTTTCTCTTGGGTGAGAACTCGTTTGGCAACGGCGGCTGTTTCCGTCAGATGGTCGTGGACGGCCTTCTTGGCAGCTTCCGCGTTGCCAGAGGTGATGGCTTCGCAGATTTCTTCCATGTGGGAGGGGCCGGGTTTCGGCCGGTCCGCGGTCGACAGTGTGACTGCCCGCAGGCGGCTGATGCGACCGTTCAGGCGCTGGGCGATTTCCCAGGCGACGTGATGGCCAGCCCCCTCGAAGATGATGCGATAGAAGTCGGTGGAGGCGCGCAGCATTGGGCCGGGGGCACCTGCCGCTACCGCGTCTTTCAGCACCGTCAATGCCTCTTTCAGTTCTTCGGCCAGCTGCGGTGTCATGTTCTCGGCGCAGGCGGTGGCGGCGGCGGTCTCAAGCATCTGACGGATATCATAGATCTGCCGTGCGTCCTCCCAGCTGAGCTGCGCGACGATCGGCCCTTTGCCCGTCAGGATTTCAACCAGCCCCTCGGCCTCGAGGTAGCGGATGGTCTCGCGGACCACCGTTCGGCTGACGCCCAGTTGATCGCAGAGGGCGCGTTCGACCAGTCGTTCGCCGGGGGCGAATTGGCCAGAAATGATCGCCTCGCGCATTCGCTCCTGCACGATGCAGCGCAGCGTCTGAGGTTGGTCGATCCGGGTCATTACGGGCTGGGGGGCGGGTTTGCTCATGCCTGTGTCGATACCAACAGCCGTGGCCTCAGGCAAGTGTCTGTTGACATGCAGTCCTATGGTATACCATATGACGACAACTGGAATCAGATAGGAAAGGCTCAGCCATGCCCGCCGAAATCCGCAAAACGTTGCTGCATGTTGAAGAGACCCTGATCGAGGGCGGTAAAGCTGCTCAGACGCCGCTAAAGATGATTGCCGCGGTGGCGGTGATCAAAAACCCCTGGGCGGGGCAGGGGTTTGTCGAAGACCTGCGCCCGGCAATCCATGACTGCGCGCCCGGGCTGGGAGAGAAGCTGACGGCAATGATCCTTGAGGCCGCAGGTGGCGGTGACAAGGTCGAAGGCTACGGCAAATCTGCAATCGTCGGCGTCAATGGCGAGGTCGAGCACGCCTCCGCCCTGATCCACACGCTGCGCTTTGGCAACCACTTCCGCGAGGCGGTGGGGGCGAAGTCCTATCTTGCCTTCACCAACACCCGTGGCCCGGCCAACGCTTCCTTGCAAATCCCGTTGATGGACAAGAACGACGGCGGGCGGCGCAGCCATTACCTGACCATCCAGCTCGCTGTGGCGGATGCGCCCGGGCCGGACGAGATCGTGATCGCGCTGGGGGCGTCCATTGGTGGGCGGCCGCATCACCGCATCGGCGATCGCTATCAGGACCTCAAGGAGCTGGGCCATGACGTCGACAACCCTGCAGCTGTCTGATCCCTTCGGTCCCGTTACCTGCCAGTCGGTCGGTGACGGGGCACCTGTGGTGCTGCTTCACGGTGTTGGCATGCAGTCCGCGGCCTGGGCGCCGCAGATCGAGCAGCTGTCGCAGACCCATCGGGTTATTGCGCTGGATCTGCCCGGACACGGCGGCAGCGGGCTGCTGCCGGACGGGACGGAGTTGCCGGGCTACGTGGCCTGGCTTCATGCCGTGCTCACGGCGCTGGATCTGGGGCCCGTGTCGCTGGCGGGCCATTCCATGGGGGCGCTCATCGCCGGTGGATATACCGTCTGCCATCCCGCGCACGTCTCTCGCGTGGCGTTGTTGAACGGGGTCTTCCGCCGGGATCCTGCGGCGCGCGAGGCCGTCGAGGCCCGCGCGGCCCTGATCCGTGCTGGTGGCTTCGACCTCGAGACGCCCTTGGCCAGATGGTTCGGAGAAGGCAAGGCCGACCTGGCCGCCCGGGCGCAAGTGGCTGAATGGCTGTCGGGGGTGAACCTCGCGGGCTATGCTGCGGCCTATACCGCCTTTGCGCGCGGTGACAGCACCTATGCGGACGGGTTTTCCGACATCCGCTGCCCGCTCCTGGCGCTGACCGGTGATGGTGACCCGAACTCGACGCCGGAAATGGCGCGGGCCATGGCGGATGCTGCGCCCCACGGGCGGGCAGTGGTCATCGAAGGCCACCGCCACATGGTGAACCTGACCGCACCGGAGGAAGTGAACGCCGCCCTGCGGACCTGGCTCAACACAGAGGAGGAGCTGTCATGAGCAACATCGATCCACGCGCGCTGCACAATGCCTTTGGCACCTTCATGACAGGCGTTACGGTGGTGACGACGCATGATCCCGACGGAAATCCGATCGGTTTCACCGCCAACTCCTTCACCTCCGTGTCGCTGGACCCGCCACTGGTGTTGGTGTGTCTCGCCAATTCCTCCAGAAACTATGCCGCGTTCGAACAGGCCGACGGCTTTGCCGTGAACGTGCTGGCGGAGGACCAGAAGGACGTCTCCAACACCTTTGCAAGGCCGGTCGAGGATCGTTTCTCGGTCGTTCAATGGCAGAAAGGCCCGCAAGGCAGCCCAGTATTCGAAGGCGTTTCAGCCTGGTTCGACTGCTCCATGCACAAACGCGTGGAAGCGGGCGACCATTTGATCCTGATCGGACAGGTGGAGGCTTTCGAGACCTCGCCCGCGCCGGGATTGGGCTATGCCCGCGGCGCCTACGTGACGGCGGCGGCCGAAGCCGAGGCTCTGACACAGGGTGCCAAGCTGATCGTCTCAGCCCTCATCGAGCATGAGGGCAAGGTGCTGCTGATGGGCAATGACCTCGGCAAGCTGACGCTGCCGGAAACGCGGGTCGGCAAGGAGGGAGCCTCCGCGGCCTTGGCCCGGCTGATTGCCGAAACCGGTGTCGAAGCGGAGCCGGGGTTCATCTACTCGGTGTTCGAAGACGAAGCGCGGGAACATCAGCATATTTCGTTTCTGTGCCAGTCTGCCGGGGGCACCCCGGCCAAGGGCACCTTCACCCAGCTCAGTCAGACCACGCTGATGGACATCGCGGATGCGGCGGTCTGCACCATGCTGGAGCGGTTCGCCAACGAAAGCCGGATCGGCAATTTCGGGGTGTATTATGGAAACCAGACCACCGGGCAAGTGCGCCCCGTGGGGACAGGGAGCACGCGGGCATGAAATTTTCTCTCTTTGCGCATATGGAGCGGATTTCTGCGGATCAGGATCAGAAACAGCTCTACGACGAGTTCATCCAGCTTTGCAAAATCGCCGATGACGGCGGCATGCACGCGGTGTGGACCGGCGAACACCACGGGATGAATTTCACGATTGCGCCCAACCCGTTCCTGAACCTCGTCGATGTGGCGCGACACACCAAGAATGTCCGCCTCGGCACGGGTACGGTGATTGCGCCCTTCTGGCATCCGATCCGGCTGGCGGGCGAGGCGGCGATGACCGACATCATCACCGACGGTCGCCTGGATCTGGGTATCGCCCGTGGCGCGTATTCCTTTGAATACGAGCGCATGATGCCCGGGATGGACGCCTGGGAGGCGGGCCTGCGGATGCGGGAGCTGATCCCGGCACTGCAGGGGCTGTGGCAGGGCGATTACGCGCAGGAGGGGGAGTTCCACTCCTTCCCCAAGACCACGTCCTCGCCCAAACCGTTGCAGGACGGCGGCCCGCCGATCTGGGTCGCGGCCCGCGATCCGAACAGCCATGAATTCGCGGTGGCCAATGGCTGCAACGTTCAGGTGACCCCGCTGTGGAAGGGCGACGAGGAAATCGCCGACCTGATGAGCAAGTTCAACGCGGCCTGTGAAAAGCACAATGACGTGCCGCGGCCCAAGATCATGCTGCTGCAGCACACCTATGTCGCGGACAGCGCCGCGGATGTGAAACGCGGCGCGGAGGAGCTGAACCGCTTCTACAACTACTTCGGCGCGTGGTTCATGAACAAGCGGGACATCTCGCAGGGTCTCATCGCCCCCTTGTCGGACGAGGAAATCGCCGCGCATCCGTTCTACTCGCCCGAGGCGATGGAGCGGGACCTGGTGATCGGAGAACCGGCAGCGGTGATCGAACGGCTGAAGACATACGAGTCGCTCGGCTACGATGAATATGCGTTCTGGATCGACAGCAGCATGAGCTTCGAGCGTAAGAAGGCCTCGCTCGAGCGTTTCATCGCGCACGTGATGCCCGCGTTTCAGTAAGGGAGCCTGAGAATGCATACCTTCCAGCAGTATATCGGTGGCGCATTTGAGGATGCCGACACCACCTTCGACAGTCGCGACCCCGCCACGGGCGCGCCCTGGGCAAAGATGCCCGCGGCCTCCGAGGCGGATGTGGACCGGGCGGTAACGGCGGCGGAGGCTGCGTTCTTCTCCTCTGACTGGGCCGAGATGACGGCGACCCAGCGCGGCAAGCTCCTGATGCGCCTGGCGGACCTGGTGGCGGAGAGCGCCCCGAGGCTGGCGGAACTGGAAACCCGTGATACCGGGAAGATCATCCGCGAGACTTCGGCACAGATTGCCTATGTGGCGGAATACTATCGCTACTACGCGGGCCTTGCCGACAAGATCGAGGGCGCTCATCTGCCGATCGACAAGCCGGACATGGAGGTCTGGCTGCGCCGGGAACCGGTGGGCGTGGTGGCCGCGATCGTGCCCTGGAACTCGCAGCTGTTCCTGTCCGCGGTAAAGATCGCCCCGGCACTGGCAGCAGGCTGTACGGTGGTTCTTAAAGCCTCCGAGGAAGCCCCGGCACCAATGCTGGAATTCGCCCGGATCTTTGACCAGGCGGGCTTTCCGCCCGGCGTGCTGAACGTCATCACCGGCGGGCCGCAGGCCGGTGCCGCGCTGACCAGCCATGCATCGGTCGCCCATGTGGCCTTCACTGGCGGGCCGGAGACGGCGCGCCATATCGTGCGCAACTCGGCCGAGAACCTCGCGTCCACCTCGTTGGAACTGGGGGGCAAGTCCCCCTTCATCGTGTTCGACGACGCCGATCTTGAAAGCGCCGTGAACGCCCAGGTCTCGGGCATCTTTGCCGCGACCGGGCAAAGCTGCGTCGCGGGATCCCGGCTGGTGATCCAGAAAGGGATCAAGGCGGAATTTCTCAAGCGGCTGAAGGAGAAGGCCGAGGCCGTGGTGATCGGCATGCCGCAGGACATGGACACCGAGGTGGGGCCTTTGTGCACGTTGAGGCAGCGCGATCACGCGGTGCGGCTGATCGAGGCCTCGCTTCAGGCAGGTGCCAGGCTGGTCACGGGCGGCGTCGTACCAGAGGGGCAGGGCTACTTCTTTCCGCCCACCGTGCTGGATTGCTCCGATGCGCCGACTGCGCCGTGCCTGTCGAACGAGTTTTTCGGCCCGGTCCTCTCGGTGGTTGACTTCGAGACCGAGGCAGAGGCCGTGGAGATCGCAAACAACACCGCGTTTGGCCTCGCCTCGGGCGTGTTCACCCAGAACCTGACTCGCGCACACCGGATGATCCGCAAGATCCGGGCGGGCATCGTCTGGGTCAACACCTATCGCGCGGTAAGCCCGATTGCGCCCTTCGGCGGCCACGGCCTGTCCGGCCACGGCCGCGAGGGCGGGCTTCAGGCGGTGCTGGATTACACCAAGCTGAAGGCGGTCTGGCTGCGCACCAGCGACGATCCCATCCCGGACCCTTTCGTGATGCGGTAAGGCGGGACTGATCCCAACAGAAGAAAATTGCTTGCCGGAGGCGCCCGTCGCGCCTCCGGTCACCCAGTCATTGTCAAAGGGAGGAAACCATGGCGAGCGACGACAAAATAGGAGAGGGAGGCCAGCTGGTTTCCGACAAAGGGGTTTTCAAAGGGCTTCACAACGGCATGAGCATCGCGTCCAAGGCGATGGTGGCTGCCTTTGTCGTGTTCACGATCCTGAACGTGGATTATGCAGGCCGCATCTATGGCGGCATTCGCGCCTGGATCGAAGGCGCGCTGAGCTGGTATTACATCAGCACCGTGATCGTCATCCTGGCTGCCTGCCTGTTCCTGATGTTCAGCCGGTTCGGGTCCATCCGCCTCGGCGATGACGACAGCAAGCCGGAGTTCAGCCGTTTTTCCTGGTTCGCCATGCTGTTTTCCGCATCGGTGTCGATCGGCATCATGTTCTTTGGCGTTGCCGAGCCGTTGTTCTATTTCGACAATTCGGCGGGGTGGGGGTATCCCAACAACCCCTTCGCGGATGCGGCGGGCCACACCGAGATGGATGTGCAGCGCGCGGCGGATGCCGTGCGGGTGACCAACTTCCACTGGGGGCTGCATGGGTGGGCGATCTATACGCTGACCGGTCTGGCCCTCGGCTATTTTGCTTTTCGAAAAAAACTGCCGCTGACCTTCCGCTCGGCGCTGTATCCGGTCCTTGGCCAGCGGATCTATGGTCCGGCCGGTCACGCCGTCGATCTGCTGGCAGTCTTTGGCACGGTGTTCGGCATCGCCACCTCGATGGGGCTTGGAGTGACCCAGATGGCGCATGGCATAAACGTGCTGTTCGGGATCGATCCGGGCGTGGGCACCCAGGTCGCGCTGATCGTCATCATCTCGGTCATTGCGACCCTGTCGGCGGTCTCCGGCATTGGCAGGGGTATCAAGATCCTGTCGGAATGGAATGTCGTGCTGACCATCGCCCTCATCCTCTTCTTTGTCTTCGCAGGCCCCACCCAATGGCTGGCCGGCTTCCTGCTCAATGCAACCGGGGACTACCTGACCCAGTTCCTGTCGATGGGGTTCTGGACCGCTTCCACGCCGGGCGACGTCGCCTGGCAGGGGGGCTGGACCATCTTCTACTGGGGCTGGTGGCTGAGCTGGGCGCCCTTCGTCGGCATGTTCATCGCCCGCATCTCCAAGGGCCGGACCATCCGCGAGTTCATGTTCGGCGCCATGCTGGTTCCAACCTCGATGGCCTTCATCTGGATCTCGGTGTTCGGCGGCAGCGCGTTGTTCCTTGAACTCAATGCCGAAGGCGGCGTCGGAACCGCGGGCTTGGTGGATATGGTCAACAGCTGGAACCTGGGCGGTACCCTGTTCGGCACCATCGACCTGCTGGCAGATGGCGGGACTCTGGCTTGGGTCATCTCTGCCCTCACCACCTTCCTGCTTGCCACCTGGTTCATCACCAGCTCCGATTCCGGCACCCTGGTGGTGACCACCATCCTGTCGATGGGCAATGCGCATCCTCCCAAACTGCACCGTGTGGTCTGGGGCGCGGCGCAGGGGCTGGTTGCCGCCGTGCTGCTGCTGGCCGGTGGGCTGTCGGCGCTGCAGACTGCGGCGATTGCGGCCGCCCTGCCGATCTCGGTCCTGGTGGTGATGATGGCCTGGGGCGTGATCAAGTCGCTGATGGAAGATCCGGCCGCCGTGACGAGCAGCCCGGACGAGGCCCCGGATGGCACCGCCCTCAACCAGGATCTACACGCCTGATCGGCGCAAGCCAACGTCAAACAGGGGGCGGGACAGCTCGCCCCCAATTCTACCGCACAGGAGTTTTGCAAGTGCTCTCTCTCTCCCGTCCCGATCTGCTGTTGCAGGATGCCTATGTGAACGGCGAATGGCTGGCCCGCGACAGCCGGTTCCAGGTGCTCAACCCCTCGACCGGCGCGGTGCTGGCCAATGTGGCCGATTGCACCGTCGACGACGCCAGGGCCGCCATCGCGGCTGCCAGTGTTGCCCAGCGGGACTGGGCCAAGTGGACAGGCAAGGAGCGCGCCGCGGTCCTGCGCCGGTGGTTCGATCTCATGGTCGCCCATGCAGATGATCTGGCCGCCATCCTCACCGCCGAGATGGGCAAGCCGCTGGCCGAAGCCAAAGGCGAGATCATGTATGGCGCCAGCTTCATCGAGTGGTTCGCGGAGGAGGCCAAGCGGATCTATGGCGACACCATTCCCGGCCATCAGCGGGACAAGCGGATCCTGGTGATGAAGCAGCCGGTCGGTGTGGTCGGGGCAATCACGCCCTGGAACTTCCCCAACGCGATGATCACGCGCAAGGCAGGTCCGGCATTGGCGGCCGGGTGTGCCATGGTGGTGCGCCCCGCCAGCGAAACGCCGCTGTCGGCCCTGGCCATAGCCCGGCTGGGCGAGGAAGCGGGACTTCCCGCGGGTGTCTTCTCGGTGCTGCCGTCAACCGACAGCACGGGGATCGGACTGGAGTTCTGCGAAAACCCGGCGATGCAGAAGATCAGTTTCACCGGGTCTACCAACGTCGGCAGCATCCTGATGCGCCAGGGGGCCGCGCAGATCAAGAAACTGTCGCTGGAGCTGGGCGGCAACGCCCCCTTCATCGTGTTCGACGACGCCGATCTGGATGCCGCGGTCGAAGGCGCGCTGATCTCTAAGTTTCGCAATGCCGGTCAGACCTGCGTGTGCACCAACCGGATCTACGTTCAGGATGCTGTCCACGACGCCTTCGTGGAAAAACTCTGCGCTGCGGTGAAGGCTCTGCCGGTCGGCGACGGTTTCGCCGAAGGCACCGCCATCGGGCCGCTGATCAGCGCGTCCGCTGTGAGCAAAGTGAACGAGCACATCAGCGATGCCGTCGCCAAAGGCGGGCAGGTCGCGATCGGAGGCAGGCCGCATGCGTTGGGCGGGACGTTCTTTCAGCCGACGGTGATTACCGGCGTGACCCAGGAGATGGCGGTGGCCCGCGAGGAGACCTTTGGCCCGCTGGCTCCCGTGTTCCGGTTCTCGGAGGTGGATGAGGTCCTGGCCGCAGCCAACGAAACCGAGTTCGGCCTCGCGTCCTATCTGTACAGCCGCGACATGAGCCGCATCTACAAGATGATGGAGGGGCTCGAGTACGGAATGGTAGGTGTCAACACGGGCTTGATCTCCACCGAAGTGGCGCCGTTCGGCGGCGTCAAACTGTCCGGTCTGGGCCGGGAAGGCTCGAAATACGGGATCGAGGATTACCTCGAACTGAAATACTGCTGCCTGAGTATCTGAGGCTGCAACCACACAGCCACCGGTCCGCAGGTCTGCCTGTCATGGTCCCGCCTGCAGCCGGGATCGTGGCTCTTCGGCGCTGCCTGCGGACCCTGACCAGTCCCGGGAAGGCCGCGGACGGCTGGTCCGTGGCGGCTTGGCCTTTCGGCAGGTACGGCGCTGCCGCCGGTTTGAGACCTATTACAGGACAGTTGCCGCCTGTATGGTCGTGGAGTGGATGCTTGTCAGGCAGCCCCTACCGAGACCGCTCCGAGTGTCAGCTCCTTCAGGCTACGGCACTTTCTTAGGCTCTGTTTACGCCGCCTGGAACGGCGCTTCCCGATTGGATCTCTTTCTTTGCCTTCTACTCGGTGCAAACGCGTGCATGCCCGTATCTTTCCAGATGCCCCGGAATGCCCCCCGGGAGCGGAAGTTTTAGTGCATGTTGATCGAAGAAAGTTGGGCTTTCAAGGAAATCTGGTGGTGCGCCTAACTGGAGAAAGTTCGTGATCTGCCCCCCGCTGGTCCCTCGCTCATGAGGAGAGTCTGCGGGTTTGATGCTCTGAGCCCCAACCTTGGTCCGCCAGAAGCTGGATTTTTCCGGCTCTGTCACGATGACGGGCTGGTGACGCCATCGGGATAATGCATGGCAATCGGGACGTTGTATCCGATTGCGCTGTGGGGTCTGTCCTCATTGTAGTGCCGACGCCAATCCTCCAGCTTTTCGCGGGCATCTGCAAGGCTCATGAACCAGTGTGCGTTCAGGCATTCCGCCCGGAGCTTGCTGTTAAACGCCTCAATGAAGCTATTGTCCGTGGGCTTTCCAGGCCGTGAGAAGTCGAGGGTAACGTCGTTGGCGTAGGCCCAGAGATCGAGGTCCCGCGAGATGAACTCGCTGCCGTTATCGACTCTGATCGTCCTGGGGTAGCCGATCTGCCCGCAGACCCGTTCGAGCGTCTGCACAACATCTTCGCCCCGATAGGTGAAGCGCGGATCGGCCGCAGGGCAGAGCCGGGAATGCGTGTCGACAACGGTCAGGATACGCAACCTCCTGCCCAGGGCGAGCTGGTCGTGAACGAAGTCCATCGCCCAGACATCGTTCGGCCCAACAGCTTCCTGACGGTCCTCTCTGAGCTTTGCCTTCACCCGGCGCTTGGGGTGCTTGTTCCTGAGCTGCAGGCCCAACTCGTTGTAAATCCTGCGTGTCTTCTTCATGTTGATCACCCAGCCCTCCCGTCTCAGAAGCACGTGGACGCGCCTGTAGCCATAGCGCACACGCGTCTCTGCGATCTCTTTGATCCGCCGTTCGACGGCAGCCTGATCCGTCCGCCGGGACTTGTAGTGGTAGGTGGATGTGTCGAAGCAGATGGCCCCACAAGCCTTCCGGATCGATACACCCCAATCGACGCACATCCCGGTGACAATCTCGCGCAAACGGCCAGGCTTCAGAGCTTTCGCCGAATGACATCCTGAAGCATCTCCCGGTCCAGCGTCAGGTCCGCCACAATCTTCTTCAGCCGGATGTTCTCGTCCTCAAGCGCTTTCAGCCGGCGCATCTCGTCCGGCAGAAGGCCCCCGTATTTTTCTTCCAGTTAAAGTATGTCGCCTGGCTGATCCCGGCCTTGCGGCAGATCTCCGCGACCGGCGTTCCTTGCTCGCCCTGCTTCAGGATGAACGCCTTCTGCGCCTCTGTGAACTTCGATGCTTTCATGCGATTCCGCTCCTCTCCCAGCCAGGGAAATTTAGCGGAAAACTCCAACTCCGAACGATCCAGTTTTCAGGGGGCAGAGCACGTCCATTGCACTTGTTCAACATCCCACGTTTTCTGGATCGATCGCACGAACGACCGCGCCTGAATGGGCGTCAAGACCTGATCCTGAGCGAACGTTTCACGGATCTGGCGAGCAAGGGCCAGACGGCCTTCGTCACTCATCGCCGCCCTCCGCTTCGGGCCAGAGGCCTTCATAGAGGGTGTCGATCAATTCTCCACCGTTACTGATGATGACTTCAACAACCTGCAAATCACGGCCCGCGGTGTACTCCGAGGGCATGTCTTGCCATTCCAAAAGTGTTTCGCCGGCATCGCGTTTTGCCGGACCATCACCGATAAGGAAGACTAGATCAGTTCGCTCTACAGGTTGCGGGTTCTGGATCATTAGTATCTGATCGAGGGACTCTATGACTGTCTCAAACTCGTCCTTCGCACATTCCACCAGAATCTGCTGAAGCTGCTTCAGCCCAATGGGCACGGGTAGTGCGCGGTTTATTTCGAACCACACGCCCTTTCCATCGCGCACCGTTTTGCCGTCTGCGTCCTTGTATGCCTTCTTTGTCTCAGGATGCGGGACTGTATCACCTAGCATTACAGTGTCCACGACGGATGGTGTCCAAGTCGCCCTCCACTTAGCTTCGCCAGCGATGAACCGAGTGACTTCGCCCTCGTCATTGATGACAAGCGCAATGAAATCGTCCCCTTTCCGCCCCTGAACTTCACGCGTGCGTTCAGGGGCCCGGGCGAGCTGGAAGAGATACTGGCGGGCATCCTCATGTTCGCGAAGAAGGAAAACAGGCACAATCCATTCATGTGCGCCAATAAATTCATATGCCTCAGTCATGAGGCCAGACATGACTTCACCAAAAAGGCCGCGACGAGTTATCGGCGGCAGTGAATTGGGGTAGCGCGCATTGCATCCTGGTTGCCCTTCGTCAGGGTGTAGGCTGATCTGCGCGAATTCGTGAAAGCAGATACGCGCATCAAGATGCGCTGATTCAAAGTAAGGAGTCAGACCGAGCCTGATGACATCATCGGTTGGAATTTTTTGCTCAAGCAGAAGGTGCCCATACCGGCCCTTTGTGCTGGGATAGGGTTTCAACCATTCTTCAAGACACGGCAATGGAGGTGGAACTGTATGCATTTTAAACAATCATCGGTGGCATCGGCATCCGCAAAGCTTATTCAAAGAGCATATTGAAGGCCATTGGGAAATACTGCGGCCAGAGTGAGTTGCGTTGGTGTCTACATTCCCATCGAGAGTGGCAGAGAGCGGCTTGAACCATTCCCGATCTCCCAAAGCCACAGGCGGTGGGGCTGCTCTCTCTGTTGTTTTTTTACCTTCACAGGGCAGCCAGCTTGCGACCCCAATTCGTACGTTTCAACTTGCCAAGACTCAGGCTGTTCGCGTCCTCGTCGAGTCGCTTCCGGATCTTACTGCTCCCTGTCTGCGTGTCGGCTAAAGGACTGCCATCGGTCGACCGCTCTCCAAATATCGAATGACAGTATGGGGCCGATAGTTAATTCGCACGTCGTGTTAGGCCGTCCCGAATGGTCTTAATTTCGTTTTCGAGGTGCAGACCTCTGTAGACAAAGGATGTTTCATGCCGGGCGTATTGCCCTTTCCGATCTGCACTGAGCCAGTTGAACGATCCAGCACAGAGGAGCTCATTGTCGACGCTCACGATCTTGCTGTGGAGTTTCCGGACCCGGTGGACAGCGACACTGATCGCCGAAAGCCTTCGCTCGACGGCTTCCATCTGGCTAAGCCCGCCTGCGGCTGTCCCAGTGTTCAGAAGCGGGTCGGCAAAGACTTCGATGTCTGCCCCACGCTGGCGTGCGGTCGCCATAGCGTCCAGCAGGCCGGTTCGCTCGACCGTTCCGGCAACGACCCAAGGGCTGACTATCATGTATATCCGCCCCTCGCTTTTCAAAGCATCCAACAGGAATGCATCGTGCTCGGCCGCGTGCTGAAGCATCTCGATCCGGGCGTCACCGCCGGTAAGGTCGTCGCGCGGTTCCATGGCAAAATCCAGCGCCTTTCCCTTGGCCGCAAGAAATTCGGACAGTAGGGCGCGAGGTGAGCCGCTTCGGGCAGTGGCGAGGATGTCCATATCGCCGAAAACGAGGCAGCTGTCCTTGGCGCGCGACACCGTCACGTTCAGCATACTGGGCGAGGCATCGACGAAACCGCCATCCGCGTGTTTGGAATAGACAGGCGAGAAAATGACGATGGGTTGTTCGGCCCCTTGCAGCGCATGTACTGTGCCGATGGTCATGCCGTCGCGCCCAGACACGGTGATGCCGCGAGCAGTGCAGGCGTCCCGGAGGGCGCGCACTTGTTGGCCAAAGGGTGTGATAACCCCGACAACCCGTTCCAGAGGCTGGCCGTAGCGGTCTTCGAGAAGCGCGCGGTTCCCCTCCAGCCATGCAGCGATGGTGCGAGCCTCGACCGGGTTGGCGCGGCTGCCACCGTTAGCAAAGGCTCGTCCTTCGACATGCAGGTAACCCAGCGCGGGAAAGGGCGCGTCCTCCGGTGCGGGGCCGCGCATCGGGCGCAGTTTACCCTTGTAGCAAAGGGCATTGCTGAAGCCGATGATCTCGTCATGGCAGCGGCGATGTTCAAACAGGTAGAGCCCGCGATCCAGCTCGGGCCAAGGTGCGACCTTGCAGGCCTGCTGCGCAAGACGCATCGCGCTGCCGTCGGTGGATCGGATGCCGCTCGCGGCTAGGTGATCGGGCACCTTCTCGCCGTCGATCAACCCGCTGTCCTTGAGGTTGCCGATATCGACAGGGCCGGGGATGGCGGAGATCGGCTCGATCTGCTGCGTGTCGCCGATAACCAGCGAGCGTTTGGCCAGAGCGAATGAGGTGCCAGCGACCTCGGGCAGAACTTGCCCAGCTTCGTCGACGATCAGCAGGTCGATGAAATTGAAAAGGCTGTCGGACGCGAACTTGCCACCTTGGTAGCGGCTGCATGACAGCTTCCCAGGCAGGCTGGCAAAAGTGGCCACGGCGCAGGGCGTCAGCATCATGCGACGTTTCCAGCGCGGTTCGACGGCTTTTCGCCCCGTCCTTTCATGTGACGTGGTGATGGTGCCGAGATCGGCGTCCATCGCCATCAGCCACCGCCCTTCCCAGTAGTGGGTCGCGAGCAGGAACAGGTTAAACCGGGTCTGGAGGTCGGCCTGTCGCTCCAGCATGTCCAGGTCATCCGAGCCTCCGAAGGCTTCGGCCGCCTTGCGCCAAGCCAATTCGCTGGCCGTGGCCCGCTGCCTCAGCTCCACTGCGTGGGCCAAGCGCTGCTTGGCAGAGGCAAGGCTCTGCTGCCCCTGTCTCAGGGCATCTGCGACCCGCGTTTCGATATCCTCGACACGGGTCATGTCCTGCAACCCGTCCAGCCGATCACCGATGGTCAGTCGCGCTTTCAAAGCGCGCTTGCGCTTGATCGAAGAAATGAATCTGAAAAGACCGGTGAGCCAAGATTCAGAGGCAAAATAGTGATCAAGCGCTGCGCGTGCGGCGGCCAGTCGATCTGCCTCTTCCTGGCTGGCGCGGAGCGTATCCGCGCGCCGCACCTGCTCAGCGCCCGGATCTTCGCCCAGCTCGGACAAGACAGCGGCAGCACATGTTCTGAGGTGGTTCAAAGCCTTGTCGAGCTGGCTGAGCTTATTGACCTCTTCGCTCAGCCGATTTCGGAGCTGGGCGACAAAGCCGGCAACGTCTGCGTCCTTTACATTCGGGAATGCCTTGCTAGCCGCGTCCAGCCAAGCGGCCCGTGCGCGCTCGACATAGGACACGGACTCACATTCCGCCTGGAAGGCCTCCGTCTGATAGCGCTGCGCGGCCTCCATGCGCCGGGAATGCGACGGAAGAAACATCCCAAAGCTCTTGATGTCCGGCAACCAACGTCCGGCAAACACGCCATCTCCCGCCGAAAAATCCTTGCCGAAGGCGTCGATGATGTTGGTGACCGCTTGGTTGTTCGATGACGCCGCCACGATCACTGGCGGGTCGCCTCCGTCGAGCGCGGCTTTTACCCAGAGCCCCGCCACCGCTGAGAGCAGCATGGTCGTCTTGCCGGTCCCGGGTGGCCCGTTCACTGCGATCACCTCACCGGGTTTCGAGGCGTCGAGCCAGGCCAGAACCTGCCGTTGGTGTTCGGCCAGGGGGAAGTGCGGGTTTGAATGCCCAAGGCGTCGAGAAAACTCCTTTTCAATGCCGTGATCCATCGCGCTCTCAGGGCGGTGGGGCGAGGTGATCTGGCGTAGAAGCGGCGTGTCCGGTTCATTGGCCAGCAGATTGTCGTAGAGATCCAGCATCCCTCGCACCGTTGCATCGGCGCCTTCCGATACCTCAATGAAGCCGCTTCCGATCGGCAAATATTCCGTCTCGTCAGAGGGCCAGCCCGGCGCGAGGGCGTCGACCATCTGACGGCAGTGCTGGCGATATTCCTGCCATCCGTCGGCCGTCGTGATTTCGGGAAGGGGCGTTGTTGTCAGAAAATCATCGAGCACCTCCACCGATCCAAGGGCAAAGGCCCCCCGGGGCAAAGGCGTCAGCAGGTCGCGCGCAATAGCATTGCGAGTTGGCACGATCCGCCCCGCCCGATCCACGACGACCTCGGTGACCACGGGGGCGACGATCTCCGGCATCCCATCAACGCGAGACATGGCATGAGAGTCTTTGCGCGCTGTCACTAGGGGCCAGAAGCGAACCGAGACCGTTCCAACACCATCCTTGCCCTGGAACAGTGTCTGGACTAGCTGCTTGGGAAGGCTACCCGTCTTGAGCGCGTCTTTCGGGAGAACCAAGAATCTTTTTCGATCTGCAGCTCGGAACGTCCCTTCGCCAAGCGCACCATCTGCCAGAGATGTCCGCCAATACCGCAGGACGTTGGATGGTGTTGCGGCCATGAGGGGATCGCCGAGGGACTGTTGCGGGCAGAAAACTAAGCGAGCTCTGTGGTTTGCTCAGTTTTTTTGATTAGTGACCTTTTTAAGATGGGAGGGCAAGTGCTGGGTTTCCAGTCTCCGACCCATCGACGCGCCGCTCCGCTTTGCAACTCCGAAGATCCCCCCGCTCCGCAGATCGAACCTTCACCATTCGGGCGATTGTTCACAGGGCGGATTCAACCGGTCGTCGCAACACCCTCGATCATATCCTGTTTGAGCAGCTGGTCGAGTGCTTCTGCCGGTGTTTGCCAGCTCAGCGTTTTGCGTGGTCGCGTGTTCAGCGCGTGAGCAACCGCATTCAGTTCGTATGCACTATGCTGGCTTAGGTCTGTTCCCTTTGGGAAGTATTGGCGGAGCAGACCATTGGTGTTCTCGTTGCTACCTCGCTGCCAAGGACTTTGTGGGTCGCAGAAGTAGACGTCGAGACCGGTTCTGATCTGGAGCTGGGCGTGTTGTGCCATTTCTGCCCCCTGGTCCCAAGTCAGTGATCTGCGCAGGTGCGCCGGCAGATCCATGATGGTTCCCGCGATGGCATCACGGACGGCTTCGGCACCGTGACCGGCAAGAGCTGGACCGTTCTTTATGGACTTTGTCTTTCCGTGACCTTCCATGCGCGGCAGATGCAACAGCATCGTGAAGCGTGTTGTTCTCTCGACCAAAGTACCGATCGCCGAACTGCCCAGGCCGAGAATGAGATCGCCCTCCCAGTGACCTGGCACCGCCCTGTCACCGATTTCTGCCGGACGATCACTGATCATCAAGGCATCAGAGATGAAAGCCTTTCCGCGGTTCCGGGCGCGCTCTCGAGGGAGCCGCAAAGCGCGCCCAGACCGCAAGCAGGCGGAGAGCTCCCGCCTCAACGCACCGCGCCCTTGAATGTACAGCGCCTGGTAGATTGCTTCGTGACTGATGCGCATGTTCGGGTCCTCGGGAAAGTCCACCTTCAGACGCTGCGAGATCTGCTCCGGGCTCCAGGCCAAGGACCAGCGTCGGCTTTGACGACGAACAGCCCGCCGCTTCTTCCATACCACGACAGGCCCTTTGAAAGCGATGCCGTCCGGCGTGGTGATCAAGCCCGCCAGCCGATCCTGCACGTAGTCACGCAGAGCGGGATTGAGCGCGAGCTTGCTGGCCTTCGGACGCTTGGCGGAACGATCCGCGTGCCACTGCGCGTTGATCGCGCGGTAGTCAAAGTCTCCGCCACGGGTCGCCGAATTGCGCCTGATTTCTCGGGAGATCGTGCTGGGCGCGCGCCCCAGCTTGAAGGCGATACCGCGCACGCCCGTGCCCCTTGCGCACTCCAAGGCAATTTCCTCGCGTTCCGCGAAAGAAAGGTTTCGCCCCTTTGGCGGCGGTGTCGAAGGCGCAAGATGTGTTGGTGGCATTCCGCCAGAACTCCGAAACCATCGGGTTCCGACAGGAGCAGAGACACCCGCTTCAACGGCGGCTTCCTCACTGGATAGCCCCGCTGCAATCTCCCGCCAGAACCGGCATAGATTCTCACGCTGCCAGACTGGCGGTCGACCTGGCGAGGATAATTTGCGCCGCGTCGAGCGCTCAGATTTTCGTTTTCCTGTTGTCATCAAGACCTCCAACAATGGGGTGTTGCGACGACCGGTTGAATCCGCCCAGCGATGGGAAGTCTGTTTCCGGGACGCCGCGCCGCAGCGATAGCGGCATTTTGCAAAGGTCGGCTCTGTGCCGGATATGACCGTTGACCTGAATGTGGCGCGGCTAACCGCAGCAAGGATTCGCAGCCCAATTTCGGCGGCCTCACCATTTGATCGAAGCCTCCAATTCCTGCATTCGTTCATTTCGAACGAGGCTGCCCAAGTCTTGTCAACAGATCTTTGTGGAATGGTGATGTTTTTTCTGAAGGGCTGGCCAGGAGGGCTTAACTCAAACCACTGGCATTTGAGGCAGTTCGCCGTCGGCCCCTTCCTAGCTAACAGCCCTATGGGCTTTATAGGAAGGGGATTCTGCAACCCTGCGATTGAAGTATCCCTTTAAATAAATATCTTAAGTTGCAAAAATATCACCCCCGTCTGCAGCAAGGGCTTCCGCGACACTGCGCGGATTGCTCTTCGCAGCAGCAGCTGGGTAATCTCCGCCCATGATGCTGAACAATATCTCTCATATCACCCTCGCCGCCTGCGGACACATACGCTGATCCATCCAGGATCAGCGTGAGGGCACGTTCAGCCGTACGGTTCCTCTGACAGCTTATTACCTCTCGAATCGTCTGCCGAAAAACGGCCGCCGGTCTGGGAAACTTGGGGGCCAGAAGCTCCCTGGTCATTGTACAAACGGAAACTTTGTGAAGGCGGCATCCGCTGTGGAGCCGTTTTCGCAAGTTTCCTGCACAGCAGCGAGGGAGCGCCAGGACCTGTAAATTGTGGAGGAATTGCAGCGATGCACAATGTCTTCGTGTGCAGCGGCTGCGTTCTCTGAGACTATCGAAACTGCAGTCCTATTTTCGCACAAGACATTGATTTAAGTGAAATTATTCCATCTTCGCTCGAGCCGGTGTAAACAGCCTCGCCACGAAAATCAGCAGAAGGAGAGACCAGAATGAAGACTTAACATCTTTAGAAACGAAAACACCGGAATGTTGGCGCATTCCGGCGTGATCGTTCGAGGCAGACCGAAACCCGCCAGCTTAGACACAGGTCCCTTAGCAAATCCTGCGATCCGTCGCAAGGCTTCTGCATGGGCGAAGGCCTTCCTCACCCAATAGGCACACTTCCCCAAATGGAAGGATGAGCGAACCGGCCCTGACCGTAAACGGCAGGGCGGGACGGACTGTCTTTGCCTGTCTTCACGGAATGGTGCCTCAGCGGGGCCAGCTTCGCGCAGCCCCGGTGTGCGACTCCCTGCGTCCGGTTAGCGGGCGGAGGCCGATATCCCATGGGGAAAAATTGAAATGACCATCCAAGAGCCCGGCTGGCTGCCGGGTCAGCAGGAGACGGATGCTGGCGAGCTGAGTCCTATTGGCCTTCTTTGCGACGGCATTCTCAGCGCTGTTCGCCAGCTTCCCAGCAGCCCTGAGGAAGCCACGGTTGAGATCGGCACACGGATCAGCAGCATTCTGTCGCTGTTCTTCGAGACTGAAGGCGAAGTCCAGTCTGCAAAACGGCGGATCTCTGCGCTCAAGAGCGATCTGCGCCGGGTGACGGAGCAACTGGCGGTGCTGCGCCAGGAGCATTTCGGGCAGAGCTCGGAAAAAGATCCCGGCGATCCCGCGGAGGATGACCTTGGCCTCGCGCTTGACGATGACCTTGACGCTGAACCGAAGGAAAAACCCAAGGGTAAGCGCGCACGCAAAGTACCCAAGGATATCAAGGTCATCACCGTTGATCATTTCCCTGACGAAAGGAGCTGCGGCACATGCGGGCATGATCTCAAGTCGATCAAGCGTGAAGAACGTGCCGGGAGCTTCCGGATCGTGCCGGAGCATGTGGTTTTGGTGAAAGACGTATATCACACCTGCGCGTGCAACCGCGGGATTTGCAAGGAGAACAAACCCGTGGCCGCATAGTCGAAAAACTACATCATGAAGGGACGCGGCATGGAGCCGGGGTTTGCAGTCGAAGCTGCCTGCCAGAAGTTCTTCGAGCATATTCCGCCCTACCGGCTGGAGCGGCGGTTCAGGAACGCCAACATCAATCTTGCCCGCCAAACGATCGAAAACGGTGTTGCCCACGTGGCCAAATACGCGGGGCTGGTCCAGGACGAGCTTCATGCGCATGCGCTTGCTGGTCATACCGCACAAATGGATGAGACCCCGGTGAAGGTTCAGGCGCCTGGAAAAGGGAAGTGCGACACCGGGTATTTCTGGGTGATCAATCGCGATGAGCGCAATTGGAATCCCGAGGCCCGGCCGACTGTGGTGTACCGCTATGCCCATTCCCGCGCCGGCGCAGTTGCAGAGGAATTGCTTTCCGGCGCGTCGCTCTGTTTCCTGCAGACTGATGGCTACTCGGGTTACAACTGTCTCTTCAAAGAGAGCCGGGAGAATGACGGATTAATGCCGGTGCGCTGCAATGCCCATGCAAGGCGCAAGTTCTTCGAAGCCCATTTGGCGACCAAGAGCAAGCTGGCAGCCAAGGTCATTCAGATGTACCGCAAGATGTATGCTGTCGAAAAGGCGGCCAAAGGTCTGCCCCCGGAGGAGCGGAAACAGTTGCGCCTCGAGAAAACCCTGCCCATCCTGACCGAGCTCAAGGCCATCCTGACGAAACATCAGGATGACGCCACCGGGAAACTGAAGACGGCCATCAACTACACGCTCAACGCCTTTGACGGGCTGCAGCGGTTCGTGTCCGATGGCCGGCTTGAGATCGATAACAACGCAGTCGAACGCTGCATCCGGGGCATTGCTCTGACGAAGAAGAACTCGCTTTTCGCCGGGAACCATGAGGCGGCTGAAGTCTGGGCAACCTACTATTCGCTCATCGAGAGCGCGCGCCTGAACAAGGTCAACCCCCGCAGCTACCTGAACTGGGTGGTGCAGGAAATCGAGCGCAACTGCGGTGAGTTGGACTATGGCCAGCTGATGCCCTGGCACTGCCCGGTCGGCCGGATCGACGACTGACAGGCTATCACCACCCGCAATCGGGGCGGTGACGCATTCTCACACAGCCGGATCCCCATGCGGGGTTCCGGCGCAAAGCCGTGTCCGGACAGTCTCCCGGTGAAACGTGCCAATCTTCATTGCCTCAATCCGCGTCGCTTTGCGCCCGTCTCTTCAGGCTTGGGCAGAAACCGGAACGAGTTCAGCCACAAGCTCCAGAACCAGGCTGTTGATCGCCTCCTGGGCTTGCTCCTGAAATTTCTTCCTGCGCAACTTGCGGGCCAGCGCGGACCCGCGGGCGGAGGCTTCCTGCACCAGCAGCAGAAGGGCGATTTCCCGCATCTGATGCATGGCCAGATCAGCCTCGTCCCGCCCTAACAGCCTTTCAAGTTCAGCCGGTGCCGCGCATTCGAATAGCAGGCGCTTCAGGGCGGGCCCGTGTTTTGACGCCTCGGCCCAGGCAATGCAAATGTCGGTCATGCCTGCCATCTCGGCGTGAAAAACCTCAACCGGCATGCATGCCGTCTGTCTGGAATAACCGGCCTGCCGCTCAACATGGAGCTCCCGCTGGGCCGGGTCATAGGACATCACAAGCCCATCGAGCGACACGTCCAATGCAAAGGGATTTCCGAAGCGCTTGCGCAGGCTGAGCGCTTCCGCAAAGAGCACCAGCTGCAAAAGACCGGCCTGCGGCAGATCGCAGGAAATACGCTGGATGCCACTGCGATCGGTGTGCTTGTAGTTGAGCGCGAGCCGGGCACCGCCGTCCTCTCGCGCCTCCATCGAAAATATCTTTGCAGCCATGGCGCGGGTTATATGGAAGGCTGCCGGACCTTCAAGCTGCGGCCGGCAAGGTTCTGCGGTGCTAGGCAATCATACGCCCAAGGTCCGGCAGAAAATGGAAGGGACGTGTTTGCAAGAGCCCCTTGGTCATTCCGGATACTTTCAGGCCACGCAGAAATGCGGTGTTCAGTGAAGGGGAATCGCTTGGTCCGTCTTTGATTGGAGCCACGGTCTTAGGCATACTTGCCTGCAAAAAATTCGGCGGCGACGCCAATTTCCGGGGTGGATACACCGCTTACGCATCTTCGCAATCTTCTTCATCGCAATTGCAATTCTCGGGCTTTATTATCCGCAACCCTACAGTTCCGAGGTCCTGCGAGAAGTCGCGGTCGCGGTGGTGGACCGGGACGACACGACCTCCTCGCGGCAGCTCACCCGCGACGTGGATGTGTCGCAGAACGCCCGTGTCGTCATGAAGCTGCCCGATGTGGCCTCGGCCGAGCGCGCCGTTTTCGAGCGCAGGATCTCGGGCTATCTTTTCATTCCGCAGCATTTCGAACGCGAGCTGTTGAGCGGACGGCAGGCGGCGGTCGCTTTTTACGGAGACGCCAGCTATTTCCTCATCTTCTCCAAGCTGCGATCGGCCATCGGCACCGCCATTCAGCGGCTCGGGACGAACGTGGTGATCGGACGGCTTGCCGCCGACGGGATGAACCCGGAGGAGGCGCTCGCTGTGGCTTCACCAATGCGCATCAACATGATCCCGCTGTTCAACCCCGAGGGCGGCTATGCCAGCTATGTGGTTCCGGCCGTCTTTCTGTTGATCGTTCAGCAGCTTCTTTTGATGGGGGTCGGCCTGCTGAACACCCTGCCTTCAGAAGCCCCAAGGGCCAGTGCCACGCCGATCGTGGCCACCGTCGGCAAGTTAATCTCCTACATGATCCCCGGCGTGTTCCTATACCTCGTGGCCACGATCATCATCCCCTACGTCTATAACATTCCGCGCATCGGCGATGTCTGGTCGAGCCTCGCGATCGCGATCCCGTTCAGCCTAGCCGCGTCGGCGCTTGGCCTGTTCCTTGCAGCGCTTCTGCGGGGTGCCTTGATCGTTCAGCTTGTCTGCAGCCTGCTCGGTCTGCCGCTGTTCTTCATGTCCGGCATCGCATGGCCGAGTGAAGCGATGCCCGAGCTCTTTCAGTCGCTGGCCCTCCTGATCCCCTCGACATCCGGCATCGACGCCGCCGTGCGCATCAACCAGATGGGTGCGGCGCTGTCTGATGTTACCGGGCAGGTCCGGACCCTGTGGTTCCTCGCTGCGGGCTACGCGGTGCTGGCGGCTCTTGCCATGCGGCTGAACTCAGGCAAAGCAACGAAACACATTGACCATATCCCCTAGCCCATGTCGCAATGAGATTAACCGTGCAGGCCCGCGATGACACCCCGGTAACAGGCCGCTGAAGAAGTCGACCTTAGACGCGGCCTGCGGATCACGCTTCACCCTCCGCACGATAGTGGCAGTGGGGAATGATGCAGGGGACGGACGAGGCGCGAGGATCGCTTTGCAGCTACGTCGATCTTGAGGCCCGCATCCCCGCACGTCGCCAGGTAGGCGCGGCATTCAGCAATCAACGGGCGCACAACCCGGCACGAAGGCTGCGCCTTGTCCCGAAAAAAAAGCATGCGGATCTCGGAGGCGAATGGCTGGCTAAGATTGCTGGCGGCATGAGGCTGGATTAGACCGCCACAGGCCTGCCTCCAGCCGCCCAGTCCGGAAGATTGAGGAGGGACCTCAATCCAGCAGGGAACATGCCGTCCCGCTGGCTTGGCCAATTCAGCGGCCTGTTAGATTGAACGGTAGCAACGCTAGGCCATCCGACTGGCGACGGTAGCGCCGAGGGATTGAGACGACGCCGGTGCAGGAGGGGCTTGCCAGCGGCGCCAACGCGGCGCTGACCTTCGGCCGCTACGAGGGCGCGCTGCACCGGTTCAATGCCGAGGTCGAGGCCCGGCTCTGAGCCAGAGGGCCTACACGCTCACCAGCTGGGCGCGCAGGAAGGCGACGTTGAAGGCAAGCCCCGGCAGCAGCCACTGGAACAGGCGCACGACGGCCAGGACCTCCTGAGGGTCGGCATCCTGTGCCGCGGCCTCTGTCAGCGCGTCCGGCGTGAGGCCGGTGGCATTGGGCAGCGCCAGCGCCAGTTCCACCGCGCGTTCGTGAATGTCCTGCACCGCGGGTTCGTAGCGGCCGGAGAGGATCACCGGCTTCAGGTCTCCCCAGGCCGCCGCGAAATAGCTCGGCCAGCGGGCAAAGGCACGGTAGTCGGTGTTCACGAAGGGCAGGCCGAGCGTCTCGCGGAGATCCGCATAGAGCGCGGCGGTGTCCGGGCTGGCGTGATGGGCCTCCATCAGCACCGGATGCGCCCCGGCGGATGGCTGAGCGGGCCGGGGCACGGCCTCGCCCTGCGCGGTCCAGGCCTGGCCCTCCAGAAGCGCGCGCGCCAGCGACGCCATCAGCAGGTAGGGCATGTTCCCGGCCGAGAAGACCTCGTTGCAGGCGGTGATCTGGTCCAGTTCGGCCGCGTCATAGCCCGCCTCCGCGAGCCGCGGCCCGATGGCAGGCGGGGAGAACGCAGCGGCCCGCGTCTCCGCAAAGCTGCGCAGGTCCCGGCAGGCGGCGGCGAAGGCCTCGCTCGCGGCCACCGGTTCCAGCGCCTGCCAGAGTGTCCTGTAGAAGCCCGGGTAGCGGGCGAAGGCCATCGCCACGACCCCCATCCACGGCACGCCAAGCCCGCGCTTGGTGCGGGCGTAGACATCGGCCAGCTCGCCGGTTGCGGCGCGCTCCGGCACCGGGTGGATGGACGGCAGCGGGGAGGGTTTCAGCCGGGCCAGCATCTCAGACCTCCGCCGTCACGTTTGCGGGCAGCCCTTCGCTCCACTTGCGCAGCTCGTCCAGGAACCCAAGCGCGGTGCGGCCCAGATCGGTGATCTGGTATTGCACCGAGACCGGCGCGGTATCCAGCACCTGCCGGGTCACCAGCCCCTGCGCCTCGAGCTGGCGCAGGCGTTCGGTGATCATCTTCTTGCTTGCGCCGCCGATCATCCGGGCAAGATCGTTGAACCGCACCGGCTCGTCCTTCAGGTGCCACAGGATCGACCCCGTCCACTTGCCGCCGATGATCCGCATGCCCCGCTCGATGGCGCAGGGTTCAACGCAGGCGTCATAGGCGTTGCGGCGGCCTTTTTCGTCTTCTTCCACACGTGCACGCATCTTTGCCTCCATGAGGTACGGAAAAGGATTCGGATAGACAGGAAAAGTGATCAGGTGACTTTTCGTTTCCTGTCGTCACCCTTCATGAATTTCTTACAGTTGTCAACGCGGCCCTCTCGGATGCCGGTTTCTCTTTCAGTTTTAGGTCTCTAGCGGGCCCCGTCCGTGCAGGGCGCAGACGTCGCGGGTGGCATAATCAAAAGGTTACCAAAAGTATACTAGTTGCGAAATGTTTCGTTGTGTCCAGATTGATCGCTGTGCAGCGGCCGATCCCGCCGCGCCGCAGGCAATCGCAAGGAAGACACCATGAGCAATATTCTGATCCTCAACGGCCACAAGCCCTATCCCTTTGCCAAGGGTGAACTGAACGCAGCCTTCGTCGAACGCGCTGCCGCATATCTGGAGAAGGCAGGCCACGACGTGCGTGTGACCAAGGTCTCCGAAGGCTATGATGTCGAGCAGGAGATCGCCAATCATCAATGGGCCGACACCGTCATCATGCAGTTTCCGGTGAACTGGATGAGCGTGCCGTGGTCGTTCAAGAAGTACATGGACGAGGTCTATACCGCAGGCATGGACGGCCGCCTGACCAATGGCGATGGCCGCGTCGCCGAAGCCCCGAAAGAGAACTATGGCATGGGCGGCTCGCTGACCGGCACCACCTACATGCTGTCCGTCACGCTGAACGCGCCGGCCGAGGCCTTCGACGACCCGTCCGAGCCTTTCTTCGAAGGCGCGTCGCTCGACGATCTGCTGCGTCCGGTGCATCTGAACGCGAAGTTCTTCGGCATGGCGCCGCTGCCCACCTTCGGCGCTTTCGACGTGATGAAGAATGCCGAACCCGAGGCCGACTTCGCCCGTTTCGACGCGCATCTGGGCCGTGTCTTTGGTGCCAATTCCGTATCGGAAGTGGCCTGATCCACGCCTGTGGAACTCATTCCTAACCAAGGAGGCTCATGAGATGAGCAACTCTCCCCTGATCACCGAAGGCCAGCGTGCTCCGCTGGCCGACGAGGCGTCGCCCGACATGTATGAAGAGCTGGTGAACACCGGAATTACGCGTCTGGTCCGCATGAAGATGCCGCCGGGTGCGACGGATGAGCCGCACCGCCACCCCGAGGAGATCGTCTATTTCATCAAGGGCGGCACACTGTCCATCAAGCTCGAAGACGGCTCGATCGTCGAGAAAGAGGTGGCTGATGGCGACTTCATGCACAACGGACCCTGGACGCATCAGGTCAGCAATGTCGGAACTACCACGGTCGAGGCCGTGCTGTTCGAGCGTCTGGACAATGACTTGGAACCGCACAGCTGAGGCGAGGAACGACAGATGAGCAAGACTATTCTGATCACTGGTGCCGGCTCCGGGCTTGGCAAGGGTGCGGCCTTCGAACTGGCGAAGCAGGGTCATCGCGTGATTGCGACGACCCACCGCGCAAAAGGGGCGGAAACGCTCAAGGCAGAAGCGGCTGAGCTGGGCCTGGCGCTGGAAACCGTCAAGCTGGACATTACCAGTGCGGAGGACCGTCAGGCCGCCTTCGACCGCTTTGGCGCCGAGGTGGATGTCGTGGTGGCAAACGCCGCCATCGGCGATACCGGCCCTATTGCCGAGATTGACGTCGACCGCATTCGGACTGTGTTTGAAACCAATGTGTTCTCGACCGTCGAATTCGTTCAGCCCTACGCGCAGGCCTTTGCCCGCCGCGGGCGCGGCAAGGTGGTGTTCGTTTCGTCGATCGCCGGGTTCCTGACCTTCCCCTATCTGGCCCCCTATACCGCGTCCAAACACGCGCTGGAGGCCATCGCCGAACTGATGCGGGAAGAGCTTGAACCGATGGGTGTCCAGGTTGCGACCCTCAACCCGGGCGCGTACCGGACCGGGTTCAACGACCGGATGTATGACAAGATGGACGAGTGGTACGATCCGGAGAAGAGCATTACGCCGCCGGAAGCGATCCGCAAGGTCCGCGACCTGTTTGCAGGCGACGGCCTGCAGATGGATCCGCAGCCGATGATCGACAAGATGGCCGAGGTCATCGCGGCGGATCACCACAAGTTCCGCACAGTGTTCCCGGAAGAGGCGATCAAGGACGTGCTGGATTACCAGCAAAAACACTGGACGCTGGAAATCTGAACCAACCGGGCCTGCGCGATACTGCGCGGGCCCGGCCATTTGCCCTTGAGGAGACAGCCATGAGCCAACCGGACATTCACCTTTACACCGCGGCCACCATGAACGGTTACAAGCCGGTTATTTTTCTGGAAGAAGCCGGTGTTCCCTATGACCTGACTTTCATCGATTTCTCCAAGCAGGAGCAGAAAGCCCCCGATTTCCTCAAGCTGAACCCGAACGGAAAAATCCCCACGATCTATGACCGGGCCGAAGATCGCGCCATTTTCGAGTCCGGCGCGATCCTGTGGCATCTGGCCAACAAATACGGCCAGTTCCTGTCAGAAGATCCCGTCACGCGCTCGGAAACGCTGCAATGGCTGTTCTTCCAGGTCGGTCACGTGGGCCCGATGATGGGGCAGGCGATGTATTTCCAGCGCATTGCAGCTCCAAACGGGCATGAGGAGCCGTTCTCGATCAAGCGCTACGTGGATGAATCCCGCCGCCTGATGGAAGTGCTGAACACGCGTCTTGAGGGGCGCGACTATATCGCGGGCGAATATTCCATCGCCGACATGATGATCTACCCCTGGGCGCGGGCGTACCCTTGGGCGCGGGTCAAAGTTGACGACTTGCCGCACCTGAAGGCCTGGTTCGACCGCATCGGCGCGCGCCCGGCGGTGCAGAAGGCGCTGACCATCCCCAAGGCGCAGCCTCAGTTCTGGGACGAAAACGCGGATGCGGAGGCCTTCCTGAAGGAAAACGCGGCACGGTTCTCAGGAGATGTGAAGAAGGCCTGATCCAGCCGGGAAACCGCTGGCGGCTGGGGGTGAACCAGATGAGAAAGACGCAATGAAATGAGCATTACACTTGTCGGCTACCCGGTCTCTCCATTTGTGCGCAAGGTGCGGGTGGTGCTGGAGCAAAAGGGGATCGGCTATACTCTGGACCCCGTCGTTCCCTATACCGAGCGGGAGAAGGTGCTGGCGGTCAACCCGGCGGGCACCGTGCCGGTTCTGCTGCCAGGCGATGGCCTGGCGCCCGTCACCGAAAGCGCTGATATCGCCGCCTGGGCGGAACAGACGGTGCCGCTGCCGGTGCTGATCCCGCCGCTGCCGGAGCTGAAACAGCGGGCGCTGCGGCTTCAGCAGTTTGCTGACAGCCAGATGGCGCAGGTCTTTGGCGGGATGATGTTCGGCCAGCGCATCGTTGTGCCCTATTACTTCGGAAAGGTCGGCGGCAAGGAAGACATGGTCGAGCATGCGATGACCGTGCTGGCGCCGCAATTGCTGGATTCGCTGGCGGAGCTCTTGGCCGATGCGGACTATGCCGCGGGCACCTTCAGCGTGGCGGATATCGCTTTGTCAAGCTGGTTGCGCGGAGCGGAGCTGGCTGGGTTCGCACTGGACGATGCGCGCTGGCCGTCTATCCGGAGCTGGCTGGATCGCTGCTATGCGCAGCCCGGATACGCCCGCGTGATCGCGGATGAGGAGCAGCTGGAGGTCGTCCGCTGGGCCCACAACCGTTATGAGGGAGCAGCATGAAGACTCTGGTTTATCTGGCACATCCCCGGCCTGACCGGTCGGAGATAAACGCGCCGATGTTCGAGGCTGCGCGCGGGATCGAGGGCATTACTTGCGTCGACCTGTACGGCGAATACCCGTCTTTTGAGATCGATATCGACAGGGAGCAACAACGGCTCATCGACCATGACGCCATTGTCTTTCTGCATCCTCTGTATTGGTATTCCGCGCCAGCATTGCTGAAGGAGTGGCAGGACCTGGTGCTGGAGCATGGGTTCGCCTATGGCCATGCGGGCCATGCATTGGACGGTAAGGTGACCTTCAACGCGGTCACTTGCGGTGCTGCGGCCGAAGCTTACACACCCGAGGGTGCAAATGGCGCGCATCTGCGTACTCTACTGATGCCATTCGAGAAAACCGCTGATCTGTGCCGGATGCGCTACCTGGCGCCCTTCGTGCTGTTCGGCGCGGGGCGTGCGGTGGACGAGGGACGGGACAAGTCTCACCTCGCCGAATGGCAGGCGCTGCTGCACGCGCTGCGCGACGATACGCTGGACATCGCGTCGGCGCGTGCGGCGCTGACGCTGAACGGGATCGCGGCGGCAGGGGCCGCCAAGCTGGAGGCCGTGTAATGGAACTGCTCGCTGCCGGTTTTGTCTATCTCGCCGCTGCCGTACTGGCGGTGCCGCTGGCCAAGCGTCTCGGCCTCGGCTCCGTCCTCGGCTATCTGATCGCCGGGGTGGTGATCGGCCCGGTTCTGGGCATCGTCGGCGGCGAGACCGCCGACATCCAGCATTTTGCCGAGTTCGGCGTGGTGATGATGCTGTTCCTCGTCGGCCTGGAACTGCAGCCCGCGATGCTGTGGCGGATGCGGGCGCAGCTTCTCGGGCTGGGCGGCCTGCAGGTGCTGGGCACCGCCGCGCTGATCGCCGCGGTAGCGCTGGCCTTTGGCCTGGCCTGGCAGGCGGCCCTGGCGCTGGGGATGATCCTGGCGCTGTCCTCCACCGCGATCGTGCTGCAGACGCTGGGCGAAAAGGGGCTGATGCCGACAGCGGGCGGCAAGAGCGCCTTTTCGGTGCTGCTGACGCAGGACATCGCGGTGATCCCGATGCTGGCGCTGATGCCGCTGCTGGCGGTGAACGCGGCGGCGGGCGGACATGACGGGCATGGCGATGCGGGCCATGGCGCGCCCGCGGCGGATACGCATGGGCACGGCCACGGCGCGCCGACGCTGTTCGACACGCTGCCCGACTGGGCGCAGGCAGCGGCGGTGCTGATCATCATTGCGGGCATCGTTGTGGCGGGGCGGACGGTGATCCGGCCAGTCTTCCGCTTCATCGCCGAGGCCCGCCTGCGCGAGATCTTCACCGCCGCCGCGCTGATGCTGGTGATCGGCATTGCGCTGTTGATGAATTACGTCGGTCTGTCCCCCGCGCTTGGCACATTCCTGGCCGGCGTGGTGCTGTCGGACAGCGAATACCGGCATGAGCTGGAAAGCGACATCGAACCCTTCAAGGGGCTGCTTCTGGGTCTGTTCTTCATCACCGTCGGGGCGGGCATCGATTTCGGGCTGCTGCTGTCCAACCCCTTCGGCCTCGTTGGGCTGGCGGTTGCGCTGATGGCGCTCAAGGCGGGGCTGCTCTACCTGCTGGTCACCGGCTTCGGGTTGCGCGGCGCCGACCGCTGGCTGGTCACCCTGGGGCTCGCGCAGGCGGGAGAGTTCGCCTTTGTCCTGTTCGGCTTTGCCGCCGGGGCCGGTATCTTGGGGGCAGAGGTGGTCAAGCCGATGACGCTGGTGGTGGCGCTGACCATGCTGCTGACGCCGCTGCTGTTCATTGTCTACGAGAAGGTGCTGGCGCCGCGTGCGGTGCGGACAGAAGACCGCGCGGCGGACGGGATCGACGAGGCGGGCAGCATCGTGGTGGCGGGCATCGGCCGGGTTGGCCAGATCATCACGCGGATGCTGGTCACCAACGGCCACAAGGTGACGGTGCTGGACCACGATCCGGACACCATCGAGAACCTGTCGCGGATCGGCTTCCGGGCCTATTACGGCGATGCCACCCGCCCGGACCTGCTGCACAGCGCCGGGCTGGAGAACGCCCGGCTGTTTGTCGCCGCGCTGGATGACCGGGAGAAGCAGACCGAGCTGGTGCATCATGTCGCCAAGACCTATCCCGGGGTGATCATCCACGCCCGCGCCCACGACCGGCACCACGTCTACGAACTGGAGCAGGCGGGCGCCCATCTGGCCCAGCGGGAGACCTTCGAGAGCGCGCTGGCGATGGGCCGCGATGCGCTGACCGCCATCGGCTGCCACCCGTTCCAGGCCGAGACCGCAAGCCGCATCTTCCGCGCCCACGACCGCGAGGCCTTGGACGGGCTACGGGAGACCTGGAACGCCGAAGGGGTCTCGGCCGGGTATCTCGACGCGATGCGGGCGCAGTCGCAAACCCTGTTCAAGCTGATGACCGCCGACCGGCTGGACCGCCACGACCGCTCGGAACGCGGCTGGACACCTCCGCCCAAGGGCGATGCAAACCTGTGAGGAAGACCGCGATGAGTGACAGCAGACCTGACATCCTGCTCTATACGGCGCCGACGATGAACGGCTGGAAGCCGCTGATCTTCCTGCACGAGGCGGGCATCCCCTACGAGCTGGCGGCAGTGGATTTCGCCAGGAAGGAACAGAAGGCGCCGGAGTATCTGAAGCTCAATCCGAACGGCCGCATCCCCACCATCGTCGACCGCGGCAACGATGACTTCGCGGTCTTCGAAAGCGGCGCGATCCTGTGGTATCTGGCGGAGAAATACGGCCGCTTCCTGAGCGCCGATCCCAAAGAGCGCTCGCAGACGCATCAATGGCTGATGTTCCAGATGGGCGGCATCGGGCCGATGATGGGGCAGGCGATGTATTTCCAGCGCATTGCCCGGCCCAACGGCCATGACGACCCCTTTGCCATCAAGCGCTACGTGGACGAGTCCCGCCGCCTGCTGGAGGTGCTCGACGGCCGTCTCAAGGGGCGGACCTGGCTGGTGGGAGAGGAGATGTCGATTGCCGATATCGCCACTTACCCCTGGGCGCGGTCCTATTTCTGGGCCGGGGTGGACGTCTCCGGTCTCGACCATCTGAACGCCTGGTTCGCGCGCCTTGATGCGCGGCCTGCCACCCAGGCAGCGCTGCAGCTGCCGAAACCGCGGCCTGCCGTCTTTGGCGCAGGCGACACCGAAGCCGCGGCGGCCGCCAATGCGGCCAATTACGCCGCCGATTAATAAAAGGAGTGACCCCATGACCGCAGACACCCAGCCGATCCGGGTCGATATCGTCTCGGATGTCGTCTGTCCCTGGTGCGCCATCGGCTATTACCAGCTGGCCAAGGCGGTGCGTGAGACCGGCATCGAAGTGGACATCCACTGGCACCCGTTCGAACTGAACCCGCAGATGGCGCCGGAGGGGGAGAACCTGCGCGCGCACTTGGCCGCGAAATACGGCACCACGCCGGATGAGTCGCGCCAGGCGCGGGCGCGGCTGACGGAGATGGGCGCGGCGCTGGGGTTCACCTTCAACTATGCCGACGACATGCGCATGTATAACACTTTCCGTGCCCATCAGCTGATCGACTGGGCAGAGGAGCATGGCAAGGCGCATGAGGTCAAGCTGGCGCTGTTTGCTGCTTTCTTTTCCCGGCGCGAGGATGTCTCTAGCATCGATGTGCTGGCCGGGGTTGCCGCCGCCACGGGACTGGACGGCGATGCCGCCCGCGCCATGCTGGACAGCGGCGAACGCGCCGAACAGGTGCGCGAGAGGGAACAGTTCTGGACCAGTCGCGGGGTGCGGGGCGTGCCCGCGATGATCTTTGAGCGCCAGCATCTGGTCAGCGGCGCGCAAGGAGAAGAGAATTACGCCGGTATCCTGCGCCAGCTGAAGGCCGCGCAGGCAGCCTGAGGGAGGGCGCTATGAGCGAAGTATTCGATATCCGCCGCGAGGAGGGCGAGAGCAAGGGCCGCTACGTGCTGCAGCTTGACGGGCATGAGGCCGTGATGACCTATTCGCGGCTGGGCGCCGCCTCGATCATTATCGACCATACCGAGGTGCCGGAGGCGCTGAAGGGGCGCGGCGCGGGCCGGGCGCTGGTGCAGCGCGGCGTCGAGGATGCACGCACCGAGGGTCGGAAGATCGTGCCGCTTTGCCCCTTCGCCAAGGCCCAGATCGCCCGCCATCCGGACTGGCAGGACGTTCTGTAGCGGCTGCCTCGGCAGGGCAATTGGATACTTGGGTCTGTCCCCGGGCAGTGCGCCGCCATGCGAATATGCGTTTAAGGGAGGAAGTGGATGAACCTGCAGGAAATCAAGGCATTGACCTTCGACACCGGCGGCACCGTGCTGGACTGGCACAGCGGCTTTCGCGATGCATTCGACGCGGCGGGGCAGCGCCACGGGATCCGCCGGGACTGGGCGGCGCTGGCCAGCGATCTGCGGCGGCGGTCGATGCAGGCGATGCTGAACCTTGGCGAAAACGGACCGCCGGAGTACAATTTCGACGAGGCGCACCACTTCTGCCTGGAGGCGCTTCTGGAAGCCGAAGGGCTGGAGGCTTTTGACGCGCAGGACCGGCGCGCGATTGCCTGGGAGGCGCCGCATGGGTTTGACGCCTGGCCGGACGTGCGGGAAGGGCTGGCGGCGCTGCGCCGGGAGCGCATCGTGGCGTCGTTCTCGCTGCTGTCCTACCGGCTGATCATCGACAGCTCGCGCCGGAACGGTCTGGTCTGGGACGCGGTGCTGTCCTGCGAGGGGCTCGGCCTCTACAAGCTGCTGCCAGAAGCCTACCGGCGGGCGGCGGGGCGGCTGCAGCTCGATCCCGCGGAGTGCCTGATGGTGGCCTGCCACCCTTATGACCTGGACGCGGCGCGGCAGGTGGGGTTCCGCACCGCGCTGGTGCGGCGGCCGCGGGAATGGGGGGACCAGCCCCAGGAGACGCCAGCGCAGGGCGAAACCGGCGCCTATGACCTGGAGGTGGACAGTTTCACGGAGCTGGCGGCGGCGCTGCGGGGCTAGGCGCGCTCCCCTGCGTGCGGCGGAAGCGGCCGGGGGTCATGCCCGCCTGGCGCGAGAACACCCGGTGAAAGGCTGGCAGGTCGGAATAGCCGACCTCCGCCGCGATTTCCGCCACGCTGCGGGTGGTCGCGGCGAGCAGATCGCGGGCGCGCTCGATCCGCAGGTTCTGCTGGTAGGCGGTCAGGCTGTGGCCTGTGGCGCGGGTGAAGCGCCGCTGCAGGCTGCGCAGCGACAGGCCAACCGCGGCGGCCAGTTCGGTGGCGTGCAGCGGCTCGGCCAGCTGCGCCTCGATCCTCTGCTGCGCGGCCAGCACGGGGGCATCGCCATGGTCCATCGGCGGCAAGAAGCGGCGGAAGCGGCGCTGGTCGCGGCGGCCCGGGTCGATGATGAAATGCCGGGCCGTGTCCAGCATCGCCGCGCGCCCCGCCAGCCGCTCGATCATCACCAGCGCCAGGTCGATCCAGGCCATCAGCCCGCCCGCGGTCACTAGGTCGGTGTGCTCGATCACCAGCCGCCCGGTATCGAGCTGCAGGCCGGGGTAGGCCGCCCGCATCCGCGCCTCGAGCCCCCAGTGGGTGGTGACCGGACGGCCCCGGTCGATCCCGGCCGAGGCAATCCAGTGCAGACCGGTGCAGGCCGAGCAGATCAGCGCGCCGCGCGCGGATTGCTCCGCCAGCCAGCCGATAACCCAGGGCGCGTCCGCGGGATGAACCTCGCGCGCGGAGGGCGGCAGGATCACGGCGCGGGCGCGCGCGGGCGCGTCATCGGGCTGGCGGACGGTCAGCGGGGCGAGCCCCGCGTGGCCCAGGATGTCGCCAAGCCCCAGCACCGCCGAGGGCATCGCCCCGGGGTAGGCCAGGATCACGGCGGGAAACGGTTCGGCGGAGGGATCGGGTGGCATGGTTTGGCGTAACCGGCAAAAACTTTGTCACCCGCGACAATACCCGGCCCGGCTGCGCTGCGCCATACCCGTACGCAACCAAGCAATGGAGAGCCCCGATGCCCAACACCCCCCACAGTCTTACCGTCGGCCAGATCCGGCTGACCGTGTTCGATGACGGCCATTTCGATCTGCCGCTGGAGTATTTCTCCGGCCTGTCCGAGGATCTGGCCAGTCGGCTGAGCGCGCCGCTGACCATCGGCGCCAACCTCTGGCTGATCGAGGCCGGCAGCCGCCGCGTGCTGGTGGACACCGGCTCCGGAGCGGCGCTGCAGCAGATGTTCCCGGCCACCGGCCAGGCGCTGGCGCAGATCGCCGGAGAGGAGATCACCGACATCGTGCTGACCCATATGCACGCCGACCATCTGGGCGGGCTCATGGGCGGCGGGTTTGCCGGGGCGAAGGTTCACGTCTCGAAGCCCGAATGGGCGTTCTGGACCCAGAAAGCGCTAGCCGATGCGGTGCCCGAGGACCAGCGCCCGATGATCGAGATGGTGCAGGCGTTGGCCGCGTCCTTTGCGGACCGGGTGGTGCTGCACGAGGGTGCCGCCGATCTGGGCGAAGGCCTGAGCCTGAAGCCGCTGCCGGGGCATACCCCGGGCCACATCGGGCTGCGCCTGCATTCCGGGGGCGAGGAGCTGCTGATCGCGGGCGATGCGCTGATCTCGGGCGCGGTGCATTTTGCCGAGCCGGACGTGGCTTACGCGCTCGACAGCGACGCGGCCGCAGCCGCTGCCACCCGCCGCGCGCTGCTGGCGGAGGCGGCGCAGTCGGGCACGCTCATCGCCGCCACCCATCTGCCTTTCCCGGGCCTGGGCCGGGTCGAGGCCGAGGGCGATGCCTGGCGCTTCGTGCCGCTTTGAGCGGGCCTTTTCCGAATTTGACAATAGTCTGAACAGAAAACCGGCGGCCGCGAGGGGCCGCCGGTTTTATTTTTCGTGCAAGCCGCCGGTTCAGCCGGGACAGGCAGCGCCGGTTTCGATCCAGTTTTCAGCCAGTTCGGCAAAGGCCTCCCAGGTGCCGGGCGCCGGGGTGCGGCCTTCGCCCGGGGTCCAGGCCCAGCCGACCAGCGTGTCATCGCCCATGTGGTGCGCGACCTCTTCCAGCGACCGGCCGCCGTTGCGTTCCGGGTCCTTCAGCTGGGCGCAGATCTCCGGAACCGTCAGGCCGATCCAGCCCATGCTGACCGGTGCCAGCTGCCAGTGGCCGTTGCCCGGCACCGAGCCGCTTTCGCCGAGGAACGGCTGGTTCTCGTCCCCGTGGCAGGTGGTGCAGCGCATGGCGACGACGCCGAAGTTGTCCTCGGTGCGCGGCACCGGCGGAGAATGCGGCTTTTGTTCGTCGCCCTGCAGCGGCCCGGTGTTGACGGGGTGGCAGTTCATGCAGCGCGGGTGAGTGATGACCTTGGCCATCTCCTCGAAGATCGCAACCGAGCGCGCTTCGGCAGGCTCGATGCTCTCGAAGGCTTCAGCGGTTTTCAGGCCGTTGACCTCTCCGGCAAGCGCCGGGGTGCCGGGCAGCAGCTTGGCCATAAGGATGGCAACCGTGAGCGTGGCGAGGCGGGTATTGGGCTGTTTCATTGTCCGGTCTCCTTTCACGCGCGCACCAGCGGCAGACGGCGCACGGGCGCGCCCTTCAGCACGCGCCAGGCATTGGCGACGGCCGGCGCGATCGGCGGGGTGCCCGCCTCGCCGATGCCGCCCAGGTTTTCGGTGCTGACGGCGAGGTCGATCTCGACCTCGGGCATTTCGTGGATCCGCAGCAGGCGGTAGCTGTCGAAGTTCTCCTGCGCCACCCGGCCGTCCTCGTCGAAGGTGATCTCGTTGAACAAGGCCGCGCTGAGGCCGAAGCCCAGCCCGCCTTCGATCTGCGCTTTCACCACGTCGGGGTTGACGGCGATGCCGACGTCGGCGGCCACCCAGACCTTGTGAACCCGCGGTTCGCCATCCACCTCGGACACCTCTGCGATAAAGGCGAAATGCGAGTCGTAGCTGGGGTGCAGGGCCACGCCGTAGGCCTTGCCATCCGCGCCGTTCACGCCCTGCCAGCCCGCCATTTCCGCCACGCGCTCCAGCACCTTGCTGTCGCGCGGGGACTTGCCGCCCAGCAGCTCCAGACGGCCCGCGACCGGGTCCTTGCCCTTGGCCTGCAGCACCTCGTCCAGAAACACCTCGTTGGCGAATGCGGTATGCGAGTGGCCGACCGAGCGCCACCACAGGTGCGGCACCTTGCTGTTGGTCGGCACCCAGCGGGCCTCGAATGCGCCGAAGTCATAAGGTTTATGGATCGAACCCTCAACCGAGAACGGGTCGACGCCGTTCTGGATCACCACTTCGAAGGCGGAACCGCCCATGATGCTTTCGGTCGCAAAGGTGTTCTGCCAGCCCACGATGCGGCCGTCCTCATTCAGAGCGGCGCGCTGGCGGTGGACGGCCTGCGGGCGGTAATAGGCGCCCTGGATGTCGTCCTTGCGGCTCCAGACCAGTTTGAAGGTGCCCTCACCGCCGGCCTTGGCGACCTGGGCCAATTCCTGAGCGAACTGGCCGTCATACTGGGCGCGGCGGCCGAAGCTGCCGCCGGCCAGCAGCGTGTTGATCGCCACCTGCTCGGGCGCGATGCCGAGGATATTGGCGGTCACCTGCTGGTCGACGGTCTGCATCTGGCTGCCCATCCAGATCTCGGCCGCGTCGCCGCGGTTCTCGATCACGCCGTCCATCACCTCCAGCGGTGCATGGGCGAGGAAGGGCAGGCGGTATTCGGCCTCGATCACCTCGGCCGCATCTGCAAAGGCGGCGTCCAGATCGCCGTAGGTATCGGCAACCACGCCTTCACCCGTCGCAGCGGCGGCGGCGACCTCTTCCATCTGCTCCTCGGCTGAGCGGGTTTCGGCCTCGCTCAGATCCCAGTCGATCTCAAGCGCATCGCGGCCCTTGAAGGCGCAGTAGGTATTCCTGGCATAGACCGCGACGCCGGTAGGGATGGTCTCGACCTTCTCGACGCCGTCGATGGCCAGCGCGGCGGCGGCATCGACGGATTTCACCTTGCCGCCGATCCAGGGCGAGTGGGCAACGGCAACGGTCAGCATCCCCTCCCGGAAGACGTCGAGGGTGAACTGCGCCGCGCCGGTGGTCTTGTCCGCGGAATCGAGGCGCGGGACATCCTTGCCGATCAGCACGAAATCCGCCGGGTCCTTGAGCTTGGGCTCTTCGGGCGGGGTGCTGTCCTGGGCGGCGGCGACGAGTTCGCCGAATTGCGCCGACTGGCCGCTGGCGGGGTGGCTGACGACGCCCTTGGCGACGGTGATCTCATTCTCGGGCACGCCCCATTCGCGCGCAGCGGCCTGCACCAGCATCGAGCGCGCCGCGGCGCCGGCCTGGCGCATCTGGGTGAAGGCGTTGCGCACCGCGGTGGAGGCGCCGGTGCCCTGAATGCCAAATGCGAAGTTCTGGTAAGTGGCGGTGTCCGCGGGCGCATGTTCGGCGCGCATCTGCGACCAGTCGGCGTCCAGCTCCTCGGCAACGAGGGTGGCAAAGCCGGTGAACGGGCCCTGGCCGAACTCGATATGCTTGACGATCACCGTGACGGTGTTGTCCTCGGCGATGCGGACGAAGGCGTTCAGGCTGACCGGGCCGGAGGCCGCCTTGGCCGCCATCTTGCCGCCAACGGGGAGGTGCGCGCCGATGATCAGAGCGGCGCCGCCGGCCAGGAAGCCGCGGCGGGTGGGGGAGAACGTGGTCATGGATCAGGCCTCCAGCATTTTGGCTGCGTTGTGGATCGCCTTGCGGATGCGCACGTAGGTCGCACAGCGGCAGGCGTTGCCGGCCATCGCGTAGTCGATGTCCTCATCCGTCGGGTTGGGGATTTCGCTCAGCAGCGCGGCGGCGGCAATGATCTGGCCGGACTGGCAGTAGCCGCATTGAGGCACGTCAATGTCGAGCCAGGCCTTGCGCACGGCCTCGGCCTCCGGGCCCTCCAGCGCCTCGATGGTGACCACGTCGGAGCCTTCGAGCGCCTCCACCGGGGTCACGCAGGAGCGCACGGGCATGCCGTCCACCATGACCGTGCAGGCGCCGCACTGGGCAATGCCGCAGCCGAATTTGGTGCCGGTCAGGCGCAGGTCGTCGCGCAGCGCCCAGAGCAGCGGCGTATCGCCGGGAACGTCAAGCGTGACGTCCTTTCCGTTGATGGTGAGGTCGGTCATTTCGGGTCTCCTCCTTTGGCTGGTCCTGGAGAGTGGCTTCAACGCTGTTTGGTGCTGCGTTGTCGGGAGTGAAAAAGGTCGGGTAGGGGCGGGTCGCGCTTACCGTTTCATCTCAGGTTTCGAATCGCAACCGGTATACTTTTGGTAACCTGGCGACCCGGCAGGCGCGGCCCGGCGGGGTTATCGGCTAGGGTCCGGGATCCGGCCTCGGGCAAGTGTCTGGCTTCCAGTTGGGTTTGCGGTCCTTGTCGATGATCGCGGCCCGCACCCCTTCGAGGAAGTCGCCTTCGGTCAGGCAGTATGACGCTGCGTCAAGGTCACGCTCCAGGCAGCGGCGCAGGCTCGGGCAGGGGCGCGCGGCATCCAGCAGATCGAGCGCGAGCCGCAGGGAGCGCGGCGAGGCCCGGCGCAGCGCGGCAGCGGCGTCCTGCGCCCAGGCGTCGGGCCGCCGCTCCAGCCGGGCGGCCATCGCGGAGGGCGATTGCCCCGCAAACATCGCAGCCGCGTCTTCCGGATCGGGCAGGGTGCCCGGCCCGGGCGAGGTGCTGAATTGCGCAATCGGGCCTGCGTCCGCCGCTTCCATCAGCGCCCCGGCCAGGGCGGGCAGCCGGTCCGAGGGCACGAAACTGTCCGCCAGCCCCAGCGCGATGCAATCGGCGGCGCCAAGGCGCACCCCGGTCAGCGCAACCAGCCGGGCCAGCCCCTCGGGCGCCCGTGCCAGCAGGTGGCTGGCCCCGACGTCGGGCACCAGCCCGATGCCGCACTCGGGCATCGCCAGCACCGTGCGTTCAGTGACCACGCGGTGCCGCCCGTGGGCCGAAATACCTGCGCCGCCGCCCATCACGATGCCGTCCATCAGCGCCACATAGGGGGTTTCGAGTTCGGCAATCTGGGCGTTCAATGCATAGTTTTCTGCCCAGAATCCGGTGCAATAGGCAAAGTTGCCCGCCGTGCCCTCCGCATAAAGCCGGGCCACGTCGCCGCCGGCGCAGAAGGCCCTGCCGCCGACGGCGTCCACCACGATCAGCGTCACCCCCGGAGCGGCCTCCCACTCGGACAGGACGCGCGACATGCGCTGCACCATTCCGCGGGTCAGGGCGTTCAGCGCCTTGGGCCGGTTCAGGGTGATCCGCGCGGCGGCGCCAGCTTTGGTTTCGGTGATCTCCGGTTCCAGCATTCCGGTCTCCTTTGGCTTGAGCCTGTGGCGGGAAGGGGTCACGCGGGATGCGTGGCCCCGCGTTCGATGCGGTAGCTGCGGTCCAGCAGGTCGGCGCAGTGGTGGTCGTTGGATTCCGCGATCAGGATCGACATGCCCTCGGATTTCAGGTCCCGCAGGATTTCCGAGATCCGCCGGGCCAGCACCGGGGCGATGCCTTCGGAGGGCTCATCCAGCAGGATCAGCCGCCCGCCCATCATCAGCGCCCGCGCCAGCGCCGCCAGTTTCTGCTGGCCGCCGGACAGCGAGGTGGCGCTGCGGCCGCGGAATTCGCGCACCTCCGGCATCAGGTCATAGATCCATTTCAGCCGGTCCTGATAATCGGGGATGTCCACCGCCCAGACAGGCATCATGATGTTTTCCTCGGCCGACAGCTGCGGCACCAGCTTGCGGTCCTCGGGCATGTAGCCGATGCCGATGCGGGCGCGGTCCTGCGGCCGGGTGGCAGACAGCTGGCAGTGGTCAAAGTTCATCGTGCCGGACTGCGCCGCGAGGAGCCCCATGATCGCGCGCATCATCGTGGTCTTGCCCGCGCCGTTGGGGCCGATCAGGCCCACCATCTCGCCGGTGTTCACGGTGAGCGCGCTGCCGCGCAGGATCGGCACCGGGCCGATGGAGACGTTCAGGTTGTTGATCTCAAGCATAGGCTGCCTCCGCTTGTCCGGTTGTGGCCGTTGGGGCGGTTGGGGCGCGGGTGTCGCCGATCACCAGCTCCCGCACCTTGGGGTCGATTAGCGCCCGGGCGGGCGGGGCGTCGCAGATCACCTCGCCTGAGAAGAAGGCGAGCACCCGGTCGACGTAGCGCTCGACGATTTCCATGTCGTGCTCGATAAACAGGACAGTGGTGCCGGAGGCCTTGAGCGCCGACATCACCGTGTCCATGATGGCGAACTTCTCCTCTGCGGCGACACCGGAGGTGGGCTCGTCCAGCAAGAGCATCCTGGGGCCGCTGACCACCGCCATGGCAATGTCGAGCAGCTTGCGCGAGCCTTGCGACAGGGCGCTGGCCTCATGGTCGGCGACACCCGACAGCCCATAGCGGGCCATGACCGCGTCGCATTCCGCCAGCAGCTCCGGCCCGGCGATGGGGCGCAGCACCGCGCCGCCCTTGCGCCGGGCCAGCGCCAGCGCCGACAGGAGGTTCTGCCGCACGCTGAGGGTCATGAACACCTGGCTGACCTGGAACGAGCGGGTGAGCCCCTGATGCACCGCCAGCCGCGGCGCGATGCCGGTGATGTCGCGGCCCCGGAACCGGATGGTGCCGCCCGAGGGTTTCAGGTAGCCGGTGACCATGTTGACGAAGGTGGTCTTGCCCGCGCCGTTGGCACCGATCACGCCGACCACCTGGCCTGCGGGGATGTCGACGTTGATGTCCTTGGCCGCGGTCACGGCGCCGAAGGATTTCTGCAGGTCCTTGACGGAGAGGATGGGCGTATCAGTCATGACGGAGCCTCCGGATAAAGGGGATGCGTTCCAGCAGCGACCAGATGCCGCCGGGCAGGAAGAAGATGATCAAGAGCAGCGTGCCGCCGACGATCAGCTGCCAGGCGTGCGGGGCGATCTCGAAGGCGTAGGTGCGCAGGAACTCGAAGATGATGGCGCCGATGAAGGGGGCCAGCACGCTGCCCGGCCCGGCCATGATGGTGATGAAGACCAGCTCGCCCGAGACGGTCCAGTAGACCATGCTGTCGGGATCGACCTGCCCCAGCGCCATCGCCATCATGCCGCCCGCGGCGCCGGCCAGGGCGGCCGAGATCACGTATTTGATGTGGATCGCACGGGCCACCGAATAGCCCAGGTATTCCACCCGGATCTCGTTATCGCGGATCGCCGTGGTCAGCCGTCCGAGGGTCGAGCGCAGGTACATCTGCACCAGCACCGCCAGCGCCAGGCAGACGGCGATGATGGCGGTGAACAGCACCTGCTTGCCCTCGGGCGCCCAGCCCAGGAAGGTGGTCTGCGACACCGAGAAGCCATCGGTGGACCCCAGCGCCTCGGTCTTGACCAGGATGCCGTAGAGCACCATCGAAAACGCCAGCGACAGCATGGCAAAGAAGATGTCGCGGTAACGGCGCAGGATGAAGCCGAGGGCAAATCCCGCGATCACCGCAACAAGCATGGCGGCGAGGATGCGCAGGGCAAAATCGCTGAGGCCCAGCCAGTGCTCGGACAGCGCCACCGCATAGGCGCCCAGCCCGAAATAGAGCCCGTGGCCGAAGGACATCAGCCCGGTGCGCCACAGCACCAGAAGCCCCAGCACGGCGGCGCCGCGCGCCAGGCCGAACATCATGTTGTTGACGACCCAGGCCGGCAGCATCAGCCCGGCGGCGGCCAGCGCCAGCAGTGCCAGTGCGGTCAGCCGCACCGTCTTGTCGGATAGAATTGCGTGCAGCATCAGATTTTCCTCGCCTTGGCCGGAGCAAACAGCCCCTCGGGGCGCACGATCAGAACTGCGGACATCACCAGGAAGATCACGAACAGCTCCAGCTCCGGCAGCTTGTGGACCGCCAGCGCGCGCAGCAGGCCGACCAGCAGCGCGCCGATCAGCGCGCCGGGGATCGAGCCCATGCCGCCAATCACGACGACGGCGAAGCTGAGCACGATGACATCGACGGCAAAGCCGGGCGCCACAGACACGGTGGGCGCGATATAGGCGCCGCCGAGCGCGCCCAGCACGGCGCCCGCGCAGAAGGTGACGACAAACAGGCGGCGCACGTTGATGCCGACGATCAGCGCCATCTCGCGGTCATGGATGACGGCAGTGATCAGCTTGCCCCAGCGGGTGCAAGTCAGCATCCACCAGCTTCCCGCGGCGACGGACAGCGCGACGCCGAACAGGGTCAGCGAATAGACGTCGCGGAAGATGCCGCCCATCTCGACACTGCCCAGGGCCACCATCGGCTGATAGGCGAAATAGGGGTTCACGCCGAAGATCAGCAGGATCAGGTCCTCGAGGATCAGGAACACCCCGAAGGTGGCGAGCACGATCAGGATCTCCTCGTGATCGTAGAGCCGGCGCAGAACGATCCGCTCGATCAGCAGGCCCAGCACGATGCCGACCGCCAGCGCCGATCCGGCGATGATCAGGAAGGCGAACCAATCGGGCAGCCCCATCTCGGAGGCGGCGCCGATGAAATAGGCGGCGGTATAGGCGCCCCAGGCGTAGAAGCCGCCATGGGCCACGTTCAGGATCTTCATCACCCCGAAGATGATGGTGAGCCCCGCCGCGACGATGAACAGGTACGAGGCATAGACCAGCCCGTCCAGAAGTATGGTAAACAGCAGTTGCATGTGTATTTTCCTCCTCCCTCTCTCTCCAGCAGCGGGCAGGGCAGGGGCGCCCCGCCCGCCATCGGGGAGAACCGGGGTCAGCAGCTGGCGCCGGGCATGCCGGCCTCAAGCCATTCGATGCCGGTTTGGCCTTCCGGCGGCATGATGCAGTTCGCGGGGTAGAAGACGACGCCGGTGGCTTCCGGCTCGCCGGTCTCCTTGTTCCAGCCGGTGATGCCATAGCCCACCGGATGCACCGCCTGATGGCCTCCGCCAAGCGCCATCGAGACGCGGCCGCCGAAGCTGTCCCATTCAAGTCCCGTCAAGGCGTCGATGATCTGCGCCTGCTCCGGGAAACCGCCGGCCGCTTTTGCCGCCTTGTCCATGGCGATCTTCAGCGCCAGCACCGACTGTGCGTACTGGTAGGACGGCCCCAGGGGGTATTCGCCGTATTTCTCCTTGTAGCGGTCGACGAACCAGCGGTTCAGCGGCGTGTCCATGTCGCGCACCAGCAGGCCGTATTCGCCGCGGGTGCCCATCACCACGCCTTCGGGGAAGCCTTTGCCCAGACGGTCCACCGCCGAGGCGCCGAGCGTGGAGATGAAGGTCTTCTGCCGGAAGAAGCCGCGCACATTGGCCTGCAGCACGAAGGCCTCCATGTCGCCGTCCCAGAAGCTGGAATGCACCAGCGGCGCCTTGTCGAGCGACAGGGTGGAAATCTCGGTGCCGAACTGACCCGCAAACAGCTTCGGGAACTGCGGGTTGTCCGAGGCCGCGGTGTCCGGGTTGATGGTCTTCATCGCCAGGTCGAAGAACTTGTAGCTGTCCTGGCCCCAGGCGTAGTTTTGGTTGATCCCGGTATAGGCCGGGGCGTCGCCGAACTTGTCGCGCACGTAAAGCGCCGCCGCCACCCCATCGCCGACCGCGTGGCCGGTGGTGCGGAAGACGTAGTCCTTGCCGCCTTCCTCGAACAGGCGCGGCGAACCGCAGACCGGGATGATGGTCAGCGTCTTCAGCTCTTCGGCGACCGGCGCCACCGACAGGCAGGAGCCCGACGAGATATAGCCGATCACAGCGTCCACGCCCTGTTTCTGGACGAGGTTGCGGTATTCAGCGACTTGCTTGGTATTGCCGCCGGCCTCATCCACGAAAACCGGGGCAAGCCGCGCCCCGGCAAAACCGGGGGTATCATAGGGGGCAGGCAGCGCACCTGCGTTGATGGCCTCGATGACCAGTTCGGCGCCCTGGTGGCCCGGTACACCGAACGGCCCGGCGGCGGGGCCGGACAGAAAGGTGACGATACCGACCTTGAACTCCTCCTTGGCGGCGGCGGGCAGCGCATTGAGCGCGGTGCTGGCCGCAAGGCCGCACACGCAGGCCAGTTTCAACAGGTTGGGTTGCATGGATTTTCCTCCCTTAGAGTGCTGCGGCCAGGGGTTGCTCCCCCAGCGCGATATCCTGAAATTCGAGACGCCCGTTCGCGAGCCGCACCGCCTGCTTGCGCTGCCAGTCCCCGGCCTCCTCCGGGAAGTCGCTGCGCATGTGGGTACCGCGGGATTCCTGCCGCCGCCGCATCGCCAGGCACATGGCTTCGGCTAGGCGGGCGACCCGCGCCAGGCGCTGGACTTCGGCGAAGCCGTCCAGCCCGTCCCAGCCCAATTCTGCGATCTCACCCTGAAGCGCGCGGATCTGCGCCAAGGTTTCCGCGAGCAGCGCGTCGGAGCGGGCCGGGCCGAGGCCCATCTGAGTGAGCTGGCGCACCTGGGCGAGCAGTTCGGCGGGAGAGCGGCCGGAGCCTGCGCGCTGCACGGCGGGCGGGATGCCGGCCGCGCGCGCCATGTTGGAGCGCGGCTGCAGGCTGGCGGCGGCGTGGCGGCCTGCAATGGCGCCAAAGGTCATTGCCTCGACCAGCGCGGTGCCGCCGTGGCGGTTGGCGCCGTGCAGGCCCCCGGCCACCTCGCCCACCGCATAGACGCCGGGGATCGCCGTCTGCCCGTCGGTGTCCACCCGCACCCCGCCGATGGTGTAATGCGAGGAGGGCGAGATCCGCACCGGGCGTTCGCGGAAGTCCGGCACGTGTTTGGACAGGAAAGTCGCGGTCAGCGAATCCGGCGCCCACTCGGCATCTTGGGTTTCGCGGAAGTCGATGAACACTTCGCGCCCCTCGATGATCTCCGACTGGATGATGAAGCTGAGGAAGTCCCAGTTGTGCAGTGCCGCCAGCGCCGACTGGCCCGGCCCCATGTGCTTCAGGATCAGGTCCTCGCCCGCGGAGTTCACCAGCTTGGCGGAGGAGGGATAGTCCGGGTAGAGGAAGATCGCGGGCGCGCCTTCCTCGTTCACCGCCAGCGGGTAGAACTGGATGAACTCCATGTCGACCAGCTCGGCGCCGGCTTCCAGCGCCATCGACTGGCCGTCGCCCAGGAGGTTCTGCGGCGTGTCGGTGAACTCGTAGACGCCCTGCATCCCGCCGGTCGCCAGGATCACCGCGCGGGCGGCGATCTTGACCGGCGCGCCGTCCACATCGGCCCAGACGCTCGGCCCCTCGCGGTGCAGCGACAGCGCGCTGCCCTTGATCCGGCGCACGGAGCTGGACTTGACCGCCTTGCGCAGCTGCGAGAACAGCGCGGTGCCGTGGGTGGAGGAGAACTCCATCATCAGCCCGGTCATGTCCTCGGCCCCGTCGGCGCCGTAGGTCTCGTCCAGGATGTCCTTGCCGCGCATGCCGGTGGAGCGCCGCACCCGCACGCCGCGCGGGGCCCGGTCGACTGGGATGCCGTATTTTTCGATGATCGCGCCCATCTCCGCGGGCGCTTCGTCCACCAGCCGCCGCAGCAGGGCGGTGTCGCAGAGCCCCTTGCCGGTGACCTCCGACATGGCGGCAAAAACGTCGTCCTGTGGGAAGCCGTCATGCGCCGCGTAGGTCAGGAAACCGGTGGAAATCGCGGTCGACGAGGCCTGACCGTTGAACAGCAGAACAACATCGGCGCCCGCCTCGCTTGCCGCCAGGGCCGCGACCTGGCCCGCACTGCCTTCTCCGATGACGAGAACGTCGGTTTCGATGATATGGGTCACTTGTTCCTCCTGATGTCTCGCCCTCAAGGCTACGGCCGCGCGGCGGCGGGGCCGCGGCTGAACCTGGGGCTGCAGGGAGAAAATTTTTTATTTTAGATCAGTCAGTTGCGAAGTTTTGAAACCACTCCCCCGGAACAGCGGTGTCAAATTTGGTCCCATGTGGTATCAATTATGACACCAAACTGATCCGCGGGAGGACCTTCCATGCAGGGCGAATCGGAGATTCTGGACACGCTGTCCTTCGGGGTGCTCAGGCTCGAGGGCGAGCGGATCACCTATGCCAACCGGATGCTGCGCAGCCTGTTCGACGGCGGGCTCACCACGCTGTCCCGGCTCGCCGCGCGCTACCCCGAGCTGGAGGACCTGCGCCGCCGAGACGGCACCGAACAGGTGCCGGTCTGGATCACCGTCAACGCCTCGGTCTTCTGCGTCGCAAGCGCCCGGCGCGGCACCGCGGTGGAGCACTGCTTCCTGCCGAGCTGGTTCGTCTCCGCCACCGACGCGGGCCTGCAGGCGCTGCAGGCCAATTTCGACGACTTCGCCGAGATCTTCGAGAACTGCTTTGACGGCATCTACGTGGCCGACGGCGCCGGGCGCACCCTGTGGATGAACGCCGGGTTCGAGCGCTGCTATGGCCTGAGCGCGCGCAACTTCCTCGGGCGCGACGCCAGCATGCTGGAGCGCGAAGGCTATCTCGATCCGCTGATCACCTGGAAGATCATCTCCACCAAGAAACGCCAGACCGCGCTGCAGACGACGAAATCCGGGCGCAAGGTGCTGGCCACCGGCATCCCGCTGATGGCGCCGGACGGCTCGGTGCGCCGGGTCATCATCAATTCGCGCGACACCACCGAGCTGATCGAGATGCAGGGCAAGCTGACCGCCGCCGAGCAGGAAATCCGCAACTACGAGAGCGAGCTGCGCGAGATCCGGGAAACCGCGGCGCTGGACGGCGAGCTGTTCTGGGCCAGCGAGGACATGCAGGAGACCGTGCAGCGCGCAATGCGGGTGGCGCGCACCGGCGCGGCGGTGCTGATCAGCGGGCCGTCGGGCGTGGGCAAGCGCAAGCTCGCGGATCTGGTGTTCCGCTATAGCAAGCGCAGCCGCAAGCGGCTGCTGCGCTTCGGCTTCGGTGGGCTGCCGGAGGCGGCGGTGATGGCGGAGCTGTTCGGCCACAAGGACTCCGCGGGCGGCCGCGGCGACGGGCTTCTGGCGCGGGCCGCTGGCGGCACGCTGATCCTGGAACGCGCCGACCTGATGCCGCCCGGGGTGCAGGAAAGGCTGTCCGCCTGGCTGCGCAGCGACACGGCGCAGCCGGGCCGCGGCGGGCGCGGCGTCCGGCTGATCGCCACCAGCCGCGGCGATTTGAGCGCGATGGTGCGCGCGGGCCAGTTCCGCGAGGATCTCTACTACCGCCTGGCGGTCGCCGGGATCGAGATTCCGCCGCTGCAGGACCGTGTCGCGGACATTGCCGGGCTGGCGCAGCATTTCCTCGATATCTTCAACCAGCGGCACGGGGCCGAAAAATACTTCGACCGCGCCGCGGTCAGCCGCCTGGCTCGCTGGAGCTGGCCGGGCAACGTGCGCGAGCTGCGCGCCCTGGCCGAGCGGCTGGTGGTCACCGAGCCGGAGGCGCACATCACCGCCGCGACGGTGGAGGCGGTCCTTGCCGGCTCCGCGCACGCGCCCGCCCCGCAGGCGCAGGATGGCGGCCCGGTTCCGCCCGGTGAGGTGCGCGAAAGGATCCGCGCCTACGAGGCGGAGCTGCTGCAGGACCAGGTCGCCCGCGCGGGCAGCATCCGCAAGGCCGCCGATGCCACCGGGATCAGCGTGTCCACGATCAAGCGGAAGCTTGCCTGGAGGAAGGCCTCAGGGGCCACAGGGACAAAATCGGCAGGATGACCCTGTCTGGCGCCGGGCGTGGCCGTCCAGCGGAGCGGGCTTCATTCCGCGGCAAGCGCCAGGGCCGCGGGCAAGCCTGCCTACTTCGCTGCCATCACCTCTACCTCGACCTTGAACTCTTCCCGTGTGAAACCTGAAACGATCAGCAGGGTCGAGCTTGGGACCCGCCCGGTTCCGGCCAGGAATTCGTCCCTCGCGCGCATATAGCCGGCCATGTGCTCGCGGCTGGTGACATAGGCCGAGATATGGGTGATGTCAGCAGGCTCCATATTCCCTTCCCGCAGGATTTCCCGGATGTTTTCGAAGCAGATGAGGGCCTGTTCATAGCTGCATTCGGGGATCGAATCATCCGGCTTCATGCCCAGCTGACCGGAGGTTACGACGACCCGTTTACCAGCCGGAATCTCCGTTCCATGCGCATAGGCGGCGAAGGGCGGCCGAATGGTGCCTGGGTTTAAGGCTCTCATTTCATTTCCTTTTCTCAGGTACCTCAAAAGGCTTGCAAGACGCAGGAGAGTTTGCAAGCCTAAAGGCACTCTCTGGCACAGATCAACATCAGGGCCACGCAAAACCAATTCTCTGAAGGAGGGGAATATGGCACCGCGTGTCCTATTGGTGCGCCATGGCGATGAGCCTGCCGATGACCGTGTCGTCACCTGGCTGGCGGCGAACGGCTTTGAGGCCGTGACCCGGAAACCTTTTGCGGGCGATCGCCTCGATGACGTGGGCGAGGTCGCGGCATCGGTGATCTACGGCGGTCTGTTCGACGTCTTTGAGACGGCCAAATACCCGTTCCTGCTGGAGGAAGACCGCTGGATCGCGCAGTGCCTGGAGGAAGGCATTCCGCTGCTCGGCATCTGCCAGGGATGCCAGCAGCTCGCCTATCATCTTGGCGCCTGGGCGGGGGCGCCGGAGCGGGAATTCTTCGAGTTCGGCTATTACCCGGTTGAACCGTCTGAGGAGGCGGGAGAGTTCCTGCAGGCACCGCTGGTCGTTACCCAGGCGCACTACCACACATTCGACCTGCCCGCGGGGGCGGTCCGGCTTGCCGGAAATTCAGAATACCCGAACCAGGCCTTCCGCTATGGAGAAAACGTCTTTGGCTTCCAATTCCATGCCGAAGTGACACCGGCCGGCTTCCGCCGCTGGCAGGACAGCAAAGCGCATGTTTACGGGCGGCCCGGGGTGCAGGACATGCAAACCCAGAACCGGCTGATGGCGGCCCACGATGCGGCCCAGGCGCGCTGGTTCAACGGGTTTCTTGACAGTTTCCTGGGGCAGGCAGCATGAGCGTTCAGGGACATTGGGCAGAGCTGAAGGCGCCGGATTTCCACGCCTTGCCGGAAGATTGCGTGGCGGTGCTGCCGCTGGGGGCGACCGAGCAGCACGGGCCGCATCTGCCGCTGTCGGTCGATACGGACCTGACGCAGGCGGCGGTTAGGCTGATGCTTGCAGAACTCAGCCCTGAGCAGTCGGTTCTGGTGCTGCCCGCGCTGACCATCACCAAAAGCAACGAGCACGACCGCTTTGCCGGGTCATTGAGCCTGTCGCCGGAGACGCTGCTGGCGGTGCTGCGTGACATCGGTGCCTCGGTGGCTCGTGCAGGGGTTGCCAGGCTGGTGTTGTTCAACGGGCATGGCGGCAATACTGCGCTGCTGCAGGTGGCAGCGCGTGAATTGCGCATCAGCCACGATCTGATCGTGGCCGTTTGCTCATGGTCGGGCTTTGCCGAAACGGAGGGGCTGTTCGAGCCCGGCGCTTACGCGGTGGACCTGCACGCAGGCGACTGTGAAACTTCGGCTATGCTGGCTGCCCGCCCTGATTTGGTGGACATGGGCAAGGCAAAGAATTTCCGGACCGCGATGGAAGACTGGGCCGGGCAATTCCGCTTTATCGGGCTGACCGGCCAGCCGGCTGCACCGGGCTGGATCGCAGGCGATCTGAACCCCGAAGGGGTGTGCGGCGATGCCTCCGCGGCCACCGCGGCAAAGGGGGAAGCGATGCTGGCCTCTGCCGGGCGCAATTTCGCGCTGTTTCTTGCGGAACTTGCCCGCTTCGATCACAGGAACGGCTCATGAGGGATACCCTTCCTGCAGATGCACGCCTGCCCGGTGTGCTTGTTCCCGCGTCGCTGGTGGCGGCGCCGGAGCGGTTCGGCGGGCAGTTGCAGGGCGACTGCCTGGCTGGCGACCTTGTCGTGCAGAAAGGGCTGGCCGTGGCGCTCGAGTCAGCCACGGTTCCGCCTGAGCGGATGGTGCTGCCCAAATTCACCGAGCCGCATGTGCATTTCGACAAATGCCATACGATCGACCGGATGCAGGGGATCGGCGGCGGGCTGGACGATGCAATCTCGGCTCAGGCGCGGGACCGCGGGACATGGACCGCCGGGGACATCCGCCGGCGGGCAAGCCGCGGACTTCAGGAACTGCTGGCGGCGGGTTGTGACACCGTGCGCACGCATGTTGATTGGGGAACTGATCAGGACCCGGCGGCAGCACCTTTGGCCTGGGACATCCTGCGGGAACTGAAGGAAGAGGCCCCGGCAGGGGTGCTCCTGCAACGGGCGGCGCTGACCGGTGCCGACATGATGGCCGATGCCGGCAATGCCCGCGCCTGCGCCCGCCGGGTGGCACAGGGCGGCGGCGTGCTGGGTGCCTTTGTGCTGGGCCAGCCTGAGCGGCAGGTTGGAATTCTCAACACCTTCCGTGCCGCAGAGGAAGCCGGTCTTGCGCTGGACTTCCACGTTGACGAGGGCCTCGCGCCCGGTCTCGACGGGTTGGAGATGATCGCCGATGCGGCGCTGGAAACCGGGTTCCAGGGGCCGGTTCTGTGCGGCCATGCCTGCAGCCTGATGAACCGCACCGGTGCGGAGGTGCAGCGTATCGCGGAGAAACTGACCCGCGCCGGGATTTCGGTGGCCGCACTGCCCGCCACCAACCTGTATCTGCAGGGGCGCGGCGCCGGCACTCCGGACCGCCGCGGGCTGACCCGCATCCATGAACTGCAGGCCGCCGGGGTCAACGTCGTGCTGGGCACCGACAACGTGCGTGACGCATTTTGCCCGCTGGGCAGCCACGATCCGCTGGCGACCCTCTCGCTGGCGGCATTGGCCGCGCATCTGGACCCGCCCTTTGGCCGCCACCTTCCGATGATCACCACCCGCGCCCGCAAGGCGCTTGGCCTTGCGCCCGTAACCGTCGACGGGGCTGCTATCGGGGATCTTCAGCTGTTCGACGCTCTCTCGGTCACAGACATTCTGGGCAGCCGTGCTGCACCGCGCTCCTTGACCGAGGCCTTGCAAGGAGAACAACAATGACAGAGATGCCGCTGGAAAGCCCACGCACCGACTGGGCCGCATTTGCCGCCAGCCTGTCGCCAGTGGAGGTGATTGACGAGCCGGTTCTGGTCAAGAAACGCTCGCGCGACTTTTTCTGGTACAGCCCGGTTCTGAATGCGCAGCTGAAGAAATGCTTTGGCGATCTGGTGGCGGTACCCAAGACCCCGGATGAAATGCGCCACTGCCTGCAGCGCGCCTACGAGGCGGATGTTCCGGTCACCCTGCGCGGCGGCGGCACCGGCAACTACGGTCAGGCGGTGCCGCTGAAGGGCGGGCTGATCATCGAGACCACGAAGATGAACCGCATCCTTGAGATCGGCGAAGGCTATGTGCGCGCCGAGGCCGGAGCGCTTATGGCTGATGTTAATGCCGCGCTGATCGAACAGGGCTGGGAAATGGCGATGTTCCCCTCGACCCAGGACATTGCCACTATCGGCGGCTTCGTTGCCGGCGGATCGGCAGGGATCGGGTCGATCGCGAACGGCGCCTTGCGGGAAAAGGGTAATATCATCCAGCTTAAGGCGCTGTCGCTGGAGGCGGATCCGCAAGAGCATGTCTTCGATGCAGAGGAGGCTCTGCAGATCCACCACGCCTGGGGGCTGAACGGGGTGATTACCGAGGTTACCCTGCGCACGGTGCCGCACCGCAACTGGATCGGCTGCATGGCCACCTTCGACAGCTACCGCGACTGCTATGCCGCAGGCTATGCGCTGGCGGCTGCGCCGGACATCGGCTGCAAGCTGGCCAGCACGGTCGAGGCGCGGATCGTTGACTATTTCCCGCGCCTCAAGGGGCATCTGCGGGAGGGCACGCACCTGCTGGTCTCGCTGGTTCCGGTGGAGGACATGGAGGCTTTCCGCGCGCTGATTGCGGCGCAGGGCGGCCATCTGGATCTGGCAATGAACGATGCGGAGCGGCAGGCGGCCAAGCTGCCGCATGTCTTTGAGTTCGCATATAACCATACGACCCTGCAGGTGCTGAAGGCGGACCGCTCTGCCACCTATCAGCAGACCGGGGTGCCGGATGCGTCGAATGCGGATGCGGTTGCCGCCGTGGGCGCAGCCTTGGGCGATGACGTCTGGCAGCACCATGAGTTTGCCCGGCTGGACGGCAGCATCGTCGCCTTTGACCTGCCGATCATCTGGTTCTCAAACGAGGCGCGCCTGCGCGAGATCAACAGCATCTACGAGCAGCACGGACACAGCGTTTCCGACGCGCATACCTATTTCGTCGAGGGCGGCGGGCTGAAGAACGCCGACTACCGGCACCTCGCGTGGAAAAAGCGCATGGACCCCAAGGGGTTGCTGAACCCTGGCAAGTCACGGGCCTGGGAGGGTGTGAAGCATCTCTCCGCTGAAGAAATCGAAGCAAAAGCAAAGGGCTGAGGAGACCCGATATGACCACCATTCAGACAAAACCGCTGACGCCGCATTTCGGAGTCGAAGTGAGCGGGATGGCCCTTTCCGATGTCAGCGCGGGACAGAACTTCGCTGAGCTGCGGGCGCTGTTCGAAGAACATTCGGCGCTGCTGTTCCGGGCGCAGGACATCAGCAACGCTGAACACATGGCGCTGGCGCAGCTGTTCGGCCCGATCGAGGACCGCAAGGCGGACGAGCGCAAGCCCGGAGAGAAATTCGAGGTGCCCGAGGTTTCCAACGTGCAGAAAGACGGCTCCACGTCGGGAGAGATGGATCTGCACACGCTGAACCTCAAGTCCAACTTCCTGTGGCATTCGGACAGCACTTTCCTGCCCACGCCCGCTCTTACCAACATTCTGATCGGCCGCGTTGTCACCACCGAGGGCGGCGCAACGGAACTGGCCAGCACCCGGGCCGCCTGGGCAGCGATGCCGGAGGCGTTGAAAGCAAAGATCCGTGGCCGCGGCATCTGGCACCGCTACAGTCATTCCCGGCGCAAGATCTCGCCCGAGCTGGCGGAGCTGCCGATGTTCAACAAATGGCCGGACCAGCATTGGAACGCGGTCTGGCCCAACCCGGTGAACGGGCGCGAAGCGCTCTATATCGCCAGCCATGCCTTCAAGGTCGACGGCTACGACGAGACCGAAAGCCAGGCGCTTCTGGATGAGCTGATGGCGTACTGCACCCAGCCGGAGTTCACTTATTCGCATCAGTGGGCTGTAGGCGATGTGCTGATCTGGGACCAGCGGGCTGTGCTGCACCGCGGCACGCCCTGGCCTTATGAACAACCCCGCACCCTGTCCAGCATCTGCGCGTCCGTAACAGAGGACGACGGGATCGGCAGCATTCGCATGCCTGCCTAAGCCTCGCGGTGGCTGGGCGCGCTCCCGGCCACCGCCAAACCGCGCCGCAGAGCGCTATCGGCCAGCCTCACGGCACATCAGAGAGGGAAACAATGACCTATTTCACCAGCACAGGAAGTCCGCTGCCGGATTCACTTGCACAGCAGGCCCGCCGCCTCGGAGCTGACCCTGTCAGCCGCAGGGAATTCCTGGCAACGGCGTGCTCCTTTGGCGCAACTGCCGCAACCGCCTATTCGATGATGGGCCTGACTGCGCCTGCACAGGCCGCGGTCAACGCACAAATGGGGGGCACCGTCCGCATCCAGCAGCAGCTTCTAACGATGCGCGACCCGCGAAAGTTCGACTTCAACGCACTGGCGACTTTCACCCGCGGCTGGCTGGAATATCTGGTGCAGTACAATTCGGATGGCACAATCACCCCGGTCCTTCTGGAAAGCTGGGAGATCAGTGACGATGCCACCGATTACCTCCTTCATGTGCGCGAGGGTGTGACCTGGAATAACGGCGATCCCTTCACCGCCGAGGATGTTGCAGCCAACATTGCACGCTTCTGCGACGGCACCGTTGAGGGCAATGCCATGGCCGGCAAGCTGCAGGTGATCATCGACCCGGAAACAAAGCAACTGCTGCCCAATTCGGTCGAAGTGACCGGCAGCCACACCGTGCGGCTGAAACTTCCGAGGCCGGATATCTCGCTGATCGCGGGCTTTGCCGACTACCCCGCTGCCATCGTGCATCCTTCGTTTGACGAGGCCACGATGCTGGATAACCCGATCGGCACCGGCCCTTATCTGCCGGAATTCTACAGAGTCGGCGACAGTGCCGCGCTGATGCGCAACCCGGACCACACATGGTGGAACGCAGGCAACGGAGCTTTCATGGACCGGATCGAGTTTATCGACTTTGGTGCCGATCCGGCAGCGTTTTTTGTTGCCGCTGAAGCTGATGAATACGACGTCAATTTCGACACCGAAGGCGACTATCTGGCGTCCTACGACTCGCTGGATGGCTGGACGAAGCACGAGGTGGTTACCGCGGCCACGGTTCTGGCCCGCTGCAACCAGACCACCAAGGTCGACGGCAAGGCCGTTTACGCTGATGCGCGGGTGCGCCGGGCGCTGGCGATGGCGGTGGACAACGAGGTGGTGCTGGAAATCGCCTATGGCGGCCAGGGCCGCGCTGCGGAGAACCACCATGTCTCGCCTGTCCACCCGGACTACGCTGACATCGGCGCGCCGGTGCGTGACCCGGAAGGTGCCATGAAGCTGCTGGAAGAAGCTGGCATGGCGGATTTTGAGCACGAAGTGATCTCGCTCGATTCCGCGTTTTGGAAGGCAACGGGCGATGCGATCGCTGCGCAGCTGCGCGATGCCGGCATCAAGGTGAGGCGAAAGGTCTATCCAACCAGCACCTTCTGGAATGATTGGGCGAAATACCCGTTCTCGGTTACGAACTGGAACCACCGCCCGCTGGGCATCCAGACTATGGCGCTCGCCTACAGCAGCGGCCAGGACTGGAACGAGTCCGGCTTTGCCAATGCCGAGTTCGATGCGCTGGTTAAACAGGCGCTGGCCATCGCCGACCCGGCGGCACGCAGCCGGATCATGGCAAAGCTTGAACAGATCATGGTAGATGAAGGTGTCATCATCCAGCCCTATTGGCGCGCGCTCTACAACCATTCCAAGAGCAACCTGAAGGGGGCTGAGATTCATATCTCCAACGAGCTGTATCCGCAGTACATGTACTGGGAAGCCTGACTATTGACCCCTCTGCCCGCCGACCGGATCCGGCGGGCAGACCGCAGCAGGGAACAGAGCATTGCTGGAAACCACCGTACTGGCCGCGCAGGCCGTCAGCGTTGCCTTCATGGCTGCGTGGCTGACAATCGGCGCGCTGGAGAACCTTTTGCATCCATTCCTGAATGAAACCTACACCGCCGAGGTCATGGATATGACCCGCATGCGGGAGGAATACCCGGAAGCCTACCGCTTTGTCGCCTATCGCCGGGTCACCAGCAGCAGGCTGCGCCGGGGCCTGTTCCGGTGCATTGTCGTTTGGGAAATTGCAGCCACTGCGGCGCTCTGGGCCGGAACAGCCGCGCTCGCCCTGTCCGCTGCCGGCAGGCTGGCGCAGGACACGGCCATTGCTTTGGGGCTGGCCGGAACATTGATGTTCACCGCGACCTGGTGCGGGTTCCTGATCGTCGGCAACTGGTTCTGCTACTGGTTCGGTCACGAAGGCGGGCAGAACACGCATTTCCAGATGACGCTGTGGGGCTTGCTCAACGCTGTGTTGCTGGTCGGTGGTGCCGTTATTGTTCTCTGAAGCAAGCGGTTGAAGTGAAGAGCGGCTGTTCCCGCCGGGCGGGGGCGACTACACCTATCGAATTTCCTGCAACTTCTGTCGGCCCTAAGGCGTGCCAGTGTTGTGAAACGCGGCCGTAAGATTTCTGCGGTGACAACGCAGGCCGGAAGGTTAAGGCCGGATATGCCTTGGCATGCCCGCGCCTTTTGCTGTTCACCATACTCTGCAAGTCAGAGTTCGGAGAAAGGCAGATAGGCGTTATCGCAGATTTTACTCCTGACCGGATATGACGCCGCAACTTTGAGAACAACGCCGAGAGGATTGCCCCGACAAAAGCAAGACCGTAGCGAAATGTCTCACATGGGCGCCATTTGAGGCCGTACGCTGTTAACGGCAGTTTCCTTCTGCCGCAACCACTTTTACCGAATACGCCGCACCCGCAAGCGCTTCGACCTGCGCGCGGTAAAGTTCGGCGGCGTCCGGCGCGATCTCCGAAGCCGCGGTAGAGAAGTTTGCAATCTCCTCTTCCAGCACGGCCTCCTTCTCCTCGGCGTCCTTGAGCGCGGCGTAGACTGACGGCGTTGCGTGATCGTCGCGGATGGCCCGCATGCAGCCGTCGATGGCCTTCTGCTCGCGCGCGAGGGGCTAACGCAGGTCGGCGTCCCTCGACCGTCGGTCTCGATCTTCTGCTGCTTGCCGCGCAGCGAACTCGCGCCGGAACCGCTCCACCGCCTCGGGCGTCATCAACTCATCCCTGAGACCGTCGAGCACCAGCGGCTGAAGCCGATCAAGACGAATGCAGGGTAGGCGCCTGCATCCTTGGCCGAAAGCAGTGCACAACGAAGGTGAAATATGACAAGCGCCGATACAAACGACGCAACCGCCCCTCTCGTGACATTGCTTCGCAATGCACTGTCGGGCAGTGAAGCGAGATCATGTTTGGCAGGCTCAAACATTGGCGGCGCGTGGCGACACTTTATGACCGCTGTCCCAAGGTCTTCCTCTCAGCCATCGCCCTCGCAGCAGTCGTCATCTACTGGCTATGAAGCCTGACCCCAGGGCTGCCTCGGGCGCCCGGTTTGTTCCGCGCGGGTGCAATAGAGCTTGTGCAGTACCTCCAGAACGGCGACGGCCTCTTGCCCCTTTACGCTGTAATAGATCGTCTGGCCTGCGCGGCGCCCCTCTACCAGCCCGGCTTCTTTCAGCTTCTTCAATTGCTGCGACATGGTCGATTGCGACACGCCGCAGACCTGCGCCAGATCACCGACCGAGCGCTCGCCGTCGAGCAGGCGGCACAGGATCTCCAGGCGCGCCTTCGAAGCCAGCATCGCCATCAAGGCCGCCGCCCCCGCGATATCGCCGTCGAGAAAGTCGTCTGCGCCCTTCATATTACACCTATTGAATATTAGATATGTGTAATATATTCTTCATAGAAGAAGGACACAAGGCCAGTCCGACCTGGACGCGGTCGCCGCATGGAGACGAAACATGGAAACCGAATTTACCCCCTGGCTGTCGCTTGGCGGCGGCATCATGATCGGGGCTTCGGCGGTTCTGCTGATGGCCACCAACGGGCGCATCGCTGGCATCAGCGGTCTCACCGCCAAGATTTTCGCCCGCAAGAGTGATGGTGAGGCGCGGGGCGTCTCGGCATTGTTTGTGCTGGGTCTTTTGCTGGCCGCGCCGCTGTGGCTGCTGGTCTCGGGCGGCTGGCCACAGCAATGGGTGCCTACAAATTCGGTCCTCATGGCAGTGGCCGGTTTGCTGGTCGGTTTTGGGGCGAGCTATGGAAATGGCTGCACCTCGGGCCACGGGGTCTGCGGGATCAGCCGTGGCTCGGTGCGATCGATCGTGGCCACCGTTACCTTCATGGCGACGGCCTTCGTGACCGTTTTTGTCACGCGTCACGTGATTGGAGGTTGAAGTGAAACAAGCTCTTGCCTTTCTCTCCGGACTGATCTTCGGTCTCGGCCTTATCGTCTCTGGCATGGCAAACCCCGCCAAGGTGTTGAACTTCCTCGACCTCTTCGGCGCATGGGACCCCAGCCTCGCCTTCGTCATGGGCGGTGCAATCGCCGTGACCGCGCCTGGTTTCGCCCTGCTGTTCCGCAACCTTCAAACCCCACTTCTTGACAGTAAATTCCGCCTGCCGACACGCAACGATCTGGAGCCGAAACTCGTGACCGGAGCGGCAATCTTTGGCGTGGGTTGGGGCTTGGGGGGCTTCTGCCCCGGACCGGCGCTGACGGCCCTGCCGTTGGCAGCTACCGGCACGCTGATCTTTGTGCCCTTCATGCTCATCGGGATATGGGCCGCACGCCACACGCCTGACATCACGCCTGCCGCAAAGAGGGGAGGCGCCTGATGAGTGATCCGCTGAACACTGCCGTCGTCCGCCACTCGCCTTCGACCGGGGCAGGCAGTCCCGATGTCTGGGGAATCTACGAGCCCGACACCGGCTCGATCCAGTATATCTGCGCCGACCCGACGACGAAGAAGGCCGCGCTCATTGACGTTGTCTGGAACTTCGACCCGAAGAACTACAAGTTCACGACCGAGAGCATGGATCAGGTGCTGGATCTCGTTGAGGAAAATGGCCTGAGCGTGCAATGGATACTGGACACTCACCCGCACGCGGACCACGTCATGGCCTCGGCGCAGTTGAAGGAGCGCACGGGCGCGCCTAATGCCATCGGGTCGCTGGTACCCCAAATCGCCAAGATCTGGGCTGACCTCTACAACCTGCCAGATACCTTCGACCCCGTTCGCGACTTCGACCACCTGTTCCGGGAGGGGGAGACCTTCAAGATCGGTGAGTTGGATGTAAAGGTGATGCTTTCGCCAGGGCATACTCTGGGTTCGATCACTTACGTTTGCGGCGATGCGGCCTTTGTCCACGACACGCTGATGCAGCCGGATGCGGGCACCTCGCGCTCGGACTTTCCGGGCGGCACAACTGAGGAGTTGTGGCAGTCGATCCAAGACATCCTCGCTCTTCCCGGCAGTACGCGGCTCTATATCGGGCATGACTATGGCACCGATGAACGCAAGGAGCCGCAGTGGGAGGCCACGGTGGACGAACACCGCGCGTGCAATATCCATGTGAAGGATGGCACGAAACGCGAAGACTACATCAAACGCCGTCAAAAGCGCGACGCGACGCTCTCGCTGCCCAACCGCATTCTTGCAGCGCTGCAGATCAACCTCCGCGGCGGCCGACTTCCTCCGGCGGAGGAGGATGGCAACCACTATCTCAAGCTACCGGTCAATCGGTTTGACTGAGCGCGAACGGGCTGTCCTTAGGGACGGCCCTGCTTCTGACGGATAGCCTGAAATGCCCCTCCCTCAACTTGCCCGATATTTACCCATCCTCGACTGGGGACGCCGTTATGATCGTGGCCAGTTCACCGGCGACATGTTGGCTGCTGTGATCGTTACGATCATGCTGATCCCTCAGTCGCTGGCCTATGCGCTGCTGGCAGGAATGCCGCCCGAGGCGGGGATCTATGCCTCCATCGCGCCCATCGTGCTGTATGCCATCTTCGGCACCAGCCGCGCGCTGGCGGTGGGGCCGGTGGCGGTCGTCTCGCTGATGACGGCGGCGGCGGTGGGCAAGATCGCCCAAAGCGGCACAGCAGGCTATACTGCCGCGGCGTTGACGCTTGCGTTCATCTCTGGGGCGATGTTGCTTGCGCTTGGCCTGTTTCGGCTGGGCTTCTTGGCGAATTTCCTGTCACATCCGGTCATCGCAGGGTTCATCACCGCTTCGGGGATCCTCATTGCGGCCAGCCAGCTGCGCCATATTCTGGGGATCGACGCTGAGGGGCATACCTTGGTTGAAATCCTCGTCAGCCTCTGGACCCATCTGAATGAGGTGAACCTGATAACGGTCGTGCTGGGTGTAACTTCAACAGGGTTCCTGTTCTGGGTGCGCGGTGGGCTTGAACCACTGCTGAGACGCATGGGACTGGGGCGCCGCTTGGCAGGTATTGGCGCCAAGATGGGGCCAGTGCTTGCGATTGTCGGCACCACGTTGGTTGTCTGGGCTTTTGAGCTGGGTGAAAAAGGCGTAGCGATCGTCGGCGAAGTACCGCAGAGCTTGCCCCCGCTTACCTTTCCCACTGTCTCGCCCGATTTGGTTCTGCAATTGTTTGTCCCGGCGTTGCTGATATCAATCATTGGCTTCGTCGAAAGTATCTCGGTCGCACAGACCCTCGCCGCCAAGAAGCGCCAGCGGATCGATCCGGACCAAGAGCTGATCGGCCTCGGCAGTGCCAATCTCGGGGCGGCTTTCACGGGCGGTTTCCCGGTTACCGGGGGATTTTCGCGATCGGTCGTCAATTTCGATGCGGGAGCCGAGACACCGGCCGCCGGGGCGTTCACCGCCGTTGGCCTGGCGCTTGCCGCGCTGTTCCTGACACCGCTGATCTATTTTCTACCCAAGGCTACCCTGGCCGCGACAATTATCGTCGCGGTGCTGAGCCTCGTCGATTTCTCGATCCTGAAACGGGCATGGACCTTCAGCCATGCCGATTTCGCCGCCGTGAGCGTGACGATCCTTCTTACGCTGCTCCTCGGGGTCGAGGCTGGAGTGACCGCGGGGGTTGTGACCTCGATATTTGTGCATCTTTACAAGACGTCGCGCCCGCACCTAGCCGTGGTGGGCCGGGTGCCGGGTACCGAGCACTTCCGCAACGTACTGCGCCATAAGGTCGAGACCCAACCACATGTGTTGAGCCTGCGCATTGACGAGAGCCTCTATTTCCCCAACGCGCGTTTTCTGGAGGACCAACTCTCGCGTTTTGCGGCCGAAAAGGCTGAGTTGACGGATGTTGTCTTGATGTTCTCGGCGGTGAACGAGGTCGATCTTTCGGCGCTGGAATCGCTCGAAACAATCAACACCCGGCTGAATGACGCGGGGGTCCGGTTGCATTTGAGCGAAGTGAAAGGCCCGGTGATGGATCGGTTGAAGCGCAGCCATTTCCTCGAAGAGCTTAGCGGCGACGTTTTCCTTAGCCAACACGAAGCTGTCTGCAAGCTTGCCGATCCCGGACCCCGGTCCGACCAGTCGGCTCGCCAGTTCACCTGACCGAGCGGCCAGTGCGGTCACTCGTTCAGTGCGCACTGAATGGCTGCTCGCCGCCCACCCGGCAAAGGCTGTCGGCCGCGAACGACGTTAGCGGTCGCGTCCGGATTGGGCTGAGACCGGTCAATCGCGCCCTCAACAACCCTGATTATTCGCGACGGCGGCTAAGGCCGGCCCTTTGCGGTCAGACAATCATGTTGGCGTGTAGCACCACATTGCGGCCCAAAAAGTTGACGTCGTCGAGTGTCAATCCTGCGCCGGTGATGCGAAACTGCTGGTCAGGAATGCCGTCTGATCCGCTGAGGGTGAGGACCAATTCGCCGACTTCCTCCATTTCGGCCGTCAGGCTATCATATTCCACGATGTCGCCAAGATTGATGTTGAGTTGATCAACGCCGGGTTCGAAATCAGTCAATGCAATCGCGGTTTCTTGCAGTGGATTGCTGTCATCATCTGCCGAATTGCCTGAACCACTCTCGTTCACAAATGAAATCTCAAATGTATCTTCCCCTGATCCGCCGGCCAGATTCACGGGGGTTGTCTCGAATTGCTTGATGGGGAGATAGGGGATGTCATGATGCAGCGTGTCGTTTCCATCGCCACCGTTCGACGAGATCTCGTAGCCTGCCCCTGAACTTGGAGCACCGCGTGTGTGTAAAACATCATCGCCCTCGCCACCATGTATGCGGATGTTGTCAGATCCCAGGCCGTCAATCGTATCATTGCCCGCTCCTCCGAAAACCAGGGCTATATCTGACGCCTCCGAAAGAATTTCGATCTGGTCATCGCCGTCGTCCCCGTGAACGGTCCCACTGAGAAGTTCACTTGTGATCGTATCATTGCCCTGGCCGCCGGAGATGGTGCCCTCGGAAAAGCCAGAAATCTGGTCATTGCCTGCACCGCCTGACACGTCAGCGGAGACAGAGGCATCACTGTCAGGCCAGCCTGACAGATCAATAATGTCGTCCCCGTCGCCGCTATCAATGGTAGTTTCTAAAGGGCCGGAGGCGTTCTGGTCCAGAACGAAAATGTCGTCTTCCGCGGTGCCGATGAGGCTGGAACCATCAGTTACAAAGGTGGTTGGATCTGGAGCTTCTCCGGAGGAGTCGTCCGGGGCTTCCACAGGATCGTCGTCATTGTCAAATAGAGCAAAGCTGCCTGCGGCAAGTCCGAGCAAGCCTAGGATTAACAATTCCATATTCTATATCCATTCACGATTGAAGCTCTGTTAGCCCTTCCGCATCGGCGCCGCTGACGGGGCACATATATGCGCACGGAACAAATTACATCTTAGGGGCGATGTTGGAAAATAAAATGCGACTTTGGCATTTCTATCGTCTGAAACGAATATCCGATCCAGTTCACTTCGGCTCTAAAAGTCGGTGCCCTCGGCTATAGCACCAGCTACCTCCGAAATTTGGGACGCGCCCCGATAGGTCTCCTTTACGATCATCGGCTGTTCTGGCTGCCATCGGCCTCATGGCGCCCTCGCTGCGCCTCCCCAAAGCGGAGATGAGCCCGCATCCATTGGATACTGCGGCCTGCATTCGTGTGGCGATTGGCGAATGCGTGGTGATGACGGTTGCACGATGTTCCCGTGTGACCGAAGTTCTCGGGCATGGTGTCTGACGCAGATATTCCGTTTGTAGAGCTACCGCCTTCAGCGCGTCGGCATGTGTATCTCTTCCAAGGACACCAATTTCTCGACCGTTTTGCCATGGGCGTGACTGTTGCCGTAACGGCCCTCGCGCTGCAGGAGCGAGGTCTGGGCGTCGGCGAGATCGGGGCGCTTTTCGCCGTATACGCCGCAGTGGTGTTGATGACGGAACTGCCCTTCGGTGGGCTGGCCGACGGGCTGGGGCGCAAGCCTGTTTTCCTCATCGCCACGGTTGCGAGTGTTGCAGCCTCCGTTGTTTTCCTTCTGTCCAAGGCATTCTGGCCGCTCGCCGCATCATTCGCATTGGTTGGGCTAGGGCGCGCTCTGCGCTCTGGCACGCTGGATGCCTGGTATGTGGAAGGGCTGCGCCAGCACGCTCCCGGAGCCGAAGTCCAGCCGCTCCTCGCGCGAGCGCAGACAGCCAACTTCGCGGGATTAGGGTTAGGGGCGATCGTGGGTGGAGTCCTGCCCGGCCTCGTCACAAGCAACAAACCGTCGGCCCCGCTGATCGGCCAGACTGTCTATGACGTTTCATATGCTGTGGGCCTCGGACTGACGGTGGCAGTGATCGTCTACACTGTTCTGCTCGTTCGTGAACGGCCTAGACCCATGTACGCTTCCGTCGTCCTGCACGAAGTCCGCGCAGTGCCGCGCACGATCCGCGACGGGATGCGGCTGGCTGTCTCCGACCGAACGCTCCTTGTGCTCCTTGTCGTTCTCGCGCTCCTGCTTTTCGCGACTAATCCGGTCGAGGTGCTGTGGCCCATCGTCGTGCAGGCCATGCTCGATCCCGAGCGCGCCGCCGCAGTGGTCGGGCTTCTGACAGCAGGTTACTTTCTGGCAATCGCCGTTGGCGCGAGCTTTGCAGGCCCGGTGGGGCGTCTCTTCAGGCGTCGTCATGCGCTTATGCTCGCGGTCGTGATCGCGGCACTTGCCGTTTGCCAGATCGCCTTGGCCTTGCAGACCTCTCTTGCGGGCTTCGTCGGAGTCTTCCTGCTCTTCTCTGTGGTGCTTGGACTGTCCGAGTCGCCCGCTGCGACCATCCTCCATGCCCGGGTGCCAGACCACCGGCGCGCTACAATCTTATCAGTCCAATCCCTTCTCAAACAGTTGGGCGCGATGGCAGGCCTGCTCGCCCTCGGCTGGATCGGGGAGACCGCAGGGGTAGCTATTTCCTGGATCGTTGGAACGCTAGGTCTCGGGATCGCCGCGATCCTTGCGATGCTGCTTGCTCGTCAAATAGGGCGCTGGTCGAACTCGCCGCCGACGCAATGATACCTTTCGTCCACGCTATCCCACCGGACAATCAGGCTGTCGCACCAGATCGGCGAACAACGGTTCGTCCCGCATAACTGCTATCCGCCCGCTGCTTTCTCTGTGTCCCGGCCTTCCGCACCCGCCGCCAGCCGCAGCAGCCCGGCCAAGTCGCCCTCAAGGGTCAGCTCTGGTGACGTGTTCCCCTTGGACCCCAGTGGAGTTGCGACTGCTCGCGCCCTTTTGTCTTGCGGGATCGGCCGATCTCAAACTCCTGTTCCTGCCGGGCAAGCAGCTCGGCGCTATCCTAGCCAATGCGACGCTCCACCACCTCGTTTCCCAGCCGCTAATAATCATACGAATATCCGCTACCGCGGTTACTTTGCGGCTAGCGCTGCCCTTCAATAGGCTGACACTGCCATCCTCAGCATCAGCAACAGATCTGCCGAAGCCGCGGCGCCTTAGAGCAGGAAATGCTTGATATTTGCGCAGCCGCAGTCCAAGGGTCCGCCCCAGATTGAGAGGCAGCGGAAAGACCACAGACCATGACCAGCCGGATCGAGCTTTGCGACCTCGTCTTTACCGTCGAAGGCAAGACCATCCTGCACGGCCTGAGTCTGGACCTGTGCCAGCGCCGGATCGGGATCGTTGGGCGCAATGGCTCCGGCAAATCAACTCTGGCCCGCCTGATCGCCGGTCTGACCCGTCCCAGCAGCGGCGAGATCCGCGTCAACGGGCATGACCTCGCCCGCGACCGCCGTGCCGCGCTGGATGAGGTCGGCATTCTGTTTCAGAACCCCGAGCATCAGATCATCTTCCCCACCGTCGGCGAGGAGCTGGCCTTTGGGCTCGAACAGCAGGGCCAGAGCAAGGCCGAGGCCAAAACCGCCGCCGCCGCGGTGTTGGCCCGCTTTGGGCTGCAACACTGGCAGGAGGCCTATGTAAACACCCTGTCGCAGGGGCAGAAACATCTGGTCTGCCTGATGGCGGTGGTGGCGATGAACCCGCGGCTGGTGGTGCTGGACGAACCCTTTGCCGGGCTCGACATCCCAACCAAGGCGCAGCTGAACCGCTACTTGCGTCTCTATCAGGGCAGCCTGCTGCATATCACCCACGACCCGGCAGATCTGGCAGATTACGACCATCTGGTCTGGATCGATCAGGGGCAGCTGCGCCAGTCCGGCCCGCGGGACGAGGTGATGGCGGCCTACCTGGCTGCGATGCATGATCAGGGAGGGGCCGATGATCTCGCTCACCTCGCCGGTTAGAACCCGCGCCCACGACTGGCCCGCCGGGGGCAAGCTTGGCCTCTTGGCGGCGGCCACCTTTGGCTTGTTCATGCTCAGCGACCTGCGCCTTCAGACGCTGGCGGCGCTTGCGATGCTGGGGCTGTATGCGCTGCCGGGAAAACGGTTTTTCCTCAGCGGCATGGAGCGGCTGCGGGTGCTCTGGCCCTTTGTGGTGATTCTCGCGCTCTGGCATGGCCTCACCGCCACCTACGGCGAGGGTGCCCAGTTCATCCTGCGCCTGCTGACCACCGTCGGGCTGGCCAATCTGGTCACCATGACCACCGCCTTGTCCGAGATGATCGCGGTGTTTCGCTGGCTCGCCACGCCCTTGCGGCGGCTGGGGCTGAACACCCGCGCGATGGAACTGGCGATTGCGCTGGTGATCCGCCTGCTACCCACATTGATTACCAACGGCCAGCGCCTGACAGACGCCTGGCGCGCCCGCTCCCGCCGCCGCCCCGGATGGCGGGTGGTGGTCCCCTTTACCCTGCTAGCCCTCGACGATGCCGACCACCTGGCCGACGCATTGCGCGCCCGCGGAGGCATTCTGGAAACCAAGGAGAAACCCTGACATGGAACGCAATGTCGTCCTGATCGCCCTGTTCACCGCGATGATCGCCGCGCTTGGCCTCTTGCCCAAGCTGACTTTGGCCAGCGGCATCCCGATCACCGCCCAAAGCATGGGAGTCATGCTCTGTGGTACCGTGCTCGGCGCCAAGCGCGGCGCGCTAGCAGTGCTTTTGTTTCTGCTGCTGGTGGCGGCGGGTCTGCCGCTGCTGACCGGCGGTCGCGGCGGGTTGGGTGTGTTCACAACTCCCTGGGCAGGCTTCTACATCGGCTTCCCACTTGCGGCCTTTGTCGCCGGTCTGGTGATGCAGACCTGGCAGCGCGGCAATATCACCGTGATCGCCATCGTCGCAGCTGTGATCGGCGGCATCGGCGCGATGTATCTGGCAGCGGTGCCCTATTACATGCTGATGAAACCCGCCGGTCTGGGGGAATCCCTGCTGACCGTCATGGCACCCTTCGTGCCGGGGGATCTGATCAAGGCCGTGGTGGCCGGGCTGATCACCGGCGCGCTGTACAAGGCCCGCCCCGCCAGCGTACTGTCGCGCAGCTGATCCACAGGCCGGCGGAGGGCAGCCAGATGACCACAGACCCAAGCAAGCGCTCCGCCTTCGCAACCCGCGCCGAATGCGACGCGGCGCTGCCGCATATTCTGGCGGCGCCGCGCGACGTGGCCGCCATCGACAGCCTGTGTTTTCGCCCCGCCTATGGCGAACGCCGCTTTCCGGAGCAGCTGCATCTGACCGTGGCAGGCGGCATCGCAGATGAGCGCTGGTTGAAAGCTCCCTGGCTGACCCTGCCCGACGGCAGCCCGGACCCGCGCATTCAGGTCTCGATCCTGCCGCGGCGGGTGATGGACCTGTGCTGGCGCGACCGCACCAATACCGTGCATCCCGGCGACACCATGGTGGCGGACCTCGATATGAGCGAGGCTAACCTGCCCACCGGCACTCGCCTGCATGTGGGCAGCGCTGTGCTCGAGGTTTCGGACAAGTTCAACACCGGCTGCGCCAAATGGCGCGACCGCTACGGTGCCGACAGTCTTGCGTGGATCAACCACAAGCCCAACCGCCCGCTGCGCCTGCGCGGCGTGCTCTGCCGGATCGTGCAGGACGGTGTGATCCACGCCAGTGACCAGATTCGGGTAGAGCGCTGAGCGCCGCGCCGACCGTTCCCCCTGACAGGCCGGTGCCGCGTCATAACCTGCCGACTATTCAGCCCTACCGTAGGCGTGCCCCGCGTGAGGCGCTGAGAGTGGCAAATGCGCTGACCCATCGAACCTGATCCGGCCAGGAACGGTTTCGTGTATGAACACGCATACCGTATCTCAGCGCCAGTGTGTTTACTTGCTGGGATACCTAGGGTCAGGAGTCATGACCAACAGTTGCCGGTCGCAGTGCGATGCGCCTTCAAATAGGTCGCGTCTACGATCACGGTCTCTTCCTCGCCGTGCTCGGCGGCCAGTGCGATCTTCATCTGCGCGAAGATGCTTTTCTCGCTCCAACGCTTTCATGAGCCGTGACGCGTCTTTTTCGGACCACATTCCCGCGGCGGATCCCGCCATCAGAATCTATTGCGACCAATGCAGAACAGCCCGCTCAGAACCCGTCTATCATCCACCGGTCGCTTGCCATGTGACTTCGGGAGGAAGGGGGTAAGCACAGCCATTTGCGCGCAGGTCAGCCATTAAAGGGCGCTGATGTCACGGCTGCGATTTCCGAGCCGTGAGTCACGCAGCGCGTTGAAAATAAATGCATCCTGGCCCTAAAGGCTGTTGTGCAGTTCAGTCTGCATATTTCCAATGGCTTCGCATAGATGGGTTGTGAAGGCTTTTGACGTTAGGGACTGTGTTGCGTAGCCCGGTGTCAGGATCGAGACGCTGGTGCTGATCCGAGGGCGGAACGGGCGGATCGCGAGCTCTCTAGTGGTCTGCCGCTGCTGGAGGCAGCTGTAGCCGGTGATCATGTCGCAGATCATGTAGCACATGCCCGCGGCGACGAATTGCAGGCCCGGTGCCCAGGTTCGCAGCTCCAGCCGCTTGCGGAAGCGGTATCCGCTTTTTCGAAATGCCGCTTCTGTCCGGACCGTCAACGGGTGCTTGTCGAACAGAACCGCCATCGGCTGACCGTCCAAATCCTGCGGCGTGATCTCCTCGGCTGTCGCAAGTGGATCGTCGGCTGGAACGACGCACACACATTCGAGATCGAAATCCATCTGTTTCACGGAAGGGCGGGGCAGTGGTGTCTCGGCAAAGCCGATGTCGAATTGCTGCGAGGCAATCAGGTCTTCGATCACGTCCGACGAGCGCATAATCAGCGAGACTTCCAACTCATCCTTGCCTTGCAGGAACTCCGTTAGAATTCGCGGCATGAACATTCCGGCCGCCGCCGGGTGGCAGGCGACACGCAACTTGCCTGCCTCGTGCGTGCGGATTTTGTTCACCGTGCGTTCGATGCGCTCTATCCGCTCCAGAACGGTTTCGCATTCCTCGAGAAAAAACCGCGCTTCCGGCGTCGGAATGAGCTTGCCCTGATCGCGCACGAACAGGCTGAAGCCCAGTTCGCCCTCCAGCGTCGAAATCATCGTGCTGACAGCAGGTTGGGTGCGCCCGACGGTGCGCGCCGCCTGGGAAATGGAGCCGCTGCGCATGACTTCCCGGAAGGTGAATATCTGGCGGAGGGAAAAGTTCATGCCCGGCCCATTAAGCAAATTGATGGAGTCACAGATATTTTGAAATTGATTTTATGCCCTGTGTCCAGCCAAATCCGTCAGACACGCTGCGGGACCACGGGAGGGAGGACCGATGGACACATTTTCCAAATATCTGCTGACAGGTCTGATCTGTTTGGTGGCCCTGGGGCAGTTCGTGCAGGTCGTCACCCGCTACGTGCTGCAGATCCCGGTGATGGGGCTGGAGGAGACCATGCTCTATCCCACCATCTGGCTGTATATCCTTGGTGCCGTGAACGCCTCGCGCGAGGATACCCATATCCGCGCCAACGTCCTGGAGATCGCCATCAAGACAGAGCGCGGCCACACCGTACTGGCGATCATCGGTGAAATCATCAGCCTGATCGTCGGCCTGTGGCTGCTGAGCTGGGCGTGGGATTACACCCTTTACGCCTGGCGGGTCTGGAAGGAGAGCCCGACGCTCTACCTGCCGACATTCTATTCCGAAGCAGCGCTGGTGGTCGGACTGGCCCTGATGATGCTCTACACCGCGCTGCACCTGCTGCGCCACGTCAATGCCCTGCGCGCGGGAGCCGCAAAATGATCGAGATCGCCCTTCTTGCCATTGCCGTTCTGGTGCTGACCCTGACCCTCGGCGTGCCGCTGCCCTACTGTTTCGGCGCCGCCCTCATGATCATGTACTTCCTCGGCGACGTGACCATGAAAGGCATGATGCTCTGGGGATCCCAGCAGCTGGGGAACCCGGTTCTGTTGGCCATTCCGCTGTTCGTGCTGGCAGGCACCATCATGTCGGCCAGCGGCATCGCCGCCTCTCTGCTGAACTTCGTGAATGCCTTCATCGGCCATGTCCGCGGCGGCCTTGGCGTTGTGGCGGCGGTCAGCTGCGCCATCATCGGCGCGATCTCCGGCTCGGGGCTTACCGGCATCGCCGCCATCGGCCCGCTGCTGATCCCCGAAATGGAAAAGCGCGGCTATCCGCGCGAATACGCCACCGCGCTGATTGCCAATTCCTCGATCCTCGGGCTGCTGATCCCGCCCTCGGTCACCATGATCGTCTATGGCTGGGTCACTGACACCTCGATCCTCGCCTGCTTCCTCGCGACGCTGGGGCCGGGCCTGCTCATCATGTTCAACTTCTCGGCCATGAACCTGTGGATGAGCCGCAAGTTCGACCTGGTGCTGGACGATGTGCCCAGCGTTTCGCAGCTGGCCGGCGACGTGGCGAAGAAAGGCTTCAACGCCACCCCGGCGCTGTTGATGCCGGTGATCATCCTGGGCGGTATCTACGGCGGCATCATGACCCCGACCGAGGCCGCGGCCCTGTCGGTGATCTACGCGGTGCCGGTCGGCTTCTTCATCTACAAGGGGCTGAAATGGGACAGCTTTCTTGACGCAGGCAAAGAAGCCGCAACCGCGGTCGGCGCGATCATGGTGATGATCCTGTTTTCGATGATCCTGAGCCAGATGTTCGTCTACGAGGCGATCCCGCAGAAAATGGTCAGCGCGATCTTTGAGATCACCGAAAACAAGGTGCTGCTGCTGATCTTCGTCAACATCCTGCTGTTCCTGGTCGGCATGGTGGTGAACGATGTCACAGCCATCATCCTGATCGCGCCGCTCTTGCTTCCGCTGATGCAGGCGATCGGTGTCTCGCCGGTCCAGTTCGCTGCGATCATGGGCGTGAACACCGCGATGGGCGGCGTCACCCCGCCTTATGCCTCGATCCTCTACCTGGGCGCGCGGATCGGCAACGTGAAAGTCACCAAGGTGATCCCGCCCGCGATGATCCTGATCCTGACAGGCTATGTGCCGGTGGTTTTCCTGACCTCGCTCTGGCCCGACCTGTCGCTCTTTCTGCCGCGCCTCTTCGGCTACTGACCCACCCCTGATACCAACGGAGGAGACCACCCATGAAACACTTTCTGACCGGCACCGCAGCCGCCGCGCTGATGTCGCTCGCAGGCCTTGCCTCGGCCGCCGACCTGAAGATGAGCCACGTGCGGCCGCAGGATACCACCATCGACAAGGAGCTGCGTGCCTTTGCCGCCGAGGTGAACGAGGCCACCGGCGGCGATGTGTCGATCAACATCTTCCCGGCATCCGCGCTGGGGGACTACACCACGGTGCAGGAACGCATCAGCGTCGGCGCCATCGACATGGCGACCCAGCCTGCCGCCGCGGCCGCTGATCGCCGGATGCAGATCAGCTCCTTCCCCTACCTTGCAAGCAACTGGGAGGAAGCGCGCGCGATCTACGGTCCTGAAGGCCCGGTGCGCGAGGTGATGGCAGAGCTTTACGCCAAGCAGGACATCACCATGCTGGCGGCCTATCCGGTGTATTTCGGCGGCATCGCGCTGAACACCGACCCGGTCAACCCGGGCGATCCATCGCAGCCGAACGGCATCAAGGTCCGGGTGCCTGGCATCAAGAGCTTCCAGATGACAGGTGAGGCACTTGGATACATCCCCTCGCCGATCCCCTTCTCCGAAGCCTTCACCGCGATCCAGACCGGCGTTGTCGACGGCGTGATCGGCTCCGGCGCCGAAGGCTACTATGCCTCCTTCCGCGATGTGACCAAGGCCTATGTGCCCGCCAATACCCATTTCGAGGTCTGGTACATGATCATCTCCAACCAGTCGCTGGCGGAACTGGACGCGGAGGATCAGGAAGCGCTGAAGACCGCCGCGGCCGAGTTCGAGGCCAAGCGCTGGACCGTGGCTGAAGAGGACCAGCGCAAATGGGAGCAGCGGCTGGCGGGCGAGCTTGGCGCCAAGGTCGTCGAGCTGAGCGACGCCGAGCGCGAAGCGATGGCCGCCAAGGTGCGCAGCGAGGTCTGGCCGGTGGTTCTGGAAGACGTGGGCGCCGAGTGGGGCCAGGACATTCTGGACAAGATTGGCAAGTAACCCGCGGCCGGAGGGGGCGGCACCGCGCCGCCCCGCACCCAATCCCGGAGAGATGGCAGAATGGAAGCAGATTATGCAGTGATCGGCGGCGGCGTTGTCGGCCTGTCGGTAGCCTGGGGGCTGCTCAGGCGCGGCAAGCGCGTCACGGTTCTGGATGGCGGCGACGGCGCGTTCCAGGCCAGCCGCGGCAACTTCGGCCTGGTCTGGGTGCAGTCCAAGGGCATGAAACAGCCGCGTTACGCCAGTTGGAGCCAGCAGTCCGCTGCGGCCTGGGCCGGTTTCGCCGCCGAGCTGGAAGACGGCACCGGCCGCTCCGTCGGGCTGGAGCAGAACGGCGGCTATGACCTGCATTTCTCCGAAGAGACGCTTTATTCCACCGTCGCCCAATACGAAACGCTGAAGGAGAAGCTTGGCGGCAACTACCCATTTGAGGTGCTGGGCCGCAACGCGCTGAGCCGCGAGGAGCCGCATATCGGTCCCAAGGTTGCGGGCGCGATCCTGCATCACCAGGACGGCCACGCAAATCCGCTGCGGCTGCTGCAAACGCTGGCCGAGGACGTCCGCAGGCGGGGCGGCCGGGTCTTGAATGGCAAGACCGTCACCGGCGTAGCCAAGCCGGATGGCTTCCGTGTGAGCTGCGGGGACGGCACCGTGGTGACGGCTGGAAAGGTCATCCTGTCCGCGGGCCTTGGCGCGATGGAGCTGGGGCCGAAGCTGGGCTTCAAGGCGCCGGTGCGGCCGCAGCGCGGCCAGGTCCTGATCACCGAGAAGCTGCCGAAGATGATCCACCGGCCCTCGCTGATCGCCCGTCAGGTGGACGAGGGCGGTATCCAGATCGGTGCCACCAACGAGGAGGCCGGGCTGGATGACAGGGTGACCCAGCCGGGGCTGTCCCGGCTCGCGGCCGAAGCCGTGGCGGCCTATCCGGCGCTTGCCCGTGCGCAGCTGGTGCGCAGCTGGGGCGCGCTGCGCATCCTGACGCCGGACGGGCTGCCGATCTACCAGGAAAGCCCGGAACTGCCCGGGGCCTACCTCGTCACCTGCCACAGCGGCATCACCCTGGCCGCGGCGCACGCGCTGTTCCTGCCGGACTGGCTGGAAGGCACATCCGCAGCCCCCGATCTGGAGGTGTTCAGTGAAGACCGATTCCCTGTTTCTTGAGCTGGAAGACGCCCCCCGCGTGCGGATCTGGTTCGACGGCCAGCCGCTCGATGTGCCCGAGGGGGCCAACCTTGCCGCCGCGCTGCTGGCCGCCGGCGTGCAGGTGTTCCGGCACACGCCGGTATCCGGCGCGCCCCGGGCTCCGTACTGCATGATGGGAGCCTGTTTCGAATGCCTGGTGGAAACCGGCGGCACCCTGCGCCAGGCCTGCATGATGGAGGCCGAAGACGGCCTGCGCATTTCACGCCCGCATGAAGACGCAGCAGAGGTGCGCGATGGAACGCTTTGACCTTGCCATCATCGGCGCCGGGCCGGCCGGCATGGCCGCCGCCGCAGAGGCCGCGCAAAGAGGGCTGGACGTCGCCCTTCTGGACGAGCAGAACCGCCCCGGCGGGCAGATCTACCGCGAGGTGGACCGCGCCGCCGGACCGCGCGGCGCGATACTGGGGCCGGATTATCTGCATGGCGCCTCTCTGACGGCGGGGATCGCCCGGCCGGAGATCCGCTACCTGCCCGGCACCGTCGTCTGGGCGGTTGAGGACGGCTTGCGCATCTCCTTCACCCGCGACGGCCGCGGCGGCCAGCTGGAGGCCGGCCGGGTGATCCTGGCCACCGGCGCGCTGGAGCGTCCCATGCCGGTGCCCGGCTGGACCCTGCCGGGGGTGATGACGGCCGGAGCGGCGCAGATCCTGTTGAAGCAATCGGGTGTGCTGCCCCGCCGTGCGGTGCTCGCGGGGAGCGGGCCGCTGCTCTACCTCATCGCCGCCCAGATGGTGCGCGCGGGCACGCCGCCGCTGGCACTGGTCGAGACCCAGACCCGGGCGAGCCTGCGTGCGGCAGGCCGCCACCTGCCCGGGGCGCTGCGCGGCTGGCGCTACCTCGCCAAGGGGCTGAAGCTGCTGGCGGAAATCCGGCGCGCCGGCGTGCCCCGCCATACTGGCGCAACGGCGATTGCCGTGGAAGGCGGCACCGCGGCCGAAGCCCTGACCTTCCGCTGCAACGGCCGGACGCACCGCATCCCCTGCGGCACCGTCCTGCTGCACCACGGCGTGGTGCCGAACACCCAGGCCGCTCGCTCGATCGGCGTGCCGCACCTGTGGTGCCCTGCGCAGCACTGCTTTGTGCCGGAAACCGGCGCATGGGGGGAAACCGCCAAACCCGGCATCCTAATCGCGGGCGACGGGGCCGGCATCCACGGCGCCATGGCCGCCGAATACGCAGGCCGCATCGCCGCTCTGAAGGCCGCGGAGGAACTGGGGCGGATCTCTGCCCCGGAACGCGACCGCCTTGCCCGCCCGCTTCTGCGCGCCCGCAGCCGGGAAACCGCGGTACGCCCCTTCCTGGATGCGACCTATCCGCCCTATGCAGAGGCCTTGCAGCCTGCCGACGGCACCATCGTCTGCCGCTGCGAGGAAGTGACCGCGGGCAGCATCCGCAGCCACGCCCGGCTCGGCTGCCTCGGCCCCAATCAGGCCAAGGCCTTCAGCCGGGCCGGAATGGGCCCCTGCCAGGGCCGCTACTGCGGGCTGACCGTGACCGCGCTGCTTGCCGATGCCCATGGACAATCCCCGGACGAGACCGGCTATTACCGTATCCGGCCGCCGATAAAACCGGTAACACTTGGCGAGCTCGCCGCGATGGACGAGCTGCCTTCACATGCCGCCGAATAGGAGAGAAAGATGATCGAACGGATCGATACCGGCCCCCGCATGAGCAAGATCGTGAAGCACAATGGCGTAGCCTACCTGTGCGGCCAGGTCGGCGATGGCGCCACCGTGGCCGAACAGACCCGCGACTGCCTTGCCCGCGTCGAGGCGCTGCTGGAGAAGGCAGGCTCCTCACCGCGGCAGATCCTTCAGGCAATCGTGTGGCTCGCCGACATGAAGGACTTCGACGAGATGAACGAGGTCTGGGACGCATGGGTGCCGGAAGGCCATGCCCCCGCCCGCGCCTGTGGCGAAGCCCGGCTTGCGCGCCCCGATCTGAAGGTCGAGATCATCGTGACAGCGGCCTGCGACTAACTCCATATTCGTTCCTTGCTAACCTACCTTACGAGAGCAAAGTGCGGATACAGGAGGGTCAGATATCCTTCACCAGGCGCAGCGCGTCGTAAATCGCTGCGTGGGTGTTGCGGGCGCTGACGGCGTCGCCGATGCGGAATAGCTGGAACGAGCCGCCGGGGTTGCGTTGCACGGTCTGAGGACGCCCTTCGATCAGCGCATCGTAGTCGACGGCTCCTCCGTTGACGGACAGGGGCTTGAGGTCGAAATAGAGGTCATCAAGCGGCAGCGTGCCATAGTTCACCACAATCTGATCGTAGCTCTTTTCCGACGTGAAGTCGCTGTAGTCGGTGCCGATCGTTGCCTTCAGCAGGTTCCCGTCGCGGCTGACGTCAAGCAGTCGGCGGGTCACGGTGAAGGTCACGTCCTTGTCCTGTAGGGCGCGCATGTAAGGTACGAGGTTCATCGCCATGATGTCCGGCGCAAAGACCCGGTCTGGTGTCATAACCTCGACCGATGCACCGGCATTGGCTGCCACTTCTGCTGCTTGCAAGCCGGGGTGATCGCCGCTTTCGTCATAGATCAGCACGTTCTGCCCCGGTTTCACGTCGCCTGAGATCAGGTCCCAGCTGGTCACCACGAGGTCCTGTTGCCGTCCGCTTTCAAACAGTTCCGTGTTGGGCAAGCCGCCTGTTGCAACGATTACCACATCAGGGTCCAGCGCGGTCACGTCCTCTGCCTCTGCCCAGGTGTTGAACCGGAATTCGACATCCCGTGCCGCGCATTGTGCCATGCGCCAGTCGATGATTGAGATCATTTCCCGTCGGCGCGGGCTCAGCGCGGTCAGGCGTACTTGTCCGCCGGGGTCGGGTTGGGCCTCGAAGACCGTCACCTCGTGACCGCGTTCGGCGGCCACACGCGCCGCCTCGAGTCCGCCCGGTCCAGCCCCAACGATCACAACCTTCTTTTTCTGCTCCGCGGTGGTCAAATCATGCGGCATGGTCAGCTCGCGCCCGGTTGCCGCGTTATGAATGCACAGCGCGTCGCCCGCCTGATAGATCCTGTCGAGACAGTAGGTCGCGCCAACGCAGGGGCGGATGTCATCCTCACGGCCTTCGGTGATCTTCCGCACGATATGGGGGTCGGCCATATGGGCGCGCGTCATGCCGACCATGTCAAGCAAACCTGCCTGCACCGCATGGCGTGCGGTGGGTACGTCCGGAATCTTGGCGGCGTGGAAGGTGGGCATCCCGGTCGCCTCCTTCACCGCGCCGGCGAAATCGAGGTGCGGCGCATTCTTCATACCCTGGACGGGGATCACGTCGGTCATGGCGGGGTCGGTGTGAATACGCCCGCGGATCACATTCAAGAAGTCGACCATGCCGCTGTCGGCGAGACGTTTGGAAATCTCGAGGCCTTCTTCGGGCGTGATCCCGCCTGCCTCGGCCTCGTCCGCGGTGTAGCGCAGGCCAACGATGAAATCATCGCCGACGCGTTTGCGGATTCCCCGCAGCACCTCGAACGGAAGTTTCAGACGGCTCTCCAGGTTCTGCCCGCCATAAGGCCCATCCAGATCATTGGTCAGCGGTGACCAGAACTGGTCAAGCAGATGCCCGTAGACCTGCAATTCGATACCGTCCATGCCGCCTTCCTTCATGCGTTCGGAAGCGTCGGCAAAGTCCGAGATGATCCGCTCGATATCCCAATCTTCGGCCAGCTTTGGAAATGCCTTGTGGGCCGGTTCGCGATGTTTGGAAGAACTGACGGAAGGAAGCCAGTCGCCCTTGTTCCAGTTGGTGCGGCGGCCAAGGTGGGTCAGCTGAATCATCACCGCGCAGCCGTGTTCGTGGCAGGCGTCGGTCAGCTTCTTGATCCACGGCACCACCTCATCTCGGTAGGCGAGGATGTTGTTAAAGACCGGCGGGCTGTCTTTGCTGACGGCGGCGGAGCCGGCTGTCATGGCAAGGGCAACACCCGCCTTGGCCCGTTCCGCGTGGTAGGCAGCATAGCGTTCCTTCGGCATGCCGTCTTCCGGATAAGCCGGTTCGTGACTGGTGGTCATGATCCGGTTTTTCAGCGTCAGGTGTTTCAGCTGGAAGGGCTGCAAAAGCGGGTCCTTGGACATTGGTCTTTCCTTGAGTTGTGCTTTGCCGGCGATTGAGGAGGGCGGTTTCAGTACCAGGCATCCTTCATCGAGGCTTTCTTGCGGGCAATGAAATCCTGCAAAGCCTCGTCCGTGTCTGCATTCATCGGCGGGGCTTCATACTGGTCCAGAATGGACTTCCAGCGCGTGTTCGCGCGCTGTGCGGCGTCAATACTTCCCTGTTCTTCCCAGCTCTCGAACGGCTGGTCATCGTTCAGGGCGCTGTCCCAATAGGCGGATTGATAGTGACGCAGCGTGTGCTCGGTGCCAAACAGATGTTCACCGGGCCCCTTTTCGGCCAACGCCTCCACGCCGAGAGTGTCGTCGGTCACCTCTATTCCTCTCAGATAGGCATGCAGAGCGCCGCACATGTCCGTGTCCATCACGAATTTTTCGTAGGACATGGAGAGCAGACCGTCGAGAAAGCCTGCCGAATGCAGGATGTAGTTCGCGCCCCCCTGTATCGCTGACATCATCGACATCATCGATTGCTGCATGGCCTGCGCATCGGGTTGTTTCGAGGTGCTGAAATTGCCTGCACACCGCAGCGGCATCTCGAGCCGCCGGGCGAGCTGCCCCATGACCAGTGATCCAAGGGCCGGTTCCGGTGTGCCGAAAGTGGGTGAGCCCGAGCGCAGAGACATGGAGGAAAGAAAGCCGGCCAGCACCGCTGGTGCGCCGGGGCGAACCAGTTGGGTGAGCGCGCAGGAGGTCATTGATTCAGCGAGACATTGGGCGATCGCCCCGGCCATTGTCAGCGGCGATACCGCACCGCCAAGCAGGAACGGCAAGTGGATTGATCCTTGACCGGCGCTGGCGTACTCGCGAATTCCGCGCGTGGTGATGCCGTCAAGCACCAGTGGCGATGTCGTGTTGAAGTTCCCAAGAATGACGCAGTTCTGTTCAACGAAATCTGGTCCGAACAGGATGCGGCACATTTCAATGCTGTCCCTTGCGCGCTCCGGTGCGGTGATGGAGCCAAGAAAGGCGCGGTCACTGTACCGCATGTGGGCGTAGACCATGTCGAGATGACGCTTGTTGACCGGAATGTCCGTCGGTTCGCAGATCGTCCCGCCAGAATGGTGGAGCCAAGGCGAGGATTGCGCCAACTTCACCAGGTTCTGGAAATCCTCGATCGTGCCGTAGCGCCGCCCCTTGTCCAGATCCATCACGAAGGGGGACCCATAAGAGGGCGCAAAGACCATCGCGTCGCCGCCAATTTCGACCGAATTCGCGGGATTGCGGGCGTGCTGGGTGAACCGTGAGGGTGCAGTTCGCAAGATTTCGCGGATCATGCCGGGTTCAAACGTGATGTTCCAGGTTTCCGGCGATACCTGGCGGACCTTGCCACCGGCTTGGCGGAAAAGCTCGACCGTTTCGGGGTCTTCGCGAAACTCCATGCCGATCTCGGCCAGAATACGGTCGGCGGCCTGTTCGATTCTGACGAGTGCCTCTTCGTCCAAAAGGTCATAGGGGGGAATCCGGCGGGTGATGAAGGGGACGCGCAGATGCGGGTTTTGACCTGGAGCGCTGTCGCGGCGGGTATGTGGGCGGCTGCGTCGGCCGCGCGCTCTTGTCGTGGAAACCTCGGTCATGGCGCGCTCCTTTCAATAGTGGGCTTCAGCGGGCACTGCGTTTTCCCGTTGCAAGAAGCGTGCGGACAATCGCGATTGGCGGCAATGACAGAAAAATTCACCTAGGCTTAGATGAAGTAATCTGAAAATGTCCGAAAGCGGTCAGAATTGCGCTATAGTGGTGCGGTTGATCGAACGTGAATGAGGAATTCTTGGCCAAACGACCTTACGACCTTCCCCCGATGAATAGCCTTGTCGCGTTCGAGGCCGCGGCACGCCATGTCGGCTTCAAGGCTGCCGCGCGGGAACTGAATGTCACCCCGGCGGCGATCAGCCATCAGGTGAAGGCCCTGGAAGCCGAATTGCGATGTCCGTTGTTTCGGCGTCACCATCGTGGCGTGGAGCTGACGGAAACGGGAGCCTACTTGCTGGTTGCGCTGCAACGCGGCTTTGAAGCCATGGGAGATGCGGTGGACCAGCTCAGACAGAGGTCGCACCGGGCCTCGGTCACGATACGGGTGACCACGGCGGTCAGTTCGCTCTGGCTGACACCCAAGCTTGCGCAGTTTTGGAAATCACACGGCGATATCTCGGTTGCCCAGATTGTCAGTGATACCGAGCAAAGCGCGGAAGATTGCGACCTCAGTATTCACTACGGTATCAAGCCGCGTGAGTCCGGCCATTGCAGCACCTTGTTTCATGACCGGATCATGGCGCTCGGCAGTCCGCGGTTCGCCGAACTGCACCCGGTCAAGCAGGCTGCGGATCTTGCAAAGCTGCCGCTGATACATTTTGAATCCGCGGGGGCTGGCTGGACCGACTGGACCGGCTGGTTTCGAAATCTCGGGTACGCTGGGCCCGTGAAGCACAGTCACAGCGTCAACAATTACGTGATTGCCCTGCAGGCGGCGCGCGATGACATGGGGGCGGTTCTGGGCTGGGTCGGCTTGACCGAAACCTATCTTGAGAGCGGTGAGCTGGTGCCTTTGCTGCCGGACCGTGTCGAAACGGTGGAAAATTTCTACATCAGGTTGGCCCCCCATGCCTCGCAACGGGCGCGGCTGGTCTATGATTGGCTGCTGAGCGCCACGTGATCGCAACGTGTCAGGGTGCGCGCGGTCTCGGGATCGGAGCCTCCTGGGATGGGGCTTGCAGATGATCGCTATGTGCCGGGGCCTTGTCCGGCGCGACAAAGGTCGCCGCCAACGCCAGATCCTGCGTGAATTGCGCTTCAGCCTGCTTGCGGACCTCCGGTTCTGACAGCCGTAACAGGTAGGCGGGGTGAAAGGTGATCAGGACCGGCAGACCCGCTCTGCCTGTTTCGATGGTGCCGCGCCGGGCGTGAAGACCGGTTTCCTTCCCCGTCAAGCTGCGCGCGGCGGTGGCGCCCAAGGCCAAGATCAATTTGGGGCGAACGGTTGCGATTTCGGCATCAAGCCACCAGCGACAATGTTCGATTTCGGCGACACCCGGCCGTTGATGGATGCGCATCTTGCCGCGGACAGAGAACTTGAAATGCTTCACAGCATTGGTGACATAAGCCGTCTCGCGGTCCAGTCCGGCCTTGGCGGCGGCCTGGTCGAAGAGCTGGCCCGCTGGTCCTACAAACGGACGTCCACTCAGATCCTCCATCTCGCCGGGCTGTTCACCCACGATCATAAGGTTGGCTTGGGCTGGTCCTTCTCCGAGCACGGCTTGCGTTGCGTTGCAATGCAGGGGGCAGCGCGTGCAGCTTCGGATTGCCTTTGGCAAGGCTTCCGAGGGTCCGCTCCAGGCAGATTTGCAGGACGCCAATTGCGCCTTGAGCTGTTCGACGCGGGCAGGGGGCAGGGTCGGCGCTGCCTCTGCCATGGCGCGGGCACGCATCGGCGCATCGGCGATCATCTGCGGAATATACGCGGCCTCGGGGAGGTTTTTCCAATATTTCTTGGGCATTTCCGATTGCATTGCCTGCACCTTGAGGCGCGCAGGATTGAAGATGTTCTGGAAGTAGGTGATCCACAGTGCCTCACTGGCATCCTCTGGCAGATCAGGCTTGGCGTGCCCCTCGGAAAACGACAGTTTGCCCTGCTCGAATACAGCCGACACATCAGGCGTCAGGATGCGCCAATCCATATCGGCGAAGCGGCGCACGAAAAAATCCGCTGTCGGCTCGACAGTGTGATGGGTTGGCTCGAACCAGGCTGCAAAACTGCGGCGTGCCGCGCCTGCACTGCCAATTTCGCGAAAGCGGACAAAGGCCTTCATCTTGTGCTGACACCGGCGCACGTTTTTCTCCATCCGGCGCAATCTTGCCAGATCGCGGTCACCCCGATCGGCCATCAGGTTTTGGTGTGGTGTTTCTCTCAGCCGCCACAGGAAGGCATAGAGGAAGGCAAAGCGTTCCGGATCACTGTGCCAGACAACCGTTTCGGCCATTTGAATGAAACTGCGCGGTACCGATACCGCGCCACCGTCCGTCGATGGGCTGTCGTCGCTGAACAGGTCGGGGGCGGTTGCATGATCGCCCCAAAGGATTTGCTCAGGCGGGACGTTCCCTGCGAGAAAACTGCGGGCGGCCTCGCGCCATGCGCGGAAGGTGCCGATAGGGGGCAGGGTAACCCGATGCATCAGAACAGGGCCAATTGTTCGGGTGGCGGGGCAAAGCGTGCGCGCAGATCCGCACTGTCGGTCAAGGCTCCCGGTGTCCAGCCCCCTGCGGTGATGAAGGCCCGGGCCTTCTTCATCTGTGCCCCCATACGCAGGAGGTCTTCGTAGCGGAGGGTCCGGTGGCGGCGGCTGGCGAGGATCCGGTTGACGGTTCTGACGCCGAAGCCCGGCACCCGCAACAGCATCTCGCGGCTGGCGCGGTTGACGTCCAGTGGAAACACTGCCCGGTGCGCGAGGGCCCAAGCCAGCTTTGGGTCGATCTCCAGATCCAGGTTGCCGTCCCGTGTGACGGACGTGATCTCGTCCAACTGAAAATCGTAAAAGCGCAGCAGCCAGTCTGCCTGGTACAGGCGATGTTCGCGTTGCAACGGTGGCCGGATCAGCGGCAGCTTGGCAGAGCTGTCGGGAATAGGCGAGAAGGCAGAGTAGTAGACGCGCTTGAGTTTGTAGCTGGAGTAAAGTCGGGTCGATTGCCCCAGCACCGTCGCATCGTTGGAGCCGTCGGCCCCGATGATCATCTGCGTGGACTGTCCGGCGGGGGCAAAGCGGGGCGGGCGCTTGCCGGTAAACGACTTGTCCTTGCCGGCCTCCTTTGTCATGCGCACATTGGCCATCGCCCGGCGGATCTGTTCCGGCTTCTTTTCTGGCGCATATTGCTGCACCGCCTGATCCGTGGGCAGTTCGACGTTGATCGACAAACGGTCGGCCAGCAACCCCGCTTCCTTGATCAGCTCGGGCGCGGCGTCGGGGATCGTCTTGAGGTGTATGTAGCCGCGAAAGTTCTCCTCGTGACGCAGTTTGCGAGCGATCTGCACCATGTCGGACATCGTCGCGTCGGGTGAGCGGATGACGCCCGATGACAGGAACAGCCCTTCGATGTAATTGCGCCGATAGAATTCTATCGTGAGCCGCACCACCTCGTCGACGGTGAACCGGGCGCGGGGCACGTTGGAGGAGGCACGGTTTATGCAATAGCTGCAATCATAGATGCAGAAATTGGTCATCAGGATCTTGAGCAGGCTGATACAGCGGCCGTCAGGCGCATAGGCATGGCAGATTCCGCTGCCTTCGTTGGACCCCAGCCCCTTGCCATCGCGGGAATGGCGCTTGGTCGATCCGGATGACGCGCAAGAGGCGTCATATTTTGCCGCATCGCTGAGAATTTCCAGTTTCTGTTTCAGGGTCTGTCGTGCCATTTGTTCTATATATGTTCTCACGCGACATTTGTCACGAGCAGAAGCATCGTCATTCCGTCGGGTAACGGAAATCCGCTCATTGCGTCTCCGCTCAGGCGTTCCCGTCCGATCGCAGCGGGTGCGGAAGCGACAGTTGCCAAGGCGCATGTCCGGTCACCATTTGCCTTTGTCAGGCGGGCAGGGCGGGGCAAGACACGGCGTCGCCGCGCGGGCTCGCGAGGCGCAGGAAATTGCATGTTCGCTGCTTCTCATCTAGGCTCTGCATTCTAGCTTCAGCACACTCGCGTCCGGTGAAGCGGCGCAATCCAAGGAATAATTAGATGCAAACTGCCTTAGTGGCTAACGACGTGTCCGACATACTGGGCGTCCTGAATGCCTTGGATGACGAAATCGCCGTTCTCGACGCCTCGGGCCACATAATCGCCGCGAATGCTGCCTGGGAGAAGTTTCGGGTGGAAAACGGTGGAAATCCAGAACGGTGCTCGGTCGGGAGCAACTATTTCGCGGTTTGCACATCGGCTTGCGGATCATCGAGCGCTACCGCGGGGATCGTGGCGGACGGGCTCACCGCGGTGCTTGCAACCGGCGAGACCTTCCGGTGTGAATACCCCTGCGACAGCCCGACCGAGAAACGCTGGTTCGATCTGACCGTAAACCGGTATCTCCGAGGCAAGGAACGTTTCCTGATCGTTCAGCACCGAAATGTCAGCAAGCGCCATGTCCAGCGGGAGGAGGTTGAGCAGGGCTATATCAATTCCAACGCGATGGCCGCGTTGATCGCTTCCACCAGCGATGCGGTGATCAGTTATGATCTGGACGGCAATATCATCACGTGGAATCCCTCGGCGGAACGTCTTTATGGCTACGAAAAGTCCGAAATTCTCGGGCGGTCTCTTGAAACGCTTTATCCCGAGGGCTGGCCGAAACGGGTCGCCAGTTATCGCGACGAGATCATCGCGGGCAGGTTGCGTGATTTCGAAGCAACGCGGATCGCGAAGGATGGAACGGAGCGGGAAGTCTGGATCAGCTGCGCTCCGATCCGCAACGTGGACGGTGAGGTCATCGCGATTTCGAACATTCACCGCGATGTGACGGAGGTGCGCAATGCGGAACGCGCCAGGGATCTGATCGCCCGGGAAGTCATCCACCGCGCCAAGAACATGTTGAGCGTGGTATCCGCGATCCAGCGCCAGACCGCGCGCACGGCGGAGACGCTTCAGGATTTCAACCGGAGCTTCGGGGCACGGCTCGCCTCACTGGCAAAATCGACGGATCTGCTGGTCAATAACGCATGGACGAGCGTTTCGCTCCGCCAATTGGTTGCTGAGCATCTGGAACCCTTCACGATGGTTGAGGCTGACCAACATATCCTGATTTCGGGGCCGGATGTGGATTTGCAGCCGGAAGCCGTTCAGACCATCGGCATGGCCATACATGAGTTGGCCACGAATTCTGCCAAGTACGGCGTATTGCAGCAGAGGCAGGGGCGGGTGTCGATATCTTGGGACGTTGACCGCGGCAGTGGCGAATTACAGTTCCAGTGGCGGGAAACCGGGATCAGCATTGATGGCACCCCGTCCAGAACGGGGTTCGGACATTCGGTGTTAACGAATTATGCCGCTACGGTGCTGGATGCTCCGGTTTCTTATGTCGTGGATGGCAGCGGTATTGACTGGGACATAAAGGTACCCGCGTCCCATTTTCAGGCGGCCTCATGATGCACCGTAGCAGCGCAGGACATTGCTGCGGTCCCCGGCCCTTGGGCGGCTGACGGTTCGATGATCACGGATAGTCGACATCAGTCCCCAAAGCCGCGGCTGGTGGCAGGGCGTGGCCTACAGCCATTGCCGTTTCGGCGCAGGCTGCCTTTTCTGATACCTCTTCTTGCCGCGATCGTCCTGGCTGTTGCGGTCTTCAAGGCCTCGGAGGTGTATTTCCTTTCGGAGGAGCGGGCCAAGGCGGAAGGACGGCTGTCTCTGTATCAAAGCAGCGTCATGGCGGAACTGGACCGGTTTTCGCACCTTACCTATGTACTCGCGCAGGATGCTGCCGTTCTGGCGACGGCCGAAGGTGGAAATACTGTTGTCCTGAATGAACGTCTGCGGCGCTTTGCGGACAAGGCCGGGCTCGATGCCATCTACCTCATGGATGTGGCGGGATCGACCATCGCCACGTCAAATCACGGCCGACCAGACAGCTTTCTCGGGCACAATTACGGCTTCCGCCCTTACTTTCAGCAAGCCTTGGGCGGACGACAAGGGCGGTTTTTCGCAATCGGGACCACGACCGGGCTGCCGGGCTATTTCATTGCCGATGCAGTGCTCGGGGCAGATGGGAAACCAGTTGGCGTCATCGCCATCAAGATCAGTTTTGCCCGACTGGAACAGAGTTGGCGCAAGTCGGGCGAACAGGTTTTATTGGCCAATGAGGATGGTGTCGTGCTGCTCGCCTCGGAACCCGACTGGCGCTATCGGGTGTTGTTCCCGCTATCCGACGGCCAGCGCCGCCGGATCATAGACGCCCGACAGTTTCCCGGCCGTAGCCTGGAGCCGATGGACTGGCGGCCGGGCGTCGATCAGCGCGCGGTGATAACGGGCCGAGAGCAATTGCACCTCACGGCAGCCATTCCCCCCCATGACTGGACACTTCACTATTTCGCCAGTGATGATCGTGCGGTCGCCCGCAGCTGGTTGCTGACCTTGCTGGTCGGTTGCGCGGCGGGCCTGGCGCTGATCCTGTTTCAGGTTCAGCGGGCCCGTCGGATCAGTGCCGCGCTGGCACGCTCCGAGCGGGAGGAGGCAGAGCTGCGCCGCGCCAATGAGAGACTGGCGAGCGAGATCGAGGAACGGCGCGCAGCGGAGCAGCGCCTGAAACGTACTCAGGAAGAATTGGAGCGCGCCAGTCGTCTGGCCGCGTTGGGGCGTTTGGCTGCCTCGGTGACGCATGAGCTGGGGCAGCCGATTGCGGCCATGCGAAACCATCTCGTGGCAGCCGAGATGGCGCCAATCGATACGGCCAAACTGTCGGTGCGGATCGGTGCCCTGGTGGACCGGATGGAGGGCATCACCCGGCAACTCAAGTTCTTTGCGACCCCGGATGCTGAAGCTTTGGCGGTTGTTGATCTCAACGCAGCGCTGCGCGACGCAGCGGCTTTGGTGGCGCCCAACCTTGAAGCTGCCAACGCCGAGTTGCGACTTGATCTCTGCCCTGATCTTGGTGGCGTTCAGGGCAGCCGTTTGCGGATCGAACAGGTCATGACCAATTTGCTGCGCAATGCCATCGACGCCAGCGAAGACCACGCGGCCCCGCTGATCGAGGTCGAGACCGGGGCTGGGGGGGACGGCATCTGGTTCGAAATCCGGGACAACGGCCACGGATTGGGCGAAGCGACATTGGCGGAATTGCAGGAACCCTTCGTCACCACCCGCGAAAGCGGTCGCGGCATGGGCTTGGGCTTGGCGATTTCAGCCGGTATCGTGCAGGACCACGGTGGAACCATGACGGGCCGCAACAGGGACACCGGCGGTGCGGTATTCCGCGTCGCCTTCCCGGCCACATCAGCGAAGGACGACCAACTATGAACGGCTCGAGGCCCTTCAGCATTCTGGTGATTGACGACGACCGGTCCATGCGGCAGTCGCTGGCCGAACTGCTTGAGGCCGCGGGCTGGCAGGTCACAACGGTTGCCCGGGCCTCGGCAGGGCTCGAAAGACTGGATGCCTTGAGCCCCGACGTCATTTTGTCCGACGTGCGCATGCCCGGCATGTCCGGGCTTGAGCTGCTGGATGTTCTGCCACCCGAGGCGCCGCCTCTGGTGCTGATTTCTGCTCATGGCGACATTCCCATGGCGGTCAAGGCGATGCAGGATGGAGCCTATAGTTTCGTTGAGAAACCCTATGAACCACGTCGCCTGCTGGCCATCCTGCGCCATGCCGCGGAACAGCACCGGATGCAGCAAAGCAATGCCCGGCTGAAGGCGCGCCTGTTCGAACTGTCGGGGCTTGATCGGGTGTTGTTGGGGCAGTCCGCGCCGGTCGTGCAGCTGCGGCAGGATATTCTGGACCTTGCGGACACCGGCACCGCGGTCCTGATCATCGGAGAGACGGGGACCGGCAAGGAGCTTGCAGCGCGAGCGCTTCATGATCTGGGCCCCAACGCCGATGCCCCGTTTCTGGCACTGAATTGCGCGGCCCTGTCAGCCGGCACCTTCGAGGCGGAAATGTTCGGCGTCGATGGCGGGCCCGGCGGACGGTTGCTGGCGGCTTCCGGCGGTACGTTGTTTCTGGACGAGATATGCTCCTGCCCGTTGGACGTGCAGGCCAAGTTGCTGCGGGTGATCGAGGACAAGCAGATCTTGCCGGTCGGCGGCCAGATGCCGGTGCCCGTGAATTTTCGCGTGGTCACCGCTACCAACGAGGATGTTGACCTCGCAGTGACAGAGGGGCGGCTGCGCAAGGACCTGCTGTTCCGGCTCAACACGATGGTGCTGACCCTGCCACCACTGCGCCAGCGCCGCGATGATTTGACGTTGCTGACAACCTATTTCCTCGAGAAGTTTGCAATGCTCTACGAAACCGCCGTTCCCGAGATCACCCAGGATGACCTCGCGGTCCTGCTGGCCCATGAATGGCCCGGCAACGTGCGCGAGCTTCGCAGCATCTGCGAGCGCCGGGTGCTCGCGGCGCGAAGGGGCGGTGGCAGCATGGCGTCGGCAATCCGGATCGATCAGCATCCGGATGATGTACCCGATACCTTGCGTGAGGCGGTGGCGGCCTTTGAGCGCGAATTGATCGGAAAGGCGATCAAGGCGCATGAAGGGCGCATGGATGCGGCAGCCGAGGCGCTGGGAATTGGTCGGCGGACGTTGAACGAGAAGATCGTCAAACTGGGCCTCGACAAAAGCGCTTTACTCTGACTGTCGCCCTGCGGAAATCCGCAGGATGGTTGCGGAGACGCGCGCATTTTCCTTCATAGGCAGCGGCATAACCTTCTGGAATATTCCCCCAATCATTTCCGTATGCATCTGGGAGGAGCATCCGTGCGCAACTACCTCAAAGGGGCCGCTCTTGCCGCCCTCACCACGACCTTTGCAACCGAAGCCTTGGCCACCGAATGGAATGTCTCGCTGTGGGGCAAACGCCGGGCCTTTACTGAACACGTCGAGAAACTGGCGGAACTGGTCGAAGAGAAGACCGGCGGCGAGTTCACCCTGACCATCAGCTATGGCGGTCTGTCCAAGAACAAGGAGAACCTCGACGGGATCTCGATCGGCGCGTTTGAAATGGCGCAGTTCTGTGCGGGCTATCACCGGGACAAGAACCCCACCATTACCGTTCTGGAACTGCCGTTCCTGGGCGTCAGCTCACTGGAGCAGGAGATCGCGGTCTCGCAGGCCCTGTATCAACACCCGGCGGTGCAAAAGGATCTGGCGCGCTGGAACGCGACCTTGCTGATGCCGTCGCCATTGCCGCAGTACAACCTGGTCGGCACCGGTGACGTCCCTGCGACGTTGAAGGATTTCGAGGGGCTGACCGTGCGCGCCACCGGCGGTATCGGCAAGGCGATGGAGGCGGTTGGCGCCGTTCCCACCTCGATGTCGGCCACCGAGGTACGTCAGGCAATGGACAGCGGTATCGTCAAGGCGGTTGCCTTTGCGCCGCACGCGCACATGTCTTTTGGAACCCTCGAAAACGGGGCGTGGTGGACCACAAACCTGAACCCCGGAACGGTAAATTGCCCGGTGGTTGTCAACACAGATGCTCTCGACAGCCTGCCTGACGACCATCGCACGGCGCTGATGGAATCGGTGGACGAAGCGCTGCAGCACTATGTCGACTTCTACAAGTCCAAGACGTTGGATGCCTGGGAGCCTGCACTGGAGGCCGCCGGTATCGAACAGGTAACGTTCTCGGCTGAGGAACTCGCCGCCTTCAAAGACGCAGCGGCAGCGCCCGCGGCTGAAGCCTGGATCGCGGAAAACGCGGCTCGCGGCATCCCCGCCCAGGAACTCTATGACCTGGTGACAGGCCTGATTGCCGAAGGCAGCTGATCCTGCCGTGCCCCGTAGCCTTCGGCTGCGGGGCTGTTTCTGCTTTCCTGAAAAAATGATGGAGGCACGCCATGGCTGGCGCATCCCTTGTGCTGACTGATGACAGCCGTCTCAGTTCACTCGACCAAAAGCTCTACCGTTTGGAAAAGCCCCTTGCCCTGCTCAGTGGCTTGGCGGTGTTTTCGCTGATGCTACTGGCCGTCGGGTCCGTTGGCGGGCGTAACCTGTTCAACAGCCCGTTGCCGGGCTACGTCGACTGGATCGAGCAGGCGATGCCGTTGATCGCCTTCATGGGGATCTCTTTCACGCAACGTGACGGCGGCCATATCCGCATGGACATGGTGGTAGGTGCCTTGAAGGGCCGGGCGCTTTATCTGGCTGAATTCATCACCACTGCCGCCGTGCTGTTGCTCATGCTGCTGATGGTCTGGGGCTCCTGGGCGCATTTCGAACGCAGCTTCGATTTTGCCGCGCCGTGGTGGAGCGCCGACAGCTCAATGGATATCTCGCTGCCGCTGTGGCCGGCCAAGCTGCTGGCGCCGGTTGCCTTCAGTGTGCTGTGCCTGCGTCTGTGCCTGCAGCTGTGGGCCTATGGTGCAGCGTTTCGCAGCGGCACAGATCAGCCTGTTGCTGTCCCGATGATTGCCGACGCCGCCACCCAGGCCGCGATGGAGGCGGAACACGTCTCCGGCCACGACACCTGAGGAACATCTGACATGGAACCGATTGAAATTGGCCTGATCGTCTCTGCCGGGCTTTTGGTAATGGTGGTCCTTGGTATGCGGGTGGCATTTGCCGCGGCTGCCGCAGGGATGGTTGGCCTGATCTGGATCTTCTGGGCCAAGTTTGGCTACGATCCGGCCCGCTTTGGCAAGGCGCTCACCATCGCGGTCAAGACCGCAGGGCAGGTGCCGCATTCCAAGGTTTCCAGCCAGGCGCTGTCGCTGATCCCGACGTTCATCCTGATTGGCTATCTTGCCTACTACGCAGGGCTGACCCGTGCCTTGTTCGAGGCCGCCAAACGCTGGTTGGCCTGGGTCCCCGGCGGATTGGCGGTGTCGACCGTTTTTGCCACAGCGGGCTTTGCCGCCGTGTCCGGCGCGTCTGTTGCCACCTCGGCCGTGTTTGCCCGTATCGCCATCCCGGAAATGCTGCAGATTGGCTATGACAAGCGTTTTGCAGCTGGTGTGGTGGCTGCTGGCGGCACGCTGGCGTCACTGATCCCGCCCTCCGCGATCCTGGTGATCTATGCGATCATCGTCGAGCAGGACGTGGGCAAGCTCTTGTTGGCCGGTTTTATTCCCGGCGCCTTCTCCGCGCTGATTTACGGCGCGCTGATTGTTGGCATGGCGATGGTCATCAAGGACTTCGGTCCCCGCGTCACCGGCTTCACCTGGCGTCAGCGCTTTGCCGCCTTGCCGCAAGCCTTGCCGATCCTGTTCGTTGTCGTGACCATCATTTTCTTTGTTTACAACCCCTTCGGGGGCGACGCTTGGGGTACCCCGACCGAAGGCGGCGCAATCGGGGCCTTCGTGGTTTTCCTGATGGCACTGCGTCACGGCATGCGCTGGCGCGAGTTGAAGGATGCGCTGCTCGAAACCGCCAAGCTGAGCGTGATGATCTTCACCATCATCTGGGGGGTGCTGATCTACGTGCGCTTCCTTGGCTTTGCCGATCTGCCCGGAGCATTTGCCGACTGGATCACCTCGCTGGAGATGAGCCCCATGCTGATCCTGATCTGCATCCTCCTGGCCTACGCGGTGCTTGGCATGTTCATGGATGCGATCGGCATGCTGCTGTTGACGTTGCCCGTGGTCTATCCTGCCGTCATGGCCCTGAACGGCGGCGAAGCGGTATCAGCGGCCGACAGCACCTTTGGCATGTCGGGGCCGATGTGTGCCATCTGGTTCGGCATCCTGGTGGTCAAGATGGCAGAGTTCTGCCTGATTACCCCGCCGATTGGCCTCAACTGCTTTGTGGTCGCCGGCGTGCGCGACGATCTGAGCGTGCAGGACGTGTTCAAGGGGGTCACGCCGTTCTTCATCGCTGACGCAATCACGATCGCACTGCTGGTTGCCTTCCCGGCCATCGTGTTGTGGTTGCCGGGGCAGGTCTGACAAAACTGGAGCCGCGAGACCGAGCGTGACACGGTTTTCGCGGCCCCGCAGACCCAGTTGGCTGTAAACGGCTTCCATTCCGTCTCCATTCGAAAGGCGCCTTGTTGCATTCGGACAAGAGGCGGCGTTGAGTGGAACGCGCGGCGGGATATTCTCGCACCCCTATAATCATGGTTATGTTATTATTCTGTGACCACCGGTGCGCTAAGTCGCAGCCTGGGGTTATCTGCTCGCGGCACATTTTACGTGGTGTAGCAGCCACAACGGTTGCCGGGACCAGTGTGATCACACTTGGCGGCCGTCGAGCGAATGGTAATTAGCATGTATACTAACTTGTAATGCCGCAACCTATCGTAGTACAACGTCGTGGCGTCCAATCCGGCGCCGAGCGCGGCCTTTTCGGAAGCCAACGCACAACAGTATCAGACAGGGTTACACGCAATGAAGGACTGGAATTCAGCCGCGGCTGGTCTCTACAAGGGCGAATTTCGCCGGATGTTCATCGACGGTCAGTGGTGCGAAGCGCGCTCCGGCGAAGTGATCGAGGCCCGCAACCCGGCCGATGGCAGTCTGCTTGCAACCGTCCCGCGTGGCGGCCGTGAAGACATTGACGCGGCGGTGGCGGCTGCCCGCAAGGCATTTGAGGGGCCTTGGTCGAAATGGACACCTTTTGAGCGTCAGGCCTTGTTGCTTCGCATAGCGGAGCGTTTCGAGGCCGAATGGGAGACCCTGTGCCTGTCCGATACACTCGACATGGGGATGCCCATTCAACGCACCCTCGCCAACAGCCGTCGCGTGCTGGGCATGTTGCGTTTCTATGCCGGTCAGGCAGTGGCGATCCATGGAGCCACGATTCCCAACTCCTTCCCGGGTGAGATCTATTCGCAGACGGTGCGCGAACCGATTGGTGTCGTCGGGGCCATCATTCCCTGGAACGCACCGATTGCGGGGTCGGTGTGGAAGATTGCGCCTGCGATTGCCACGGGCTGCACCATCGTTTTGAAGCCGTCCGAGGAAGCTTCGCTGACTGTTCTGATGATTGCACGCATCATGCAGGAAGCCGGGCTGCCGGACGGCGTTCTGAATATCGTGACCGGTACGGGCAGCGAGGCCGGCGCGGCCCTAGCGGAACATCCCGGAGTGGACAAAATCGTCTTTACGGGGTCGACCGCAACTGGCCAGGCGATCGCTCGCGCAGCCACTGGCAACCTCAAGCGGGTGTCGTTGGAGCTTGGCGGCAAGTCGCCGGTGATCGTTTGCCGGGACGCTGACATCGAAAAGGCCGTGCCGGTGGCCGCGATGGCCGTTTTCGCCAACTCGGGGCAGATTTGTATTGCAGGCTCGCGGCTGTTCGTCGCCCGCGAGATCCACGACGAGTTTTTGCGCCGGGTTGCCGACTATGCCGCGTCCTTGCGGATTGGTCATGGCATCGAGGAAGATACCGACATCGGACCTATCATTTCCGCCCGCCAGGCAGAACGCATCGCCGGCTATCTGGCGGCAGGCCCCCAGGAGGGGGCCACGGTTCTGACGGGGGGAGCCCGTGCCGACGGGCCAGAGCTGCAGGGCGGGCACTTCTTCCAGCCTACCGTTCTGGGTAACGTGACCGACGACATGAGCGTTGCCCGAGAGGAGATCTTCGGACCGGTGATTTCGGCCCTGCCCTTTGACAGCCTCGACGAGGTCGTCAAGCGCGCCAACGCGACACCATATGGCTTGGCTGCAGGTGTCTTCTCGACACATCTGGGCACGGCGCACAAGCTTGCCCACCGTCTGAAAGCGGGCTCGGTGTGGGTGAACATGTACCATGCAATCGACCCTGCCGTGCCTTTTGGTGGTGTCAAAATGTCGGGCTATGGCCGGGAAGGCGGCACCGAGCACATGGAAGAATACCTCGACACCAAGGCGATCTGGATCAACGCAGACTGAGGTCTGGCTTCGAGCGCGCCCACGATAAGACGGAAAGAGCATAAAATGCATGTAGGTATCATCGGCGTTGGCCTTATGGGGCATGGTATCGCCCGCAACGTCCTTTTGAAGGGCGGTTTCAGCCTGAGCTTCCTCGATCACCCCGGCAACCAGCCAACGGAGGAAATCCTTGGCCTCGGTGCCAGCGCTTGCGCCAGCCCGGCCGAGGTCGCGGCGAAGTCGGATGTCGTGATCCTTTGTGTCACCGGCTCACCGCAGGTCGAGGCCATCGTGGCCGGGTCACAAGGTGTTGCCTCGGCGCTGAAGCCCGGTGCCGTTGTGGTGGATTGCTCGACAGCGCTGCCGGAGACGACCCTGCGCATGGCCGATATCATTCGTCAGGCAGGCGGTGATTACATCGATGCCCCAATGACGCGCACGGCGAAACACGCCCATGAAGGCACGCTGAACCTGCTGGTCGGTGGTGCGACAGAGGCGCTGGAAAAGGTGCGTCCGGTGCTGGCTGCCTTTACCGAAAAGGTCGATCACGTTGGCCCGCTGAGTCATGGTCACCGGCTCAAGTTGTTGCATAACTATGTGTCGGTGGGTTTCATGACGCTGCTGGCCGAGGCCGCGGCACAGGCTGCGGATGCCGAGATTGATCCGCAGGTGTTTGTCGATGTTCTGGCGCAAGGCGGTGGCGCGAGTGTCGCGCTGGAGCGGCTGGCCCCGTACATCGTTGACCAGGACCGCGAGGGGCTGCCCTTCTTTGTGTCGAACGCATTGAAAGATATCGATTACTATCGTGGGATGTCCGAGGCCTCCGGTGCGCGAAAAACGGTTGCCGATGGTATTTCCAAGGCCCTGAAAGCGCCGGTGGAAGCTGGCCAGGGCGAGGCCTATGTCCCTGAACTTGTGCAGCTGTTTCGCAAGGGCGAAACGGCCTGAAAACAGGATCGGCAGCCTCAACCCCTGGGGTTGCCAGAAAAAATTGCCTTGTGTAGCAATTAACAACCTTTAGAGGGAGGATTTCAATGACTTTCGCGTATCGCGGGCTGGCCACGGTCGGCTTGCTCATTGCCGCCGGTTTGCCGGCATTTGCCCAGACCGAAGTGAAGATCGGCTATGCGCTTGCGCCTGACAGCCACTATGGCGTCGCGGCCCAGAAGTTCGAGGAGGTTCTGAAGGCCGAAACGGGAGATGCGTTTGAGTTCAAGCACTTCCCCTCTTCCGGTCTGGGCGGTGAACGGGAAGTCATCGAGGGGCTGCAACTCGGAACGATCGAGGCAACCATCGTTTCGTCCGGCACCCTGGCGAATTTTGTCCCGGATACAGGCGTTTTCGACATTCCCTTCCTGTTCCGCGATCTGGAGCATGCCCGCGCGGTGCTGGATGGGCCGATTGGTCAGGAAATCCTCGCCAAATTCGATAATGTTGGCTTGCATGGATTGGCATGGGGTGAACAGGGCTTCCGCCACATCACCAACAACCGAAACCCGATCCATACTCCGGCCGATGCCGAGGGGCTGAAGCTGCGCACGATGGAAAATCCGGTGCATCTCGCCGCGTTCAACGCGATGGGTGCCGCGCCGACGCCGATGGCTTGGCCGGAGGTGATTTCGTCTCTTCAACAGGGCGTCATTGATGGTCAGGAAAACCCGCTGTCGGTGATCGTTTCGGTGAAACTGGATGAAGTGCAGAAATATCTGACCTTGTCCGGTCACGTCTATTCCCCGGCCATGCTGTTGGTGTCCAAGCCGTTCTGGGAAGGTCTGGACGAGACGCAGAAGGCCGCTTTTGAGAAGGCTGCTGCCGCGGCCTCCGAGGCAATGCGTAGCTATGTCGACAATGTTGAGACCAGCGGCGTCGAGACGCTGAAGGACCGCGGCATGGAAATCAACGCCCTGTCTATGGACGAGAAAGCCGCGTTCCAAGAGTCCATCAGCGCCGCCTATGAAGGGTACTACGAGACCTACGGCAAGGATCTGGTGAACGCGATCGTCGCATTCAAGTGATACGTGCGTGTCGGCGCCCCTCCGGCGCCGACGCCTTTTCGGTGGCGGGGAAGTCGTGAAAAAGCTGGAAAACATCTTTGTGGCGCTCAACGGATGGGTGCTGATCCTGATGCTGTCGGCCATGGCACTCATCGTGGGCAGCAACATCACGCTGCGGTACTTCACCTCGCATTCACTGCCCTGGGCCGACGAGGCGGCTCGTTACCTGATGATCTGGCTGACATTTATTGGTGCGGGGCTGATCCTGCGTATCGGCGGCCACGTCGCAATCACCAACCTCCAGGATAGCCTGCCGCAGGCCGGGCAACGGATGCTGAGGGCGGCGATCGTTGCGATGCTGTTGCTGTTCTTTGCGTTCATGGTGCACGTCGGTTGGCAATACGCCCAGCGAATGCAGTATCAGGTCACGCCCGCGCTGCGCCTGCCCTTTTTGTACGTGTATGCGGCAATGCCGGTCGGCTTTTCCTTGTTGATCCTGCATCTGCTGTTGATTGCCCGCCCGTTCATCGAGGCGGGACGTTACCGGTCGCTGGACCCCGATGCCGATGGGCCGGATGCTTTGCCCGGAGGTGCGAATGGCTGAGATCCTGTTCCCTGCCCTGTTCGTGCTGCTGGCACTTGGACTGCCGGTTGCCTTTGCGATGGCGATTTCGGTGTTTCTTGCTATCACCTTTGCCTCCAATTACCCGCATCTGGTGGTGGTGAAGGAAATGTTTGCCGGCCTGGACAGTTTCCCGCTGTTGGCGGTGCCCTTCTTCATCCTCGCCTCCGAGATCATGACTGGTGGCGCGGTGACCCTCGCGATCTTGCGTCTGGCGCAGGCATTCGTCGGCCATTTGCGCGGTGGTCTGGGCCATGCCAACGTGGTCAGCTCGGCGATGTTCGCGGGCATTTCAGGCAGTGCGCTTGCTGATGCCGCCGGCCCGGGCACTATGATGATCCGCATGATGGAAAAAGGTGGCTATGACCGCCCTTATGCCGGGGCGCTGACAATCGCCAGTTCGGTCGTGGGACCGATCATCCCGCCTTCAATCACCATGATCATCTATGCCATGCAGGACAAGGAAGTCTCGGTCGGCTCGCTGTTCATGGCGGGGGTCTTGCCGGGACTGCTGATCACTCTGCTGATCCTTCTGGCCAATGCCCGCGTCAGCAAAGCCCGCAACTACGCTTCCGGGCGGCCAATGCCCACGCTGGCCGAAATTGGGCGGATTGCATTCTTTGCCGTGCCGGCGTTGTTGCTGATCCTGCTGGTTGTGGGCGGTATCCGCTTTGGTGTCTTCACCCCAACGGAAGCGTCCGTCATCGCCGTGTTCTACGCGCTGCTGGTCGGCATGTTCGTCTACCGCTCACTGCACTTGCGCGATCTGCCGGGGATTGTCCTGCGAGCAGCTTTGACGTCCGGAGCGGTGCTGTTGATCCTGGGCGCAGCCAGGGCTTTTGCCTGGGTGCTGATCATTGAAAGCGTACCGCAATTTCTGGCGGAGACGATCATCTCTTGGGACCTGTCCCCGATTGTCTTCCTGTTGGCTGTCAATCTTCTTCTGCTGGCTTTTGGCCTGTTCATGGATCCGCTGCCGGGGGTGATGATCCTGGTGCCGATCCTCGCGCCAATCAGCTTTGCCCTGGGGATCGACCCGAACCATTTCGCGATTATCGTGATCGTGAATCTGACACTGGGATTGGCCACGCCGCCGGTCGGCAGCCTGATTTTCGTGGTGTCCTCCACCGTGGGGCTCAAGCCCTCGGCCTTGGTACGGGAAATGCCGCCATTTTTTCTCGCCCTGGCTCTCGCACTGCTGCTGATTACCTTCCTGCCGTTCCTGTCAACATGGCTACCGAGCGTCAGTGGCTTTTGACGGCCCCTGCGCATGGGGCCGTCAGTCTTGGCGACGTAGGTCGCGTATATGCCGAACGGGCTACCTGGGATCGATGAACCAGGCCTTGGCGTTTTCATAGCAAATCCCGCGGACCAGTTGCTCCAGCGCCTCGGGGTCATCGGGCAGATGTCCGGTTTCGGACCAGCGCCCGATCATGCCGCAGAGCAGTCGACGGAAATATTCGTGGCGCGGAAAGGACAGGAATGAGCGGCTGTCCGTCAGCATGCCCAGAAACGTGGACAGCAGGCCAACCTGCGCCAGCGTCCGCATCTGGCTTTCCATGCCGTGCAGCGTGTCGTTGAACCACCAGGCGGATCCGGCCTGTATCTTGCCCGGCACCGAGCCGTCCTGAAAAGTGCCCGCCGTGGCGACCAGCACCGGATTGCGCGCCGGATCCAGCCCATAAAGCACCATGCGCGGCAGTTGCCCGTCGCGGTCGAGCCGGTCGAGAAGCACGTTCAAGGGCCCGGCCATATCGGTGTCACGCAGTGAATCCCCCCCGGCATCCGGGCCGATCGCCTGCAACAGCCGGGTGGAGCCGTTGCGCACCACATTCATGTGGCACTGCATCACCAGCCCGCGCGCCGCATAGGCACGTCCCAACGCGTCGAACAAAGCTGCCCTGTGGCCGGATGCCTGTTCGGGCGTGACAGGTTGGCCTGCACGCGCAGTGCGCAAGGCCGTATCCAAAGCGGCGGCACCCGGAATGTCACCTGCATCGAGGTGATTGATGCCATGATCTGCCGCCCGGCAGCCGTGGGCGACGAAATGATCCAACCTCAGGAGCAAAGCCGCGACCAGATCCTCGAAGCTGCGGATCCGATGCGTGAGAGCCTCCAACCGCTCAATATAACCGGCAAAGCCGGACGCCTCTATCTGCACCGATTTATCGGGCCGAAAGGTTGGCACAACGGTGATGTCCGCGCCCTTCATGGCGGCGTGATGCGTCAGGTCGTCGAGCGGGTCGTCGGTGGTTCCGACGAGCTCTACGTTCATTCGGCGCAGCAAACCCTGTGCCGTGAAGCCCGGCTCCGACAGGCGGGCATTGGTGGCGTGCCATACATGATCTGCGGTCGTCGGCGACAGCACGGTCCCAGTCAGGTCGAAGTAGCGCCAGAGCTCGAGATGCGACCAGTGATGTACAGGGTTGAGGACTGCCCGAGGCATGGCCTCGGCAAAGGCGTCAAATTTCTGTCGCCAACTGGCGTTGCCGGAGACACGGGCCTCATCCACTCCGGCCCACCGCATGGCGCGCCATTTGTAGTGGTCGAAGGCCAGCCACATCTCGCCGATGTTGTCCCATTTACGGTCCGCGGCAATCTCGGCCGGTGGCAGATGGTTATGATAGTCGACGATCGGCAGGTCACTGGCGATTTCGTGAAACAGGTGCCGTGCAGTGGCGGTGTCGAGCAGGAAATCACTGTTTAGAAAGGCAGTCATTGCGCAGCCTCGGCAGGTGAAACATGGGTGAGCGTTGCGGCAAGAGTCGCTGCCGCGCCAGTCCTTTCGAGGCGCGCATAGGCCTCCAGCACCGGACCGGTTAGCGCCGTGCAATCGTGCAGCGCCTCCGGAAGCAGGCCGGGCAGCGCGAGGACGGAGGTGACGGGCGTGTCCGAGGCCGCTGCCGCATTCAATTCGGCCTGCCGCGGATCGTCGATCGGGGCGAGGTCGCGCAGACCCTTGATCCACGCGGCCAGGGCAAGGGCACTGATGCTCCAGTCCCGGTCGGCTGCGATGTTCTGCGCGATGGGCGCCAGCAGGCGTTGGGGCATTTTCTGACTGCTGTCCATGGCGATTTGTGCCAGTCGGTGGCGCAGCCGGGGATTGGCAAAGCGCGTAAGCAGGTCATCGGCATAGGCTACAATGTCAATCCCACCAGGCAGGGTCAGTGTCGGCGCCTGTTCCGCCAGCATCAGGTGACGCAGCGCAGTGCGCAGATCATTATCCTGCATGCAGTCCGAGACAGTCTCATGCCCAAGCAGTTGGCCAAGCCAGGCCAACGTCGTGTGCGCACCATTCAGAAGGCGTAACTTCATCTCTTCAAAGGGCCGTACATCTGGTACCAACAGCGCTCCGCCTGCAGCAAAGGGGGGGATGTCTCCGGCAAAATCGTCCTCGATCACCCATTGGCGGAAAGGTTCGCAAAGGATCGCGTTCGGGTCTTCTGCATCCATCGCATCACGGATTACAGCGCGGCTTTCGTCGGTCATGGCCGGAACGATGCGGTCGACCATGGAGGAAGGAAACCGCACATGAGTGGAAATCCAGCTCGCCAGCTCCGGGTCCAGTGCCGTGGCAAAATCCAGAACCGCCGCACGCGTCAGCGCGCCGTTGTGGGGCTGGTTGTCACAGGACAGGATGGTCAGCCCGCCATGGCCCGCGGTGCGACGTTGTGCCAGCCCGGCAACAATCACTCCAATCGCCGTTGACGGCGCCCCACCCGCAAGATCGGCGCGAATGCCGGGATGGTCGACGTCGAGCGCGCCCGCTTTGGTGCAATAACCCTTTTCGGTAATCGTCAACAGGATCAACGACATGGAGGCCGAGGCAATCAGCGCGGGCAAGGCTGCGGCGCCGTCGCGGGCGGGATGGCAACTGCCGGTCAACACTCCGATTTCGCGCAGGGTGATCGTGTCACCATCTGCTTCGGCCACGTGGTAGAGACCATCGGCCTGATCGAGCGCGTCAAGCGCGTCAACGCCTGAATTCAGCCGAGCCGCCACGACGCCCCAGTCACCGCCCGCCGCGGCCAGCCCATGGTGCAGGTACACCATCGGGTGGGCGCGGGCAAAGGCGCCAAAGCCAAAGTGCAGAATGCGTGGACGAAGAGCCGTGCGGTCATAGGAGCACGGAATGCGCATGCTGGTCACAGGGAGATCCTTCTTGCTGTCTTCAATGTGCGAGACTCGCCGGATGGAAGCAGCAGGTCCGCTTCCGGCAGGACCGGCCTGCCGGGACCTTCGCGGCGGGTGCGCAAGCTGATGCTGTCGGTGTCGCAGGACACCTCGAAATGGGTCAGGCACCAGTCGCTGTCGCAGGACACCCCGTCATCCTCGTACATCAGGCTGCCATGGCATCCCTCTCCGGGGGCCGGGAAGATGGCCAGCACGCGCCCGGTTTCTGCCTCCGATGCGGCGCGGTCGGCACCCTCGCCCATCGGGATCACCGCGCCACCGCGCACGAACAGCGGGATGCTGTCGAGCGTCACTGGAAGCTCCAGCCACTGACCTCCGGCATGCCAGGTGCCGGCGTGGAACTCCCACCAGCCGTTGGCGTGTCTGGGCAAGTAGACCGCATGGGTGTCACGCCCCTTGTCGAGCACGGTTGCGACCAGAAGGTCCCGACCAAGAAGGAAGCTGTCCCCCTCCTCCCAGGTTTGCGGGTCATCGCCGAAGTCCAGGAACAGTGGTCGAAGCATGGGCTCGCTATGTTCTGCCGCTTGCCACAGGCAGGTGTAGAGATATGGCATCAGGCGATAGCGCAGGCGGATCGCCGCCCGGATTCGATCGGTGACCTCGGGGTACATCCAGGGCTCGTTGACCGTCGCATCTTCATTCCAGGAATGAATGGTGAAACGAGGGTGAAAGATCCCGTTCTGCACCCATCGCACGAACAGTTCCGGTTCCGGCCGGGGGCCAGAGAAACCGCCGACATCATGGCCGATGTTGAAAAAGCCTGACAGGCTCATCCCGAGCCCGGTGCGCTGGTTCCAGCGCAGCGTCTTCCAGTCGGTGCGGTTGTCGCCGCTCCACGTCTGCGCATAGCGTTGCAATCCCGGCGCGCCGGAGCGGCTGATCAGATAGGGGCGCTTTCGAGGGGCATGGGCTTGTTGCGCTTCCATGGAGGCGCGGGTCATCAGGATGGGCATCACCGGACGCATCAGCGCGATATCGGTGCTGTCGCCAAAGCCCGCGCATTGGGCGTGGCGGTCCCAGATTTCATACTCGTTGTTGTCATTCCAGGTGGACCCGATGCCCCGCGTCAGCAGCGCCGAGGTGACGTTCGATTTCCACCAGTCAATTGTAGCCGGGTTGGTGAAATCCAGATGTGAGCCCTCGTCATCCCAGAACACGGACATCTCGGGGCCAGAGCCTGCGTCCGCTTCCGGGCTGGCGTGGACGAACAGACCAGCGTCCGCTGCCTCTGAATATCGCGGATGGTCCTGCAGCAGGCAAGGTTTGATGTTCGCGATCAGATGCACGCCCAGTTCCGCGAATTTCGAGGCCATACCCTCCGGATCGGGCATCTTGTCGCCATTCCAGTTGAACACGTAACGCTTGACGCCAATGGAGGTGTAGCCAGAGGACATCTGAAAGCTGTCGCAGGGAATTCGATGTTCGGCGATCTTGGTGAGGAAACCTTCGAGTTGGGCTTGTGCGTCTGGCGCGTCCGTATAGGACATCGTGGAACCGGAGTAGCCAAGGCTCCAGCGCGGCGGAAAGGCGGTGCCGCCGGTCAACTGTTCCTGACGTTTGACGAGGTCCAGAACCTGCGGCGCCCAGGACATGTAGAAATCCAGATCGCCGTCTTCGGCGCGATAGGCGCGGTAGGGTGCGTGATAGTTGTCGAGTTCGTTGCCAAGGTCGAACCAGCACCCGGCGAGATTGTCGTAGAAGATTGACCAGCACCCGGCGGTCGAGGTTCGGGTGATGGTGAAAGGAACATGTTTGTAAAGCGGGTCTGTGCTTTCCGCATCATAGCCCATGGCATCGATGTTGCGCATCTCGTAGCGTTTGCCTGCGCGGTTCAAGGGACCGGTTTTCTCGCCAAGGCCAAAGACCGGTTCGCCTTCCGTACGGGCAAGGAAATGGGCGTGAGTATGATCGCGCAGGCCCAGATGGATGCCGCCGGTGGCGCGATCCTTTGCAAAGCATTGCCAGGTGCCTCCGACCTTGGCCTCCCAGATCATTTGCAACGGGGACAACAGCCGAAGGCGCAAGGTGTCCGTGGCGACAGTGATCTCGCTCTCGGAGGTGGTCACCTCCGGGGGTGGACAGGAAAACCCTGTGAGGTCCTCGCGGCTACGCCCGTGCCATGGGGCCTCGCCCTCCGGCGCGATTGTCCAGGTGCGATCCAGCCGCCACGCCGCATCCTTTTGCAGAGACACGCGGAACAGCGTGGGCTCCAGGACATGAATATGCAGCAGGTTACGTCCCTCGACGCGCAGGGTGACGCCGGTTGGGGTCTCCGCCTCCAGAGACCAGGATTTCAGGCATTTCATTATTGATATCCCAACAGAACACGCGGCAGGAACAGGCTGATTTCAGGGACGTAGGTCACCAGCATCAGCAGTCCGAACAGCAGTGCGTAAAATGGTAACAAGGGCCGGATGACCCGCGCGATCGATGTGCCCCCGACCGAGCAGCCCACGAACAGGGCCGAGCCGACTGGCGGGGTGCAGATGCCGATGCACAGGTTCAGCGTCATCACCACGCCGAAATGTACCGGGTCCATCCCGAGTCCTTTGACAACCGGCATGAAGATCGGCGTGAAAATCAGCAGGGCCGGCGTCATGTCCATGAAGGTGCCGACGATCAGAAGCGCCACATTGATCGCCAGCAGGATCGCGATCGGATTGTCGGACAGGCTGAGCAGGAAGTCCGAAATCGCGAAAGGAATTCCACCAAAGGCCATCACCCTGCTCATGGCGATAGAGGCGCCGATCATCAGCAGCACGACCGAGGTGGTGACGGCGCTGTCGATCAGGATGGCAGGCAGATCTTTGAGGGTGATCTCGCGGTACCACACCAGCGCCAGCAACAGGGTGTAGAGCACGGCCGCCGCCGAGGCTTCGGTCGCGGTAAACACCCCGGAGATGATGCCGCCCATGACGATGACAATGAGGCCAAGTGGCAGCGCCGCATCACGGGCTGCGACCCAGACCTCAGCCAGATCCGGGCGCGGCGCGACCGGATAGCCGCGACGCTTGGCGATGATGCCGGCCACGATCATCAGGCCAAGTCCCATCAGGATACCGGGCAGATACCCGGCCACGAACAAGGCCGCGATGGAGGTGCCGCCGGTGATCAGCGAGTAGACGATCAGCGTCGCCGAGGGCGGGATCAGCAGTCCGGTGGGACAAGAGGCGATGTTCACCGCAGCCGAGAATGCCGGATCGTACCCTTCCTTTTTCTGCAGCGGCGCCATCACCCCGCCCACAGCCGCGGCCGAGGCAACGGCCGAACCGGAGATTGAGCCGAACATCATGTTTGCGATCACGTTGCAATGGGCCAAAGCACCGGGCAGTCGGCCGCCGAGGACCTTGGCGAAATTGATCAGCCGCATGGCAATCCCGCCGCGGTTCATGATGTTTCCGGCAAGGATAAAGAAGGGGATTGCCAGCAGGGTAAAACTGTCGAGACCGGACGCCAACTGCTGCGCCACAATGAACAGTGACTGGTCCAGCCCCATGAACAGCAGGAAGGTGACAGTAGTTGCGATACCGATGCTGAAGGCAATCGGCACCCCGAGAGACATCAGCACGGCAAAGCTGCCGAAAAGAAGAAAGATGGATTGGGTCATGCCGTTGCCTTAGTCCAGAGGTCCGCCGACCGGCGCGCCGCTGCGGGCCGCATCCGGATCAGACGGGCCGTTGCGCCAAATCTCAAATGAAAAAATCGCGCAGAAATAGAGGATTACTGCACCCGCGAATGGAATGGCACCGTAGACATAGGCCATTGGAATTTGCAGGGCGGGCGTGACCTGACCGGAGGCCAGGGTCTTCATGACCAGTTGCCCTCCCCCTTTCACCATCACCATGCCCGCAAACCCCGCAACAGCCAGCAGGACGAAGCCCTCGGAGAGCGCCCGCGCGCGTCCGGTCAGCTTCTGGGTCAGCAGGTCGATCGCCAGGTGGCGCCGCAGTCCCATCGTGTAAGCTCCGCCGATCAGCGCCAGCCACATGAACAGGAATCGGGCCAACTCATCCGTCACCGTGGAGGGGGTGCCAAGAATGTAGCGGCTGATAACTTGCCAGCTGACGCAGGCCACCAGCACCACGAAGATCACCGAAATCACGGTCTTAAGAAAGGCGTCGACAAAGGGTCTCATATGCCGCCCTCCCCGTTTTCACGAGGTGTTGCGATCCGCGTCATTGGCTTCCTCCCTTTCACTGGCTGGCCAGTCCTGCGTCAGAACCTTGCGCAGGAATTCATATTGGTCAACCAATTTATGGTGATTGGTACGGACTTTTGAGAATTTGGTCCCGAGATGGAGGTTTTGGTTGACTGAAGTTCGAATCTGGTGAAGTTTCTCGCCATACTGGTTGACCAATTTAAGCATGTCAGACCAAAATCCACGGGAGGAGAGACCATGACCAAGACATTCACGACCGCTTTGTCTGCGCTGGCGCTGGCCGCATCGGCGGGGCTTGCAGGCGCGACAACGTTGAAGTTGAACCACAATAATCCGCCGGATCATCCGGTTCATGTTTCCATGCAGGTGATGGCTGATCGGGTGGCAGAACTCACCGATGGCGAGATCAAGATCCAGATCTTCCCGAATGCGCAGCTGGGCACCCAGCGCGAATCCATGGAACTGGTTCAGAACTGCGCCCTGGAAATGGCGCGGTCCAACGCGTCCGAGCTTGAAGCCTTCGAGGAGAGCTACTCCGCGTTGAACCTGCCGTATATCTTCTCTTCAGAAGAGCATTTCAATTCGGTCATTACCGGTGATATCGGGCAGGATATTCTGAACGCCTCTGTCGACCAGGGGTTCCGCGGTGTCGCCTTCTATACCGAGGGCGCGCGTTCCTTTTATGCGCAAAAGCCCATTCTGTCGCCCGACGACCTGAAGGGGGTAAAGGTGCGGGTGCAGCCCAGCCCTTCGGCGATCCGTATGGTGGAACTGCTGGGTGGTAACCCTACGCCGATCTCCTGGGGTGAGCTGTACAGCGCCTTGCAGCAAGGCGTCGTGGATGCCGCGGAGAACAATCCTACGGCGTTGACGACTGCCCGCCACGGCGAAGTTGTCAGCGATTTTTCTCTGGACGAACACACGATGATCCCGTCTGTCGTCGTGATCTCCAACTGTGCCTGGGACGCGATGACTTCGGAACAGCAGGCGGCTCTGCGCACGGCCGCGCTTGAATCGATGGCGGCGCACCGCAAGGCGTGGAATGCGGCCTCGGATGCGGCAATCGATGAGGCCAAGGCGTCGCTGAACGTAAACATCCATACGGTCGACAAGGCACCCTTTGCGGCGGCCGTTCTGCCGATGCATGAGGAAGTCGCTGCGAAATCGGAAAAGCTCGCCGAGCTGATCGATCGTATCAAAGCGGCACAATAACCGGCAGAGGCACAGGCACCAATGTTAGAACGCTCCGAACTGGCAGATAATGCGCTGCAGGCGCTGCATGACGAAGACTATGATCGGCCCTTCAACACGCAGTCGCTGAACGCCGATACGCTGATCTTTACCCGCGGCCGCCACGGGCAGTCGCTGGACGGGGATTGGAACTTCTGTGTCGATCTGCTGGACACCGGCCTCAGGCAGAAGTGGTTCGCCATGCTGCCGGAGGCACCGGAAGATCGGATCGAACCCTGGGATTACGATCCTTACATGGGGGAAACGGTGCCTGTGCCCTCCTGCTGGCAGATGCAAAAGGATAAGTGGTATTTCTTCGAAGGGTCTGCCTGGTACACGCGGGCGCTGACCCATACGCCGTCCGAAGGCCGCCGCCAGATCCTGCGTGTTGGCGCGGCGCAATATGACTGCAAGGTCTTCCTGAACGGGGAATTTGTCGGCAATCACTACGGCGGCTCGACCCCGTTTTGCGTGGAGCTTACGGAAACGCTGAAACCCGGCCGGAATTGGCTGATGCTCTGCGTGAACAACACGCGCACCCTTGATCGCGTTCCGATGCGCAACACGGATTGGTTCAACTACGGTGGCATCTACCGCGAGGTGACACTCTACGATTTGCCATCCACAGTGATCCGCGACCTGTTCGTGCGCCTTGACGGTGACGAGATCCGTGTCTCTGCCGAGGTTGATGGCCCGGCGGATATGGCCCGGTTTGCCATCCCGGAGCTGGGCGTGGACGTGGCGATGCCGCTAGTCGATGGCAAGGGCGAGGTCGCAATTTCTGCAAAGCCAGAGCTTTGGTCGCCGGAAACTCCCAAGCTTTACGAAGTGCGCTTGACTGCTGGTGAGGACGAAATCCAGGATCGTGTCGGGTTCCGCACCATCCGTCGGGAGGGGACCGAGATACTGCTGAATGGTCGCCCGATTTTCCTGCGGGGCATCTCGGTGCATGAGGATGACGAAACCCTCGGAAAAGTGACGTCAGACGCGGACATTCGCCGTCGCTTTGCACATGCAAAGGAACTGGGCTGCAACTATTTGCGTCTGGCACATTACCCGCATCACGAACGCGCAGCCGAAATAGCCGACGAGCTGGGGCTGTTGCTGTGGGAAGAAGTGCCGGTCTACTGGGCCATCGACTTTGCCAACCCGGCCACGCGACGTGACGCGCAGAACCAGTTGCGCGAACTGATCCGGCGCGACCGCAATCGTGCCAGCGTCATCATCTGGTCGGTCGGCAATGAAAATCCGGACACCGATGCAAGGCTCGACTTCATGCGTGGACTGGCGGATCTGGCCAAGTCCGAAGATCCGACCCGCCTCACCTCTGCAGCTTGCTTGGTCAATCATGCCAAACTCAAGATCGAAGACCGGCTGGCGGCTCACATTGATGTGATTGGACTCAATGAATACTATGGCTGGTACGAAGAGAATTTCGAAGAATTGGGCGTTATCGGCCGCAACTCCGCTCCGGACCGGCCTGTTGTGATCTCCGAAACCGGCGCAGACGGCGATAACACGGATCAAGGCCCCGAACGTGGTTTGTTCAGCCTTGCCTATCAGGATGAAGTCTATCGCAAGCAGATCGCTACGCTTCGCGAACTCGACTACATCAAGGGCATGTCTCCGTGGATCCTCTATGACTTTAGAGTGGAGCGGCGTCAGGGCGTTTTTCAGCGCGGCTGGAACCGCAAGGGGTTGATTGCCGCCGACAAGGAAACCAGGAAACCCGCCTTCTATACGCTTGCTGCGTACTACGCTGAACGCGCTGCGCAGGATCGGGATGCAGCGGCAGCAACCAAGGGGGATCAGGCATGAGCCAATATCGGCGATATCAGGATGTGGCGCAGGCGCTTCGGGGGATGATCCGCGATGCCGGGCTTTCGGTCGGTGACCGGCTTCCGCCGGAGCGACAGCTATCTGAGCGCCTGTCGGTCTCGCGCTCGCTGGTGCGCGAAGCGCTGATCATGCTGGAGATCGACGGGCTGGTAGAAGTCCGAAAGGGCTCTGGTATCTATCTGGCGGCATCTTCGGCCACCGCCGCACCGCCTGTCCGGGATGATATCGGCCCCTTTGAACTGTTGCAGGCGCGGCAGCTTCTGGAAAGCTCGATCGCTGCCTTTGCCGCCGAGATGGTGACCAAGAACGACATTATCCGAATGCGCGAAGCGCTGGAGATGGAGCGGGCCGATATCGAGGCTGGGAGCACGGACCATTCCGGCGACGAGCTGTTTCACCGTCTGATCGCAGAAGCCACGCAAAACAGCGTGTTGGTCGATATGGTGCATGAGTTGTGGCGCAAACGTGACCAAAGCCCGATGTGGGCCAAGCTGCACGACCGCATCTTTGATGCGGATTATCGCCGCAACTGGCTGGAGGATCACCAGCGGATCCTGGCCGCCCTGCGGACCAAGGACAGCGCCGCCGCGCGGGCTGCCATGTGGCAGCATCTGGCGCATGTGCGCGAGACCCTGATGGAATTGTCGGACGTCGATGATCCTGCCTTCGATGGCTACCTGTTTCAATCCATTTCCGCGCCGAACTGAGGCCGGTCTCACCTTCCCGCGCGGTTCCCCACCGGCGCATAGACTGACAAGAACAAGAGGATCGCATGATCGAAACCTGGCGCTGGTTTGGCCCGCACGACCCGGTAACACTGGATGACATTCGCCAGGCAGGGGCCAGCGGCATCGTCACCGCCCTGCATGAGTTGCCCAACGGAACTGTCTGGCCGGTCGAGGCGATCGCGGCGCGGCGCGACATGATTGCCGATGCGGGCCTGCGCTGGGAGGTTGTCGAGAGTGTACCGGTGCATGAAGACATCAAGCGCGCCGCACCGGGCTGGGAAGTTAAGGCTGAGGCCTGGGCGCAATCTCTCCGAAATCTCGCGGCCTGCGGTATCACCACGGTATGCTACAATTTCATGCCCTTGCTGGACTGGACGCGCACCGATCTCGCCTACGCTCTGCCGGATGGCGCGCTGTGCCTGCGCTATGACGCTGTGGATGCGGCGGTGTTTGATATCCATATTCTTTGCCGCAGTGGCGCCCTGAGCGATCATCGCCCGGACATCGTCGAGCGCGCGGCAAAGCGTTATGCGGATATGTCCTCCGAAGCCTGCGAGGCGCTGACACGTACCATCATCGCAGGCCTGCCCGGTGCGGAAGAAAGCTTTGACCTCGACAGCTTTCGCGCTCAGTTGGCGCTTTACGATGACATCGATGCGGCGCGCCTGCGGAAAAACCTGGCAGCGTTTCTACGCTACGTGGTTCCGGTGGCCGAGGAGGTCGGCGTCCGGCTGGGGATTCATCCGGACGATCCGCCCTTCCCCATTTTCGGCTTGCCGCGGGTGGTCTCCACCGAAAACGACCTCGAGGCTATTCTTGACATGGTCAATAGTCCCGCGAACGGCCTTACTTTCTGCACGGGATCGCTTGGCGCGCGGAAGGACAATGCGCTTACGCAGATGCTCGACCGTTTTGCCGCGCGGGTGAACTTCCTGCATCTGCGTGCCACGTCGCTTGAGCAGGATGGTGTCAGCTTTCACGAGGCCCCGCACCTTGCTGGTGATGTCGACATGGTGGCCATGGTGCAGGCGGCGTTGGAGGCCGAGGTCGTGCAGGGGCGGTCCCTGCCCTTCCGCCCCGACCATGGGCACATGCTGGCGCATGATCAGCGCGTCGATAGCACGCCAGGTTACCCCTACATCGGGCGTCTGCGTGGTCTTGCAGAGCTGCGCGGGGTCATCCATGCGCTTGAAAAACGTCGGTAAAAGCCAGTGGCTTCTAGCCTAGTTGGTTGCTTGCAGCGTGCGGAACGCCCCAGCGCAGTATCGTGCCAACATGGCGGCAGGGAACTCAGCCCTGCCGTGAACTAACGCGGATGATGCCGTCAAGCGGTCGGTCCAGCTGCGCCGGAATCGGCTGACTGGCCGCTGCGCTTGCGCAGCTCTGTCTTCAGGATCTTGCCATAGCTGTTCTTGGGCAGCTCTTCGACGAACTCATATCGCTTGGGGCGTTTGAAGGCTGCGATCTGTTGGCGACACCAGCTGTCCAGCTCGGCAACCGTGACGGTCTGCTCCCGCGCCAGAACCACATAGGCGACCACTTGCTCCCCCCAGTCGGGTTCCGGTTCGCCGATCACGGCAACCTCAAAAACTGCCGGGTGGGTCAACAGGGCTTCCTCGACCTCTCGCGGGTAGATGTTGGTGCCGCCTGAGATGATCACATCCTTCGAGCGGTCCGTGAGATAGAGAAACCCGTCCTCATCCATGTGACCCAGATCTCCGGTGTGCAGCCATCCGTCCCTCAGCGCTTGCTCGCTGGCTGGTTCATTTCGCCAATACCCACTCATCACGGTTGGTGCCCGTACGCAGATTTCACCGGTCTGCCCTGCGGGTAAGTGGGAGCCATCGGGGCCAAGCACTGCCAGCGTCACGGCGCCCTGGGCGATCCCAACGGAGGCACGACGGGCTTTCCAACGTGGATGAGACTGATCTGCGACCAGGTCTCGGGGCAGGACCGAAATCGTCATCGGCGTTTCGCCCTGGCCATAGATTTGCACGAATTTTGGCCCGAAACAGGCGAGCGCTTCGTCGATGTCATTGGCGTACATCAGGCCGCCGCCATAAATGATCGTGCGGATCCCGTCGCCATCGTAGCCGAGCTGTTTCGCGTGAGCGATCAAGCGTTTGACCATCGTTGGCGCGGCAAAGAAAACGAGATCCCCCCGGCTTCCGGCAAGCCGGATGATCTCATCGCAATCGAAGCCACGCGATGCGGGCACAAGATGACGGCCGCCCGCACGGATCTGCGCGAACATGTACAGACCCGCGCCGTGTGACATGGGTGCGGCATACAGCATGTGGTCGTCCGGCCGCGCCGTGTCGACGTCCATTGCGTAGCACAGCGTCATGCAGCGCAAGTTTTCATGGCTGAGCATCACACCCTTCGGCGTGCCGGTGGTGCCGGACGTGTAGAACAGCCATGCAAGATGCTGATCTGCGACTTGCTCGGGCGGGGAAATGGCGACCTGCGTCCTGATCTGGGCGCCGAGGGGCGCTTCGGAGATTTCCGCATGCTCCGCGAACACGTCTCCCGACTGGGTCAGGACCACGGCTGCGCCGGAATTGTCGATGATCCATTTCGCTTCCCGAGGGTGCAGTTTGTGGTTGATCGGCACCGCCACGGCACCGAGCCACCAGCAGGCGTGCAGCGCCTCGATGTATTCCGGGGCATTTGCTGCATAAATTGCAACACGGTCCCCCGCACCAATGCCGTGCCGGCCGCGCAACCACGCCGCGCGGTTGCAGGTCGCCTGCATCAGCTCATGATAGCTCTGTCGCAGTTTGTCTCCCTCGTAGAGCGCCGGACGGGAGGGCCATGATCGAGCCGTCTGATACAACCAGTTCGCGATATTCATAGTCTTGAGACGTTCCGGATAGGTGTCAGGCGCGATCAGCTTGCAAAATGGTGGCATAATTTGCCACGGCTGCGCCGCCCATGTTGAAAACAAGACCCCATTCGGCGCCTGCACGCTGTATGCCGCCGGCGCGGCCGGTTAGCTGGCGAAAGCCCAGGGCATGCATGGACACCCCCGTGGCCCCCACCGGATGGCCCTTGGCCTTGAGCCCGCCAGAGAGGTTCACCGGCGTGCGCCCGTCGGCGAAGACGGTGCCGTCCTCGAGGGCACGCGCGCCCTCACCTTCTGGCGCCAGGCCCATCGCTTCGTAGATCAGAAGCTCTGCCGGGGTGAAACAATCATGGACCTCGGCAAAGTCGAGATCGGATACAGTGATGCCTGCCACCTCGTAGGCCTGCCGGATTGCGCGGGCTGGTCCTTCAAAGGCGACAAAGTCGCGGCGGTTCATGGGCAGGAAGTCCGAGACATGCTCCGCGGCAGCGACCCTGACCCGTGCAGGCGCATCCCCGGCCTCGGCATTCTCGGCACTTAGCACGATCGCCGCGGCACCATCTGTCACCAGAGAGCAGTCGCTCAGGCGCAGCGGCGGAGCGATCAGCGGGTTGCGCTCACTTTCCTCTCGGCAGAATTCATACGTGAGCGGCTTGTGCATGTGGGCCAAGGGGTTCTTCATCGCGTTGTCGTGGTTCTTGGCCGCGATGCGCGCCATTGCATCCATGGGGCTGCCGTATCGTTTGGCGTATTGCTTTGCAGCGATTGCGAACACCTGCGGAAAGCTCAGCCCGGCTTCGGTCGGGTTGTTTTGATAGCCCGCTCCCGCCAGCGCCTGGGTGACCTCGGCTGTTGACCGGTGGGTCATCTTCTCGGCACCCACGACGAGCACGTTTCGGGCTGCGCCCGACCGAATTGCATTTATGCCGCCGTGGATCGCGGCCGCCCCGGACGCGCAGGCGTTTTCGCAGCGCGTGGCAGGCTTGAACCGGAAGTCCGGATGAGCCTGAAGGATGAGAGAGGAGGCAAATCCATCTGGCACCAGACCCGAGTTGAAGTGCCCGAGGAAGACTGCATCAATATCGGACGCAGAAACTTGTGCCTCCTCCAGTGCCTCTCGTGCCGCCTCGACGATCAGATTCTCAAGGGTCTCCTCCAGTCGGCCAAAGCGGGTGTGGCCGGAACCGATGATATAGATGTCGTTGCTCATGAAATGTCCTCCCACGCTGACCCTGACGGAAAATACCTGTGGCCGGTATTCGTAGAACTACGTAGAAATCTACGTAGACGCTACGTAGATACGGGTGCAGTATGGAGGGGGCGCATTGAATTACGACCAGATTTCAGAAGCGGATCTGAACTTGACCGGTTTTATGGATGCGCCGATTGGCCTGATGGTGTTGTCAAACAGGGTGATCCAGCGGGTCAATACGGAGATCGAGCATATCTTTGGCTGGAGTTGTGAAGAGCTGGAAGGGCAATCCATTCGTATCCTGTACCCTTCCAGCGTGGACTATGAAAAGACCGGCATTCGCTGGCGGCGCTGGTTGGATGGTCGTCCCCGTTACACCGATGAGCGGTTCATGCAGTGTCGTAGCGGCGAAATCATCTGGACGCGTGCCTCTGGACGGACCCTGACACCGGCTGACCCGTTTCGGTTGATGGTGTGGACCTTTCAGCACCTTGAACATCGGCCGCCTGATGCGGCGACGTTGACCCCCCGTGAACGTGAGGTCGCTCGCTATATCGTCAATGGCTACACCAGTAAGGAAACCGGAAATGCGATGGGAATATCCCCTCGAACCGTCGAGGTCCATCGCGCATCGGTCATGAAAAAGCTGGGAGTTCAGAACGCCGCCGAGCTGGTCGCCAAAATGATTGTTCAGAGTTAGAGGCGCGTCTCACGGGAATACTAGCGTTGGGCCATGTCGATCGCTGCGACGCAGTTGATATCGGCCCTGCGCCACTGCTGGTTTTTGAGCGCGGAAGCAGGCGAATCCACAGCGCGTGTCCGTTCACCACGCGCGCCTGGTCGACAAAATCTGGAGGGGAACTTGCATCTGAGGTCGCAAACGAGCGCCGATTCAGAAACAATATCGGGCTTGAGCTCGTACTGCACGGGATTGCGTGAACAAACGGCGGATTTGTTTGATTTTTAGACAACTCACTTCAATTATGAGGTGAGCTGTTTACGAGGAGGTCTATCCATGACGCGTATTACAAAGATGTTCAAGGCTTGTAGTGCATCGCTCGCAATGTTCACTACGCTGCCCACAATTGTTTCGGCACAGACGGTTGGCGTGGATCTTGGCGTCGACGTGCAACTGGGGGGAACCCGACCAGCCGCAGTCCCGGAAATCGACGCATCAACTGGCGCCATGGCGCTCGCCGCCTTGGCCGCTGCACTCGTGCTAACCTGGGAACTCAACCGCCGCCGCAAGGCGAAATAAGCGGCGGTCAAATCAAGGACCATTGGCCGGTGTACCATGCAACGGCGGCGATGTATGCGTTGGCGGTAACATGTGCAACGACTGCATCGCCCAGCCGTCCCCGGCGGAGCATGGCTGCCGCAAACAGCAGCCCGGCGAGGGCAGCCAGAGCAAAGCGGCCGTGCAGGGCCGCAAACAGTGCCGTGGACACGAAGACCGCAACGACTTTGGCTGTCAGGGTGCCAGTATCAAGTCGGGACAACAGGTAGCCGCGGAAAAAGGCTTCTTCGATCACCGGGACCAGAAGGGTTGTGCCGACGGTTCGGATCAATGCCCAGATCACAAACGCGCCGCCGCTCAAGGCGACGACTGGCATGTCCTCGCTAGGCGCGGGGGCTGAGAACCACACCCAGACCGCGCCCACTGCAAGGCCGACGGTGACTGCAAAAGGGTCAAGCGACAGTTGGATCTGGGCGCGCAAAGGTCGACGCATCCACAGAAGGGCCCCAAGCATGGCGGCCGCTTGCAGTGGATAACCATGTGCCGGGTTCTCCCAGAACGCATGCGCTATGATGCCTGAAACCATGAACGCGATGAACGGAATGATGAGTGCGGCGATGGGATTGGCGCCGAGTGTGGTGTCATCGCGTTTGATGCCTTCCATCCGACGCAGTGCAGGCACGGACTGGGCGAGGTAGAGCACCCCAAGCGCGAGCATGATGAAAAGGAGCCAGCCGGCGAAACTATGGAACCCGTTCACGGCAAGCTCCGGCGACACGTGCTTGCCAAGGAGGATCAGCACCGTGATCCGTACAATGTTAAAGAGCCAACTTGCCAGGAGCGCAGCGGGCCAAAGCATGAGCCAGAACACGCCCTGTCGCAAAGTTTCTCGAAACAATATGGCATAGATTGCCATGAAGCCCGTGATCAGGGCAAAACCTTCAATGCCAGAACATTGGCTGGCGACGGCCACCACGAACCCTGGCAGCCCGATCCAGGCGCGAGAGGGTTCGATGAAGACCTCTGGCTCCACCGCTGAAAGCAACAGCGCGACTCCCTGAAAGGTTGCTTGTGAGACCATCTCGACGGCCCAAAGGGGCTCCAGCATCTGGGCAAGAAATGGGATCAGGGCTGCCAGCAACAAAATGGCAAGAGGCTGGAAGTTCTCGCCTTTCAACCAGTGCCACCAGTTTGCGGGCCGGACCACCCAGCATAGCGCCCCGACAGCGGTCAAGGCACCGCCTGTGGCAAGCAGCATGAAAACCTGGGCAAACCTCTCGTTCGCCTCCTGTGGCGGGATCAGATGCACCGGCAAGAACATGATCAGTACGCCTGACAGGTGGATCAGGCCCCAAAGGTGGGTGCGACCTGAATCCCGCATCAGATTGCGTAATCGCTGCCAGCTTTGGCGACGTGTGCACATCAAGATGACAAAGGCCGTGACAGCACAGATCGCGCTGATGAAGGAGATCCGCAGGCCGCGGCACAATCCGACCAGATCTGTCGTGTGACATTCGATAGGAAAGGCAAATTGGTAGGTCACGATGACCGCAATACTCTCCAGACCAATAAGGGCCAGAAGCGACGTGATGCCCACCTGTCGTTTTATGCCTGCCTGCCGTTGCAACCGAACCTCTGTCAAAGAGACACAACCCTGACGAGATAACCTGTTGAGTGTGGCAAAATTATGGGCTTGTCCAGGCACGGATGCGCGGACCAGCCGTGGCGGATTATCCTGCTATGGACTCTGGGTTCTCCGGCGGTAGGACAGAAGTGTCCACGCCTATGGCTCCTCCGCTGACAATATTCCACGCTTGCGGGGTCAGTGGGACAACGGTTTTTTAAGTTGCAGAGGTGGTTGAAGGTCCTGCTGAAGCCGTTATGTGAGCAGCCAACGTGTTCTTGACAGGCCCAATCGATGGAGCCTCACCTGAAAGGTCCAGATATGAAACGCATTCTCGCACTCGCCCTGACACTGACCATGGGAACTGCAGCCGCTGCCGAAACGCTCACTGTGGGCATGTCTGGCGGCTATTTCCCTTTCACCTTTGTGAAGCAGAATGAACTTCAGGGGTTCGAAGTCGATGTGATGAACGCCGTTGGAGAAGAAGCCGGTTTTGATATCGAGTTCGAAACCATGTCCTTCTCCGGTCTGATCGGGGCGCTGGATGCCGGTCGCATTGACACCATCGCCAACCAGATCACCGTCACCCCTGAGCGGGAGGCAAAGTTTGTTTTCACGCAGCCCTACGTCTTTGATGGCGCCCAGGTGGTGACCAAGAAAGGCAATGATGAGGTCTCCGGTGTCGAGGATCTGCGCGGGAAAACCGTGGCGGTGAACCTCGGTTCAAACTTCGAGCAGCTTCTGCGCGACCTGCCCTATGCCGATGAAATCGACATCCGCACATATGAATCCAACATCGAACAGGACACCGCGCTTGGCCGCGTGGATGCCTTCGTGATGGATCGCATCTCGTCTGCGCAGGTCATCAAGGAAAGCCCGCTGCCGCTGCAACTGGCCGGCAAGCCGTTCTCCGAAATCCGCAACGCTTTGCCGTTCCGTGACGACGCAGAAGGTCGCGCGCTGCGGGACCGTGTAGATGCGGCTCTGACCACGCTGAAGGAAAACGGAACCCTCGCCGACATTTCCGTCAAGTGGTTCGGTACCGACATCACGGAGCAGTAACCGATGCGGGGACTGGACCTTGAATACATGCTGGGGCTGGTCCCCGTCATCGCGGGATATATCCCGCTGACCCTGGCCATCGCGGCGCTGGCAATGCTGCTGGCGCTTGTGCTCGCTGTGGCCTTGGCGGTGGAGCGCGTGGCGCGGGTGCCTGTGCTGGATGCGCTGGTACTGCTCTTTATCAGCTTCTTCCGCGGGACACCTCTGCTGGTGCAGTTGTTTCTCTTTTACTACGGTTTGCCACAGGTCTTGTCCTTCCTCACGGCGATTGACGGGGTGACGGCGACGATCATGGGATTGACGCTGCATTTCGCGGCCTACATGGCGGAAACGATCCGGGCAGCCATCACCGGGGTAGACCGGAGCCAGTGGGAGGCGGCGCAATCCATCGGCATGACGCAGGTGCAGATGATGAGCCGAGTGATCCTGCCGCAAGCCGCGCGCACGGCGGCGCCCACCTTGGTCAATTATTTCATCGATATGATCAAGGCCACCTCGCTGGCCTTTACGCTTGGCGTGACCGAAATGATGGGCGCGACCCAAAAAGAAGCTGCCGGAAGCTTTCTTTACTTCGAGGCCTTTCTTGTCGCCGCGGTGCTCTACTGGATCATGGTTGAAGCGCTGAGCCAGCTGCAGAAACGCTTGGAAACACGTCTGAACAAGGCATATGCACGATGATCCGTATCGAAGGACTGACCAAACGTTTCGGAGAGACCACGGTTCTCAACAACATCAATCTGGAGATTGAAGACGGAGAACGGGTGGTGATCATCGGTCCGTCGGGAACCGGAAAATCGACCCTTCTGCGTTGCGTGAATTTTCTGGACCGGCCTGATGCAGGGCGGATCACGGTTGGTGCTGTCACGGTAGATGCGGCGCACTCGCGAAAGCGGGAGATCCTGGCCCTCCGCCGAGCGACAGCGATGGTGTTTCAGAATTACGGGTTGTTTGCGAACAAGACTGCGCTTGAGAACATCATGGAAGCGTTGGTCACTGTCCAAAAACGGCCGAGACAGGAGGCGGAGCAGCGCGCGCGCGACATCCTGTCCGAAACTGGGCTGAGCGACAAGGCTGACAATTATCCCGCCAGCCTGTCCGGTGGGCAGCAGCAACGGGTGGGGATTGGTCGCGCCATGGCCATCGGCTCTGAACTGATGTTGTTTGACGAACCAACCTCCGCGCTGGATCCCGAATGGGTCGGCGAAGTTCTGGACCTGATGCGCTCGGTTGCGCAAAAGCGCCAGACCATGTTGATCGTGACGCATGAAATGCGCTTTGCCCGTGATATCGCGGATCGGGTCTTGTTCATGGATGGCGGTCGCATCGTTGAACAGGGACCGCCTGAGCAGGTTTTCGACGCACCTCAGGACGCGCGGCTGAAACGCTTCCTGAGCCGGGTGGCTGGCTGACAGGCGGGAGCGCGGCCGGAACGTCGGCCGATTGGCCGGATTACCAGCCCACAGGCAAAGCCGAAGTAACGGGAGTTGGAAGGCTTGATCGGATCACGCGAGGTCGCTTCAGACCTTGGCAGGTTTGGACCCGACCTCGCGTTGACGTCCCCCCTTCAGGTTCTCTGCGCATCGCGGATCAGGGCCAACAGGCGGTAAAAGCCGTGCGCCATCTTGGTGAAGGGCGTGAGCAGAAAGAAGGTGAGCACCGCACCGAGATGGACCGCGAGCAGCGCGGGCATCAAGGCTGAGCTGCCAAACGCATAGAGCGCAAGCCCTGTGAGCGCCACGAAGCCCAGAAGCAGGATGAAGCCAATAGAACCGCTAAAGGCGCCTTCGTCATCCAGCGACCGGTCGGCGCGCAGCTTCAGCGCTGCCATCCAGATGCAGCCCGCTGTCAGAAGGACGCCACCCGGCACGCCCAGCAGTTTTGGCAGCGACCACAGCGGATAAGGGGCGGGCATGTCGAAAGCGTAATGCAGAACCGTGCCGACCGAGGTCGAGGCAAAGCACAACAGAAACCCATACATCACCGCCTGATGCGCGTAACGGCGGGCGTGGCTGAAGCGGTCCTCGTCCTCGAAATTGCAGCCGTCGCCATGCCCGGCCGCAAGGTTCTTCATTTTTGCCGCCATACCGAAGGCCTGCTTCAGATGCGCGAGCCGGATCGGCTCCCCGTCCACCGCGCGCCAGTAGCGCGCCATGCCCACGCCAAGGCTCACCAGCGGCAGCAGGAAGGCGGGTAGGAAGATCGCCACCATCGCATTGTGCGACAGGGCGGCATAGAAGTCCACGCCGCTGCCGCCAAGCGCCCGCAGCGCCCAGAAGATCACCGCGAACCCCAGCGCCAGTGCCAGCGCGATGGCGCCGCCATGGGTGTGGAAGCGGCGCGCCAGCGGCTGCGGCCAGGCATAGGCTTCCCAGCTGTCGCGGCGGACCTCCGCCAGCGCCTTGGGCAGGTTCAGCTCGAACTCATGCGGCGCGGTGTACTGGCAGGCGTAATAGCAGCCGCGGCAGTTGTGGCAGAGATTGGCGAGCTGGGTGATGTCGCCGTCGGAAAAGGCGCGGCCCGCGTGCATGGCCGGAAACACCGAGCAATAGCCCTCGCAATAGCGGCAGGCGTTGCAGATTTCGGCCTGGCGGCGGGCTTCCTGGATGAGTTCAACGGTTTGCATGGGCTGCGGCCTCCCGTCCCGCGATGCGTCCAAAAACGGTTCCGATAGTCATGCCGAACCCGGCGAGATAGCCCTGCCCGAGGATCGAGCCGGCCATGGTCTCGCCCGCGGCCCAGAGGTTTCGAACCGGACCCTCGGCGGTGCGGCACTGGGCGGTCTCGTCGACCTTCAGGCCCAGGTAGGTAAAGGTGACGCCGGTGCGCAGCGAATAGCCGTAGAACGGTGGCTCGCTGATCGGCCGGGCCCAGTTGGTCTTCGGCGGCACAAGTCCTGTGGTGGCAACCCCATCAAGCTCGGTCGGGTGAAACGCCGAGGTATCGCCGCAGGCGGCGTTGAAGGCATCCACGGTTTCGCGCAGCTTGTCCGGCGGCAGTCCCATCATGCCCGCCAGCTCCTCCAGCGTGTCCGCCTTCAGCGGCGGGAAGACCGAGGGCATGAACAGGTTCAGCGATTTCGAGTCGATGATGACATGGCCCACCTGGTCCGGCTGCGCCGCCACCAGTCGGCCCCAGATCGCGTAGCGCTTGGGCCAGACGTCCTCGCCCTCGTCATAGAAGCGCTCGCCGTTCTTGTTCACCACGATAGAAAACGGCACGCAATCGAGCCGGGTGACGATGCCGCCGTCATATTTCGGCGCGCGCCCGTCGATGGCCACCGCGTGGCACTGGTCGGCGTCGCCGATGCTCTCGACACCCTGCTCCAGCAGGTCCGCCAGCACCACCCCGCGGTTGTAGGGCGTGCCGCGGATCAGGAAGTTGCGCGCCGCAGGCCCCCAGGCGCGGGTCAGCCAGTCGATATCCGCCTGGAACCCGCCCGAGGCCACGACCACGCTCTTCGGACGCATCGAGTGTGCTCCGTCCTCATGGGTGTAGTCGACCCTCGTGATCCGGCCCCCCTCCAGTTCCAGATGAGTGACCGCCGCCTCGTAGAGCACCTCCACCCCCAGCGCTTCCGCGGTGCGGTAATAGGCATTCACCAGGCTCTTGCCGCCGCCCATGAAGAAGGCATTGGTGCGCGCCAGCGACAGCGTCCCGGAAAGGGAGGGTTGGAAGCGCACCCCGCGCTCCTGCATCCAGGGCAGACACTCTTCGCTGCTGCGGATCGCAAGGCGCGCCAGATGCGCGTCGGTCTTGCCGCCGGTGACCTTCATCAGGTCGGCAAAATACTCCTCCTCGCCGTAGTCCTCGACCAGCGGCCCCAGCGGGCCGCCGTGCATGCAGCGGAAGTTGCGGGTGTGGCGCGAGTTGCCGCCGCGGTAGGCCTTCGGCGCGGTCTCCAGAATGATCACGCGGGCGCCCGCCTCGGCAGCGGTCATCGCAGCGCAGAGCGCGGCATTGCCGCCCCCGATCACGGCAAGATCATAGGCTTCGGTCATGGCTGTCCTCCTGGCTGAGACCGTCCTAGCCGGAGGAATTTGATTTGACCAATGACGGTTGATCTTCAATTATTGCGATCACCGCATCAATTGGGCGTTTCGCGCTGGCCGCGTATCTATCTGAAGTCAGTCTGTGGTAAACTTGGCGCGGTTTTAGGGTTGGGAAGCGAACCTGAACCCATCAGCGTCATTCAGATAGGCCTCGAAGAAATCCGTAAAAGTTGCGACCAGTGGCGGCAGGGCGTCATAGGGTGGATAGTAGAGTGACAACCACAGCGGCGCAGTTTCCCAATCCGGCAAGACTCGTTCGATCTGCCCGTCCCGCAGTCCATCTTGAACGATGAATTCGGGAAGCACGGCGATGCCAGCCCCTGCAAGCGCCAATTCATACAGGAAATCCCCGTTGTTCGAGATGATGGAACTGCCGGAAGTCACTGTGCGTTTCAACGGGCCTTTGCTGAAGCGCCATGTATCGGGCGTTTCGCGCGAGGAGTAAGACAAGCAGTGGTTGCGATCCAGATCCTCAGGGGTTTGCGGGCGGCTGCAGCGTTCAAATAGACGCGGGGCTGCAACTGCCATTCGGGGAACCTCGCAGATTTTGCGCCATATCGTGGACCTGTCTTTGGGCGGAGACGAAATCCGTATCGCCAAATCCGCGCCTTCATCGACAATATCGATCAGTTGGTCTTCCAGCGTGACGTTCAAGGCAATGTGGGGGTAGGCCAGCCGGAAACTGTCAACAAGGCCCGGCATCAGCCGCATGCCAAAGGACATCGGCGCATTGATCGACAAGCTGCCACGGTGCGGCTGGGTCACCTGTTCCAGGTCCCGGGTCACCCGGTCAAAGTCTTCGACAATGGCCCGGTAACGTGCCGCGACCAGGGCACCAGTCGACGTAAGCGACACCTGACGTGTCGTCCGCAGCAGGAGCTGGTGGCCGAGGTCTTCTTCCAATCGCGCTACAGTGCGGGTGACCGTGGCCGGGGTCATGCGCAGACTGCGCGCCGCCGCCGCAAAACTGCGCAGCGCGGCAACTTCAAGAAAGACTCGGATCGGCTTCAGATCTTGCATAGACCATTATTGCATTTTCTATAACAGTAAATGCAATAACGTTTCTATTCTTGGAAGTGTCCCCTTCATCTACCTTTGTTCCAACGCAAGACACGCGCTGGAGACAAACCATGATCAAGGACATCCTTGGCCTGCACCACATCACCTCGATGGCTGCGGACGCCAATGAAAACAACAGCTTCTTCACCAAGGTTCTGGGCCTGCGGCGCGTCAAAAAGACGGTGAATTTCGATGCGCCCGAGTTCTACCACCTGTACTACGGAGACGAGGCCGGAACCCCCGGATCGGTCATGACCTACTTCCCCTTCGGCCGCATGCCCCGCGGAACCCGCGGCATCGGAGAGGTTGGCATAACCGAGTTCGCGGTTCCCAAGCAGGCCCTCTCCTACTGGAAAAACCGCCTGTCCGCCTTTGAGGTCAAAGGCCTGGAGCAATCCATGGCGTTCGGAGAAAACCGCCTCACCTTCGACGGGCCGGACGGCGACAGCTTTGCCCTTGTGGAAAGCGACCATCGCGGCCGCACGCCGTGGACCGGGGCAGATGTTCCTGAAGAGACCGGGATCCTCGGGTTTCACGGCGCCCGTTTCCGCCTGCGCAACGCCGCGGCCACTGGAGAGCTTCTTGAATTCATGGGCTACCAAAAGGCCGAAAGCGGCCACGGTCTGACCCGTTACGTGGTCGAAGGCGGCAATGCGGCCGATACCATCGACCTCGAGGAACTGCCCAATGCCCCGGTTGCGGGCGAGGGCGCGGGCTCGGTGCATCACATCGCCTTTGCGGTGGAAAACCGCACCGTCCAGGAAACGGTCCGCAAGGCATTGCTGGACACCGGCTACCAGGTCACTCCGGTAATCGACCGCGACTATTTCCACGCCATCTACTTCCGCACACCCGGCGGCGTGCTCTTCGAGATCGCCACCAATGAACCGGGGTTCAACCGCGATGAAGACAGCGCGCACCTGGGCGAGGCGCTGAAGCTGCCCGCCCGCTATGAACCCTACCGCCAGCAGATCGAGCAGCTTCTGCCGCCGGTCGCAGCCTGAGGACCTGTCATGTCCAACGACAATTATCACGCGCTGACCAAGGCCGGCAAACCCGGTGCTCCGCTGGTCTTCGCCTTTCACGGCACCGGCGGGGACGAGACCCAGTTCTTCGGCCTCGCGGAGCAGATCCTGCCGGAGGCGTCCATCGTCTCCCCCCGCGGGAACGTATCGGAGATGGGCGCGGCCCGCTTCTTCCGCCGCACCGGCGAAGGCGTCTACGACATGGCGGACCTTGCCCGCGCGACCAAGGCGATGGCGGCCTTCGTTGCGGCCCATAAGGCCGCGCATCCGGACGCTCCGGTCTATGGCTTCGGCTATTCCAACGGCGCGAACATCCTGGCCTCCGTGCTGATGGCACAGCCCGGCCTGTTCGACCGCGCCGCCCTGCTGCATCCGCTGATCCCGTGGCAGCCCGCACCCGCGCCGGGACTGGCTGGCCGGAAGGTGCTGATCACCGCCGGGCGGCGCGATCCGATCTGCCCCTGGCCGCAGAGCGAGGCGCTGTTTGCCTGGTTCAAGGCCCAGGGCGCGGGCTTGCGCACCGAAACCCACGGCGGCGGCCACGAGCTGCGGCAGGGCGAGATCGAAGCGCTGGCGAAGTTCCTCAGGGCCCCGGCATTGGAGGATGCGGCATGACCCTGCCCGGCTTCGCTGCCCCGCCCAACTTCCCTGTCCTGCCCCGCTTCCCTCTCCCGCCCGCCGCCGCGCGCGCCGCGGCAACAGCCCCCGCCTGAGCCCCTGCGGCGGCACCGGCAAAGACGCCCCCACCCCAACGCACTCCAAGGAGCACCCCATGTCCAAGCTTGAAGTCCTCACCCCGCAGAACAGCCAGCTGATCTTCATCGACCACCAGCCGCAGATGGCCTTCGGCGTGCAGTCGATCGACCGCCAGACCCTGAAGAACAACACCGTCGGGCTGGCCAAGGCCGCGAAGATCTTCGGCATTCCCACGACCATCACCACGGTCGAGACCGAAAGCTTCTCGGGCCGCACCTACCCCGAGCTGCTGGACGTCTTCCCCGAAGCCCCGCTGCTGGAGCGCACCTCGATGAACTCCTGGGACGACCAGAAGGTGCGCGACGCGCTGGCCAAGGGCGCCGCCGAGGGCCGCAAGAAGATCGTGGTCTCCGGCCTGTGGACCGAGGTCTGCAACCTCACCTTTGCCCTGTCGGCACTGAATGACACCGACTACGAGATCTACATGGTGGCCGATGCCTCCGGCGGCACCACGGCAGAGGCGCATAAGTACGCGATGGACCGGATGGTGCAGGCAGGCGTGGTGCCGGTGACCTGGCAGCAGGTGCTCCTGGAATGGCAGCGCGACTGGGCCCGCAAGGACACCTACGACGCCACCATCGCGCTGGTTCAGGAACACTCCGGCGCCTACGGCATGGGCGTCGATTACGCCTACACCATGGTGCACAAAGCCCCCGGCCGCAGTAGCCATGGCGGAGAGACGCTGGCACCGGTCCCTGCATAACCGGCAGGACCACGCCCAGCCGCCTGCCGGGAGCCCCCCGCTCTCTTCGCTAGCGCCCGGCAGGCTCTAACAGCTCCAAAGGAGGCTTACGAATATACCAGACCTGAACCTCCGCCGCGCGCTCGGGGCTGGATGACAGCCACTCCCATTTGATCCGGACTGGCTTGAATTGCAGAATGGAGCTGCGCAGGAGACCCCAAGGACACTCCGAGTCCGCCCGGCGGCGATATCAGGGACCGCGCCATGGGCGACGCAAGCGGCGCTTAAAGCCCTTGACCTGCGCCGGGATGGCCCCACCGTTTGCCATGACCCCAAACTCGCCCGACTTCCTCATGAGCCTTTCGAAAGGAACACGCCAATGAGCTGGAACCCGACCCACAATCCTGAATGCCCCGAATGCGGCGATGCGATCGATACCCTGATCATCCCGCGCGCGCGGGATCTTGGCGGGTTTGAAGTCCGCCGCGCGCTGCCATCGGTCAAACGGCAGATGGTCGGGCCTTTCATCTTCTTCGATCAGATGGGGCCGGCGGAATTCATCACCGAGGGCGGCATCGACGTCCGCCCGCATCCGCATATCGGCCTCGGCACCGTGACCTACTTGTACCAGGGGGAGTTCGAGCACCGCGACAGCCTTGGCACCCACCAGATGATCTATCCCGGCGAGGTGAATTGGATGGTCGCGGGCAAGGGCGTCACCCACTCGGAGCGCACCAGCGAGGAAACCCGCGCGACGCGACACAGCCTGTTCGGGATCCAGACCTGGATTGCACTACCCGAAGACAAGGAGGACATTGACCCTGGGTTCGAGCATCACAAGAAGGACGCGCTGCCCGAGATTATCGATGCCGGTGCCAAGGCCAAGCTGATCCTCGGCAGCGCCTATGGCCAGCACAGCCCGGTCACCATGCACAGCGAAACATTCTACCTCGATGTGACGCTCGAGCCCGGTGCTCAGTTTCCCCTGCCCGATGACCACGAGGATCGGGGAATCTATGTGACCGAAGGCTCGATTGAGGTCGCGGGTCAGAGCTTCGAGGCCGGGCGGATGATGGTTTTCCGACCGGGTGACTCCATCAGTGCCCGCGCGGGCGCGCGTGGCGCGCGGCTGATGCTGCTGGGCGGTGCGACGATGAACGAAGGCCGCTACATCTGGTGGAACTTCGTATCGTCTTCAAAAGACAAGATCGAAGAGGCAAAGGAAGCGTGGAAGGCCGCTGACTGGAACAATGGCCCGTTCAGGCTGCCCCCAGGCGACGAGGACGAGCATATCCCAATTTCACCTGAGCTGGACCGTACGAAGCCGCGAAAAGGATGAGCGACCGCATCTACTGGGCCAGTACTTCGTCCTCGCCAATCGCGCTTCGAAGTTTGGCTATGTTGTTGTTTAGTTGTTCTTTAGGGCGCGCCAAGTGAAACCCGCCCTGGCGCGCCTGCCGCGATGTGGGATGTTCAGATCTGCCGAAAGGACAAGCGCACGGCCAACCGGTCCAGTTCTGGTGTCACCACGACCTGGCTGGTAGAACATCCGCAGGCTCTGCCGTAGTCAGCTTCGATCCCCGGAATTCCGTTTTCCCGTGTTCTTCGAAGCCGTTGATCCAACAGGAACACCCGCTGTGGTGGCGCTCCCGCCAAAACCTGGGTCGGTGGCATGGACCAGGGCGGTTTACTCCAACAAGCCGCGCTCGGTCAGCACCTTGCGCGCGACACGGAAGCATTCAAGCGATTGTGGCACGCCGCAGTAGATGCCAATCACGTGAATGATCGATCGGATCTCCTCCTTGGTGACCCCGTTGTTCAAGGCGCCTTTGCAGTGAATTTCCCACTCGTGCATCTTACCCAAAGCGCCAATCATCGCGAGGTTCATCATCGAGCGTGTCTTCGCGTCGATAGTGTCGTCGCCCCAGCCAAAGCCCCAGCACCAGGCCGTCATCGCCTCTTGAAACGGGCGCGTGAAATCATCGGCAGCGGCAAGGTTTTTTTCGACGTATTCAGCACCCAGCGTGGATTTGCGCTGCGCCAATCCACGCTCGAACAGATCGTCATCCATTTTGATACTCCTTGGTTTTGGTTCGACAGGCTTTTCACAGGCGTGCCGGATCGTTTTGATTGCTTAGCAGGGGATTTTTCTGACCACTTGGTCGTGTAGCGTCGCTAGGCCCTGCGGTTTCCGCTGGCTGTCGCGCCAGATCGCCCAGGGCACAAATGCTGCACTCGGCGCCGAGGACGCGCGTTTTTCAGAGCGGAATATGCGGCGGGGCTTTCGCCCCCTCATCCCCTTCAACATTGATGCTTCTGATCATCATTACGGCAGAGGTTGCAGAAGTGGCAAACAAATGCTCCGAGAACCGGGTGCCGCACATGGATTGACGTTGCAGCTGGACCAATAAGGTGAGGCTGATCATCACCAATCAGGCCGACGCCTCCGCAGATCCCTGTGGCGCTTCAGTGCCGAGCCGAGGGCCCTGCTGAAAGGAACCGACTAAAGCTTTTTATTTGACTGACGGGTGGATCTACAGAATTAGTGCGATATGAGCATCAATTATGACTTCGGTGATCTCGAGGCCTTCCTTGCAGTCAAGGAGACCGGCAGTTTCCATGCTGCGGCAGAGCAACTGAACCTGTCTCAATCCGCCATCACCCGACGGGTGGCGAAGCTTGAGCAGGCGCTGGACACTCGATTGTTCGAACGGACCACCCGCGCGGTCAAGCCAACGCTTGCCGCCAAGCGCCTTCAAGCCCGGGCCGAGGCCATTCTGGAAGACGCCCGCGAGACCACCCGCGCGATGCGCGACGATAGCGTGGCGTTTGCCCATCAGCGCAGCGCGGTTGTTGCCATTGCACTGGTTCCGACCTTGCTGTCTCGGTTGGTGATCCCGGCCCTCGGCCAGTTTCACGCGACCGGTAGACGCGCCCGATTGCGGTTATTGGATGGCAGCGCAAATGGGGTCGCCGAAGCCGTGTCACAGGGGGACGCGGATTTCGGCCTCTGCTCGCTGCCTGCGCTGGAACCCAACACCGATTTCGAGCCTCTTTTCGAGGACCGCATCATGGTCGCCCTGCCAAAGGCGCATCCGCTGGTCGGGCGCACCTGTGTTACGATTGCTGAATTGGCCGAGACTCCGTTGATCCTGCCGGCTCGTGGGACCGGCAACCGGGTGTTGATCGACGAAAGTTTGGCCCGGGCAGGCATTCCCCTCGTCTGGACCATCGAAACGAGCAGAAGCTCGACAGCCTTGGAGCTCGTCGGCCAAGGGACGGGGGCGGCGTTGCTGCCAGAGGCAATCCTGAGAGGCCCCTTGGCCAGCGGTGTTGAGATCACCAGTCTTGAGGGGCTAGATATTGCCCGACCCGTCGGCCTGCTCACACGACTGGGGCAATCGCTGTCTCCGACAGCTGAGGCGTTGAAGGACTGCATTCGCAGCGCGGTCTGATCCTCTGCGGCGCCTAAAGAATTGTGTCACAAAAGGTCGCCGTCGAAACTGTCTGTCCGGGTCGACTGGCCACGCAACGCCCGCACGCGAACACGTTGTGCGGTCTCGATATGCGTCCGCATTGCGGCCTCTGCCAGTGCACCATCGCGTGCCTTGATTGCATCGAGCACAGCAAAATGCTCCTCGACCGCCTTTTCGGCCCGATCCGGTTGCGTGAGCGTCGTCGGGCCAAGGATCATCATCGTCTTTTGTAGCGAATGGATCGATCGGGTCAGGAAGCGATTCTTGGCAGCATCCAGCAAGGCCGCATGAAATTGCCTGTTCAATGTAAAAGCTTGCGGCGTGCTTCCAAGGGCCGCCAGCGACCGGTTCATATCGTATAGCTCTTCAAGCTCGATATCCGACGCCGCCCGTGCCGCAAGCCGTGCGGCAGTCCCCTCGAGAACGGCGCGCATTTCATACAGCTCCATAACCTCCGCATAGTCTAACCCGCGAATGCTTGCGCCCTGTCTTGGGACATGGGTCACGATGCCATCCGCTTCGAGTTGGCGGATCGCTTCGCGAACCGGTGTCCGCGACACACCAAGACGTTCCGCCAACTCGGTTTCACGCAAGCGATCACCAGCTGCCAGACGCCCCTCACGCAGTTCGCCCAGCAGCCGCATGTAAGCCGTGTTGCCCTGCGGGCTGCTGCCCTCGTCGCTTGTCATGGTGATCTCGCTCACAGTTCATTCACTTATTGTATCCATCTGGATACAATAGTACACAAGAGGCGGTCAAGAGTCGGCGGAGGCAGCCATGAACAATTCACTTCTCCAGATCCCCAGCGCCCGGCGCTTCCTTACCTTGGCCATTGCGGGTTTCGGCGCTGGACTGTTTTGGATGTTGTCACTCCCTTTGCCATTCCTTTTCGGGCCGATGGCTGCCTGTTTGATCGCCGCTCTGGCGCATCTTCCGGTGAAAGGGTTCGGGCAGGTGTCGGTCGCAGCGCGCACCATCCTGGGCGTCGCCGTTGGCGCCTCGATCACGCCCGATCTCTTGCGGGAGCTGCCGCAAATCGCGCTGTCCGTGGCCTTGGTACCTGTGTTCATCACGCTGATCGGTATGGTCGGGGTTCCCTTCTTCCGTCGCGTCTGGGGGTTCGACGCGCCCACGGCATATTATGCGGCGATGCCAGGTGGATTGCAGGACATGGTCGTCTTCGGGGCCGAGGCCGGCGCCAACCCGCGCACGCTGTCGTTGATCCATGCCACGCGGGTATTGCTGATTGTAACGCTGGCGCCTGCATTCCTAACCTTTGCCTATGGTGCCGAACTGACAAATCCGATCGGTGCGCCTGCCGTCGAACTGCCACTGCAAGAGCTCGCCCTGATGGTTGCGGCGGCGCTGATCGGCTGGAAGGGGGGCGAGCGCCTCGGACTTTTCGGTGCGTCGATCCTTGGACCGATGATCGTCACTGCCTGCCTGTCGCTCGCCGGGTTCATCCACTACCGCCCGCCAGCAGAGGCAATTCTGGCCGCGCAATTCTTCATCGGATGTGGAATTGGCGTGCATTTCCTCGGCATCACCTGGGCAGAGCTGACACGAGTGGTCCTGGCTGGGGTTGCCTATGTACTGCTCCTGGCCGTGCTTGCGGCAGCGTTTACCGCGTTTGTGACCATGCTCGGGCTTGGCCACCCGGTGGAGGCGTTCTTGGCCTTTGCGCCGGGCGGACAAGCGGAGATGACCGTTCTGGCGATCGTGACAGGGGCCGATCTGGGCTTCGTGATCTCTCATCACCTGACCCGCATTGTCTTGGTGATCGTAGGTGCCCCTGTCGCTGCAGCCCTTATCGCGCGTAGACGTCTGGATTGATCATGTGGATCGGGTACCCGGCTGCATAGGCGTTGACCTGCTCGAAAATGTCCGAAAACTGCTTGTCGAACTCATCTTCTGTAACAAAGCCGATGTGCGGCGTTGCGATCACATTCGGATGGCTCAATAGCGGATCATTGGGATCGGTCAGCGGCTCGTTGTCAAATACGTCCAGTGCGGCCATTCCCGGTCGCCCCGCATTCAGCGCATGCAGCAGCGCGCCGGGCGCGATCAAACCTGCGCGGGAGGTGTTGACCAGGACCGCGCGGTCGGACATGCGGGCCAGATCCTGGTCGGTAATGATACCGCGGGTCTCGGGTGTCAGGCGCAGGTGCAGGGAAACGACATCGCTTTGCGCAAAGAACGCATCCCGGCTGGGGGCCACGATCTCGCCATCCGCTCTGGCCCGGGCGCGGCCCGCGCTGGAAGACCACCAAGTGACCTCCATGCCGAACGCACGGGCGTAGTCCGCGACCACGCGACCAATCCGGCCATAGCCATAAAGCCCCAGACGCCGACCGCGCAATGTGCGCCCGACACCCATCTGCCAGCCACCTGCCTTGGCACTTGCCATCTGCTGCGGGAGTTCGCGCATCGCCGCAAGGATCAGGGCAAACGTGAGCTCGGCCGCCGCGTAGTTCGCGCCGTCAGCCCCCTTGTTGGAACACAAGAGCACTCCGTGGTCGGTGCAGGCCTGCACATCGACATGGGGATGCGCACCGCGCTGAGAGATCATCTTCAGATTGGGAAGCTTTTCCAGAAGAGTGCGGGTGACCGGGGTGCGCTCGCGAAACAAAACGACACAGTCGGCGTCCTGCAATCGCCTCGCCAGTGCGGCCTCGTCAGGCTCGTGGTCCGTCCAGACAGTGACGTCATGGTCTTTCAGCAGCCCAAAACACGGCAGACTGCGCAACGTGTTGAACCAATCATCTAGGATATGAACCTTCATGTGTTGCCCCTGTTTCCTTATCACCCTTGGCCGGACAATGCCTTGATCGCTTTGCTCACCCGTTCGTGCAAAATCAGAAGGTCAGGATTTTTCGCACCTTCCTGCCCGATCTGCGCCGCCAGACCAGAGCGGATATTTTCCAGTTCGCGGCAGGTGTGCTTCAGTTTTTCGTAGTCGGTCATGGCTTCTTCCTCAATGCGACAACAAGACGGGGATGCGGGCTTTGGCCAGCACCTCTGCGGTCACACCCCCCAGAAAATCTTCACGAAACTTGGAATGTTCATAGGCTCCAAGCACCAGCAGCGTCGGATCCTGACGTCGGCAGTACGCCAGCAGCGTCGCAGCCACAGGGTGCCGCTCGGGAAAGTCCTCATGAAGGGCTTCGATATCGTGGCGATCTAGGTGCTTTAGCAGGTCAGCAATAGGCCAACCGCCATGTTGGCCAACTGTAATCACACTGACCCGGCTTTTACCTTCCAGCAGACGCAGGCTATCCGACAATGCCCGTGCCGCGGCGCGCCCTCCATCCCACGCCAGAGCGGCATGAGAATGACGCGCGCCCGCCGCGTAACCTGCAGGGACCACGACCACCGGGCGTCCGGACATCAGCGCGATGCGGTCCGGGTGCAGGGTAACATGTTCATCGTCCGTGTCGTCATGTGCCCCGACGATCAACATGTCATAATAGCGGGCAGCTTCTGACAGCACGGTGTCTACTCGCCCTGTCACGTCTTTCAGCTGAAGTTCTCCCGAAAGGCCGAGTGCTCGGCATTCCCGCTCGAAAAGCTCCTCGATCCCGCGTAGCACCTCTGAGTTCGCCTGCTCCAAGAGGGCACGCGCCTCCTTGGGAATCCAGCGAGAACGCCGGTCGATCACCTCATGCGACGTATGCGCAAGCATAGCTGTCACATGGGCGCCGTCGATCTGGGCCAGCGATGCCGCATAGCGCAACGCCGCCACCGAGCCTTCCGAGCCGTTGAAGGCGACCAAAAGGTTCATCACCGGCATCTCAAGCGCCCTCCCAGATCCGCGCAGGCACGTAGATCTTGCCGTCAGCCAGTTTTCGGGCGGTACGCAGAAGGCCCGCGGAATTTAGCGTGAAATGGTTGTTCATCTCAAAGTCCACCAGCACATCAATGGTGCCGGAGGCATGTTCCAGCACCACGCTGGCCGGGCTTTCGGTCGGGCGGTCAAGGAGCCCGTCCGCCACGCTGCCCGGCGTCAGCGCGCAGGACGCGAGACACTGCGCGCCGGTCACGGCCATCGACGGATGCGTGTTCCATGGCATGAAGTACCGTGTGGCGATGGTGCCGCCGTCCCGGGCGGGGGCAAGCAGGCCGAACTTGGGGGTCACGGACTTGGACACGTCTCCCATGCCCATGGCTGCCCCTGCCTCGAGCCGGATCGCCTCCATCCGGGCGAAGAAGTCGCGGTTTGCGTCCAGTTCGGCCACGGTTTCATAGCCGGTGAGCCCGAAATCGGCGGCGCGGGCGATCACCATCGGCATCGCCACGTCCATACAGGTGACCTCAATGCCATCAAATTTGTCGCGGAGATTGCCGGTAGGCAAGAAGGCCCCGGTGGCCGATCCGACCACGCCCATGAAGTTCAGCGCCACTGGCGCGGCCTTGCCCGGCACCCCGGCGATCTCGGCATCGCCCGCATAGGTGAGCCTGCCTTCCGGGGTCTGCACGCGGGCCACCACCCGGGCGCCGGTGTTGACCGCCCGGATCTTCACCTCTGTCTCCCCTGCCGTAGCCTGCACCAGCCCCATCTCGATCGCCGCCGGGCCGACGCCAGAGAGAATGTTGCCACAGGTGGGCTTGAAATCGACCAGCCGGTCTTCGACCGAGACCTGGGCAAAGAAGTAGTCCACGTCCGCCCAGTCGTCCTGAGAGGACGACAGCATGGCGACCTTGGTGGTCACCGCGGCTCCGCCGCCAATGCCGTCGATGTTCAGCGGATGGCCGGAGCCGAGCGCGGCCAGCAGCACCTCGGCCAGGGTTTCGCGGTCCGTGGGCAGGTCGGCGCGGTTGAAATAGGGCCCGCGCGAGGTGCCGCCGCGCATGAAGACGTAAGGAATGCCTGTCTGTGTCATGTCATCTCTTCCGTTGGATCACTTCAGCGGCCACGGCAGGTCCACCGCCTGCTGCAGCAGCCCCGGCGGGAAATCGCGGTTCAGAGCACCCGCCATCACGCACATCAGCGCGATGCCCGCGGCGGTCAGGATCAGGGTTTTCGGCCAGGGTGACTGCGCCCGCACCCGCAGGAAGGCGACGAGGAAGCCCAACAATGCCAGGATGAAGCCGGTGAAATACGTTGCCACGATCAATCCGGCGAACCAGGCCAGCGTGCCCCAGAGGCCATAGGGCGCATCCGCATCCTCCCCGGCGACTTCCTTGTCGGCAAAGACCGCGTCGGTCTCGGGCCGCAAGAGCATCTGCACCAGCAGGATCAGCAGCGCAGTGAGGGTGATACCGCCCACCGCCAGCGGGATGATCTTGTCCGTCATGTTGTAGTCGGGGATCATGTTCGCGTTGATCAGCGCGGCGACCACGTAGGCCATCAGCAGCATCAGAAAGACCAGCGGTGCGCGCTTGGACCCGGATTTGACATCGCCCTCGGCCATGATCGACTTGGCCTGGCGCAGGCCCAGCACCACCGAGACCACGGTGACGATCAGCAGCACGATCACGATCGGCGAGAACAGGTAGTCCAACCCCTCCTCGAAGGACTTGCGGAAGCGGAAGGACGCGATCTGGAACGCCTGATTGGAGAACTTCTCCACCGGGTTGGACAGCACGAAGCCGATCAGGAAGGCCGGACGCGACCAGTCGAAGCGGCGCAGGAAGATGCCGATCAGACCGATGGCGAACAGCGCCAGAATGTCCTCGAAGTTCTGCCCGGACTGGAACGCCGCGAAGGAGATCAGCATGAACAGGAACGGCGCGAGGTAGGTGAAGCGGATCGTGGTCAGCTTGGCGATGCCCCCCGAAGCCGCGATGCACAGGATGGTGCCCACCACATTCGCCAGCGCCAGCAGCCAGACGATGGAATAGGTGATGTCGAGATTGTCGCGCAGCATCGAGGGGCCGACCTCAATGTCGCCCGAGCCAAGGAGCGCGATGGCGCCGATGAAGATCGCCATCGAGCCCGAGCCGGGGATGCCGAACAACAGCGTCGGTACCAGCCCGCCGCCTTCCTTGGCGTTGTTCGAGCTTTCCGGGCCGACGATGCCGCGGATCTCGCCCTTACCGAAGCCGGATTTGTCCTTGGTGCTTTGCACCGCGTGGCCATAGGCGATCCAGTCCACAACCGAACCGCCGAGCCCCGGGATCACCCCGACTACCACACCGATCAGCGAGCAGCGCACCGAGAGCCACTTGTTGGCCACCCAGTCCTTCACGCCTGTGCCCCAGCCGGCGCCCAGTTTCGCGTCCTTAGCAATGGAGCGGTCCTGGCGCAGCAGCGAGACGATCTCCGGCACTGCAAAGATGCCGAGGCCCACGATCACCAGCTTCAGCCCGTCGGTGAGGTAGGGAATGTCATAGGTCGCCATCCGCAGGCTGCCGCCCGCGTCGGCCTCGCCGATGGTGCCGATCAGCATGCCCAGCCCGGCTGCGGCCAGCCCCTTCAACGCCACACGCCCGGCCAGAACCGCCACCATCGACAGGCCCAGGACCGAGATCATCAGCATCTCGGGCAGGCCAAAGGCCAGCACCAGCGGCCGCGCCACGACGATGAACATGGTGAGGAACAATGCCCCCACCAGCCCGCCGAACAGTGATGAGGTGAAGGCCGCCGACAGCGCCCGCGCCGCCTGGCCCTTCTTCGCCAGCGGGAAGCCGTCCAGCACCGTCGCCTGGCTCGCGGAGGAGCCGGGAATGCCCATCAGCACCGAGGCGAAAGTGTCCGAAGTCGGCACCACCGCCACCATCCCCACCATCAGCGCGAGGCCCAGCACCGGGTCCATGCCGAACATGAATGGCAGGAGCAGCGACAGGCCGGCAATGCCGCCAAGCCCGGGGAACACCCCCACGGCCAGCCCCATCACCACGCCCAGCACCAGGTAGCCCAGGACCACAGGTTGCAGAATTAGCGCCCATGCCTGGCCAAGCGCCGGCATGGCGGTAGCGAAAACATCCATCGCCCCAACCTCAAGTTGTTCGAAAAGTGTGGAAAAACAGGCCCCGGCCGCTGCCGGGGCCTCAGGCATCTTCGCTTATTTCAGCGAAACGCCGTAGGCTTCCTGAAGCCAGTTGGTCACGAACGCCTTGGCTTCAGGCGAAACGCTTGTGCCCGCCTTGGTGGCTTTTTCGGCGCCTTCGCCGACGAAGACGCCATATTTGCCCACCCGCTTGGAAGCGATCGTGGCGAAGTCCTCGCGGTTGCGCACGGCATCGAAGGCGGCGGCGTAAGCGTCGCGCACATCATCCGGGGTGCCTGCGGGCAGGAAGGCGATCTTTTGCACCGGGAAGCCCGCCACGAAGAAGGCTTTCCAGGCGTCCCATGCCTCGCCCTTGGTCTCACAGCCGTCGGTGGCCTCGCAAACCTCCTTGAAGGTCGGGATGTCCGGGAAGGTCGGGTCGCGCACGATGTTGCCGTCCTCGTCCAATGCGCCCCAGGTCATCATCGGCACGGCTTTGCCTTGGGCGACGAGGTCAGCCGAGGCGCCAAGGTAGCCAGAGGAGGTCTGATAGTCGATGGTCGCTTCACCGCGTTCAAACATCAGGCGGCCATCTCCCCGCCCTTTGATGCCAAAGACCGGCTCCACGTTCATGCCAAGCATCTCCCACGCGAGCAGAGGTACCAGGTCCAGCCGTGTCGCGCCCTGAGAGCCATAGATGAAGTCGATGTCTTTCAATGCGTTCGCGGAGCCATCGAACTTGGCGCCGTCCTCGGCGTTCAGATAGGCCACGCCGCCTGTACCGGAGGCCATGACAGGAACCCAATCGCTGTATTCGTAGCGCACGCGTGGATCATCCAGCAGATAGGGGAACTGGGTCGAGCCCGAGGTGCCGAACATCAGCGTGCCATCCTCGTGCTCTTGCTCCTGGAACCAGTTCGCCCCCTTGGTGGATCCGGCACCCGGCATGAACTTCACGACCACCGTCGGATTGCCGGGCAGCTCTTCAGACAGGAGCGGTGCAAAGAAGTTGGCCCACTTGGCGGAGCCACCTGTTTCCGAGAACGGGATCACCCATTCGATCATCTTGCCGGAAAAGTCGACCTCGGCAAAAGCCGGGGACGCGATAAGGGCGGCTGCCGCAACCGAAGTTGCAAGTTGCTTGATCGTCATTGGTATCCTCCCGAAGATCAGCCTAACCACCGACATGTTGCCGGTCGGTACGTTCGATTTTATGCAAGGGATACGAATCCCTCCTCCAATTGGGAAAATTTGCCGTTCCAACCTTGCGCGAAACTTGCGCAACCTGACAAAGTTTTAAGCATGCGAATTGCAGTGATCGAAGATAACGAGGCTCTCGCTCATGGAATTGCCTCACGTCTGCGCGAACGCGGGCATTCCGTCGATGTGCTGCATGACGGGGACGCCGCCGACACTTTTCTCAGGCAGGAAGGAGCGGATCTGGTCGTTCTTGACCTGAACCTGCCCGGTCGCGATGGGCTCGAAGTCCTGCGGGCGCTGCGGCGCCGGGGCGACGGCACGCCGGTTATCCTTCTCACCGCCAGGTCGGAAACCGCGGAGCGTGTGAAAGGGCTGGATGCCGGTGCCGACGACTACCTTACGAAACCGTTCGAGATCGACGAGCTCGAGGCGCGCCTGCGTGCAATGGCGCGCAGGAAGGACCTGCAGTTCACCGCGCGGGATACGCTTGGGCCTTTGGTGTTCGACCGTACCAGCCGCCAACTCTTGCAAGACGACAAGCCGCTCAAGCTTCCGCGCAAGGAAGTGGCGACGCTGGAATGTCTGCTGGAACGGCGAGGACGCATCGTGTCCAAAGCGCAGCTGATTACCCATGTCTATGGGACTGGCACTGATCAGGATGAAAGCGCGATCGAACCACATGTCTCGCGCCTGCGCAAACGGTTGGAACCATTCGGCGTCAAGATCAAGACCGCGCGTGGCCTCGGCTACATGCTGGAGGTCACCAGCAGATGACAGCCCTGTCGCTGCGGATGCGGTTGTTCCTGCTGATCCTGCCGCCACTGTTTCTGGTTTCGATCGTGCTTGGAATCTGGCGCTTCGAGGTGGCACAGCGGACCTCCGAAGATCTGTTCGACCGCAGCCTCCTTGCAGCGGCGCTTGCGATCTCGCGCGATGTTGCGATTTCTGAAGGCGACGCGCTGTCACCGCAGACCCGTCGCCTTGTGTCGAACGCAGGTGGGGGTGAGATTTTCTACCACGTCACCGGGCCGGGGGGGATCTACGTCACCGGTTACGCCTACCCGCCCCGGGCTGAAACCCCGACAAGCCCCGAAGAACCGCAGTTCTTCGTTGCGGACTACCGTGGTGAACCGGTGCGGGTGATGCGCATGTCCGAGACGACCACCATTGGCAATCTCACCGGTGAAACGGCGGTCACCGTCTGGCAACGGGTCGCTGACCGCGACGCTTTCGCCGCCGCCCTGGCCCTGCGTGCCGCCGCCCTGATGGCGGGCTTGATGCTGGCGCTGGCACTGGTCGTCTGGTTCGGTGTTCAAATTGGCCTGCGGCCGCTGAACGACCTGCAGGACGCAATCCGGCGCAGATCGCCTGACGACCTCGGCCAGATCCGCCGCCCGGTGCCAAAGGAGGTGATCGGCATCGTTGCCACTCTCAACCGGCTGTTCGCGCAAGTGCGCAGCAGTTTCGAGGCGCACCAGGCGTTTATCTCGGACGCGGCCCACCAATTGCGCAACCCGGCCTCCGCGTTACTGTCGCTGGCTGAAACCCTGCCTGAAGCGCGCGACCCTGCGCAGCGGCAAGCGCATGAACAGGCGCTGATCGCTGCTGCCCGCAAATCAGCGCGACTTGCCAACCAATTGCTGTCCTTGGAACGGTTGCGGTACGAAGGCGTGCGCAGCGTCAAACGCTTTGACCTGACCGCCCTGGCGGCGCAAATCTGTCGGGATCAGGGGCCAGCGGTGCTGTCGCGTGATATCGACTTTGAATTTTTCCCGTCCCCCAATCCCCTGATGGTCAGCGGCGATCCGGTGTTGGTCGGCGAGGCAATCACGAACCTGATCGAGAACGCCGTTACACACGGCGGGCCGGATATGACCAAGATTACGGTTCGAACGCTTCGAGAGGGGCCGGATGCGGTTCTGTTGGTCCAGGATGACGGGGTCGGCATTCCGGAAGATCAGGCAGATACGGCTTTCCGGCGATTTGGTCAGCTGCGCAGTGGCGAGGGCAGTGGCCTGGGCTTGTCAATCGTTCAGGATGTGATGCAGCGCCACAACGGATCTGTTGAGCTGCTTCCAGTCAGTCTGGGCACGACTGTCCGTTTGTCATTCCCCACCTGAAACTTGCATCGACTGGGCGGTGACTTCAGGGGGAGATCTCAAGTTGCGGCCGATTCACATTTGCCCGCTTCGCTAACTCAGTATTTCATCAAGCCAGTCAAGGAAAACGGCAAGCCTGCGCAGGCCGGACGTGCGCGTGAGATAAAGCGCAGTTATGTCCAGCGGTGCAGCGTCCAGCTGATCCGGGAAAAGCTCAACCAACCGCCCTGCGGCGAGGTCTTCGGTCACCATGAAGTCCGAGAACCGGGCAACCCCCATTCCCCCAAGTACAAGACTGCGCACCGCCTCTCCGTTGGCCGCCTGCACCGAAGCAGGCAACGCAATGGTGCCCACCTCGCGAAATCGCAGCGTATTGATATGGTCTGGCGCGGTAAAGCGGACCTGGCTCAAACCGGCGAGATCTGTCGGTGTCTGCGGCCAACCACAACGGTCCAGGTAGCCCGGCGCAGCGCAGAGCTTCCAGGGCGTCTGGCCGAGCCTGCGTTGCAACAGATCGCTGTCCGAAAGAGGCCCAAAGCGGATCACGACGTCTGCGTGGCTGTCGAGGAGATCAACAAGGCGATCCGTCATGTCCAGGGTGATTTCCACCTCGGGATAGCGCGCATTAAACTCGTGCAGGCGCGGGGCGATCACATGCAGGACAAAGGGCACTGGTGCGTTCACCCTCAATGGGCCCTTGGGTGCGCGCCCACTTTGGGCGAGTTCCGCCAAGACCTCGGTCTGCCTGACAATTTCCTGTGCGGCTTGCAACAACTGGCGGCCTTCTGGCGTCAACTCGATCGCCCGGGTTGTGCGCCGCAGCAAGGAAACCTGCAACAACGTCTCGAGCCGTGTCACGGTCCGCGAGAGCGTGGACGGCGCAACGCCAAGCCGTCGCCCCGCCTCCGCAAAGCCGCCGTCTTCGACCACCGCGACAAAGGCGGCCAGATCCCGTGTCTGAGGCAATTCGTGCATGAAACGCAAAGGCCCTTTGCAAATCTGACTATTCACGCAAAAGTCTAGCAAGTGCATTTGGGCAGGGAAAGCAATACTGGAGTTTACCCCATGCCACTTGCACTTTGGGCGCTGACGATCAGCGCTTTTGCCGTCGGCACGACCGAGTTTGTGATCGTCGGCCTGATCCCGACAATAGCCGCTGACCTTGGCGTCAGCCTTCCTTCCGCCGGCCTGTTGGTCAGCCTCTATGCGCTTGGCGTGACCATCGGCGCGCCGGTTCTGACCGCGCTGACCGGCGGGATGCCACGCAAGACACTGTTGCTGTCCTTGCTGCTCTTGTTCATTGCGGGCAATAGCTTTGCCGCCTTTGCGCCCGGATACGGCAGTCTCATATCGGCGCGCTTCATCACCGGGTTGGCGCATGGCGTGTTCTTCGCGATCGCCTCGACCATCGCCACCAATCTGGTGAGCCGCGATAAGGAGAGTTCGGCCATTGCACTGGTTTTCCTGGGCCTGACGGTGGCACTGGTGACTGGCGTGCCGCTGGGGACCTGGATCGGTCAGACCTGGGGGTGGCAGGCGACTTTCCTCGGCGTCGTAGCGCTGGGTCTGATCGGGCTTGTCGCGTCCGCCCTGCTGGTGCCGACGAACCTGCGCCAGGGCAGCGCCCCCAGGCTACGTGACCAGGCCCGCGTGCTGGTCTCTCCACGGCTGCTGTTGGTCTACCTGATCACCGCCGTCGGCTACGGCGGCAATTTCATCGCCTTCACCTATCTTGCGCCGATGCTGACCGATGTCACCGGTTTCGGAACCGGTGCCGTGAGCTTGATCATCTTGCTGTACGGAGCTTCTGTTGCGGTTGGCAATATCGTTGGCGGCAAGCTGGCTGATCGCATGGGCGCGGTTCCTGCCCTCACGGTGATCTTCGTTGGCCTCTCCGCAGTTCTGCTGGCGCTCGGTCTCGTGCTGTCCTCGCCGATCGCGACCATCGCAGTGATCGCCGTATGGGGTGGCTTTGCCTTTGCAAATGTGCCCCCACTACAGGTCTATGTGGTGCAAATCGCCCGTGAGGTGGCGCCGGATGCCGTTGACGTTGCGTCCGGCCTGAACATAGGTGCCTTCAATCTTGGTATTGCGCTGGGTGCCTGGTCCGGGGGATTGATCGTCGAGACCATGGGCCTTGCCGCCGCTCCTTATGCGGGTGCGCTTGTCGTCGCCGCTGGTATTGTCCTGACCCGCCTGTCCGGCCGACTGGACAAATCCACCGCATCCGCCCGGCCCTTCGCCGCAGAATAACAGAAAGAGGAAACAGACCATGACCATCAAGAACATTGGCCCCGCAGCCATTCCAAATCTTGGCCTTGGCACCTTCAAGATGCAGGAAGGTGAGGCGCGCGAGATCACCATGGCCGCACTCGCCGAAGGGTATCGTCACATCGACACCGCACAGGCCTATGAAAACGAAGCCGAAGTCGGCGAGGGCATCCGTGCCTCTGCAACACCGCGGGACCAGGTTTTCCTCACCACCAAGATCCTGCCACGCGACTTCGCCGCCGACAGCTTCCGCAAGGCAACGGAGGCCAGTCTCAGGGCGCTCGGGACTGACTACATCGATCTTCTGCTCCTGCATTGGCCATCCAAGGACGTGCCGCTGTCCGAGACACTCCCGGTGCTGGATCAGTTGATCAGCGAAGGTAAGGTGCGCTTTGGTGGCGTATCGAACTTCACCGTGCCGATGCTGAAGGAAGCCGCCCAGATCCTGGAGGCCCCGCTGGCGACCAACCAGGTGGAGTTGCACCCGTTCATCGATCAGAGCAAGCTGCGCGCTTACATGGATGAGGTCGGTCTGCCGCTGGAAGCCTATGCACCGCTGGCGCAGGGGCAGGTCATGCAGGACCCTACAATCCGCGAGATCGCCGAGACCCATAGCACCAGCGCGGCGGCGATCGCCGTCGCCTGGCTGCTGTCAAAACCCGGCGTGATCGCCCTGCCCAAGACCGCCAAAGCGGAGCGTCTGGCAGGCAATCTGGCCGCTGCGGAGATCAACTTGAGCGCTGATGAAATTGCGCGCATCGACGCGCTGGCAAGACCCGATGGGCGGATTGTCTCGCCTGATACACTTGCGCCCGCCTGGGACGACTGATGCCAAGCGCCTCGCCGAACACGGCGGGGCCTATTTCACCGGGATGATTACCCCGGCACAGGCTGCGGCGTCACCGCCGCAGCAATCCTGCAGCAGGAAACGCACCACGCCATTTACGGTATCGAAGTTCGGCGCGTAAAGCACCTCGCGGTGCTGCCGCTCCGCTGTGACCAGCCCGGCCCGCTTCAATGTGGCAAGGTGCCCGGATACCGTCGACGGTTTCAGATCCAGCAGACGGCCCACCGCCATCGCGGGCGTGCCCTCGGGCCCACGCTGGACCAGAAGCCGAAAAATCTCCAGCCGCGCTTCATGTGCGAGGGCACTAAATGCGTCGATAGCCGGGGCGCTATTGTCGAGAGGCTGCTTCATATTACGCAATTACGCGAAATAAGGAGTGTTGACAAGCACAGGCACCAGCCGTAATTCGGACATCAATTCGAGAATACGCGAAATGAAAGATTGATTATGGAGAACAGAATGGCCGATACCTCCGTACACCCTCCCGAGGACGCCAGGATGGGCCGCTTTGAAGGGCTGCTGACCCTGTGGGTGGCCTTGGCGATGGCTGCCGGGATTGCCGTCGGCGCGCTTGCGCCGGGCCTCGTCAATGCGGTCGCTGCGGCCGAAGTTGCATCGATCAACTTCGTGGTTGCTGTGCTGATCTGGGCGATGGTCTATCCGATGATGGTCAGTGTTGACTTCGGCGCGGTCGCCGGCGTGGCCAAGCAACCCAAGGGGCTGCTCGTCACCCTGGTGGTGAACTGGCTGGTCAAGCCCTTCACCATGGCGCTGCTCGCTGTGGTTTTCTTTGACCACGTTTTTGCACCATGGATCGCGCCGGAAGACGCCGCACAGTATATTGCAGGGCTGATCCTTCTGGGCGCTGCACCCTGTACCGCCATGGTGTTTGTCTGGTCGCAACTGACCCGTGGCGACGCCACTTACACTTTGGTGCAAGTCTCGGTGAACGACCTCATCATGGTGGTGGCCTTTGCCCCTATCGTCGCCCTGTTGCTGGGGGTGACAGACGTGGTCGTGCCTTGGGACACGCTGCTTCTGGCCACGCTGCTTTATGTCGTCCTGCCATTGGTGGCCGGGCTGATAACCCGCCGCGTGCTGGGATCGCAGGCCGCCATCGACGCCTTCACCGCGCGGATCAAACCGCTGTCCATGACCGGGCTCATCGCCACGGTTGCCATCCTGTTCGGCCTGCAGGGCGAGACCATTCTCTCTCGGCCCGGTGTGATCCTGCTGATTGCCGTACCGATCCTGATCCAGTCCTACGGCATTTTTGCCCTCGCTTACGGGGCTGCCTATGCGCTGCGCGTTCCGCACAAGATTGCCGCGCCTTGCGCGATGATTGGCACCTCGAACTTTTTTGAACTGGCCGTAGCCGTCGCCATCAGCCTCTTCGGCCTGAACTCGGGGGCGGCGCTGGCGACCGTGGTCGGTGTGCTCGTCGAAGTGCCCGTCATGCTGTCGCTTGTGGCCTTTGCCAATCGAACCCGCAGTCGTTTTCCGAGGGGTTGACCGATGATCGTCATGCATCACAATCCCGACTGCGGCACCTCGCGCAACGTGCTGGCCTTTATCCGTGCCAGCGGCGTCGAGCCGGTAGTCGTCAATTACTTGGACGAAGGTTGGACCCGCCCACAGCTGCTGGCGCTGTTCGCGGCGGCCGGGCTTACACTGCGGGAGGCACTCCGCGAAACGAAATCGCCCGCGCTGGAATTGGGCCTGTTGGAGCCCGGCGTCACGGACGACCGCATCCTTGATGCGATGTTGGCGCACCCGATCCTGGTCAATCGCCCGATTGTCTGTACTGCAAAGGGCGTCCGCCTCTGCCGCCCGTCGGAGCAGGTGTTCGACCTCCTCGACACTCTGCCCACGGGGCCGGTCTACAAGGAAGACGGCCAGATGGTAATAAATGGAAATGGAGACCGCATTTGACCGATACCCCCCAACTGCACAGCACCAGACTTGCCAGCATCGACCCCGCCGCGCTGTTTCCTGCAACACGCAGCCAGCACGCGCCCCGAATTCTGATGCTATATGGCTCGCTGCGGACGCGTAGCTTCTCCCGCTTTGCCACCGAAGAGGCGGCGCGCGTCCTGCAACACCTCGGCGCGGAGGTCCGCATTTTCGATCCACGTGGCCTGCCCTTGCCGGACAGCTGTGAAGCAGACCACCCCAAGGTCGCCGAACTGCGGGATCTTGTGAACTGGTGCGAAGGCATGGTCTGGTCCTCGCCCGAGCGCCACGGGGCCATGACCGGCATCATGAAGGCGCAGATCGACTGGATCCCTCTCAGTCTGGGAGGAGTACGGCCGACTCAGGGCAAGACGCTAGCCGTCATGCAGGTCTGCGGCGGCTCGCAAAGCTTCAACACCGTGAACCAGCTGCGCATTCTCGGGCGGTGGATGCGCCTGTTAACGATTCCGAACCAGTCTTCTGTTGCCAAAGCCTGGGACGAATTCGACGAAAACGGGCGTATGAAGCCTTCGCCCTATTACGACCGGATCGTCGATGTGATGGAAGAACTCGTCAAATTCACTCTGCTCACCCGCGACATCAAGGATCACCTCACTGACCGCTACTCGGAACGGGTTGAGAGCCACAAGGAACTGTCGAAGCGCGTCAACCAGTCCAAAGCCGTCGGGTAGCTAGTTGCGTTAATCTAGGTCTGGATACCCTTGTTTTAATTTCACTTTATACCGGCCGAAGACCCGGGCCGCAGCCGCGACAATCCCATCAAGCGCGGCGACGCAATCGCGCTTGATGGGATGCCTTCATTAGGACGCGGATGGTGTCCCTTCAAACAACGCGCGGTCCGCACGTGCGGCCTCGATGAGAGCATCAAAGACCACGCGAACCTTTGCATTCTTTCGCATGTCGTTGTGGCATACGATCCAGAGTTCGCTGAAGTCGTGGGTGATCGGATCGGAATGGCGTACGAGGCCCGGCCATTGTTCCCCCAGTATGACGGGAAGAAACGCCTCTGATTTGGTGCTCGCGGCTAGGCTCGCGCTCAATACCAAGCTGTTGGAGAAAAACTGCGCGGCCCGATCCGCCGTATGCGCATTTTGCGACCGGACGATATGTTCTACAAAGGGGTCACCCAGGAAACCGATCCTGCCAGTGGGCATGTCACTTGCGAGATCTACCGCCTTCTCAGGCGCGTAAACGGCCCAGCGTATCGTCGCCAGCTTGCGACCAAAAAGGGCGCCATCTTTCGGACGCTGCGGACGTATCGCAATATCGGCTTCAAGGTTTGCCAGGCTCAGCGTCTGATTGCCCGCGAGCAGGCTGACCTCTAGCCCCTTATGCGCCTGCCCGATCGCTGAGACATGACGTGCCAGGAAGAATGAAGCCAGCACCTCGCTCGCCGCGATCGTCACTCTCCCCCTCAACTTCTGATCCAGTCCCGTCACCTGTCGCAGTGCTTCGGCGGCGTTCTGCTCCATGTTTTCAGCGGCCGCCACGAGGCGCAGCCCATCCTCATTCGGCCTGTAGGCTCCCTGGTCTCGATGAAACAACGGGCGGCCCAACTTCGCCTCCAGGTCCGCCAGGCGCCGGAACATCGTGGACTGAGTCACGCCCAGCTCCCTGCCCGCTTCGGACATGCGACCGCACCGGGCGATACTCAGGACAAGTCGGTAGGCTTCCCAGTCAATCATGCGTTCTCATTTTCGGGAATCAAATACTCACAAACTTCGATTTATTCGCAAGTCTGCGAAGCGTAAAGCCCTTACCGAAGCAACATTCAGGAGAAAACGTCATGACAGAACTACTGATTGCAGGCGGAGGGTTTGCCGGGGTCTGGGCCGCCATGGCCGCCGCCGCAACGCGCCAACAAGACGGCGCAACGGACCTGTCAATCCGGCTCGTATCGAACACAGATCAGCTGAGCATTCGTCCACGACTATACGAGGGGGCGACACCCGAGATGCTCGTACCGATGCGGCCCTTGTTTGACGAGATCGGTGTCGAGCTGACACTTGGGGAGATCATTGGCATCAGCCCTTCGACCGTACGTCTTGGCACGTCTGAAACGCTCCATCATGACCGGTTGATCCTTGCGACAGGCAGCCAAGCCCATCTGCCCCCGATCCCCGGCGCAGAAGAGTTTGGCTTTGTCGTGGACACGCATGACAGCACGCAAAGGCTGGATCGTCATCTTGGTACCTTGGATGTAAATGATACCTGCGCTGGTACTATCCTGATTGTCGGAGCGAGCTTTACCGGCCTCGAAGTGGCTTTGGCACTTCGTTCCCGTTTGGGCCGGGCATTTCGGGTTCTGTTGATAGATCGAAACAAGCTGCCGGGTGCCGGTCTGGGCGACACATTGGAGGCGGAAGTTCACCTGGCGCTGCGGGAAAATGATATCCAGTTCAAAGGGGAAACCTCTGTTGTTTCCGCATCGGAACGGCATGTTAAGTTGTCTACGGGAGAAGAAATCGAAACCCGGACGCTGATTTTCGCGACCGGCTTTCACGCCTCTCCTTTGACCCAGTCCTTGCCGAACCACTGCCCGCAGGATGGCCGCGTGCCCGTCGATGCCGACCTGCGCGTCAGCAGCGTTCCGACGATCTTTGCCGCGGGGGATGTAGCGCTTGCCCAAGCCGATGCTGACCATCACACGCTGATGTCGTGCCAGCATGCAATACCCATGGGGCTTGCCGCTGGAAAGAACGCGGTTCTGGACATGCTGGGCAAAGCAACATCGGCCTATAGCCACCCCTTTTACGCGACCTGTCTCGCGCTCGGCCCTTATGGCGCGGTATTTACCAACGGTTGGGACCGGGAAGTCATCAAGACCCGCGCTGAGGGCGCTGCTATGAAGACCCAGATCAACACCCAGTGGATCTATCCGCCCAAACCGGAGCTCGGCCGTGACAAGATCTTCGCAACCATATTTGATGAACTCGATTGATGAGTTCCTTCTTCATGCCTCTTCCAAGCGGGAACGTGTAGAAGACTGAAGATAAGGATAGCGCGGGCCCTTTTCAGAGCACGCGCTAGCCTTTACGCCGGTTTGTTGTAGGCACCCATACGCGTGGCTGCGACCTCAGCAGGCCGTAGGGTTAGCTTCCCCTCTCCGCCACGTGCTGCTCGATCGTGTTGGCATACTGGTGCTACGCGTTACGGCGGTTGATGTAATCTTTCACGAAGTGCTCAATTTCCGAAGATCCGATCTCCGCGCCGCTGTCCTGGGCGGTGGCAATGGCTGTGTCGCCGTCCAGACCTTCCTCGCATGCGACGTGCATCATCACCATGGCAGCCGCCCGCTTGCCGGATGCACAATGCGCCAGAACAGGTGTCGGCAGGTCAGCAGCCTTGCTGCGAAAACGGTCGACCAGTTCGTCAGACAGAGAGGCGACGTCGACGGGCTGATGCAGATACTTAAGGCCAGCCTGGCCAGCCACACGCGCCTCTTCGTCGGGTGTCATGTGGTCAGCCTTCACCTCCTCGCCGGTTTGGAAGTTGATGATGGATCGAAACCCTTGACGCGCAGCGCTCTCGATCTGCTCAGAGGTCGGAGCGAACTTTGCAACGGTAAAACTGTCATTGATGTTAACTGTATTCTGCATTGTCTCTTTCCTCACTTCGTCTCTTCCACGGCATAGCCCGCGGCCTGCCAGGCCTTCCAGCTGCCGCGCAGGTTACGTACATTTTCGAAACCATGCTGTTTCAGAATACTGGCTGCGATGGAGGCGCGGAAACCGCTGGCGCAGTAGGTTGCATAGTGCGCGGTACGATCAAGATCAGCCAGCTTGTCCCGCAACTCCCCCAAAAAGGCATGTTGGGCGCCGGGAATGTGCCCAGCTCCCCACTCGTCGGGTTTGCGCACGTCAAGTGGCGTGATGTCCTCCGCCGCTTTCAGGTCATGAACAGAGATCTGTGGTATCTGCGAAAATTCCCGTCCAGCTTCACGCCAGGCGTTCATTCCGCCAGCCAGGTAGCCGCCGAATTTGGTAAAGCCCGTGCGCCACAACAATCGCAGCACATCCGGCACCTTGCTGTCATCCGGAAGGACGAGAAAGATCGGTTTCTCCGGGTCAAGCAGCCAACCCGCCCAGACAGACAGTTCGGGCTGCGCGCCGATGTTCAGGCTCCCCGGCACATGACCGGAACCGAACCCCATCATGTCGCGCACATCGAGAACCTGTGCGTCCCCTTCAATAGCGGCGGCAAAACGCTGCACCGACATCGGCTCGATCCGCGGCAAGTTGCCAAGCACTTCGGGCCCTTTGGCGTTGACCTTTTTCATGCGCGGGTAATGCGTGGGCACTGGTGGGGCGTCGCCAAGGATCACCTCCTTGAACCTGTCGAGGTTTTCGATACGGGCATAATCATTGAACTTGCGTTCATAGCCGATAGTGCTCGACATGCGATCGCCGATGTCCGGCCCGCAGGCTGACCCGGCCCCATGGCAGGGGTATATGATCACATCGTCCGGCAGCGCCATGAAAATGTTGCGCACGGTGTGGAACAGCTGCTCCGCCAGTTTCTCTGTTTGCTCCTTCCCCAGAAGGTCCGGCCGACCGACACTGTCGACGAAAAAGGCGTCCCCCGAGAGCACGCCCCAAGGCGTCTCGGTCTCGCCATCAAACAGGAAATAGGACATGTGCTCAGGCGTGTGACCCGGGGTGAAGCGGGCCTTCAGTCGCAAGCTGCCGAAGGTGAACTCGTCCCCGTCCTTCACGGTTTCATGGTCAAAACCATACTCTGCTCCGCCTTCTTCGCTGACGTAAAGCTTTGCCTGCCCGCCGAGACGTTCGACCAGTTCCCGCGCGCCACTCAGAAAGTCCGCGTGGATGTGGGTCTCGAAAACATGGGTGATCGCCAACCCGTAGCGACGCGCCGTTTCAAGATAGATGTCGACATCGGGGCGGGGGTCGACAACGGCACAGACATGCGCGGCATCATCCCCCAGCAGATAGGAACATTCAGCGACACCTTCCGCCAGGATTTGTTCAAATCGCATAGTCATGATGAGCCTCCTTGGAAACAGAACTCATGAGGGTTGGAACTCGTTCCGGCGCTGCCTTCGCTTTCCGGCAGACCGACAGGACCAGTGGTCCTCCGGATCAGGGGGGATGACGCTCCAAGCACGTTCGGTTTCGCATGGCGTAGCGAACCAGTGTGTGGCGCATTAATGCCGAATATCCGAATTCTGTTTTGGCAATGCGGCTTCTAATCCTTCGCGCAACCTCAGCCTAAATCGGCGTCATCAGAATTGGAGTGGAAGCCATGAAAGACGTCACCGACACCGCCCGCATCCAGGCCGAGATCATCCAGGCCTTCAACTTTCGTCACGCCACCAAGGTGTTTGATCCGGACCGCAAAATCAGCGAGGGAGAATTCGAGACCATTCTCGAGGCTGCTCGGCTGTCGCCGACGTCCTTCGGGCACGAGCCGTTTAAGATCCTCATGATCCAGTCCCAGGAAAAACGGGAATTGTTCCGCGAGTTTTCCTGGGGGGCGAATGGGATGATGAACGGTACCACCGGCCAGCTCGGCACCGCCAGCCATTTCGGCATCATTGTTGTGAACACCGCCGAGGCGATGACTGCGGGGTCCGCATATCTTCAGGACTTCTACCGCAATGTGAAGCAGCTGCCAGAAGACGTCATCGAGATTTTCAACGGCGCATATGGAAAGTTTCAGTCGACTGATCACAAGATCACGACGGATCGCGAGATGACCGATTGGGCCGGCAAACAGGCCTATATCGTGCTCGCCAACATGATGACATCTGCAGCGCTGATGGGCATCGACTCCTGCCCGATCGAAGGATTCGACATGGACCGGACGACCGAAACGCTGGAAAAGCACTTCGGCATCGACTCCAAACACTACAAGCCCGCGGTGATGTTCGCCTTTGGTTACCGCGCGGCAGACCCGCAGTTCCCCAAGACACGCCGCACGATGGAGGATACCGTTCGCTGGTTCTAATGCCAGCGGTCGCAGCAATGTTTTAAAAGGCCGCGCCTCGTAGGGGCGCGGCTGAGAATTGCCGAAACCGTTCCCTCAGACAGGCCGTGCGATCAGCTGTCTGGAGCACGGGTTGCCATGGATTGATGGAACAGGTGGCCAGACGGACACGCCGCCACATGGCTGCGGGTTTGGTTCGAAATTCAACTGTTTAGCCTCTCTCCGCGGCACAATTGCCAGCGGACCCGGTGGCAAACCAAGGGCGACCGTCCGCAACGTCGCCTGATACGAGGTCCAAACCATGCAATATTGGTTCTAGCCAGGCGCCGAACAGCTGCGCTACGATCCCTGTAAAAAGCCAGAAAAAGCCAACAGGGACAGAACTACATGAATAATCGTTTGCGCAAAATCACCATCGTCGGCGGCGGCACGGCCGGCTGGATGACCGCGCTTATCCTCGACACGCTGTTCGCGCGCACCTCCTCGCCCAAGGACCGGCCGCACCTCTGCCTGATCGAGAGCCCCAACATCTCGACCGTGGGGGTCGGCGAGGCCACGGTGCCGCGGATGCCGGGAACGCTGCGACAGGCGGGCATCTCAGAGCGGTCTTTTTTCCGCGAGACCAACGCGTCTTTCAAACTGGGCGTGAAGTTCTGCAACTGGAACATCGATTCCAAGGGCAACCGCATTGATTACGTGAACCCCTTTGCCCACGGTCAGATGATCGATGGACTGGACGCTGCCGAGTATTTTCTGCGGTTCGGCAACGGGGACCGGGATTTCACCCAGTCCATCTCACCTCACGACGATCTCGGCCGCCTGTGCAAAGGTGCCCGGCAGCTGGGCCAGCCCGAGTTCGAACAGCGGTTTGGTTATGCCTACCACCTGGACGCCGTGAAATTTGCGGGCATGCTCACCAAGGTCTGTACCAAGCGCGGCGTGGAGCACATCCAGGACGAGGTGAAATCGGTCGAGCTCGATGAACAGGGCAACGTAAGCCACCTGATGCTTGAGCATAAGGGGCGCCATGACATCGAGATGGTCATAGACTGCACCGGGTTCCGCGGGCTGATCATCAACAAGGCGCTCGGCGAGCCGTTCATGGACTACTCGGACTATCTGCCCAATGACCGTGCCATGGCGTTGCAGATCGAGCATCCGGATCCCGAGAAGATCGAAAGCCTCACCCGGGCGACTGCCCTTGGCGCCGGCTGGACATGGCGGGTGCCGCTCTACAACCGGGTGGGAACTGGGTACGTGTTCTCCTCGGCGCACCGGACGGATGACCAAGCAGCAGATGAATACCTCGCGTGGCTGGGTGACAGCGGCAAGGGTGCAACGCCGCGCGTGATCCCCATGCGGATCGGGCGTGTGCGCAACGCCTGGGTCAAGAACTGCGTGGCGATCGGTCTGTCCGGCGGGTTCATCGAGCCACTCGAGAGTACAGCGATCCATATGATCGATCACGCGGTGCGCTGGTTCGCGGAGCACCTGCCCACGCGGGACATCGCGCCGTCCCTGCGGACACGCTACAACCGCCAGATGAACAAGCTCTATGACGAGGTTCTGGAGTTCATCTGCCTGCATTACCGCTTAGGCAACCGCACCGACGACCAGTACTGGATCGACGCACGGACAGACATGAAGATTCCAGATCGTCTGGCCGAGAATCTCGAGGTTTGGCAGCATCGCCTGCCGATGGAGCATGACATCGAGTTCGCGACACTGTTCGACTATCGCGTCTATCAAACCGTTCTTCTGGGCAAACAGGTCTATGACACCGGATATGGCACCGGCATCAGGGAGCGTCTGCGACCACTGAAGAAGCCAATCTGGTTTCAATGGTGGAAGGCCGCGAAAATGGATCTCGCACAGACCCTGCGGACCATGCCGGATCACAAGACCCTGCTACGCGACATCCGGGGAGAGTTGGACAAACCGGCCTTCGGCATGGAGGCGGCGATGAAGCCCACTGTTGCGATGCCGGGCACTCCGCCTGCACCTCTTGTGGTTCAAAACATGCCCAGTCTGGACGAAATCCAAACCGGGCAGAAGGACCTGCAGCTGTTCTGACCAATTACCGGGGAGGCAGGCCGAAGGACGCAAGCGACGCGCCAGCCTCCCCTCCGCCTTGTGCCGATCCTCGTGGCGCGATCAAGTAGTTGTCACGATCCAATCAGGTCGGATCTCAGATTCCGCGATGTAGCCGGCAACATCATGACCCCGGAACAAGCCATGATCCGTGATGAGAATGGTCCCGATACCTGCCGCGGCGCCGCCCAGCACATCCGTGTGCAACGTGTCCCCGACCATGGCTATCCGTTGCGGCGCGATCCCCTCCAAACGCGCCAGCGCCGCCCGGAAGGCATTGCCGTGGGGCTTGCCAAAAAAGACGGTCGGGTTGCGCATGTCCTGCGTGATTTCATGCGCGATCAGTCCCGGCTCCACCGACAGGCCCTCCTCGCGCGGGGCGACAAGATCCGGGTTGGCCACAACCAAGGGCCTCGGCTTTTTCTGCAGCGCCTCTTTCAACAAAGCCGTCTTTGCCTCAGTCCAGCCGTCCGAAGACAGGAGCAGAAAGCCCCCTGCATTGTCCAACAGGTCCGTATCGTCGCCCAAGTGGGAAATCTGGACTGCGTCCGGCGCGTCACTGAAATCATCGTTCGGTGCCGCAGCCGCAGCCCAGACCTGTCCCTCGGGGAGCGGTGGCAAGGCCGAGAAGGCAACGTCGCGGCTGGAGACGACCTCAGACGCTTCAAAATCAAATCCCAGCCGGTGGTACTTTGCCAGCACTTCGGTGCGTGTGTAGCTCGCGGCGTTGGTCAGCACCACCAGGCGCTTTCCCAGTTTCCGGAGCATCTGCATGCGTTCGACGGCACCGGCAATAGCAGTTTCCCCGCGGTTCAACACGCCAAACGCATCGAGGATATAGGCGTCATAGTGGGCGGCGGTATCGCCTAGGTCGTTCCCAACGCGGGACACCTCTGGAAACGTTGCAGTCGGCAACCCCGAGCGCAGGCTTTCATACATGTCAAATGCGTCGTCAGTGCCTATCATCTTACTCAGTGCTCACAGGGGTGACAGCAGCTGGTTGCCCAAATCAGAGACCTCATTTCCCCTAGCAGGCCAAGTGATCTCCAACCAGCTGCCGCTTTTGTCACAGGATTTTCCTTCGCAGGTAGGAAGACACCACCTCACCGAAAACCACAAGCGCAAGAATGGTAAGCAGAACCATAGATACTTCAGGCCAGTTGAACGTGTCGATGGCACCCTGCAGGATCATCCCGATACCGCCCGCGCCAACCAACCCCAAAACGGTTGATTCCCTCAGGTTGATGTCCCAGCGCAGGATCGCCACCGCAAAGAACGCGGGCATCACCTGCGGCACGATGGCGTAAAGCACGATCTTGAAGCGCGACGCACCGCAGGCCTCCAGCGCTTCGACCGGCTTGCGGTCAATCTCCTCGATCGCCTCGCCGAGCAATTTGCCCAAGAAACCGATGGAGCGGAACATGATCGCCACGATGCCGGCCACGATGCCGGGTCCGAAGATGGCGACGAACAAAAGCGCCCAGATGATCGTGTTCACCGACCGCGAGGAGACCAGGATGAAGCGCCCGACCCACAGGGCGAATTTGTTCGGCGTGGTGTTCTGCGCCGCGATATAGGCCACCGGCAGCGAGACCACGACCGCAATCATCGTCGCCAGCGTGGCGATGTTCACCGTCTGCCAGATCGCCTCGAGGATCGACGGCAGGTTCGACGGGTCCGGCGGCATCATCCGGCCAAACAGATCGCCCATCTGCGACGGCGCATCCCAGACCCAGGCCCAGATCACGTCGATGCTGCTCAGCGCCCAGGCCACGATCAGCAGGGTCAGGGCAAAGCCGCCATAGCGCATCAGCCGCTGGCGCAGGGTGAAGCGGGACCAATGGTCCAGGGTTTGGTTCAAAGACTGATTGGTCATCATGCAATCCGCTTCCTGATAAATCCGCTCACCGCCTCGGAGATGAGGATCACGCCGACGATGACCATGGTGATCGCCAGGGCAAAGTCGTAGTCATAGCGCCCGAAGGCATTGGCCAGCGTCGCGCCGATCCCGCCTGCGCCGACGATGCCGACCACGGCCGAGGCGCGCAGGTTGCTGTCGAGCTGATAGATGCCAAGCCCGACAAGACGCGGCATGATCTGCGGCATCACCGCATAGGCCAGCGTCGCGATGAAGCCCGCCCCGGCCGAGCGCATTGCCTCAACCTGGCCGAAATCGATTTCTTCGATCCGTTCGGCCAGCAGTTTGGCAACAAAGCCGATGGAATAAACCACCAATGTCAGCGCGCCGGCAAAGGGGCCAAAGCCCACGGCCTTCACAAAGATGATCGCGACGATCACCGGATGGAAACTGCGCGCAACGATGATGATGCCGCGGCCCATGAGGTAGACGGGTTTCACCGCGATATTGCTGGCCGCCATGAAGGCCAGCGGCACCGACAGAAAGATGCCGCCGACCGTGGCGAGGATGGCGATTTTCAGGCTTTCCATGAAGCCGTCGAACAGCAGGCCCGCGCGTTCAAAGCTGGGCGGGAAGGCCCCGCTGAAGATGCGCTGCGCCCGCGTCATCCCATCCGCGACCCGGTCCCAGTCGATGGGCAGGGTCGCCAGCGTGACCACGAAATAGACCGCCACCGCTACCATCAGCCCGTAGCGCAGCAGCGGATTGGCGATGAATGGCGGCTTGCGCCAGGTGTCCTTGGCCGTGCTCATGCCGCTGCCCCGACCTGGGCGCGGTCCTCGGCCGGCACGCCTGCGTAGATCTCGTCCATCTGGTCCTTGCCCAGTGCCGCGGGCTTGTCGTCAAAGATGATCCGCCCGTAGCGCATGCCGACGATGCGGTCGCTGAACTCCTTGGCCTCGGTCACGTTGTGGATGTTGATGATCACCGGAAGTTTCAGCTCATTCGCAAGATCGCGCAGCAGCGTCATAATCTGCTCCGAGGTCTTGGGGTCGAGCGAGGCAGTTGGCTCATCCGCAAGCAAGATTTCCGGGCGCTGCATAAGCGCGCGCACCACACCGACGCGCTGACGCTCGCCGCCGGACAGCTCGTCGGCGCGCTTGTTGGCGTAATGGGCAATGCCCACCCGCTCCATCAGCTCATAGGCGTGGCGGATGTCCTCGCGCGGGTAACGCCGGGTCAGCGCCGCCCAGGTGGAGATATAACCCAGCCGCCCGGACTGGACATTTTCCATCACCGTCAGCCGGTCGATCAGGTTGAAGCCCTGAAACACCATGCCGATCCGGCGTCGCGCGGTGCGCAGCTCGCGGCGGCTCAGCTTGGTGAAATCGGTGCCGTTCAACTCGACGGTGCCCGACGTCGGCTCCACCAGCCGGTTGATGCAGCGCAACAGGGTACTTTTGCCCGCGCCCGAAGACCCGATAACTGAGGTCAGCTGATCGCCTTCGACGGTCAGATCCAGCTCCTTCAGCACCGGATCGCCGGATCCATAGCGTTTTGTCAGTTTGGTGATTTTCAGCATGACGGTCTCCCGGACATAGCGCGGCCCCGCCCCTGCCGCGCTCTCTGGGCAGAGACGCAAACCGGGCCGCGAAAAGCGCCCGGTCAGACCTGTGCTGACCGGGCTGTTTCAGATGTAGTTTGGGTTATTTCCCGGCCAGGCCTTGCGGCGTGTATTCGACACCGTTGGAGGCCTGGATCTGACGGATCACCGCCCATTGATCCTTGTAGGTGATCGGGATGAACTTGCTGACGCCGTCGAATTCCTCGCCCAGCTTGGTGCCGGCGAAGTCAAAGCTGAAGAAGGCGTCCTTGATCTTGGCGGTCAGCTCAGGGTCGAGGTTGTGCGCCACGGTGAACGACGTTGTCGGGAAGGGATCGCTCTCCCAGATCATGCGCACATCCTCGGGGTCATAGAGGCCGCGTTCGGCCATCCGGTCAACCACCTCAGATGCCACCGGCGCTGCGTCATAGTCGCCCGCGACCACGCCCAGCATCGACTGGTCGTGGGAGCCGGAATATATCACCTCGTAATCCTTGTCGGGTTCGACGCCCAACGCCGGGAACAGCGCGCGGGGCGCCTGGTTGCCGGAGTTCGATGTCGGCGAGGTATGCGCCACACGGCGGCCCGCCAGATCCTTCACTTCCTTGATGTCGCTGTCTGCCTGCGTGAACACCTGCAGCTTGTAGCCAAACTGGCCATCCTCGGCGCCCATGATGGCAAAAGGCACGGCACCGGCAAGATTCACGGCAAAGGGCGTCGGCCCGGTGGAGAAACCCGCCACATGCAGGCGGCCCGAACGCATCGCTTCAACCTCGGCGGAGTTCGACTGCACAGCGAAGAACTGCACGTCCTTGCCGGTTTTTTCCGACAAATGCGCGATGAAGGGTTCCCAGATGTCGGCGTAAACGGCCGGATCTTCGACCGGCGTATAGGCAAAGACCAGCGTGTCGGGGTTGCTCAGCTTAGCCGGATCGGTCGGCGTGTCCGCCACCAGATCACCGTTCGCATCGCAGTACAGCGCATCCAGCGCACCGCGTTCGGCACAATCCTCGGCAGCGGCTGCAAAGGCGCTCAGCGACAGAACGCCCAGTGCCGTTGCGGCACGGGTAATAATCTTTGTCATGGTATCCTCCCTAGATCCGCCTGCCGGATTTCTCCCCGGTCGACCAGGCGCTGACCCCGCAACGATAGGCGCGGCGCCGAGGCGGTTGCGAGCCGTGTTCTGTTAACGAAACCTCCGCAAAGCGGGTTTCATGTTAACAGTGTTACAATCCCTCCTGCATCCCCTTAAACTCGGGTTTTACTTGCGACACAGAAAGAGAGCGGCGGCCAAAGCCGCAGAACAATCCGCAGGTGACAGGAGGAGGGTTGCATGCAGGAGGGACGAACAGAGCCGCTCATCGCCATTGTGGACGATGACCCCGATATGCGCGAGACGTTGTCCGCGTTGATGCAGGAAAGCGGCTTCGGGGCGGTTTGCTGCGCCGACATCCCGGCCTTTCACGCCTTGGGCGACCCGCCACCGGTGGATCTGGCACTGATCGACTTGCGCCTGCGCGGTGAATCCGGGCTGACACTGGCGATCCACATCCGCGAGCGCTACGAGATCCCCATTGTCATGCTCACCGGCGTCGGCGATGAGATCGACAAGATCATCGGCCTTGAGACCGGCGCCGATGATTACATGATCAAGCCCTTCAACCCGCGCGAGCTGGTGGCCCGCATCCGCGCGGTGCTGCGCCGCTATGGCCACGGCACCACCCGCCCCAGCGCCAACCCCGGGCAGGAGATCATTTTTGGTTCCAAGCGGATCGACGTGCAGTCCCGGCGCCTGCTGAATGCCGAAGGCGAGGAGATCCCGCTGACCAACGCCGAATACCGCCTGCTGGAATATTTCGCCCGCAACCCCGACCGTGTCATCCCGCGCCCAGAACTGCTGGAAGAGCTGGGCTCTGACATGCAGCGCTATGTGGACCGCACCATCGACGTGCTGATCCTGCGCCTGCGCCGCAAGATCGAAAGCGTGCCGTCCAAACCTGTCCACCTGCAGACCCGCCGGGCGCAGGGCTATATCTTCCAGCTGTCCGGGAACTGAGCCGGTGGTGCCCGCGCTTCCCTCATTCAGCGTCCGCTTCCGCTTGTCGGCCGCGATCGCTGTGTTGTTCGGATTGATCCTGCTTGTCAGCATAATCGGCATGAGGGTCCTGGACCGGACCGAAACATGGATGAACGTGCTGCATCAGGAGACACTCACGGAAGTCTCCGAAGCGTTGGACCTGTCGCGCCATGCAGCGGATCTGGCGACCTCAGCCCCTTTCCTTTACGCGCTTTTTCCCCCGTTCCAGCTGGAGCGGGAAGCCGAAAAGGTCCGCGACAGCCTTGCTCGGATCGAGACGCACGCCAGCGACGATCCCACGCTCGCCCTGCCCATGGCACGGCTTGGACTTGCCATTGATGATTTGACCGCAGCGCTGGTACCGCAAGCCGCCCGCAAGGCCGCCCTGACAGCGACCGATCGTGACATGCAGCGGCTGAACGCCCGCGCCCGCAAATACGCAGCCGACACTCGCCTCGCTCTGAGAGAACGTGAAATTTGGGCCAATCTTCAACAGCTGACGGCCAGCGCCATCGCTGCGGGACGGGCCGCTGAACTGATCGAACTGGGTGAATTCACGCGGCATTTCAACAAGATCGAGAGAAGTATCGAGCCACGCTTGCTGTCGTCCCACCTAGCGACCTATCAGGAGATCCAAGCCGCCGTTTCCCGCGACAGTGGGCTTTTTGTTCTGAAACATCGTGCACTCGCCGCTCAGCTTGATGCCGAGAATGCGCTCTTTCGTATCCGCCAGGAAGTCGGTCGCATCACCACCTATGCGGAAGAAAAGGTTGCCCTTGCCGAGAGCCGCCTCAGCCGCGCGCGTGCAGAAACCTCGCACAACCTTGGCATCGCCAAGAAGTCCTTTCTCACTTTCACGCTGATGAGCCTTTTGGTCGCCGTAACCTCTGCGCTTTATGTATCTCGCTATGTCACGCGCAACCTGAAACGGGTGGCGACGGCAATGCGCGCGCTGGCGCAAGGAGATCATCGCAGTGAACTCCCGCGGGCAGGCGTTGGGACCGATGAAATCGGTCAACTATTTGCCGCTTTCCAAGTGTTTCGCGACAACGCGCGCAAACTCGATCGCCGTACTGCCCAGGTCCTGCGTCAGAATGCCTTGTTTTCGCGAGTTTTTCGAAACATCAAGGACGGCGTGGCCATCACCTCGGTCAATGGGCGGATCGACGCTGAAAATCAAAATCTGCGCGCCCTGTTGCGCCTGCCGTCGGATGACGCCACGAGAAAAACCGATATGGAAACCCTCATCGCGCGCTCGGCCTTCGTGCGACAGGCCAGCGCCGACGAACGGGGCGGGTTTGAGGAGTACGTCGACCCTTCGGGTCATGTTCTGGAGTTGCGCCACTCCCCCCTACCCGACGGTGGTGCGGTCTGGCTTTTATCAGAGACGACAGAGCGGAAACGTATCGACGAAAGGCTGGAAGAAATCCGGCGCGTGGAAACGCTGGGAAAGGTAACTGGCGAAGTCGCCCACGACTTTGGCAATATCCTATCCAGCATTTCCGGCAACTTGCACCTTCTCGAGAATGCAGACGATCAAAGTTCACAGCACTTCCGCGCCCGTATCAGATCTGCGGTGGACTTGGGCGTGTCACTGACCGAACGCCTGCTCGCCTTCGCGCGCAAACAGCATCTTGAACCGCAGGTAACCGACATCGGATTGCTGGTTGAAGGCATGGCCGACCTTCTGGAAATGGCATTGCCCGCGGGGGTTTCCCTCGAGTTTCAATGCGACGACCCTCCTGTTTTGGCGCGAGTTGATCCGGGGCAACTGGAAAGCGCGATCCTCAACCTGTGCGTCAATGCGGGGCAAGCGATCAAAGATACTGGCACGATCCGAATTTCCGTTAGCCACGGGGAGAGCGGTGGCGCACAATTGTCGATCCAGGACAGCGGGTGCGGCATGCCGCCCGACGTCCTGCGGCGGGCCACGGAACCCTTCTTCACCCACCGCAACGATGGGAACGGAACAGGCCTTGGGCTGTCCATGGTCGACGGGTTCGTTCACCAGTCAGGTGGACGGCTGACAATCCAATCACGGACGGTACCTCCGCAACCAGGCACAACGGTCACAATGGGATTCCCCCCTTTGGCGCAAGCCTCTGACGCCGCGCGAAAACCTCGGAACCAGAGAACGATCCTGGTGGTCGACGACGACCTGACCAACCTGACCGCCACATCTACCGCCTTGGAACGTCTTGGCTATGTCGTTGTGACAGCTTCAAGTTTTGGCGAGGGCAGAAATCTGATCAAGCACCAGCACAGGCTGGACATGGTGATCAGCGATCTAAACCTAGACGACGGCGCATCCGGGTGGGAACTGCTTCAACTGGCATGCGACCTGCATCCAACCTGCGATCTGGTTCTCATGTCGACGCGACAAACAGTACGTCCCCCTGACGTCCTGAACGGTCTGCCCCAACTGAAAATTCTGACGAAGCCCCTCACGGAGACCGTGATTGCGGAATTGATCGGGGCACGACGCCCGCTTTCCACGTCTACTTGAACTTGAAATCATTCCCGTAAGACGGCTCTTCCTTGCGGTGGCAACTGTTGGGCTTCGACAGAAAAGCCTCATAGGCGCTGCACCGGACCGAAACCGATTTAAAGGACAACATTGCTGTGCCTATTCGCGAATATGGGTGTCACGAATGTTTCGCCCATAAAGCCCGGTGAAGGAGCGCCCCAATGAGGAGGCACAGGAAAAGCCACACCGGTGAGCGATTTGCTCCAAGCTCAACTGGGTCTCTTCCGAAAGGTACCGGGCGTGCTGAAGCCGCAACATCTTGTAGTATTTTCCTGGCGTCATGCCCAGCTCGCGCTGAAAGGCGCGGGCCAACGTGCGCTCGGACAGGGAGACGCGTTTCGCCAGCGCCGCCGTGCTCAGCGGGGTTTCGATGTGCTCTACCATCAGGTTCGCTGCCTTCAAAATCTTCGGCGACCCCCGCTGATTCAGCCGCGCCGCGCCACGGTTCGCTTCCGATTGCCGTGAGGGATCATAGACGAACATGGTCGAAGCGCCGAAGGCCGCCGCGGAGCCATAAAGATCCTGAATGAGGCCCAACATCATATCGAGTGCGGTGCTGGCTCCGCCGCAGGTGAGGAAGGGACCGGATCGCACGAAGCGTCTGGTGGAAACTTCGGTTCTAGGAAAAGCCTCTGCGAAGGCATCCAGTTCCTGCCAGTGGATAGTCGCGGTGTGCCCGTCCAACAGGCCCGCTTCAGCCAGTAGCCAAGCCGCCGTGTCGAGCGCCAGGACTTGCTCGGCGCGGCGCGCCGCAACCCTTAGCTTGGTCAGAAGCGTCGGCGCGGTTTGGTCGCGTACGTGATAGCCAGCAACCAAGACCAGGCTTCGGTTGCGTAGTTGTTCGTCAAAGGCCCCATCCGGGGTGATCTGAAGACCGCTAGAGCTTCTCACCGGTCCGCCATCCAGCGTCGTGACGCGCCATCCGGCCACATCCTGGCCCGCGTTCATCCGCACGTCGCGCAAGGGTTCCATAGCGCTGGCCAGCACCATGTTGGAGAACCCCTCAAACAGCAGAAATTCAAAGATCGGCGGTGAGTGTGGCGGCATTTGTATTCTTTTTGACCGAAAATGTTTAAACGTGGCGTCAACTCCTGCGCTAATCGTACGGGAAGTCAAGTCACTTGACGATCCGCTGACGCCGAGCCGACACCGGCTCATTCAACATCCGAGACTTCCTTCATGACCGCCCAGCCTCTCTGGCAGCCGGATCTTTCGGCGCGCTGCAAACCCTTGCTGTCCGATTTCATGGCCGAGGCCGCGACGATTTCCGGCCTGGCTCTGAAGAGCTTTGCGGATCTGCACGCCTGGTCGGTAGCGCAGCCGCAGGTGTTCTGGCCGCTGGCCTGGGAGTTCTGCGGGCTGGTTGGCGATAAAGGGAGTGTCCCACTGCAGGCGCACCCCGATCCGACGAAGGTTCGGTTCTTCCCTGAGGCACGGCTGAACGTCGTGGACAGCTTCCTGAAAAACGCCGACAGCCGCGAGGCCATCGTTTTCACCGGAGAAACCGGCCACCGCATGGTCTGGAGCCGGGCCGAGTTGAAGCGCGAGGTTGAACGTCTTGCCGCTGCTCTGCGGGATGCCGGGATTGCGCCGGGCGATCACGTTGCAGGCTACGTGCCGAACATGCCGCAGACCGTGGCGGCGATGCTGGCCACGGCCTTGCTGGGGGCGGTCTGGTCTTCCTGCGCGCCGGAAAGCGGGCCAGACGTGGTGGTGGATCGGTTCAGCCAGATCGAGCCCAAGCTGATGTTCGCCGCTGACGGGTATTTCTATAACGGCAAGACGTTTGAGACCCGCGCCGCAATTTCCGAGGTCGCCGCTCGGGTGCCATCGATCCAAAACATCGTGGTCTGGCCTTATGCGGGCGATGCCGGGAACCTGCCGAAGGGCATGACGGCCTATGAGACCTTCAACCAAAAAGACGCCCCGGCGCTGGACTGCCGTCCGATGGGCTTTCGCGATCCGCTGTATGTGATGTTTTCCTCCGGCACCACCGGCAAGCCCAAGTGCATAGAGCATTCCGGCGGCGGCACTCTGCTCCGGATGCTGGTGGAGCAACAGCTGCATTGCGACCTGCGCCCGGGCGACCGGATGTTCTACTACACGACCTGCAACTGGATGATGTGGAACTGGCAGGTGGCGGCGCTGGCCTCCGAGGCCGTGATCGTCCTCTTCGACGGCAACCCGATGTATCCCGGCATCCACCGCCTTTTCGACCTGGCGGAAGCCGAGAAGATTACCCATTTCGGTATTTCCGCCAAATACATAGACGCGTCGCTAAAGCGGCGGAACCGGCCCGCGGACACCCACGACCTGGCCTCTCTACGGGTGGTTCTGTCCACCGGCTCGCCGCTATCGCCCGAAGGCTTTGCCCATGTCTATGCCGACTGGAAGGCGGATGTGCAGCTTTCCTCGATCTGCGGTGGCACCGATATCCTGGGCTGTTTCATCGGCGGCTGCCCACTGCTGCCGGTGCATCAGGGCGAGATCCAGGCGCCGATGCTGGGGCTGGATGTGGCGACCCTGAACGATCAGGGCGCACCGGTCGAGGGTGTTGCTGGCGAACTGGTTTGCCGCAACGCCCATCCATCGATGCCCACCCGATTCCTCAACGATCCCGGCAACGCGCGTTACCGCGCCAGCTATTTCGCGACCTATCCAAATATCTGGCGGCAGGGTGATTATATGATCCGCACGGAACATGGCGGCTATGTGGTGCTGGGCCGCTCGGACGCAACATTGAACCCCGGCGGCGTGCGGATCGGTACCGCAGAGATCTACCGCCAGCTCGACAAGATTGATGATGTCGCCGACGCGGTGGTGGTCGGCCAGAGCTTCGACAACGATGTGCGCGTGGTTCTTTTTGTGGTGCCGGCTGAGGGCGCCGTGCTGGACGATACACTAGCCGCCCGGATCAGAACGGAAATACGCAAGCAGGCCTCGCCCCGCCACGTGCCTGCCAAAATCATCGCCGTCGCCGATATCCCGCGTACCAAGTCCGGCAAGACCGCCGAGCTTGCTGTGCGCGACGTGGTGAACAATCAGCCCGTCCGCAACCTCTCCGGCCTCGCCAACCCTGAGGCGCTGGAGCTGTTTGCGGATCTCCCCGAATTGCAAATCTGACCCCAAAAGGAGCGAAACCATGCCCCTGACCATGAACCGAGACGTCTTCATCACCTGCGCCGTCACCGGCTCCGGCGGCACCCAGGACAAATCCCCCCATGTGCCCCGCTCGCCCAAGCAGATCGCGGAGTCCGCGATCGAAGCGGCCAAGGCTGGTGCAGCGGTTGTCCACTGCCACGTGCGCGACCCGGAAACCGGTGCGCCCTCCCGCGATCTGGCGCTCTACCGCGAGCTGACCGAGCGCATCCGCGATTCCGAAGTGGACGTGGTGCTGAACCTCACCGCTGGCATGGGCGGCGACATCGTCTTTGGCTCGACCGAGGCGCCGCTGCCGGTGAACGAGGCAGCGACTGACATGATCGGCGCGACCGAGCGCATGGCCCATATCGCCGACTGCCTGCCGGAAATCTGCACCCTCGACTGCGGCACGATGAACTTTGCCGAAGCAGACTACGTAATGACCAACACCCCCGGCATGCTGCGGGCGATGGGCCAGATGATGACAGATCTGGGCGTGAAGCCCGAGATCGAGGCCTTTGACACCGGCCACCTGTGGTTTGCCAAGCAGCTGGTGAAGGAGGGCATTCTGGAGCCCAATGCACTGGTGCAGCTGTGCATGGGGGTTCCGTGGGGTGCGCCGAACGACCTCAACACATTTATGGCGATGGTCAACAACGTGCCGTCTGATTGGACCTGGTCGGCGTTCTCGCTCGGCCGCGACCAGATGCCCTATGCCGCACAGTCGGTGCTGGCGGGCGGCAACGTGCGGGTCGGTCTCGAGGACAACCTGTTCCTGGAGAAAGGCGTTCTGGCCACCAACGCCCAACTGGTCGAGCGCGCGGTGGGCGTGATCGAGGGCATGGGCGCCCGGATCATCGGCCCCGAGGCGGTCCGCGAGAAGCTGGACCTGACCAAACGCGCGCCGGTAGCGAAGTAAGCCAAACAAGGGGGCGCGCCATGGGTGCCCCCTTCTACAGCCTGTGCACCGAAGGGTGAGCAGGGAAGGCGATCAGAGGATAGATCATGAAAACAGCAGCAATCATTGGCGGCGGCGTCATCGGTGGCGGATGGGCCGCGCGGTTCCTATTGAACGGCTGGAACGTGCGGGTGTTCGATCCGGACCCCGACGCGGAACGCAAGATCGGCGAAGTCCTGGCCAATGCGCGCCGCAGCCTGCCGTCGCTCTATGACAAGGCGCTGCCACCGGAAGGTACGCTGACCTTCCACGCGGATATGGCGGATGCGGTAACGGGTGTGGGCTGGGTTCAGGAAAGCGTGCCGGAGCGGCTGGATCTGAAGCACAAGATTCACGCGCAGATCCAGAGCCTTGCACCCGCCAGCGCGGTGATCGGCTCGTCCACCAGTGGCTTCAAGCCGTCGGAACTGAACGCGGAAGGTGCCCGTGCCGTGGTCGCGCATCCATTCAACCCGGTCTACCTGCTGCCGCTGGTCGAGCTGGTAGGCGATGCGGACACCTGCGCGCAGGCCTCGGAGCTGTTGCGTGAGGTGGGCATGTACCCGCTCACGGTGCGCAAAGAGATCGACGCGCATATTGCCGACCGGCTGCTGGAAGCGGTCTGGCGCGAGGGGTTGTGGCTGATCAAGGACGGCATCTGCACCACCGAAGAGCTGGACGAGGCGATCCGCATGGGCTTTGGCCTCAGGTGGGCGCAGATGGGCCTGTTCGAGACCTACCGGATTGCTGGCGGCGAGGCGGGCATGAAGCACTTCATGGCGCAATTCGGCCCGGCGCTCGAATGGCCCTGGACCAAGCTGATGGATGTGCCGGAGTTCACAGAAGAGCTGGTCGACCTGATCGCGGGTCAATCGGATGCCCAATCCGGCCACATGTCCATCCGTGAATTGGAGCGCCTGCGGGATGACAACCTGGTCGGCATGATGCGGGCGCTGAAGAAATCTGGCAGCGGAGCAGGCGGTGTCATCACCGCGCATGAGGCAACGCTGCCCGTTCCGGAAGCGGTGGACCTGCCGGTAACCGTCAACCGCACGGTTCCGCAGAGCTGGACCGATTACAATGGCCATATGAACGAGGCGCATTACACCGAGGCCTCGGCCCAGGCCACCGACCGCTTCATGGAGATGATCGGCGTCGATGCCGCGTATATCGCCGAAGGCGGAAGCTATTTCACCGTCGAGAACCACGTCCGCTTTCTGGACGAGTTGCACGAGGGCGATGCTTTGACCGTGACCACCCAGGTGCTGCAGGGGACCGGCAAGAAGATGCACCTGTTCCACAGGCTGTTCGGTCCCGAAGGAAAACTGGCGGCAACGGTGGAGACGCTGCTGCTGCATATGGACCTGAACGCACGCGGTACCTCGCTGCCGTCACCGCAGGTCGCTGACAAGCTGGCCAGCTTTGCTGGCGCGCACGCCGGGTTTCCGCTGCCCGACGGCGTCGGACGCCACGTCGGCCAGCGGGGATGAATTGGAAACCGGCAGTGTGCAGACTGCCGGTCTTCCTTTGCGGGCCGGACCCCCTCCCCAATCCGGCCCGCATTCTTGAACTGAGGCCGCAGGGGACGGCGAATTTCTGGTCCGAAAGTCGGGCAGACCCGAGGCAGAAGACCTCGGGCAGCAAAGCAAAAGGTCAAGGGAGGCCACAATGTCTGAAAGCAACCCCAACAGCCGCCTGGTGGCGAAGTCCGGCTTCTTTGCCGGGCTGCATCCGGGGATGGGGACGGCATCCAAAGCGATGATCGTCTTTTTTGTGATTTTTACGGTCTTGAATGTCGATCTGGCGGCCGACCTGTACAAAACGGTCCGCGCCTGGATCGAAGACTGGTTCAGCTGGTACTATATTTCGCTGCTGATTGGCGTCATGTTCTTCTGTTTCTGGCTGATGGCCTCAAAGTTCGGCAAGTTGCGGCTGGGCGAGGACGACTCGCGCCCAGAATTCGGTAATTTCAGCTGGTTCGCGATGCTGTTTTCGGCCGGGATCGGGGTCGGCATTCTGTTCTTCGGCGTGGCTGAGCCGATCTTCTATTTCGACAACTCCGGTGCTTTCGGCTACCCGAACAACCCGCATGCCGATATGGCGGGCCACACCGAAATGGACATACTGCGCGCCCGGGACGCGATGCGGGTGGCCTTTTTCCACTGGGGCTTCCATGGCTGGGCGCTCTACGTGCTGGTCGGGCTGTGCCTGGCCTATTTCGGGTTCCGCAAGAAGCTGCCACTGACCATGCGCTCGACCCTGTATCCGATCCTTGGCGAGCGGATCTATGGCCCCTGGGGGCACCTGGTGGATCTGCTGGCGGTGTTCGGTTCCGTCTTCGGCATTGCGACCTCGCTGGGGCTGGGGTCGACCCAGATCGCCACCGGGCTGAACGTGTTGTTCGGTCTGGAGGTGACGCTGACCCTGAAGATCGTGCTGATCGTGATCGTGTCGGTCATTGCCACCGCCTCGACCGTGTCCGGCGTGGCGCGTGGCATCCGGTTTATCTCCGAATGGAACATCTGGTTGTCGATCGCGCTGCTGCTGGCCTTTGTGGTGCTGGGACCAGCGAAATGGCTGCTGGCGTTCTTCATCACCTCGGTCGGGGACTACCTGTGGAATTTCATTCCGATGGGCTTCTGGACTGCAACCGAAGAGGCAAATGTCGCCTGGCAGGGTGGCTGGACCATCTTTTACTGGGGCTGGTGGATCGCCTGGGCACCTTTGGTCGGCATTTTCATTGCCCGTATTTCCTATGGCCGGACCATCCGTGAGTTCATGGTCGGGGTGCTGTGCGTGCCCACGGCGGCGGTATTCTTCTGGCTGTGCATCTTCGGCGGCACCGCGATCTGGCAGGAGATGCACATGGCAGGCGGCCCGACGGCGGAAGGCGGCGCAGGCATCATTGCCACCGTCCGCAACTGGGAACTGCCCGGGGCGCTGTACGGGACCATCGCCAATATCGGCCAGACCTCCTGGATGGGCGACATGAGCTGGACCGCGTGGCCCCTGTCCTTGCTGGCGACGGTGCTGCTGGTCAGCTGGTTCGTGACCTCGGCGGATTCCGGCACGCTGGTGATCACCACGATGCTGTCGATGGGCGACGAAAACCCGCCGAACAAGTTCCGCGTTATCTGGGGAGCCGGGATCGGCGCAACCGCCATCGCGTTGTTGATGTCGGGCGGGCTGAGTGCCCTGCAGACGGCGCTGATTGCGACCGCGTTTCCGATTTCCTTCCTGATCATCGCGATGGTCTGGGGGCTCTGTAAATCGCTGCGCGACGACCCGACGGCGTCACCGATGGTCGTCGAGCCGACCCCGACCCCCGATGGCACTCACATGACTCAGGACATGACCGCCTAAGTCCCGTCATCTATCTGGGACTAACTTCGCCGGGTCTGGCAGGCCCGGCGAAACGCGTCTCTTCCCGGGTCAACACACGACGACACAGCCTTTGACCGCGGTTCCAGACCCGACCGGGGTGTCGACGGCAGAGCGCGGCGATGTTCTCCTCCCGCGCAATCCACATCCCTCACTCAGGCGCACAGGTGCCAATCTCAGACGCGGAACGTAATAACGCATCGAAGCCCTTCGGATCGGTAGTCAACCTCCACCTCCCCGCCGAGATCAAACTTCAGGATCGTGTCGATCATCTTGCTTCCGAAGCCTCTGCGCGTTGGCGTGACGACGGGAGGGCCTTTGCATTCCTGCCAGACCAGCCGCAGCAAATCTCCCGTGTCTTCAATCTTTTCGCAGGTCACCTCGACATAGCCTTCAGGCTCAGACAGCGCGCCATATTTGAGAGCGTTGGTCGTCAGCTCGTGCAGGGCCATCGACAGGCTTGTCACCTGCTCGGATGGGAGCATCGCGGTGATACCCTTGATGCGAAAACGTTGTGCCCCCCCGGCCTCATCCGCGGTCAGCGTGAGCAGCTCCATGAGGTCCGCAGATTTATGATCCTCACTTGTGAGGATATCATGTGCCTTGGACATGGCCTGAAGCCGACCGATGAAGCTTGCACGGAATTCTGCCGGAAGGGTTTGCTTAGCCATACCCGCGACCACAGCAAGGGTGTTTTTGATGCGGTGCTTCATTTCGTTCATCGCGACCTTCAGACGTAGTTCGGCCTTCTTGCGGGCCGATATGTCACGCAGAACAATCGAGAAATTTCTTTTCGGTCCGACCTCGTGCTCCCGGATCGGCACCACGGTGATCTCAAAGTGCTGACCCTTGCCGTCGACGGTCTCGAACACGGCTTCCGGCGCGCTTTTGCAGGTTTCGACGGCCCTCGGAAACCAGTCCGGGTCCTCCTCGAACCGGATCTCATCCTGAACGCGGAGCCCCTGAACAGCCTCGAAGCTCCGCCCCAAAAGCCGCTCTGCGCCGGCGTTCCAGCGCAGGATAACACCATCCTCCTCGACACGAAGGATGCCATTCGGCGAGGTTCGGACGATGGCCGCAAGCTCATCTGCCTCGCGCCGCGCCGCCCGCAATTGATCCTCGTACAGGCGGCGTTCGCGGGCGTCGAAAATTGTGTAGTCAAAGCGGACAGGGTTTCCTTCGGAATCCTGTCGCGCCACCCCGCTAAGCAGCACGGGCAGGTTGGAACCGTTCCGCACCTTCATTGAACAGGAAATCTCGCGGGCGAACCCCTGCAACCTCATCATCGGCGCCAGATGTGTCTCGTAGTACAGTTTCCCGGGGCCTGTCATGAGTTCAGGCAAACGTTGCGGACGCTCTTCCCCATTGGCCGGCAGGTTCAACCACCGCGACAGTGTCTCGTTGACATATTGCAGCCGTCCATCCGGGTCAGTCACGACGATCCCGCATGGCGCATCCTCCAAAAGTTCCGCAAAAGCTGAGCGAAGCTCCTCTTTGTCGTACATGGCGCTTAAATGGCTTCGAGATAATCGCGGATTGCCGCGACCACGTCGGACGGCACGGTCATATGCGGACAGTGACCGGTGGCCTTCAGCACTTTCAGGGTCGCGCCCGGCGTTCGGTCGCGCATCCACTCCGCGACCTGCATCGGCACCAGGGCATCATCGTCACAATGCAGGATAAGGGACGGGCAGGCTGCCTTTTCAAATGCCGAACGTTCATCCGCGAAGAACGTTACACGACCGAAATGCTGCGCAATGGCGGGGTCGGTGCGGCAGAAACCCTTGGTGAGTTCGTCAGCCGCCGGAGCACCGGCCGGCTGACCAGCGATCATCGGTGCCATCTGGGCGGACCACCCCAGATGGTTCTCGTCCAGAAACGAGATGAGTTCCTCAAGATCTTCTTGTGAAAAACCGCCGTGATATCCGTGTGCGTCATCGTTCAAGAAACATGGCGTCGGAGAAACCAGAACGAGCCGGGACAGCTTTTGCGGCTCCTGGTTGGCCGCCAGCAGCGCAATGGTGGCACCAATGGAATGTCCGACCACCACCGGCTGTACCAGCCCGAGTTCATCGATGATGTCCAGCAGGTCCTGGGCATGCGCCTGAAGGTCGGCGTAGCGTTCAGGGTCGTAGGCGGAAAGATCCGACTGCCCCATGCCCGTCAGATCGTAGGTCACAATGCGGAAGTCGTCGGCGAGACTCGGCACGACCTGCCGCCACATGGACTGATCACAACCAAAGCCGTGAATGAAAACAAGGGGCCGACTATCGGCCACACCGGTCGTGACAACCTTGTTACGCGCAATCATGCCCAAAGTCCCCTGTGTGAGTTCAGAGCGCCTTTGCGACCAGCGCCGAATATTCCAAGTACTCAGCGCGATGTGCCAGAGCGAGATCCGAGGCTTTAGCCGAGTTTTCATAATCCATAGGATAAATCTAGCCTAAACTCCCGTTCTTGCGATACCTTTCGCGTAATATAAGAGCCCGAGAGACTTTGCGGTCTTTTGCCTTGGTATCCTTCGCATTGCACTCCCCGTCGAAATCACGGCCCCCCATAAGCGGCAGGAACTAGTCGCACTACAACAGTCAGCGGCGACCATTGAGATGCAATCACCGCAACCTAACAGGTCTCTGCATCTGGCCGAGCTTTGCAACGAGATGCTTACTCACCCCTTGAAACCTCGATTGACCTGGCAGACGGGACCCGCGTCCATAGAAATCTGCCAGGTGCGTTAAACTTTCACCACCCGCGCATTGCCGGCGGCTTGAAGACCATCATCCGGGTCGCCACTTGCACGGCTATACGCTGATCGAACAGCGTCGGAGTATGACATGACCGAGACTTTGGGGCTCCTGATCGGCGGTTTTTTCCTGCTGGTGGTTGGCGGCGAGCTGCTGGTGCGTGGAGCGGTGCAGGCTGCGGAGCGGCTGGGCGTGTCGCCGCTGGTCATCGGGCTGACGCTTGTCGGGTTCGGAACCTCGATGCCGGAACTGGTAACATCAGTGCAGGCCGGTCTCGCCGGATCGCCGGGCATCGCCTATGGCAATATCGTCGGCTCCAACATCGCGAACATCCTGTTGATCGGGGGCGTTTCGGCGCTGATCTGCCCGGTCATCGTTGCCGAAGCCGCGCTGCGGCGCGACGCCGCCCTGATGCTTGGCGTGGCCCTGATCTTCGCCGTGCTGTCCGCCCTGCTGCCCATGGGCCGCCTTCTCGGTGCGGTGTTCGCCATTGCCCTGGCCGCCTATATCGCCATTATCATTCGGCAGGAGCGTGCCATCGGCGTACAGGGGGCGATCCATGACAAAAGCGCCGCCTTGCTGCAGGCCGACCCCGGCCTTGGCCGCCCTTCGCCGCGCCAAACACTTTTCCTGCCGTTGCTGCTCGCCCTTGCCGGGCTCGCGCTGGTGGTGCTTGGCGGCGCGCTGCTGGTCAGCGGGGCGGTGGCGCTGGCCCGCGCCAGCGGCATCGGCGAGACGGTGATCGGGCTGACCATCGTCGCGGTCGGCACCTCCCTGCCGGAGCTGGTGACCTCGGTGATCGCGGCGGTGCGGCGTCAGGGCGATGTGGCATTCGGCAATATCGTCGGGTCCAACATCTACAACATCCTCGGCATCGGCGGCACGACAGCGCTAATCGCGCCGGGCGCGGTGCCTGACGAGATCGTTAGGCTCGATGCGCCACTGATGGTCGGGGTCAGTGCCGTTTTGGTTTTCTTTGCCGCAACCGGGCGCCGGGTCAGCCGCCGGGAGGGACTGGTGCTGCTGGCGGGTTACGGCGGTTATCTCTGGCTGCTCTGGCCATGACCTTCAGGGCTGCAACGGCCAGATCACCGGCGCAAGCAGGACCGTCACCAGCCCGGCCAGGATGTTCATCGGCAGGCCCAGCCGCAGGAAGTCGCCGAAGCGGTAGCCGCCGGCGTTGTAGACCATCGTGTTGGTCTGGTAGCCAATGGGGGTGGCAAAGCTGGCACTGGCACCGAACATCACAACCACGACAAAGGCGCGGGGGTCGAGCCCCAGCGCACCGGCGACGCCGACGGCGATCGGGGTCATGATCACCGCCACCGCATTGTTGGTAACCACCTCGGTCAGCACCGAAGTTGCCGCGTAGATCAGCGCCAGCGCGAGGACGGGGCTCAGCTGTGTCAGCGGCCCTGACAGCCCGTCGACGATCAGGGCCATGGCACCGCTGCGCTCCATCGCTGTTCCCAGCACCAGCATGCAGACGATCAGCAGAAGCAGGCGACCGTCTATGGCGCCGATACCCTCGTCCGGCTCGACGCAGCGGGTCAGCAGGACGACCGCCGCGCCGATGATCGTCAGCGGCAGGATTGGCGCAAGATTGAGCGCCGCCCCCAGCACCACCAGTGTCAGAACCGCCAGCGCGATCGGTGCCTTGCTGCGCCGAAACGCGCGCGCCTGGAGCGGCGCGAGAAGGATCAGATCCTCTTCCCGAGCGAGGCGGGCAATGTCCTCTTCCCGCCCATCAAGGAGCACCGTGTCGCCGGGCTGCAAATGCAAGCTTTCATCACGCAGGTCCAGCGCGCTGCCCCTCCGATGCAAAGCAATCGGGTAGACCCCGTGGCTACGCCGCCAACCGAGCTCTGCGAAGCTTCCCTTGCGGTCTTTCACCAGGACCTCAATGACCTGATGACGCTGGGCAGTCGCAGATTCCAACCCCGGGATGACAAGCCCCCGAGCACCTTTTTCACGAAACCCGACCACTTCGCTGTCTGACGCATGAACTATGACCCGGTCACCCGCTCGCAGAACCGCGTTCTGCAAGTCGTGTCGCAGCGAGATATCGTCCCGGATGAGATCTACCAACCGCGTGGTGCTGCGCTTGAAATCGGCAACATCGCTGGTCTTGCGGCCGATCAAGGGCGAAGCCGCAGGCACGAAAAGTTCGACGCGCCAGGACCGGCTGCTATGCGGGGCATGCATCTTGGCGGTTGCCGTCCGCTCCGGCAATAGACGCGGAGCAGCGAGCGCGAGATAGCAGCTGCCCACGAGCGCCAGCGCAAGACCGAGCGGGGCAATTTCGAACAGCGTGAATGGAGCGAGATCGAGGTCGCGGGCGACCCCGTCCACCAGGATATTGGTCGATGTGCCGATCAAGGTGCATGTGCCGCCCATGATGACGACAAAACTCAGCGGCATGAGGTAGCGTGAAGCGCTGGCCCCAAGCTGGCGAGCAATGCCAAAGACCACCGGGATCAGGATCATCAGGACTGGTGTATTGTTCATGAACGCAGAAGCGACAGCCGCAAGGGCGAAGAAAAGGACAATCGTTCGCTTCGGGCGCAGCAACATGCCTCGTCCAAGTATCTCTGCAACAGCTTCAAGCACTCCGGTCCGCACCAACGCGGCGCTCAGCACGAACATCGCGCCGATGGTTGCCGGGGCGGAGTTGCTCAGCGCCTTCAGGACGTCGTCCGTGGTTGCAAGGCCGAGCACCAACGCTACCGCTACACCGCCAAGTGCGGTGACCTCGGCTGCGAAACGCTCGGTCAAGAACAAGGCGAAAACACCCGCCACCAGAAGAAGTGCGGCCTGAGGCTGATGGGAACCGAGATCGAGAAGCATTGACTACACCTGGAAGAAACGCCCCGCGATGCGGGACGACGACGGCAAGGCCCAGATGGCGCGCAGGTTTTCGTGGCTGCTGCCCCCATCTGTGACGGCTGACTATGCCACCGAACAAAGCGTCCGAGAATAGGCTTTTTCCATTCCCAATGCGGCCAGTCTTGTCCCTGCTTTATCAACCGCATGAGTTTTGCGAATTGAATGGGTGGCACGATCACCACCCGTTTGAATTCGCAGTAAGGTCCGCGCCCCCTTCGTTAGCACGCTAAGCGGGTCTTGTTCACGATAGCCGTGTCTCGCTGCGATGCCCTGAGCTCGTAAGACCCAAGAGCGCTGCTGCAGGATAGTCACGTAATGTCGACCAGCAGTCCTGACGGTGACGCCACTGTTAATCATCGCGCCCGCAACACTTATCAACATGCGGAATATCCCGCGTGGCATGGAAGGGTAATCGCCACCATAAACATCAACCTTCGTGTACCTGTGGTCCGCGACGCCGCCTTTCCGCTCGAAGTCTACCGCTGGAAACTGATTGCAGCCGTTCAACAAGATCCGTCGCAAGATGGGCATGGCCAGAAGCTTGACCAGACGCCCGCCCGGACAAATCGCGCCTCGCGACGGCCCCTCTTCACTTCAAGCCGCGTCGGCAGGCGTCTCCCAGGCTGGCGCCTTGCCAATCCGCTCGATCAGGAAATCCATGAAGGCTCGCACCTTTGGCGACAGCACGTTGGCCTTGGGATAGACCAGCCAAAGCACGGATTTGTCAGCGACCTCATAACCCGGCAGCACCTGCACCAGCGTACCGGACTGCAGGTCCTGGTGCACGCTCCACAGCGAGTTGATCGAAATTCCCGCCCCCGCCACAGTTGCAAGTTTCTGGGTCAGCCCGTCGTCGAGGATCAGCCGACTTCGGGACCGACGCGGATCGAATTCTCCTGCGGCTCCGTCCGGCCCTGTCAGGGGGCGTGCGGATTGGTGCTTGAACGCGATCAGTTGATGCCCGGTCAGATCATCTGGATGTGCAGGCGTGCCGTTCCGGGCGAGATAGTCCGGCGAGGCGCACAGCACCCGCCGGTCATCAGCCAGTTTGCGCCCTTTGAGACTGGTGTCTGCCAACGGTGAATTGCGTATGGCCAGATCGAAACTGCCTTCGATCAGGTCAAAGATGCTGTCCGACAGGCGCAGGTCCAGCGTCATCTCCGGGAACTCCTGGAGGAAATCCGGCAGCAATGGCGCAACATAAAGCTGGGCAAAGGTGCTCGGCGCGGTGAAACGCAGGACACCGCTTGGGCGCGTTTTGCCCTGCCCCAGCGCGGCCCGTGCAGCGTCCTCCTGCGCCAAGATCTCACGCGCATAGGGCAGGAACTCGGCACCCTCCAGGGACAGCGACACCTTCCGGGTACTGCGATGCAGCAAATCCGCCCCCAACGTGTTTTCCAACTTGGCCAGCCGCGCCCCGGCCACCGCGGGAGCAAGGCCCAGCTGCCGCCCGGCGGCGCTGATGTTCAGTTTTTCCGCCGCAAGCACAAACAAGCGAAGCGCATCCGTGTCCATGTTTATACTCAAAATCCGAATTATACCTTCTTGAATCGTCTACTTATTCAGTGAAATCAATAGATAGTTCTGCGAGACGACATAATCACCCCTCGAAAATGGCAGGTGAAAAAGCCATGCACCACCATGTCTGACGGGCAGGAAGCCAACCATGTCCCACCCCGGAAAGGTCAGCTGCCCGTCCACACGGCAGCCCCTGTAGCGCGTTTCCCTCTGGCGCGATTTATTGATGCCCATGGTCGGCCGGTCGCCTGATCGCGCCGAAATTGAACAATGCACAAATCTCGCTAGCCGACTTGCGTTCAGTCGGGGCCGACCAGCCTGAGCCACGCCCCATTTTGGCACTATTTACCAGTCCCATGCAGGGCAATTGTTGACTGACGTTGACTGGTTGAAAGACCCGCGCAGAGGAGCCGCATTTTGACCAGGCTGCCGTGATTGACAGCCGTTGATCGCTGTGTATTTTGCCACAACCCAGGCGTTTCCCAGGTGAACAGCCGCACGTCCATGCGGGCTGCAGTGATCAACCGAAACCGCGCCGGAAGCGCGGTTCACAGTCTGGGATACAGTGATGACTATCAAATTTGCGCCGGCCCCACTCCGGCAGCGTTCCCGCCGTAGTTTGCTGTGCGGCACGGTTCTGGGTGCCTGCTCCCTCGCAGCCGTTTCAGCGAGCGCAGACGAGCAATCAATTGAATTGGCCCCGATTATTGTTCGCGACAAATTGCAGTATGCAGGCGCCGTCGAGGGCTACCAGGCGCCGGCAACGGAAACCGGCATCAAATCCGGCGTGCCGCTGAGCGAAGTGCCGCAATCGGTTTCCGTGGTCACGTCAACCGAGCTGGAAAGGCGCAACCCAACGCAGGTTGAGGATGCCATCAAGTTCACCCCCGGTATCAACCCGTCGACTTGGGGTTCTGACGACCGCTATGACCAATTCTCGATCCGCGGCTTCGACATGGGAACCGCAGCGCTCTACCGCGACGGCTTGCCGAACAAATCGCACGGTTTTGCGAGCTTCAAGATCGACCCGTATATGCTGGAACGGATCGACGTGCTGCGCGGCCCCGCCGGGGTGCTTTACGGCTCCAATGATGCGGGTGGGATGGTCAATATGGTGACCAAACGCCCCAGCTTTGCCAACGAAGGTTCGGCCTATGTCGGCTACGGCAGCTTTGGCACTGCCGAAGCGGGCGTGGACGTCTCCCGCGTTCTGAATGCGCAGGGCACCTTATCCGGGCGGTTGACGGCGCTGGTGCGGAACGGCGAGACCGCGCTGGACAACTCCCACAACGACCGCAACCTGCTGGCAGGCAGCCTGACCTGGGCGCCGACGGATGATACCAGCCTGACCGTCCTGATGCATCTGCAACAAGACGAGCGTACGCCACTGCAATGGGTACCGCAGGCCGGAGTGGAATATGACGCCGCGCTTGGCAGCCTGCCGGACGATTTTTACAAGCGCCAGTCCCCGTTCAACTCCTACAAAAGCGACAGTGGCTCCTTCGGTTGGGAATTCTCGCACCGCTTCGGCAATGGCCTTACCTTCAACCAGAAGGCACGCTATGCCCGCGAAAAGATCGATTACAGGCACCTGTATCTGGCTTCGACGGATTTCACGACCGGGGACATGGCCTATACTGCACAGGTGAATACCGAAGAGGCCTATAACATCGGTTTTGACAACTCCCTGGAGTGGAATACAAGCAGCAACAGCCTGATCTTAGGCGTAGATTACCAGCGCCGCTCAACAGAGTACCGGCAGTACCTGGCCTATGGCGCTTATTCCGTCGGCTTTGCCAATCCGGTGTTCGATTTCGATGTCACCTACCCGCCGCTGGCCGACCATAAAAGGGAAGAATACACCGAAAAGGGCATCTACCTGCAGGACCACTTCAAGTTCGCCAACGGTGTTTCCATCACCGCGGGCCTGCGTCGCAGCTGGTTTGAAAACCAGATCGACAACCTGCAGGCCACCACCGCGCAGTCCCAAAAAAATGCTGCCACCACTGGCATGCTTGGGATCACCTATGAGATGGCCAATGGCCTGACTCCCTATCTCAGCTATACTGAGGGCTTTATCCAGAACTTCGGCAATACTATCAGCGGATCCCCGCTGGATCCGTCGGAAAGCAAGCAATGGGAAGCGGGCCTGCGGTATGTGCCAGATCACGGCAGCTACCTGCTGAGTGCCGCCATCTTCGACCTGCGCAAAACCAACGTGAAAGACTACGATCGCAACGATCCGACTTGGAGCAGCTTTACCCAAGCCGGAGAAATCCGTTCGCGCGGGCTGGAGCTGGAGGCCCGCGGCCAACTGACAGGCAACCTGCAAGGCGTATTCGGCTATACCTATCTGGATACAGATATCACAAAATCTCTGGTTCCCGGTCTGACCGGTAACGACAATGCTATGGCACCGCCGCATCAGCTGTCGCTGTGGCTGGACTATGATGCTTCCGACGTTGTGCCAGGTCTCAGCGTCGGCGGCGGCCTCCGGTATGTTGACGAAGCCTTCGCCACACAGGCCAACAATCGGGTAACGCCGTCGTATACCCTTGCCGATCTGGCGCTGCGCTACGAATGGGAAGAGATGGAGGTGAACCTTCGTGTCTCCAACCTGTTCGACCGTGACTACTATAGCATCTGCTATGACAGCTATGGCTGCTCCAAGGGCGACGGCCGCAGCGTGTCCCTCACGGTCGGAAAAACCTTCTAAAGCACGAGGGCGGCGCAGAGCTATTCTGCGCCGCCAAAGCTTGCTGGCACTGCGGTGGTGATTGCGGTGCCAAGGTCAGTCAGGCAGGATAAAAGGCGTGTTGTGTCGTGGATCGGACAGGATCCGACAGGTCATGCCAAACATCTGCCCGATCGTTTGTTGCGTCAGCACTGTCTCCGGTGCGCCCTCAGCAACGAGCTGGCCTTCTTTCAAGGCGGCGATACGGTCGCAGAACCGGGCCGCGAAATTCAGATCGTGCAGGACCATCACGACAGTTTTTCCGTGTTCCGTGCTCAGCCTGCGCGCCAGCCGCAGAATGTCCACCTGATGCGGCAGATCAAGGAAGGTGGTTGGCTCATCCAGCAGCACCAGCGGCGTGTCCTGCGCCAGCACCATGGCAATCCACGCCCGCTGTCTCTGTCCGCCAGACAGGGCAGCAACCGGCCTATCGCCAAGGTGCTCCAACCCGACATCCGCCAATGCACGCTGCACCGCATCGCGGTCGGCCCTGGACATGGGGCGGAACGGACGCAGGTGCGGGCTGCGGCCGCGGGCAACAAGGTCCGCCACCTTCATACCCTCGGGCGCCTGGGCGGACTGGGGAAGGATGGCGATCTGCCGGGCGCGCTCTCCGGCTTTCATTTGTGCAACCTGACGGTGCCGCCAGGAGATGCTGCCGCCCTGCAGCGGCAGCAACCCGGCGATGCTGCGCAGCAGGGTGGTTTTGCCACAGCCGTTGGGACCGATCAGCCCACTGACCTCCCCGCCTGGCAAGTCGAGCGAAAGTCCTTTCAGAATTGACCTGCCGCCAAGTGACACTTTTAGATTCTCGATGGAAACGCTCATATCATCTCCTAAAGCTGTCCGTGGCTGATGCGGCGGGTCACCACCCAAATGAGCCAGGGCGCGCCTAGCACAGCGGTGTAAAGACCCGCGGGCAGAAAGGCCGAGGGTGCCAGCACCCGCGCCGCGAGGTCGGCGAGCAGAACCAGCATCGCCCCAGCAAGTGCCGCTCCGGGCAGGTTAGGCCCACCCCTGCCCAGGCCGCGGACTATTGGTCCGGCGGCGAAGGCGACAAATGCCAAAGGCCCGGCCACGGCCACCATGCCTGCCGCCAGAAATGCCGCAGCCAGGATCAGGAGCGGCCGCCAGAGCGCCAGCCGCGTGCCCAGGGCCCGGGCAAGGTCATCGCCAAGTTCGATACGGTCCAGCACCCGGCTCGCGGCTGTCAATCCCACCCCGATTGGCAGAAACAGCGCAAAAGCGATTGCAGCATCCGACCAGCCGCGCCCGTTGAGCGAGCCGGCCAGCCACGCCATCGCCTGACCGGCAGCCGCATCGCCCGCTCGGGTAATCAGAATATTCAGCCCGGCCGAAGCGGTGATCCCGGTGGCAATGCCGTACAGCACCAGACGCCGCGGCTCGATCCCTTGCTGCCGTGTGAGTGAAAGGCCGAATATTATGCACATGGCCAGCAGCCCTCCGCCCCAAGCGCCCGCCATTGCCGCCCCTCCCGCCAACAGGCTGGCCACCGCGCCGAAAGCGGCGCCCTGGGTAATGCCGATGACATCCGGGGAGGCCAATGGGTTGCGCAACAGTGACTGGAACACTGCGCCTGACAGCCCTAGCCCCGCCCCGACCGTCAGCGCGCAGATCACTCGCGGCAGACGCAGCCCCCAGATCAGGAAGTCCTCCGCGGGGCCTGCCGCCAGCCCCTGCCACAAGGCAACCGGTGTCAGCCAGTTGCGCCCCGCGGCGAGCGACAGACTGGTGAGTGCAAGGAAAGCAACGAACAGCGCAGCCGCTCTCATCGGGCAGGCCCCAGCACGCGGGACAGCAGAAACATGAAGGCGGGGCCGCCGATCAGGGCTAGCACCGCGCCCACGGCGATCTCTGATGGCCGCGCAGCAACGCGGGCGATGGTGTCGCAGATCAGCACCATCGAGGCACCCAGCGGCAAGGCAGCAAGCAGAGTAAGGCTTATCCGCGTTCCGCCGACAGCACGCGCGGCGTGCGGGATGATCAGTCCAACAAATCCCAGCGGTCCGGCAAGCGCGACCGCAGTGCCGGACAGTACGGTAACAGCGGTCAGCGCCGCGCCGGCGATAAGACCGGGCCGCGCGCCAAGCCCGGAAGCCAGATCACTGCCCAGAGCGAGCGCATCAAGGCCACGGGCGCAGGCCAGACCAAGCAGAATGCCAGCCACCGCCACCGGCAGCAAGGTGAGCAAGCTGTCGGCACTGGCCTGCCCCAAGGAGCCGACCATCCAGAAGCGGTAATGCTCACGCGCTTCGGTATTGAGCAGAACCGCCGCGGCCACCAGCGAGAGGCAGAGGCTGCTGATTGCAGTGCCAGCCAGTGGCAGACGCACAGACAGCGCACCGCTTGCCGAGATTTCCCGACCGCCCGCGAGCTTCCACACCGCCGCGGCGGCGATCCCAGCGCCTGCCATAGCAGCGACTGCCAGCGCGGCAATATCCTGTGGTCCGAACATCCAGATGGCGGCCACTACGGCCAGCGCTGCCCCCGCATTCACTCCCATCAGGCCAGGATCCGCCAGCGGGTTCCGTGTCAGTGACTGCATGATCACCCCAGCGGTGGCGAGTGCTGCACCGCAGGCAAGCCCGGTCAACGCGCGCGGCAGCCGCAGCCCGCGTATGATACCTTGGGCCGGGTCCGCCGGATCGAAGGCGATCAGCGCCTGCCAGGTCGCTTCGGGCGGAACAGCTCGTGCGCCGAACATCAGCGCCGCCGCAAAAGCTGCGGCACTGAGGCCGGACAGAGCGGTGAAAACCACAAGAGGTTGCAGTGATCGCAAGCGCATGCACATCGCCGTAAGCTGGGAATCGGAACTCTGCTGGCGATGCGCTGGCTGCTCCTGACTGTAACAACCCGTGCAAGGGGTCAAGGGCCGACGTCTTGACCCTGCGCCGGGCAGAGCTTAGGCATCTTGGAATACGCCCAGCTCGCCGCCAGGTCTTCTCTCAATTGAAAGGCAGGCCATGCGGCAAATGTTATTGTTTCTGCTGACGTTTTTGATCCCCGCCTCGACTTTGCAGGCGGATGGTTTCCCGGTCAGCGTTTCCCACCAGTTCGGTGAAACTGTCGTGCCTGCCGAACCACAGCGCATCGTCTCAGTTGGCTATCACGAGCAGGATTTTCTCTATGCGTTGGGGATTGCCCCAACCGGGGTGCATGAGTGGTTTGGCGGCTATCCCTATGCGACCTGGCCCTGGGCCGAAACGGCCCGCAGGGCGCTGGGTGCCGAACCCGATGTACAGCGAGGTTTCGAGATCGACATCGAATGGGTGCTGGCGCAGGAGCCCGACCTGATTATCGCAACCTTTGCACCTATGGATGCACGGACCTATGGCATCCTGTCACAGATCGCGCCGGTGGTGGGGCCGCCCAAGGGCTTTCCCGCATGGGGCGCACCTTGGGAAGAGGAGCTGCGGCTGATTGGCAAGGCCACGGGGCGCGGTGCGGCGGCGGAAACGGTTATTGCAGAGCTCGACGCGAAAATCAGAGCAACTGCCGAGGCCTATCCCGAACTCGACGGCCTGCACGGCACAGCGGCGCATTTCGCGGGCGGCCAGATCATCGGCTACCGACCTGCGGACGGGGCGAACCGGCTGCTTGCCCGGCTGGGCATCAAGACGCCCCCTGAGTTTGAAAAGCTGGCAGGACCAGGCGGCAACTTCAGTGTCAGCCTCGAGCGGGCAGACCTGTTTGATCTGGATGCGGTCCTTTGGCTGGTGGACGCCCCCGCCCGGAAACAGATCGAAGCGCTGCCCTCCTATCGGGCGCTGCGGCTCGCGCGCGAAGGCCGGTCGGTCTGGGCGGACCGCCTTATGACGGGAGCGATGAGCTTCCAGTCGCCGCTGTCGATCCCTTGGGCGCTGGACCGCCTTGGCCCGGCGCTGAGTGCGGCAGCGGAAGGGAACCCGGCATCTTAAACCGCACCCGGCGTGGAAGCTTCCGGTCTTTAGTGCGGTATTCTGACTTTGCGGAGGCGCGCCACGGGCCGGAAATTTCCGGCCTGTGGCAATTTCAGACGAAGGCTGTCAGCCGCCGAACGCTTTGTCCAATTCTTCCTTGAACCGGCGATGGAACAGCTGGTCGCCGATGATATGCAGGTGGTTGGTGCCGGGAACGACCGTTGCCGGATTGGCCTGCGGCGAGTACCGCCGCCAGTCCACCAGGTTAAGGCCGCGGCTGAGGCTGTCTCCCGCGCTAAAGGACGCCACCCGCAGATCCAGCCGTTCCAAATGGTACTGACGGAACACGAGCGCGTTGTCGATCAGAACCCAGAACGTATGCTCGCGGCTGGAAACCTCTGGCCCGTCAAATGGCAATGGCTCAGATTCGTTGCCGATGAAGCGGAGGAATTGATCATAGCAAAGCGGGTCCATTGCCCCGATCAATGCATCCCATTGCGCACGCATTTTCGTCTTTCCGAGCCATGCGAGCAGGTCTGCTTCCAGCTGCTCTCGCTCACCCGGCGCGAATTCCGGGACAGCTCCAGGCGCGAAATCGCTGCCGAGATCACAGACGTCGACCATCCCGACCATGCGGATGTCTACCTCCCCTTGCAGCTGTCTTGCCGCCTCCCACGCCAGAAGCCCCCCCCAGCTCCAACCAAGGAAGGCGCAGGGGCGCCCCGCGCTTTCCTTACGGATGTGATCCACATAGCCCGCAACAACCTCGGGCACCGAAACATTCATTCGTTTGTCTTCGTTCAACGAATGGCAGAGGAAGCCGGTTACCGGCTGGTCATCGCCAAGATAGGCCGTCAGCCGCATGTATTCGCGGGTGGATACCAGCAAACCGGGGAAGCAATAGAGCATCGGCTTGCTACCGGTGCCGCGCAGGGCAATTGCCTGCCGCCCTGTGGCATTCCCTGCGGCTATTCGCTTCACCAGAGCCCGCACCGTTGGTGCGTCGAACAGGTCGGCGATGGTCAGGGCGGTTCCCGGCCACAGCTTGCGCAACCGCACCAGCACTTTCAGCGCAGTGAGCGATCTGCCTCCCATGTCGAAGAAATCATCGGTCACGCCCATATGCGGATTGCCGATTTCCTGTTGCCAGATGTCCAGAACACGGGCTTCGTCGGCGCTTTCCGGCGCCACGCCTTCAGACGTTCGTCGCCGCGCGCCCGGCATAGGCAATGCCGCCCGGTCCAGCTTGGCATTCGGGTTGGTCGGCATCCGGTCCAGCACCACAATTGCCGAGGGCAGCATGTGCTTGGGCAGCCGCGCCTCAAGCGCGCGCATGAGATCGTCCTCCCCGATATCCTTTGCCGCAACAGCATATCCAACCAATTGCTTCTTGCCCCCGTCCTCGCGCAGGAGCACCAGCGCCTCGGACACCCCCGGCTTTTCCAGCAGGGCCGCCTCGATCTCCCCCGGTTCGATCCGGTATCCATTGAGCTTTACCTGGTGGTCCACCCGGCCAAGGAATTCGATGGTACCATCCTCGCGCCAGCGGCCCAGGTCTCCGGACCGGTACAGGCGTGCCCCCTCGCGACCATCAAGTTCTGGCGCAAAGGGATCAGGGATGAAGCGGTCCGCGGTGGTGCCGGGGCGGTTCACATAGCCGCGTGCAACGCCTTCGCCGCCAAGGTGGATTTCGCCGGTCACGCCAATCGGGCAGGGCATCATGCGTTCGTCAAGCACATAGGCCCGACGGTTGCCGACGGCGCGCCCCAAAGGCGCATAGGCGCCTTCGAATTTAGTACCGGCACGCACCTTCCAAACCATCGGTGTCATGATCGTTTCCGTCGGCCCGTACCCGTTTATCAAGAGCGGTGCGCGCAATTCCCGCGACAACAAGTCGAACGTCGCCTGCGCCAGCCCTTCGCCGCCAAAGGAATACAGCCGCATCGGCGGTGCCTCGCCGGTTTGTTCGGCCCATTCCGCCAGTTGCTGCAGATAGGTGGTCGGGATCGAGGCGTTGTTGCAGCCGTATTTGCGCATCGCGGCATAGGTTTGCTCCGGCGTCCACAGCGGCCCGTCCGGTATCACCGCCGAGCCACCCATCATCAGCGGATTCATCCAGCGCTCATGGCCGCCGTCCGATGAAAAGGGCAGGAACGGCAGTTCGCGGCTTTTGCCGCTCATTTCATAAACCCGCGCGGTGTCCTGCAGATGGTCGCTGAGCGGCCCGTGTTCGACCGCCACCCCCTTGGGTTTGCCGGTCGAGCCGGAGGTGTACATGATGTATGCGATCTGGTCACGGTGGATGCATACGTCCGGATCGTTTTCCGGCTGGCCTGCACCGGGGTCGTCATCGAGACAGAGGATATGCGCGCCGGTGCCGCCGGGCAGCCGGTCCAGATATCGCTGGCGGGTGATCACCACCTGCACGCCCGCATCAGTCAGAATGTGGTGATTGCGGCTTTCCGGATGGTCCGGCTCCACCGGGATATAGGCGCCACCCGCCTTCAGCGTGGCAAGAATCGCCATCACCGCCTCATTGCCGCGCTCGACCATCACTGCAACAGGCACTTCCGCGCCCACCCCCAACTCCAGCAGCCGGTGCGCCAGCCGGTTTGCGTGGCGGTTCAATTGGCCATGGCTCCACTCCACGCCTGCGCAGATCAGCGCCGTTTTATCCGGGGTCAGCCTAGCGTGATCCGCGATCAGCTCATGCACCGGGCGCGGGTCGTTCTGCGCATCGTCCTCATAGGGGGCTGAAAGCAGATCCAGTTCATTTCGCGCCAAAAGCGGGATCCGCCCAGCGGGCAGTTCCGGCTTGCGAAGCCCGGTTTCGAGTATTCGGGCGACATGGACCAGGAAACGTTCTACCAGCGCAGGCTCAAACAAGCCGCGGGCGTAACTGGCCCGCAGCTCCAGCGTTCCATCGGCGCGCAGATAGGCCAGCAACAAGCACTCACCCCGGGCGGCCGGCTGGGGCAGGAACAGGCGTCGCAGGCCGTCAGCCAGATCGATTTCCTTTTGCACATGCAGGGTGACGGCGCCCATGACATGGCGATCCGCCCCGTCGCGGCGAAGCATATCCTGTACGATCACCCCCGACGGCAGCGCATTGGAGCGCGCCTGCACCAGCGCCTGTGCCGCTTCAGCCACCGCAGCACTGAATGGCCTTTCCGGCTGCATGTTCAGGCAAAGCAGCAGAAGGTCTTCACTCCGCCGCGTGTTTTGGCAGTCAGTCTGACCGAAGGCAAAGCGCAAGTGGCGATGACCGGTATAACGCTGCAACGCAGCACCAACTGCAGCCGCCAGCAGGACGTCCAGCGGCGTGCCATCTTGCTGCAGCACTGCTGTGGTTTCGGCATCCAGAACGTGGCAAGCCTCGCCGCGCTCCATCTGTTCCGTCCCATTGTAGCGGTGCGGAAGACGCGCGTTCACGCAGCTTTCGCCATCCAGCAAAGGCCTCCAGTACTCCAGCCGCGCGCGCTGCTCGTCCTCCGGGAGCGGCGGAACTGCTGCGAGGCCTTGGGGGTCTAGCGTCTTTCCGTGAAGCGCCTCGGCAAATCCTGCCGCGATATTTTCGAGCACTCCAAAATCCCCAAAGGCGGGATGCAGAGCCACGGCGAACAGGTGGCCGCCTGCCCTCGGTGCCATGAGCGCCAGTGCCCCATGACCACCATCCAGATCGAAACGCGCGAATGCGAGGGCGGTTTCAGCCCTTTCTGCAGTCGTTTCGGTCAGCGAAATCCGATTTTCGTCCTTTTGAATGCGTGCCAGATCGCCACCTGCACCGCGGTGAATACGGGCCGAGAAAACGGGCTGTGAGGCGATCACCGCCTCTGCCGCCTGGCGCACCTGCGCAGCACTCCATCGCTGATCGGCTTCGATCAACAGCTTCTGAACGCCATAAGGTGCAAGCTGGCCAACTTGGTCGTGGGCGCAGATCTGCTTTTCTTCAGGTGTCAGGGTGATCAGACCGGGCGCCAGGCTGTGTCCAGTGTTCATGCCATCACCTCTTTCAACGCATTCGGGCGCGGATCGCTCCAGCGGGCCTCAATCTCCGCGAGGCAAGTCTCTCGGGTGGCAGGCGCGCCCTCCGCATGCCACCCCGCAGGTACAGGAAGGTCCGCGGGCCAAACGGACCAGCGCCCCTCATTGTTCTGCACACATATCCACTGGCCGGAATCGGATTGGGTCATCGGGGTCTCCATCAGGGTCTTGTCCCCTCCCTGACGCGCGCCAGCGCACGGAATTCACCCGCAGACCAAAAAAGTTTTCCGTTGGGGTGAATTTCCAGTGCCCCCGCCCGTCATTCCACAGACAGCTTGTACCAGCCGGAGCAGCGACCCCATGCAACCGATCGATTTGGGCAGTCCAGCCCTGTTTCAAACCTTGCTGCGCACAGCGCTGCCGGCAGTGGGCGGGCTGTCCATAAACGCAACGCATCAGGGCGTGGACGCCTATTTCGTGGGGCAACTGGGCCCCAAAGCGCTTGCCGCCGTAAGCCTTGCGCTGCCGTTGACCGGGCTGACCGCAGCTGTGGGCGTCGGTTTAGGCGTCGGAACCGCTGCCTTCGTGGGGCGTGCCCTGGGAGCGGGACGTCAGGAAGAGGCCGGGCGGATGGCCTCTGCCGCGATGGCGCTTTGCCTGCTGCTGGCGGTCGGGTTGTCGGCAGGGCTGTGGGCCGCTCGCCTACCGGTGCTGGACCTTCTGGGCGCGGCCCCATCGGTGCAGGCGCCGGCGCTGGATTACCTTTCCATCATGGCGTTCTCGGCTGGCCTGGGGATGGTGCAGATCCTCTGCGACTTCACCGCTATCGGGGAAGGCAATGCCCGCTTCAGCCTGCTGAGCCTGGTGATGTGCTTCACCCTGAACATGGCGCTTGATCCGGTTCTGATCTTCTGGGCTGACCTCGGCGTCAAAGGCGCGGCGCTGGCGACCTTGGCGGCGCAACTGGCTACGCTTGGGCTATACACCGCCTATTTCGCGCGGGAGCGCGGTGCGATCCGGCTCCGCCCCGCGTTGTCCTTGAACACGCTCGCAAGGCTCTGGCCGGTGCTGCGGGTCGGCCTGCCGGAGGCAGGTTCCGTGCTGCTGGCAAGCCTTGCCTTTCTGCTGCTGTACCGACTGGCAGGAGATCTAGCGGGTACCAACGGTCAGGCAGCGATGGGGATTGCGCTGCGGCTTTGGGTGCTGGCATCGCTGCCCATCGAAGGGTTCTGTCTGGGCGCGCAGCCGGTGCTGGCCCATGCCGTGGGCGCGGGGAGCACCAGCCGACTGAACCGCGCGGCCTTCACCATAGCAGCCATAGCGTGCGGGTCTGCCGCTGTTTTCATGGCAGCGGGACTGCTGGCGGCACCGCAGTTGAGCAGCCTTTTCACAGACGATCCCGCCGTGCTCGCGCTCGCCCCTGCTACGGTTTTTGCCCTGTCGTTATCGCTGCCCGCCACGGCATTGCGCCATTCCGCCCAAGTCACGCTGCAAGCCATGGCCCGCGCCCCGCTTGCCGCGGTGCTGGGGCTTGCGCCACTGGGGTGGCTGTTCCTGCCACTACTGTTCAGCTTCACCCGCCTGTGGGGATTTGAAGGACTGGCCGCCAGCCTGCCCGCCGCGGCGCTGCTGACCGGTATCGGTGCGGCGCTGATCCTTTGGCACCTGCCGCGTTTCATCTTGAAAGGACATCCTGCATGAAAGACCATCCCCCTGCCCCCGGCATCCCGATTTCGGACCGGATGACCGCCGAGCTGATCGCCCCGCTCGAAGCCATGCCGCATGGTGCAAGTTCGGTGCCGATCTTTCAGAGTTCATCGTTCCTGTTCGACCGCTACGAGGACATGGCAGCGGTGTTTGCTGGTGAAAGCGAGCGCTACATCTACACGCGCGGCAATAATCCGACGGTAGCAGAACTCGAAAACCTGATTGCCCGGGTGGAGGGTGTGGAAGCCGCGCGTGGCTTTGCCTCCGGCATGGCGGCGATCGCGGCGGCAGTGATACCCTTTGTACAGGCAGGCGATCGGGTGGTTGCGGTCGAGAACCTTTACTCCGACGCCTTTCGACTGTTCGAATGCGTGCTGAAGAAATTCGGTGTCACCACAGAATATGTTGACGGCACTGACACTGAGGCAGTGGTCGCGGCGCTGCCCGGGGCCAAGCTGGTCTATCTCGAAAGCCCCACGTCATGGAGCTTCACCACGCAGGATTTGCGCGCCATCGGCGCAGCTGCACGGGCACAGGGCGTCATATCGGTGATCGACAACAGCTGGGCCACGCCACTGTTCCAGCGCCCGGCGGAGTTCGGCATCGACCTGATCGTTCACGCCGCCTCGAAATACCTGGCAGGCCATTCCGATACGATTGCAGGGCTTGTTGCCGGGCCAAAACACCTGATCGACCGGATCAATCACGACTCCTACCACTATCTTGGTGGCAAGATGTCCCCGTTTGACGCCTGGCTGGTGTTGCGGGGCATGCGCACCCTGCACCTGCGCATGGCGCGCCATATGCAAAACGGTCTGACCTTGGGGCGGGCGCTGTCCGCGAACGCATCGGTGACACGGGTGCGTCACCCGGCATTTGAAGCCAATCCGGGCAACGCTTGCCTGTCGGGCTATGGCGGGCTGTTTGCCTTTGACCTTGATGAAAGCGTTGACATCCCCCGCTTCACCAATGCGCTGAAGGTTGTGAAGATCGGCGTCAGCTGGGGGGGACCTGAAAGTCTGGTGATCCCGGCCCAGGCCGCGCTGGGGCTGTCGGGCGCGGCCAATGTCTTCCAGCGCTTTGGCACGCCTGCCGGATCGGTACGCCTAGCAGCCGGGCTTGAATGCGGCGAGACACTGGTGGACGACGTGCTGAACGCGATCGAGGAGGCCCGCAAGTGACGGACATCAAACCCGTGGCCGAAGGCAACACCTGGACAGGTGCCCGCTGGTATGACCTGGTAGACAGCGCGACCGGTTCCATCCGGCGGGTGTTCCTGTGGCAACCACCCGGCGAGCCGCCTAAAGAGGGCTGGCCGGTGCTTTACATGACCGACGGCAATGCAGTGATCGGCACCGCGATTGACGCGATGCGGGCGCAAGCCTGCTATCCGTCCGGAACCAATGTGGGCTGGGGTGTGCTTGTGGCGGTCGGCTATCCCACCGATGACGCTTATGATCCGTTCCGGCGCAGCTGGGACCTCGGCCCGCCGCCCGGGCAAAGCTACCCCCCGTTCTGGGAAGGCGGCAAAGAGGTACGCACCGGCGGCGGCGCGGAAATGGCGCGGTTCCTGCTCGAGCAGGTCCGTCCGTTCGTGGCAGCACAGACGCAGGTAAACCCGGCGCACCAGGGATTGTTCGGTCATTCGTTCGGCGGGCTGTTTGCACTGTGGTTGATGTTTACCCAACCCGCGGCGTTCAGCCACTGGATCGCCGCAAGCCCGGCGATCACCTGGGAGGACAGCTTCCTGCTTGAGCATCAGGCGCGGTTCGACCCAGGCGCCCATCGCCTCTATGTGCATTTGTCCGCCGGCGAATGGGAAGGCGACCGCCTTGCGCCGTTCCAAGAAGGCAAGGAGGACGCCGCCGCCCGACTGGCGGAAAAAACGAAAACCCGCACCATCGCGGCGGCGCAGCAAATGGCCGCAGAACTGGCAGATCTTCCGGGGGTAACAGTGGAATATGAGACCTACACAGGCGAAAACCACATGTCCGTACTGCCAGTGGCCGTAAACCGCGCCATCCAGAAGGTTTTCGCCCTGATCTGAGGCCCTTCTGCCATGCGCAGCCAGACCTGCTCCGGACCCTGCCCGTCTTGCGGAGCAGGGTCTTTCGGCATGCCTTCCGCACAGGGTTTCAGCGCAGCAAAAATTCCCCGAATTCAGGCCTTTCTTATAAATTTCCCCGCTGCCGCTTCGTTCCTCTTAGCAGACCAGGCGCGAAATTCCGCGCGCCGCACTAGATGGAGGGACCGCGTGTCACTGGATACCACCGCAACCAAAGACCTGCCCTGCTGGGCGCGCAGAACAGGAGACGGTGTAACCGTCTTCTCCAATGGGACCTGCCAGGAAATGGCTGTGACCGACCAAGGCGGCGGCCGACTGGTGCTGGAGCCGCCAGAGACGCCACCGGACTTTCTAGGGACGCTGGCTGCCTGTGAGGCGCTCAGCAACTGGAACGACGAAGAAATGTTGATCACGTTGCGTCGACAGCATTGGCAGTCCGTGGAACCAAAACTGCTGTCGCGTGGTGCCGCGCAAGTGCTGGACGACGACTGGCTGGCGGTATTCCCTGAGCTTCTGTGGCAGCTCCCGGATCTTTGGCTACCACGAGGCTGTCACAGCTTTCCGCAAATCATGGTCCCCGGCCCGCACGGGCAGCACCCGCTGCGTCCCACGAAACCTTCAGGGACCCTGTACCACCGCAATATTCCCTGGTTAGACCAGGTTTTTTCCATTCGGAATCTGGATGCAGGCACGGATCTGGGCTTGTTCAACCGGTGGATGAACGATGAGCGGGTGGCGGCATTCTTTGAAGAATCCGGAACGCTTGACTACCACCGCGATTACCTGACCCGCATGGCAGCGGATCCGCATATGATGCCGGTGCTGGGCTGCCTCGATGGGCGGCCTTTCTGCTACTTCGAGCTCTATTGGGCACGTGAAAACCGCATAGGCGCCCATTATGAGGCCGGAGCCTGGGACCGCGGCTGGCATGTTTTGGTCGGCGATGAGCACACGCGCGGTGCCGATTACATCACCGCCTGGCTGCCTTCGCTGATGCACTTCATGTTCCTAGCCGAGCCGCGCACCCAAGCGCTGGTCGGCGAGCCCGCCGCCAGCCACACGCAGCAGCTGCGCAACCTCACCCGCTCAGGCTTTGCCAAGGTCAAGGAGTTCGACTTTGCCCATAAGCGCGCGGTGCTGGTGCGGCTGGAACGCGACTATTTCTTCAAATCGCGCCTCTGGGCCCGGCCAAACCCGGCCGATCCGGGCCGCCCGCTAAGCCTATCCGTCTCCGCCCAACTGACTACTGGAGTTGCCCAATGACCGACCCGCAACAGGTTCATGATGTAACCGGGATAGGCTTCGGCCCATCCAACTTGGCTCTTGCGATTGCGCTTCGGGAAAAGGCGCAGCAGGGGGCATCGGTTCTGGACGCCGTTTTCCTGGAATCGAAACCCGCTTTTGCCTGGCATCCGGATATGTTGCTCGACAACTCGGATATGCAAGTCTCCTTCATCAAGGACCTCGTGACACTGCGCAATCCAGCCAGCCCCTTTTCATTCCTCAGCTACCTGCATGCCAAGGGGCGGCTGGAGCGGTTCGTCAATCGAAAGAGCTTTTTTCCCAGCCGACATGAGTTCAACGACTATTTTGCCTGGGCCGCGGAACAGATGGGCGGCATTTGCGCCTATGACCAGCACGTCATCGGTGTGGAGCCGGTTCAAGCGCGCGGCGGCAGCGTCGATCTGCTGGCCGTGATTGCACAGGACAGCAAGGGCGAGCAAACCCGCCGCCTGACCCGAAACCTGGTTCTGGCGGTTGGCGGCAAGCCCTCCGTTCCCGAAGTTTTTGCCGAGGTGCAGGATACGGCGGGGGTCGTCCATAGTTCTGCCTATCTCAGCACGGTCAAGCCACGACTGGCCGCGGCGGATAAGCCGATGAAGATCGCAGTCATCGGCTCGGGCCAGAGCAGTGCGGAAATCTTCAACGATCTGGCCAATGACCCGGCCCGGCCCGAGGTGGATTTCATCTTCCGGAGCCACGCGCTGAAACCTTCGGATGACAGCCCCTTCGTGAACGAAATTTTCAACGCCGATTTCACATCATACGTCTACCAACAGCCGCCCGCGCGTCGCCGCGCATTGATGGAAGAATATTCCAACACAAACTATTCGGTGGTGGATGGCGACCTGATCGCCCAGATTTACGGACTGTTCTATGAACAGGACGTGACAGGCGGCTCGGCCTACGGCTTGCTGCGCAGTACGCAGGTTACGGCAGCAAAGGCTCAAGGCGAGAAGATAGCGCTGACGCTTTGCCCGACCCATGGCGGCAATGCCGAAACGCGCAGCTATGATCTGGTGGTGCTTGCAACCGGCTATCAACGACGGATCGGGGAGACGCTTCTGTCTGGGCTCAACGATTATGTCAGCGGCCGCGAAACAGGGCGCACCTATCAGATCGCCACGGCTGAAAGCTTCCACCCCCGGATTTTCCTGCAGGGCTACTGCGAGGAAACACATGGGCTCAGCGATACGCTGCTGTCGGTGCTGGCCGTACGCGTGGATGAGATTGCCAATGAGCTTCTTGCGCCGAGGCAGGATACTGAGGCCCGGCTGACCGCTGCGGAATGACCTACTTGGGGCGCGGCTCGGTCCTGTTCGGGCCGCGCCCAGGGCGATCGGCAAAAAATGGACTACTAGGGCGGATCTTAACGATCTTGCGTTTGACCGGACTGGAGTTCTGCAGGATAAGAGCACACGCAACCCAGGGCCGATCGTGCCTCAGGTAGTTTCTCCAAAAAAATCTTAACCTGACCGGAGCTTTGTTCCGGCTGCCTGCCGTTGGGAAACTCATGGCCGATCACACGCCCCGTCCGGTGCGCGAAGCACTTATTCATGAGCTTATCAGCCGCCGAAAACTTCATCTCTGTACCGCACTTAAATTTGTTCACTCGATGGATGCAGCCGAGGATGTGCTGCAAAACACCGCTCTGAAGTGCCTATCCGGACCGCCGCAGACCTTGCCTGAACAGCCCGGCCGCTATGTGACGCGTATGGTCCGCAACGCGGCAGTCGACTACCTGCGCAAAAACCGCAAGGAAATTGCAACACCGTTTGAGGATGAAAGTCAGTTGGCGACAGCTGGCACGACACCTCTGTGCGGCCAGACATGTCTGGAGCGAAGACAGGAGCTTCTGAGCGTTGCCAACGCGCTTTCTGCCCTGCCGCCGCGAAAACGGGATGCGTTTCTGCGGCACCGCTTGTCCGAAGTCCCACAAAAGCAGATCGCGGAAGAGCTCAACGTCTCGAGGACGCTGGTGAACTTCATGATCAAGGAAGTACAGAACAGTTGTGCCGAAGCTTTGGCGGTAAACTAGGTTGCCGAACCTTCCTGCAAGGAAGGCCGTTTTTACACACTCTACCAAGGTCGCTGTAAGTCGAGCGCCATTCTCATAACTATCAAATTGGCCCACAAATCTCAGGCAGAGTTTTGCTTTCTGAACTGGCTGGGGGTGGTCCCCAGCTGCTGCCGAAAGGCGCGCTCGAAGGCAGATACCTCGGAATAGCCCAACCTTTCAGAAACGTCATGAATCTGCATACCCGGAACAAGCAGCAATCGCTTGGCGATCTCCATCCGGCAGCCCGCCAACAGACGGGAGAACTTCTGCCCCTCATCCTCCAATCTGCGCCGCAGGGTGCGGCGCGACATCCCCAGGGCGGCAGCGATCGCGGTCTGCTCAATGCTCTCGCGGCCGATCCGCATCATCAGCTCGCGGCGCACCCGCACGGCAACCGGCGCTTCGCGCTCGCCCTGGCGCGCAATTCGCACGATCGATTGCGAGGCAACCTTGAAGGCGGGATGTTCACTCGCCGCCAGCGGCAGATTGAGCAGACCTGATGAAAACACCAGCGTGTTCGAAGGCGCCCCGTACTGGACCGGGCACCGTGGCCCGACGGCACTGTGGCTGTGCAGCGCGCTTGATTCGTGCTCCAGCGACAGCAGATCGGGCCGCCAGTCCGGACCGGTGGCGGAACGGATCAGGCTGTGGAAAACCGATAGCGTCAGTTCCGCGTCCTGCTGCCGCGGCCAAATGCTGGTGTCAAGAATCCGGTAGGTCAGCCGCGCCTTGTCGCCTTCGACGGTCAGCCGCAGTTCCGAGTCGCTTTGCACCATTGAAAAGGCGTTTCGGAACAGCGCCAAGGCGGCCCCCAGCGTTGGCGCCTGCATGATGCATTCCCCAAGCGTACCAAGGTTTTGCAGGTTGAAGACCGACCCGACGCGCCAGCCGAAATCCGGAAGGTTCAGCTGGTCAGACGCATGTTCACAGAAGTCCACGAATTTCTTCAGGCCTATATTGCCCTCTAGGTCCGGCGGGCTGATCCCGGCGTTGCGGGAAATCGAGGCGGCATCGCCGTTCATGAACTCGACGGCCCGCAGTGGGTCGTTCAAAGTGGAGGCGGAAATCCGGGGCTGATAAGAGTGTGGCATCGCGCAGTTCCTCAGGATTGCGCCAGAATACCGCAAAAATCCGCTATTCCAGAAAAATTGCCGTAACCGGCGCCGGGGCGGCCGATTCTGTCCGGAAATGTCGGGTTGTTGTCCGGATGTGTCCGCCACAAGGGGTGGCTTGCCGGGGCACCTTGGCGAAATGGCACCTCGAATTGGCACCTTTGATATCGCGATTGCAGGCGGCGGCCCGGCCGGGTCGGTGGCCGCGGTTCTGCTGGCGCGGGCCGGGTTCCGCGTGGCGCTGGCCACCTTGCCGCCGCGCGCGTCCCGCTTCGAGGGCATGTCCGCCCGCGTCGCGGCGATCCTCGCGCGGCACCGCCTGCCGCTGGCCGGAATCGGCCCGGCGGCGCAGCGCCATGTCAGCTGGGGCGCGTTCCAAGGCGGGCAGAACAGCGAGCATCCGGCCGACCGATGCACCTTTGACAGCGCGCTACTGGATGCCGCACGGGCCGAGGGCGTCAGCGTTGTCTTGGCAGCTGTTGCGAGCCTGCGACCAGAGGCCGGGGAAATCCGGCTGGCCGATGGCCAATGCCTGTCTGCCAAGTTGCTGTTTGAAGCCCGCGGCCGCCGGGCGCCGCGCCAAAGTTCGAATTCGGTCCGAGCTGAACAGATGGGACCGGACACTATTTCCGTTGCCGGGCTCGTGCCACCACAGACCAGATATATGGAAACGCCGCGTCTTGAGGCGCGGCCCGAGGGCTGGATCTGGTCGGTTCCAGTGAGCCGGGAGCGGCTTTGGCTGCAGGTGGTGGGGCCCGCGGCCTCGCTGGGCCGGAATGGCGGCAAAAACGCTGTGGCGGCTTTGTGGACGGCTGTAGCGGAAGCTTTTCCCCTCCCCCCGCGTCCTGTCGTGCATGCAATTTCGCCGCGGCTGACGGCACCGGATCTGGATCCGCGCTGCCCGCGGCTGGGCGATGCGGCGGTGGCGCTGGATCCCCTGTCGGGGCATGGCATGTTCTGGGCGGTGTCCTCGGCGCTGATGGCAGTGCCCATCGCGCGGGCACTGCTGGCGGGACAGGCTGATCTGGCCCGCGAATTCTACCGCAACCGGGTGGCAGAGACCTTCTGGCGGCAGGCAAGGGTCGGGCGAGACTTCTACCGCGAGACGGGATCTCGGAGCGCATTCTGGCAAGAGCGCGCGGCCTGGCCGGACGATACCCCGGCTCATGACACGGGCCTCCGTCCGCATATCGGCACGCGGGTTGTTGTGCAGGACGGGCATCTGGCCCGGCGCGAGGTGCTGATCACCCGCGATGCCCCGGGCGGCGCCGGTTTTATTGCCGGGCATGAAATCGTGCCCTTGTTGCGGCGTCTCAACGGACAACCGATGCCGGACGCGGCTCGTTTTCACAGCTTGGTTCTGCCACACGCCCCGCCGCCAGCGGCCGAGGCGATCCACCAATGGCTTCTATCGCAAGGCTTCACCGAGGGGGCGCAGATCCCCTGGGACACCAGCAACAGGGAGATACTTCCATGGCATCACGATCAGGCGGTCTGACCGCCGCAGTACTTTTGACATTTGCCGGGGCTACACCGGCCTTCCCCTCGGAGGAGCTGCTGCAGGACACCTGCGGCGGCTGCCACACCGCCGAGGACGGCGGGCTGACCCGGATCACCGGCCAGCGCAAGACACCCGAGGGCTGGATGATGACCATCGTCCGGATGCAGCAGGCGCATGGTCTGGACATCAGCGCCGAAGACCGCCGCGCCATCGTGCAGCACCTGGCGGACACGCAAGGCCTGGCGCCGTCGGAGGCCGCGCCCTTCCGCTATGCGCTGGAGAAGGACCCGCATGCGCAGGAGAGCTTCGACGAGCCCTTCGCCTCGATGTGCGCGCGCTGCCATACCGGCGCGCGGGGGCTCTTGCAGAACCGCACCGCCGAGGAATGGGAGCTGCACATGGATTTCCATGTCGGCCATTTCCCGACCATCGAATACCAGGCGCTTGGCCGTGACCGCGAGTGGTACAAGATCGCCCGGACCGAGATCGCCAGCTACCTCGCGGAGCAGAACCCGCTGGAGACCGCCGCCTGGACCGGCTGGCAGGCTGCGGAGAAGCAGCCGGTGGCGGGCGCCTGGGTGGTGATGACCGATCTGCCCGGCATCGGGGAGGCCTATGGCAAGCTGACGGTCACCGGCGATGCCTCGCCCTACCGGGTCAGCGGCGAGTTCGTGACGGCGGACGGCACCGCGCATCCAGCGTCCGGGCAGATGAACCTCTATACGGGGTATGAATGGCGCGCCAACCTGGACATCGGCGGCACCGTCTACCGTCAGGTGCTGGCGCTGTCGGAGGATGGCAACAGCCTGCAGGGCCGCCAGTTCGACCGCGGCAACGACGCCCTGGGCGCGCCGCTGCGCGGGGTGCGGGAGGGCGCGGGCAGCGTCATCCTCGGCACCGTCCCCTCTGCCGTTCCGGCGGGCGAGGCGCAGGTGCAGGTGGTCGGCACCGGTCTGGACGGACTGGAAAGCTCCACCGGCGCAGCATCGGCAAACGGCTTTGGCGCGGCGCTGACGCTGGCGGCCGAGGGCAACGGCGTCGTCACCTTCAGCGCGGGCGGGGCCGAGGGGCAGATCGCGCATTACACTTCCGTCGACAGCCTGCGGGTGGAGCCCGCGTTCACCATCGCCCGCGTGGGCGGCGGCAGCGAGGAAGGCCCGGATGCGGCGCCTGCCTATTTCAACGCGGTCGGCATGTGGAACGGGCCCGACGGCGAGGCCGGGACCGAAGACGACATACGCATCGGCCGGGTTGAGGCGCAGTGGTCGGTCGCCAACGCGCATGAGCACGCAGCCCACATGAAGGACACCGAATATGCCGGTGAGATGCAGGCCAACGGCATTTTCCAGCCCGCCATCGCCGGCCCCAACCCGGAGCGTCCCTTCAGCGCCAACAACGCGGGCGAACTGAAAGTGCAGGCCGAGGCGATGGGCCAGCAGGCGGAGGCGATGCTGATCGTCACCGTGCAGCGCTTCATCGACCCGCCGATCCGCTGAGACAGGGGAGAGAGACCATGAAAGACTTCCACTACCAGCCCGCCAACGCGCACAGGGTTGCGCTCCAAGGGCGCGAGGTGCTGTTCCACGTCCCCACCACCTCGATCTTCGAGATGGACCGGGTGGACCGGGATATCCTCGACTACGCGGCGCAGGCGCAGGCGTTCTCGATGGACGAGTTCGCGGCACGGTTCGCGGCATCGGATGCGGCGGCCCGGCTGGACGGGCTGGTGCGGCTCGACATCATCAACGACGGCCGCCCGCTGCAGCCGGAACGCCCGCCGATCGAGATCGAGACCTTCCCGCTGACGACGATTGTTCTCAACGTCAACACCGGCTGCAACCTGGCCTGCTCCTATTGCTACAAGGAGGACCTGGCGATCCCGTCCAAGGGCCAGAAGATGGCTTTCGAGACGGCGCGGAAATCGGCGGAGTTGCTGCTCGCCGAGAACCCGGACCGGGACAGCTACAACATCGTGTTCTTCGGCGGCGAGCCGCTGTCGAACCTGCCCCTGATCCGGCAGGTGGTGGACTGGGCCGAGCCGCATTTCGCCGCCCTTGGCAAGGCGGTGAACTTCAGCCTCACCACCAACGCGACGCTGCTGACCGAGCCGCTGATCGACTGGCTGGACCAGCACCGTTTCGGCCTCACTGTCTCCATCGACGGGCCCAAGGCGCAGCATGACCTGAACCGAAAGACGGTGGGCGGCAAGGGCACCTACGACACCGTGGCCGCCAAGGCGCGGCTCTTGCTGGCGCGGTACAAATCCAAGCCGGTGGGCGCCCGCGTCACCCTGACGGCGGGGATCACCAATATCGTCGAGATCTGGGATCATCTGAAGAACGATATCGGTTTTGCCGAGGTCGGCTTCTCGCCGGTCACCTCGGGGGAGATGGATGCCTTCAACCTCAACGGCGCCGAGCTGCTGGAGGTGTTCGAGGGGATGAAATCCTTGGGCAGGCTCTATGTCGAGGAGGCGCTCGAAGGCCGCAACATCGGCTTTTCCAACATGCACCAGATGATGAACGACCTCTACGAAGGACGCTCCAAGGCGCTGCCCTGCGGCGCCGGGGTGGGGATGCTGGCGGTCAACCACGACGGCGCGGTGAACCTCTGCCACCGGTTCACCGGATCGGAAATGGACCAGTTCGGCACCGTCGATGAGGGCATCAAGCGCAAGGAGCTGTCGGGCTTCATCAAGGCACGCTCCGACCGCACCGAAAAGGGCTGCGCCACCTGCCGGATCCGCAACCTGTGCGCGGGCGGCTGCTACCACGAAAGCTACGCCCATTTCAGCGACCCGATGATGCCGACCTATCACTACTGCGACCTGATGCGCGACTGGATCGACTTTGGCGTGGCCACCTATGCCGAGCTGATCGCCAAGGCGCCGCAGTACTTCCACCACCACGTTGCGCCGAGGAGGGCGTTTGGAAAATGAAACCGCTCAATCAGAAAGCCGAACGTGTCCAGCAGGCCGCGGCCGAAGGCCAGATGGAAGAGGTCCGCGCGATGCAGACCGTCACCGCCGGCTGCGCCACCACATTCGACCCGGGCTGGGAGGTCGACCCCTTCGGCGGCCTCGCGGCGCTGTGCCAGCCGATGGAGGCGGATCTTTACGGCTGCTCCGACCCCTGCTGGTGGCCCGCGCAGGTGCCCGACATCATGGTCAACCACCAGAACTGGGACGAGGGCGCGCCCAATGCCGCCACCGACTGGCGCGCGCTTGGCACCACCTACCCCACCGACGCCGAAACCTGAGGAGACCCGCATCATGAAATCCGCGCTTCTTGCTGCCGCGGCGCTCTGCGCCTCTGCCCTGCCGCTGGCCGCGGGCGACCTGCTGGTGACGGTGGCCCGCCCCTCCAACCTCTACGTGTTCGATGCCGGAACCCGCGCGCTGCGGCAGGACTGCGACCTCGGCGCCAATGTGACGCCCGGGGTGATCACCATGTCGCCCGACAACAGCATCGCCTATGTGCTGCTGAACCACTGGCAGGACGTGGTCGGCGTCAATATCGAAACCTGCGAAACCGTGTTCCGCGCCGCCCAGTCGGAGGGCGATGTGACCCGCCGCTCGCTGGCCTCGCTGGCGGTCTCCAAAGACGGCAGCGAGATCTACACGGTGCGCAACCCAGTGCGCAAGAAGATCGACCGCTACGAGGTGATGCAGCCCGAGTTCGCGGTCTATAAGGCCGATGCCGGGCTGGAGGCCGAACCCGCAGCGCTGTTCGAGGCGCCGCGGCGGGCGACGCTGATGGCCACCGACCGCAAGGGCAGCGTCTACCTGGCCGGCCACGAGGTCTACCGGATCGATCCGGCAACCGGCGAAACCGAGGTGGCGATTGCCAACGCCAGCTGGGACCGCCCGGCATACAGCCCGCCCGACGTGCTGGCCTTCTGGCCGACCGGCAGCCAGAACGACGAGTTCATGCTGATGTACACCGCGGCGGTCTTCACCGACGAGAGCCAGCAGGAAATGGCGGATTTTGTCTGGGGCTACCAATCCGTCGACCTCACCACCGGGGAGACCGAAATCGCCGATTTCGCCTCCTTCGAGGTGCTGATGTTCTCCGGCGTGCGCAGCGGCGTGGAACCCAAGTATCTCTACGGCGTCTACACCCAGCTCTCCAAGCACAACCTGGAAACCCGCGAGCTGGTGAAACGGGTCGACCTGCCGCACACCTACTACGTCATCAACGTGTCGAGCGACGGCAAGGAAATCTACGTCGGCGGCACCAATGACGACATCGGCATCTACGACAGCGAGACATTGGAGCGCATCGGCGAGATCCGAATGCCCTCCGGCGGCGACATGTCTGTCTCCACCCTGCAAGTCGTGCCGCAGGAATGACCGACAGCGTCGGCAAGCTTCCTCCCCAGCCGGGCCGCCCCGCGGCGGCCCGCGCCTGGCCGCGCCTGCCCTCACGCGCAGGCGCGGCGCTTTTTTCCGCCTCCTCCGCGGAGTGGCTGCTGCCCCTGCTGCGTCCGCACCGGCACCGGCTGGCGCTGCTGCTGCTGATCAGTTTTCTCGCCGCCGCGATCAGCCTGCTGCCGCCCTACATCAGCAAGCTGGTGATCGACCGCGGGCTGATGGCGGGGGATGCCGGGCAGCTCCTGCTCTGGTCCGCCGCGCTGTTTGCCGTGGGCCTGCTTGCCACCGGCACCGGCGCGCTCAGCAACATCCTGCACATGCGCGCCTCGGTCCGGATGCTGGCGCAGCTGCGGCGGCGGCTGCTGTCCCGGCTGGCCGCCAAACCGGCCGGCTGGTTTGCCGCGCAGCGCGCAGGCGAACTGCTGTCCCGCGTCGACGGAGACGCCGCCGAAGTGCAGAAATTCGCTTTCAACGCCGTGCTGGGCGGCTCCTCGGCGCTGATCCGGCTGACCGGCGGCTCGGTGATGCTGATGGTGCTGGACTGGCGGCTGGGACTGCTGACCGCATTGCTGGCCCCGGCCGAACTCGCCTTTCTGGCCTGGGCCCGCCCCCGCACCGAACGCCACGCCGCCGCGGTGCGCGAGATGCAGGGACGCTACGCCGCGGGGCTGTCGGAGACCCTGTTCGGGCTGCCCGCGCTGCAGGCCGCCCGCGGCACGCTCTGGGCCGAACGGCGCAGCCTGCGCGACCACGCCGGGCTGAGCCGGCGGCTGATTGCCCAGAACCTCTGGGGCGAATTCACCCGCGCGGTGCCGGTGCTCCTGTCGGCGCTGACCCGCTCGGCGGTGTTCCTGGCGGGCGGGCTGATGGTGATCCGCGGCGAGTGGCCGCTGGGCTCGCTGATCGCCTTCGTGGCCTACATGGGGTTCATGACCGGGCCGATGCAGTCGCTGCTGGGCCTGTGGCACGCGCAGGCGCGGGTCAAGGCGGCGGCGGCCCGGCTGGATGCGGTGATGCAGGCCCCCCGTGCCCGCCCGGCCCTGTTTTCTCCGGCAGGCTATGCCCTGAAGCTGGACGGCGTCACCGTCTCCCGGGGAGACGCCGCCCCGCTCGGCCCGCTCACCCTGACCATTCCCGAAGGCGCCAGGGTTGCGCTCAAGGGCCCCAGCGGCGCGGGCAAGACCTCGCTGCTGGCGGTGCTCTGCGGGCGGGCGCGGCCGCTGGCCGGGCGTGTCACCCTGGGCGGCGCCGATCTCGGCCTGCTGGACGGTGCCGCCCTGCCCGGCCGCGTGGCCTATGCCGGGCAGCGCCCCTTCACCCTGCGCGCCAGCCTGCGCGGCAACCTGTTCCGGAGCCGCGGCTTCTGGGCCGATCCCGAAAACGAAGCGCATGTCTGGGCGGCTCTGGAGCTGTTCGGCCTGGCAGAGAGGTTCCGCAGCGCCCAGGGCCTGGACACGATGCTGGGCGAGAGCGGCCTCACCCTGTCCGGCGGCGAGCGCCAGCGGCTCTGCCTGCTGCGCGTGCTCCTGAGCCCCTTCGATATCCTGATCCTCGACGAGGCGCTGTCGGAGGTGGATCCCGCCGCCGCGGCCCGCATCCTGGCCCACATCGACGCAGCCTTCCCCCATGCCACCCGCATCCTCACCGCCCACGGCGGCGCGGCGGCGGAGGGGGATTTCGACATGGAAATCACCCTGACGGAGGCCCGCTCATGCGTCCCCCCGCGCTGATTGCGCTGATCGACGGCCCGCTGGCCGCGGACACCCCGGGCCTCGCCGCCCGCAGGGACATGTGCGCTCTGCATCCGCGCGCCGCCGGAAGCCCGGCGGCCCTGCACGCCAGCCGCATGGCCGCGGCGATCCGCGTCAACGCCCACGAAGCAGAGCTCCTCGGGTTCAGCATCTTTCCCGGCCGCCTGTCCACCGCCCTCGCCACCGTGGCGGAGGCCCTGCGCCATGCCGCGGCAAGCGAGGCGGCCATCGTCCATTGCTCCTTTGGCCATGCCGCGGCCAGCCCGGTGCTGGCAGAGGCCGTGGCGGCGGTGCTGGCGGCGGGCAAGCTGCTGGTGGCCTCCGCCCCTGCCCGCGGCGCGCCGGTCTATCCGGCGGGCTGCGCGGGCGTTCTCTCCGTACAGGGCGACGCCCGCTGCGCCCCCGGCCAGTGGTCGCGGCTGGACCTGCCCGGCGCGCGATACGGCGCCTGCCCGGGCAGCCCCGGCGCGCCGGTGCGAGGCGCCAGCCTGGCGGCGGCGCATTTCACCGGGCTGCTGGCCCGGGCCTGCACGGGCGGCGGGGTTGAAGCAATGCTGCAGAGCCCGACCTTCACCGGCCGCGAACGCATCGGGGCGGGAGGCCCGCAGCCCGCATGATGGGCTTTGACACCTGGAACGGCACCCTGCGCGAAAGCTGCGGCCACTACTATGCCGCTCCCGACCGGGCCGTGCGGGATTGGGCGGGGGCTTTCACCCTGCGCCGGCGCTGCGGCGTCGACGTGGCCGAGGTCCGCTGCCCGCCCGCCCGCATCGAGCGCACCCGCAAGGGCATCCTGCGCGACGATCAGGAGCATTTCTTCCTGCTGCGCCAGCTGGAGGGCGAGACCGGCATCCTCCACGCGGGACGCGAGACGCTGCTGCGGCCGGGGGAGTTCCTGCTGCTCGACTCCACCCGTGCGGCGGAGCTGAGCATCACCGGCGGGCCGGCCGCCTTCCTGTCGGCGCATCTGCCGCGGGCGCTGGTGCTGGAGCGGCGCCGGGAGATGCCCGCGGCGGGCTGCAAGATCACCCCGGCCCATCCACTGCACGCCAGCCTCTGCGGGCTGCTGGATGCGGGGGGCGCGGAGGACACCGCGGGCTATATCTTCGACCTGGTGCCGCTGGCCTTTGCCGCCGTAGCGCAGCCAAGCGCCGGCAGCCTCGGCAGCCGCTGGCACCGCTTCCGGCTTGTGCGCGAGACGCTGGAGCTGCTCAGCGCCGACCCGGGTCTGACGGTGGATACGCTGGCCGCCCGCACCGGCCTGTCGCGGCGGCAGTTGCAGCGCGAGTTTCAGGAGAACGGCACCACCTTTACCGATTGCCTGACCCGTACAAGGCTGGCCGCGGTGGCGGGCAAGCTGCGCCACGCGGCGCGGCAGGGCGCCCGCGTGCCAATCGCCCAAATCGCCTATGGCGCCGGCTTCGGCGACATCTCCCACTTCAACCGCAGCTTCCGCCAGCAGTTCGGCTGTTCGCCGCGCGGCTTCCTCTCCTCCTGCAATCACGGCGGATCTTTGGCGCAGGACGCAAACTCTTTGGCACCGCTGCCCAAGACCGTTCGGACGGGCCGTGCTTGTCTTTCCCGGTCACACCCGGCTGAGGGATAAACAGGGAGAACGGCAATGGACTACCGCATGCTGATCAATGGCGAACAGGTTTCGTCGGAGCGCATGATCGAGGTGATCAACCCGGCAACGGAGGCGGTGTTTGCCCGCGTGCCGCATGCCTCCGAGGCGCAGATGAACGCGGCGGTGGCTGCCGCCAAATCCGCTCAGAAGGCCTGGGCCGAAACGCCGATGGCCGAGCGCCGCGCCAGGGTCGAGGCGCTGGCCGCCGCCATCGGCGAAGAAGCCGATGAGCTGGCCCGGCTGATCACCATGGAGCAGGGCAAGCCGCTGCCCGAGGCGCAGGGCGAGGTTGCATGGTCGCAGGGCTATCTCGCCCATACCGCCACGCTGGAGCTGCCGGACCGGGTGATCCAGGACGACGCCGAGTTCCGCATCGAGACCCGGCACAGGCCGCTGGGCGTGGTGGCGGGCATCATCGCCTGGAACTTCCCGCTGCTGCTCTGCTGCTGGAAGATCGGCCCCGCGCTGATGGCGGGCAATGCCATCGTGCTGAAGCCCGCGCCGACCACCCCGGTCACGGCGCTGAAGCTGGGCGAAATCTGCGCCCGGATCTTCCCGCCGGGCCTGGTGAACATCATCACCGATGCCAACGACCTCGGCCCCAGGCTGACGGCGCATCCGGATGTGGCCAAGATCGGCTTCACCGGCTCGTCCGAGACCGGCAAGCGGATCATGGCCAGCGCGGCCGACACCATGAAGCGGGTGACGCTGGAGATGGGCGGCAACGATCCGGCCATCGTGCTGCCGGATGTGGACGTGAAGGCGGCCGCGGAAAAGGTCTATGGCGGGGCGTTCCTCAATGCCGGGCAGGTCTGCCTGGCGGTGAAGCGCGCCTATGTCCACAGCGACATCTACGAGGACTTCTGCGCCGAGCTGGCCGCGCTGGCGGAGCAGGCCGTGGTCGACGACGGCATGAAGCAGGGGACGACGATTGGCCCGATCCAGAACAAGGCGCAGTTCGGCAAGATCAAGGGTTTCCTGGAGGACGCCCGCGCCTGCGGCCGGATCATCGCAGGCGGCAGCGCCAAGGACGGACCCGGCTATTTCGTGCCGCCGACCATCGTGCGCGATGTGGCCGACGGCCAGAAGATCGTCGACGAGGAGCAGTTCGGCCCGATCCTCCCGGTGATCCGCTTCGACGACATCGACGACGTGATTTCCCGCGCCAATGCCTCGGACTACGGGCTGGGCGGCTCGGTGCACGGGCGCGACACCGCCAGGGCGACCGAGATCGCCGGGCGCATCGAATCCGGCACCATCTGGGTGAACCAGCAGCTGAACATCGGCCCGCATATCCCGATGGCCGGCTTCAAGGGCTCCGGTCTGGGGGTGGAACAGTCGGTCGAGGGGCTGGCGGAATACACCCAGATGCAGGTGATCAACGTCGCCCGCGGCTGATCGCCCTTTGTGAAACCCGGCCGGGCTGCCGCCGCGGCGGCCCGGTCCGCTCAATTAGCTGAGAACACCTATGACTGACCCGCAAACTGACCTCACCGCCCCGATTGACGGCCTGTCGCATGTGCAGGGGCCAGATGAGCCGCCTCTGCAGCATATCACTATCCCGGCACTGCTGCGGCAGGCGGTGGCGCAGCATGGCAGCCGCGAGGCGCTGGTGTTCACGGATGCGGGCATCCGGATGACCTATGCGGAACTGGCCCGGAAGGCGGATGAACTGGCCGCGGGCCTGCTGGAGCTCGGGGTTGCGAAGGGCGACCGGGTCGGCATCTGGTCCCCCAACCGCTACGAATGGGTGCTGACCCAGTTTGCAACCGCCCGCATCGGCGCCATCCTGGTGACAATCAACCCGGCCTACCGACTGGCGGAGCTGGAATATGCGCTCAACAAGACCGGCTGCAAGGTGCTGATCGCGGCGGAAAGCTTCAAGAGTTCCAACTACCTGGGCATGATCCGCGAACTGGCGCCCGAGCTGGCCGCCGCCGCCCCCGGCGCTGTCGCCGCTGCGCGGCTGCCGTCCTTGCGCCACGCGGTGGTGATGGCGGCAGACCCCGGCCCCGGCATTCTGCCCTTTGAGACCCTGCAGGCAATGGGAGCGGGTGCGGACACTGCGGCGCTGGATGCGCTCAGCGCCGGGCTTTCGCCGGAAGAGGCGATCAACATCCAGTTCACCTCCGGCACCACCGGCCTGCCCAAGGGCGCGACGCTGACGCATTTCAACATCGTCAACAACGCCCGGTTCGTCACCAGCCGCATCAAGCTGACCGGGGCCGGCCGGCTGCTGATCCCGGTGCCGCTCTACCATTGCTTCGGCATGGTGATGGGTGTGCTGGGGGCGGTCTCCAAAGGCGCCGCGATGATCTTCCCCGGCGAGGCGTTCGAGGCGGCCGCGGTGCTGGATGCCGCAGCCGCCGAACGCGCCACCGCGCTCTATGGCGTGCCGACGATGTTTGTCGCCATGCTACAGGAGCTGGACAAAACCCCGCGCGACATCTCCAGTCTTCGCACCGGGATCATGGCGGGGGCGCCCTGCCCGATCGAGATCATGCGGCGGGTCAGCCGCGACATGCACATGCAGGAGGTGACGATCTGCTACGGCATGACCGAAACCGCGCCGGTGTCCTTTCAGAGCTTCACCACCGATCCGGCGGAGAAACGCTGCACCACCGTGGGCCGGGTGCATCCGCATCTGGAAGTGAAGGTGGTGGACACCGAGGGCCGCACCGTGCCCGCGGGCGCGCGCGGCGAGCTCTTGGTGCGCGGTTATTCGGTGATGCAGGGCTATTGGGACGACGCAAAGGCAACCGCGGAGGCCATCCAAGACGGCTGGATGCGCACCGGCGACCTTGGCACCTTCGACGCGGAGGGGTTCTGCAGCATCACCGGCCGGGTGAAGGACATGATCATCCGCGGCGGCGAGAACATCTACCCGCGCGAGATCGAGGAGTTCCTGATCCGCCACCCGCAGATCGCGGATGCCCAGGTGTTCGGGGTGCCGGACGGCAAATTCGGAGAGCAGGTCTGCGCCTGGATCGTGCCCGCGCCGGGCGCCGTCCTGGACGAAGAGGCGGTGCGCAGCCACTGCCGCGGCCAGATCGCGCATTTCAAGATCCCGCATTTCGTGCGGATCGTAGACGCGCTGCCGATGACCGTCACCGGCAAGCCGCAGAAGTTCAAGATGCGCGAAGCAATGGTGCAGCAGTTACAAGCGGGTGTGAAATGTTAATTTGCAGCGATTTCAATTTGCGCGCAGTGCCCTCACGCGAAATCAGCGTAACTGCTTGAGGCCACCGGGGGATGTTAGGAACACGTCGGCGGATCATCACCCGCAGATACCTGTTCATTGTTCGATCGTCCTCCGGATCCCGGAGGAGTAACGTTTCCTCGTCCGCGCACAGCTTATCCGGTAGCAACAATTTCTCACTCGACATGCGACGGTCAGCGACACGCGCCTTGCCAGGGGACTTCGGAAAACTGGGCTCCAAGCACGACGTCTGCGCTCCTGTCAGCCAAGGGAGAACAGGCATGCTCACCGCGCTTGCCGAACCGTGATGTACGCTGCCTGAGGGAAATCAATGGATTCAGCGGCTGAGTATCCCAAAGCGCTTGATTTGGTCGGTATATGGCCCTTGCCAACCGATCCGTTCCGCCAAAAAATCTGGGGCTGTTCCTAGCGGGACCCGAATTCGATCAGCCGTGTCGCCACAGTATAGTCGGCTTCCAGATACAGTATGACCAGCAAGCCGATCAGGGCCAGCAACGGCAGCAGGATCGCATAGCTCAGGGCGAGGCGTTCCCACGCAAAATGCATGAATACGGCTACGATCAATCCTGCTTTCAACATCATGAAGATCAGGATCAGCGTCCAGCGTAACAGGCCCTGCAGCCCAGCATAATCGACAAGATACGACGCCGCGCTGAGGACGAACAAAAGCCCCCAGACCAACAAGTAAAGCCTGATCGGATGCTGCTGGCCGCCATGCTCATCAACAACAGCCTTGGCGCGGGTCTGTGCGGTTCGTGCAGTTTGTGTCATTCCGTCCCCCTACCACAAATAGAAGAATGCAAAGATGAAGACCCAGACCAGGTCGACGAAGTGCCAGTAGAGCCCCATGATCTCGACACCTTCGTAGTCGCCGTTGCCGCGCGACAGCCAGCTGCGCTCGTCACCGTCGAAATCCCCGCGCCAGACCTTCCTAGCCATGATCGCGAGAAAAATGACCCCGATGGAGACATGGGTTCCGTGGAAACCGGTGATCATTAAGAAGCTCGCCCCGAATTGCTCGGCCCCCCAGGGGTTTCCCCAAGGCCGGACACCTTCGGAAATCAGCTTGGTCCACTCGAAAGCCTGCATGCCGACAAAGGCAGCCCCAAGTCCGGCAGTGGCCAGCAAGAGCAGCGCAGTGGGCACGCGGGCCTTGCGGTAGGCACTGCTGACCGCCATGGCCATGGTCCCGGAGGAGGAGATCAGCACGAATGTCATGATCGCAATCAGGAGCAGCGGGAAGTTGTGGCCGCCGATATGCAGGGCAAACACCTCGCTTGCGTTGGGCCAATCCACCGTGGTCGAGCTGCGCGCGGTCATATAGGCGGCCAGGAAACAGGCAAAGACAAAGGTATCGCTCAGAAGCAGGATCCACATCATCGCCTTGCCCCAGGAGACCCCTTTGAACACGCGCTGGTCCGAACTCCAATCGGCGGCAAAGCCTCTGTGGCCTTGCTGCAGCAGGGTCTGGTCCTGGCCTTGGAATTTGCTATCCATATTTCCTCCCCCCCCTTAATCCACGACGGCGCGACACAGCGCCAGAAGCGCGTTGCCCCAGCCCTGCAGCAGCGCAAACAGCATCAGCCAGAAGGCCAACAACGCGTGCCAGTACAGTGCGCAGGCCCGAATGCCCGGCAGCAGCGCACTGACGTCCCCCGCGCCGGCGTGGCGCAGGCAAACCGCCGCCAGCGCAATAATGCCGCCCAGCACATGCAGTCCGTGCAGGCCGGTGATCAGATAGAAAAAGCTCGCCGCCGGGGTGCCCTCCAGCCGGTAGCCGCTTGCGGTCAGCGCGATCCACACCTGCACCTGCCCGGCAAGAAAAGCGAGCGTGGCGACGCTGGCGGCGATCAGGCTGGCGCGCAGCCAGCGCGTGGTGCCGACCCGTGCCGAGATCACCACGAACTGCAGAAACAGGCTGGCCAGCAGCAGAAGCGCTGTGTTGAGCCAGACCCGTCCGGGCAGCGGGACCAGCTCCCAGGGGGTCTCCTCGATCTGCATGACAAAGGCACTGCCCAGCATCGCAAACAGACCGCCGACCACCGCCATAAACACCGCGATGAAGATGAACCCCGGCGCCCGGCCCGGCCCGTGCCCCGCCAGGGGCGCGATCCCGGTCTCCAGCCAGGGCTTGGAGGCCAGGCGCTGCTGGGACAGCCACAGGCCCGCAACCAGGGCAACCAGCGCCAGAAAGGCAAGAATGACCGTCACAGCCGCCGTTCCTCCCCGTCCGGGACCCAGGGATCGTTCTGGGCCAGGTAATCTTTAGGCGCTCCGGGCACGCTGTAGTCATAGGCCCAGCGGTAGACATTGGGCAGCTCGTCCCAGTTGCCGTGTTTGGGCGGGGTGTCGGGGGTATGCCATTCCAATGAGGCCGCGCGCCACGGGTTGCCCCCCGCTTTTCGGCCATGGCGCAGGCTCCAGAAGATGTTGAACAGGAACAGCACCTGCACCGCTCCCACGATCAGCGCCGCGGAGGAGATGAAGGCATTGAGTCCGTCCACCGGCGCGGTCAGGAATTCAGGCTCGCCGATCTCGAAATAGCGCCGCGGCACGCCGACCAGGCCGACGTAGTGCATCGGGAAGAACACTGCATAAGCGCCGATGAAGGTGACCCAGAAGTGGATCTGGCCCATCGCCTCGTTCAGCATCCTGCCGGTCATCTTGGGGTACCAGTGGTAGATCGCGCCGAAGATCACCATGATCGGCGCCACCCCCATCACCATGTGGAAATGGGCGACCACGAACATCGTGTCGGAGAGCGGCACATCGACCACCACATTGCCGAGGAACAGCCCGGTCAGCCCGCCATTGACGAAGGTCACGATGAACCCCAGTGCAAACAGCATCGGGATGGTCATGTGGATGTCGCCTTTCCAGAGCGTGAGCACCCAGTTGTAGACCTTGATCGCGGTCGGGATGGCGATGATCAGCGTGGTGGTAGCAAAGAAAAAGCCGAACCATGGGTGCATGCCGCTGACATACATGTGGTGCGCCCAGACGATGAAGCTGAGCGCGCCGATGATCACGATGGCCCAGACCATCATCCGGTACCCGAAGACGTTCTTTCGCGCATGCACCGCGATCAGGTCGGAAACGATGCCGAAGGCGGGCAGCGCCACGATGTAGACCTCCGGGTGGCCGAAGAACCAGAACAGGTGCTGGAAGGTGATCGGGCTGCCGCCGCCGTAGCTGAGCTTTTCGCCCAGTTCCACCAGCGTCGGCATGAAGAACGACGTACCCAGCAGCCGGTCAAACAGCATCATTACGCAGGCGACGAACAAGGCCGGGAAGGCCAGCAGCGCCATCACCGTCGCAGTGAAGATGCCCCAGATCGTGAGCGGCAGCCGCATCATCGTCATGCCGCGGGTCCGGGCCTGCAGCACGGTCACAGCATAGTTCAGTCCGCCCATGGTGAAGCCGATGATGAACAGGATCAGCGAGACCAGCATCAGGATGATGCCGCTTTGCGCCCCGCCCGGCGTGCCCGAAAGCACCGCTTGCGGCGGGTAGAGCGTCCAGCCCGCGCCGGTGGGCCCGCCGGGGACGAAGAAGCTGGCGACCAGCACAAGAACTGCGAGCAGATAGACCCAGTAGCTGAGCATGTTGACGAAGGGAAACACCATGTCCCGCGCGCCGACCATCAGCGGGATCAGGTAATTGCCGAACCCGCCCAGAAAGATCGCGGTCAGCAGGTAGATCACCATGATCATCCCGTGCATGGTAACAAACTGGTAGTAAGCCTCGGCGGTGATGAAATCGAAGGTGCCGGGAAAACCCAGCTGAAGCCGCATCAGCCAGGAGAGCACCAGCGCCACCAGGCCGATCGCCACCGCGGTACCGGAATACTGGATGGCGATATATTTGGCATCCTGCGAGAAAACGTACTTGCCGATCCAGCTGTGCGCATGCGGCGGCATCACATCCTCGACTTCGCGCGGCGGCAGCTGCATCCGGTCGTCGGAACCTCGGTCTACCATGCTTTCCTCCCTACGTGTGTCTTCTGTCCCCGGCGGCTTTCAGCGCGCCGGGCCATCAGGGCCGCAGAAGGGGGGCGGCCCGATCAGGCCTTGCTTCCGGCAGTGCGCCGGTCAGTTCCCTGCCAGTTGCACCGACTGCCCGGCCCGAGCGTTGCTGGCATATTCTTCGAAGGTCAGCTGCTCCTGCAGCCACTCCTGATAGTCCTCTGCCTCCACCACGGTCACAAAACCGCGCATATAGGGGTGCGCCGTGCCGCAATACTCCGCACAGAGCGCCTCGAAGGTGCCGGTGCGGGTTGGAGTGAACCAGATGTAGGTGACCATGCCCGGCACCATGTCCATCTTGGCGCGGAATTCGGGCACGTAGAAGTTATGCAAGACGTCGATTGAGCGCAGAAGCAACTTCACCGGCTGGTCCACCGGCAAATACACCTCGCCCCCCTCGACAATCAGGTCATCCTTGCCGAACCTGTCGTGCGGATTGACCCCCAGAGGATTTGCAGCGCTTACCCATTCGGCATCCGCGGTGCCCAGTACGCCGTCGGCACCGGGCAAGCGGTAGGCCCAGCTCCATTGATGCCCGAAGACTTCAAGCTCAGTTGCCTCGTCCGGCACGGTGACGAACTGCTTCCACACGAACAGCCCGGGCACCAGCATCGCCGCCACCCCGATGGTGGTCACGCCGGTCAGCCACAGTTCCAGACGCTTGTTCTCCGGGTCGAACTCTGCCTTGTGCCCCGGCCGGTGCCGGAATTTCAGCACACAATAGGCCATGAACAAAACAACAGCAGCAAAGACCGCGCCGGTGATCCAGAAGGTTATGACCAGCGTGTTATCGATATAGTCCCAGTTCGACGCGATCGGCGTCCACCACCATGGGCTTGATAGATGGAAGGCGATGGACCCCAGTACGATCAGGACGAGTGCGGCAACAATCAGCATCTCGCCACCTTTCCCTAAGGTGCGGAGTATCTCCGGAAAACCCGGCAAGCCATCTATTGGCAAACTACGATACGATAATGCATTTTAACGAAAAAATCCAGTGAATCGCGCCAGAGGCGAGCCTCGATGTTTTCAGGAGTGCTGCGTGGTTTGATCAGCCCCATCTTAGTGGTCCGGTTTTATTGGTGGTGCATGACCCGCCTTTGATCGATCAGCACGATGGTTTCCGGCGCGGGTGGGGCTGATCACCGCCTTTGGCGCACTGCGCATGTTCTGAAAAGATAAAACGACAGGCCGCAGACCTCTCAGGAAAGGCCAGGCAACAGCTGCGCAATGAGAGCCGAGGCACCGAACAGAACCAATGTCAGGCCGCCTATCCGCATCAGCTTTGACCCTCCGACGGTGGTCAAGCTCCGCAACGATGTCTTGGCTCCGAGAGCCGATATCGCGATGATGAGCAGCCATTTCGACACTGCTGCGGCAAAATCTGCCATGGCTTCAGTCAACACTCCGATGTTCGCCAATAGCGCTAGGACAAAAAAGATTATCAGGAACCCCTGCACCGGGATCCTGTGCGTCCTCTCCTTCCCGCCTGTGGCCGAGACGGTCAGAACCAGGATGCACAGCACCAGCGGCAGAAGGCTCACCCTCACCATTTTGACCAGGGTGGCCAGCTCCGCAGTTTCTTCTGAAACAGTCAGCCCGGCACCCACGACCTGCGCCACGTCGTGTATTGAGGCCCCCAGGACAAAGGCCGTTTGAGCCTCAGTGAATCCAAGCTGCGCCAGCGCAACTGGATAGAAAATCATCGCCAGTGTCGACAGAGCCGTGACCGCAACCACCGTGAACAGTGTCTCTTGCTCCAATGCCTTTCCCTTGGGAAGGCAGGCCGAAATCGCCAGCGCCGCCGAGGCACCGCAGATTGCCACCGCGCCGCCGGTCAGTACGCCAGATTGCCAGTCGCGGCGCGACAGCAGCAGGCCCAGCAGGATCGTGCTGCCCAGAAGCCCGGCAATGGCACTGAAACCCGCCACGCCGAGCGAGGCGATGTCGCTAAAACTGACCCGCACCCCTAGCAGAGCCACCCCGGCGCGAAGCAAGGCTTTGGAGCTGAAGCCGATGCCCGGGGCCACGGCAGCCTCTTCCACCAGCGGATTGAACACCATGCCGATCAGCAGTGCCAGCAGCATGACCGGCGCACCGTAATGTTCCGACAGGAACAACGCGGCCAACCCGACAACCGCCGCCAGCGCGATGCCGGGGTAAACGGCGCAAGCAGTCGACAATATGGATGACGGCCGCCCAAAGGCGGTGCGGTTCAGTTGTGCCAGCATTGCAGCCTCTGTTCAGTAGTCGTTTTCCAAGGGAGACATGCCAACGTAGACGGACTTCAGCTGGCTAAAATGTTCGATCGCAGCACGGGCGTTTTCCCGCCCGATACCGGATTGCCCAACACCCCCAAAGGGCATTTCAACCGGGGTCAGGTTATACGCGTTGATCCAGCATGTGCCCGCCCTAAGGCGCGACACGACACGGTGTCCGCGGGACAGATCGCGAGTGAAGACACCGGCAGCGAGACCGAACTCCGTGCTGTTGGCGCGGGCGACAGCCTCGTCTTCGCTGTCGAAATCCAGCACCGACATAACGGGTCCGAAGATTTCCTCGCGGGCGATGGCCATGTTATCAGTCACACCGGCAAAGACAACCGGGCTGACCCAGGCGCGGCCGTCGGGCAAAGGCAGCGGCGGTGTCACGCGGATCGCCCCTTCCTGTTCCGCGGCAACGATATACCCCTCCACCCTTTCGGCTTGCCCGGCGCTTACCAGAGGGCCGATCTGGGTTTCAGGGTCCATCGGGTCGCCGATCCGGATCTTTGCGGTGCGCTCTACCAAACGCGCGAGGAAAGCCTCCTTGATCCCCTTCTGTACGAACACGCGGGTTGCGTTGGAGCAGATCTGACCGGTGGAGTAGAAATTGCCGAGAATGGCGGCGGAAACTGCGCTGTCGATGTCTGCGTCATCAAAGACCAGCAATGGGGACTTGCCACCAAGCTCCATTGTAAGGTGTTTCATCTGCCCGGCGGCAGCGGCGGCCACCGCGCGGCCGGTGGGCACCGAACCGGTCAGCGACACTTTGGCAATGGCGGGATGGGTGGTCAGCGCGGCACCGGTCTCCCGCAGTCCCTGCACCACGTTGAAAAGGCCCGGCGGCGCCCCCGCCTCGGACAGGATTTCCGCCAGTTTCAGCGCTGTCAGCGGCGTGAGCTCGGACGGTTTGAAAATCATCGCGTTGCCGCAGGCCAGTGCCGGAGCGGCCTTCCAGCAGGCGATCTGGATCGGATAGTTCCAGGCGCCAATGCCGAGGCAGACGCCCAACGGCTCGCGGATGGTATAGGCCCAATCGCCGCCCAGCGGAATGTGGTCGGCGGTCAATGTAGCAGCCTGACACCCAAAGTATTCGAGACAATCCGCACCACTGGCGGCATCGGCCACGCGGGTCTCGGCAATCGGCTTGCCGGTGTTCAGGGTTTCCAGAACCGACAGCTCCTCATTGCGGTCCCGGATGATATCTGCAGCCCGGCGCAGCACGCGACCGCGTTCGGCAGGCGGTGTCATGGCCCAAACGGCCTGCGCATCGCGTCCGCAGGCCACGGCCCGTTCGATCATGGACGGGGAGGCACCATTCAAACGGGCTATCACCTCACCCGTTGCCGGGTTGATGCAGTCGAACGGAGCGCCAGCGGCGTCTTCCAGGTAGGCCCCGCCAATATAGTGGGAGGCTTCGGGCTGGCACGGGAATTGCGTCATGCTGGCGCTCCTGACGGTCAGATGTGAACGTAAAGATCGCTGCCTTCGACCGAGACGTCGAAGCGGCGGGTCTTTACCGTAGGATCCACCAGGAATTCGCCCGAGCGGATGTCGAACTCCCAGCCGTGCCAGGCGCAGCGGACAATCTCGCCCGCCCGGTCATAAACGAATTCGGTTGAATCAGTTTGCCTGGTGGTGCCGCAGACTGGCCCCTCGCACAGTGCCGCACCCTTGTGCGGGCAGATATTGAGCAGCGCATGGAAACCGTCCTCCAGCCGGAACACGCCGATCGGCATGTTGGAGACTGTGACGATCTTGGCCGCGTCCTGAGGAACCTCATCGGCCTTGCAGGCAAAATGCTTGGTTGTCATCTCCGGGTCTCCTTATTCAGCGGCCTGCGCCGCCGGGCGCGGCAGGCGGGTGTAGACGTCGAGTGCATTGAGGCCAAAGATCTTCTCGCGCCAAGCCGGCGGCACGTGCAGCTTGTTGACGTCGTCGTAGTCCCAATGCGGATAGTCCGAGGCGAACATCAGAGTGTTCTCGCCGTCCATTGCTTCCAGCGCTGCCCAGAGGTGCTGGATGTTTTCCGGCTGTTCGAGTGGCTGGGTCGAAAAACGGAAGTGGTCCTTGAAATATTCCGACGGCAAGCGCTTCAGCCACGGCGTTTCCTTGCGCAGCGCCTTGTAATTGGCGTCCAGGCGCCACAGCACCGACGGCACCCAAGCCACGCCGCATTCGATCACGACCACTTTCAACGAGGGCCACTTTTCGAACACGCCGTTGGCAATCAGGCTCGCCATATGGGTCATCGCGGTCTGCGGAAGGATTGCGTGGGTTTCCCAGAAAAAGGTTGAAGGGCCGGCACCAATCGGGGTGGAGTTGACGCCCCCCTGCCCGCCCAAGTGCATGGCGAAGGGCAGGCCCATTTCGGCGCAGGCCTCGTAGATCGGGTGATAGAATGGATCACCGTAGGGACGTGCCGCGCCGTGGCTGACCAGAACCTGCACAATGCGTGGGTGGCCGCCCAGGCGACGGATTTCAGCGGCGGCCAAATGCGGGTCCTGCGGCGCCACCACGATCGAGCCCCAGAACCGGTCGTCCTTTGGCAGCCAATAGTCGATCAGGTAATCATTGTAGGCCTTGCACAGCGCGTTGGCGTAATAAGGATTGGCCAGCGTGGAGGCTTCGATCGGTTCGTCACCAGTCAGGATCGCCACGTCGATATTGTACTTATCGAGGTGCTTTGCCTTCATGATCAGGTAGTTGTCATCTTCTTCCACCGGGTTGACGTCATGACGGGCGAAGCCTTCAGGATGGAACCAGGGGCGGTGGCCATGCGGGAATGCACCGCGCGGACCAGTCCGTTCTCCGCGAACGAACATGTCCTTGAACAGGCCTTCCATGTAGGGTTCCAGAACCGTGGCGCTGCACCAGTAATTGTGGCAGTCGCAATCGACGATAAACATGTGCTTCTCCTCTCGCTTGTCCAAGCCGGACGGGCTGTGGGCAGTCTCTGAGGCGCAGTGATAGAAACTGATCGAAGGCGAATAAATGCAATTGATACACATCTTTTAATCGGAAATAGTGATTGAATGAATCGTCAGCTGCTCCTCACCTACATGGATGTTCTGGAAACCCGGAACTTCAACCGCACCGCCGAAAGGCTGAACGTCACCCAATCGACCGTCAGCGCACGGATCCGGCAGCTGGAGGACGAACTGGCCACGCGGCTGTTCGAGCGCGGCCGTGGCGGGGCTGATCCGACAGCAGCCGGGCGGCGGTTTGAGACACATTGCCGATCCCTTCTGGCGGCATGGAGCCTGGCCAAGCGGGACGTCTCCGCCGGTAGCGGTTTGGCGCGGCCGCGTCTTCGGGTTTCAGTCCAGTTCACGCTGGCCCAGCCAGTCCTGGTCGATTGGGCAAAGCAGATACGTGGGCAAGTGCCCAAGCTAGACCTTTATCTGGAGGCAAATTTTTCGCAGCAGATCCAACGTGATGTCCTGACCGGTGAAACCGACGTGGGAATCGTTTTTGCACCGCAGCAGTTTCCCGACGTGCACGTGGCGGAATTTGGCGCCGAAAACTACGTGATGATGTCGACCGACTGCTGCAGGTTGATTGAAGTCGACTGGACCCGATACATCAAGGTGGCCTACACCTCCTACTTCGACCGTCAGCACGACGAGTTGTTTCCAAATCTGCTGCATGTTCCGACAGTGGTTGGCAGTGACGATCTGGCGTCCGGTTTTCTAAAGGCAGACGGCGGCACAGCCTATTTTCCCAGCCTGTCCGCCCCCAGCCTGATGGAGACCATTCCCGGTCTGCACCTGGTGGAAGGAGCGCCCGTCATACCGCAGCCTTTGTATTCCATTGTTCACAGCCGCAAACGCCACGATCCGCTTGTCGCGCAGGCCGTTCTGCTCTTCCAGAAGCTGATCCAGGCCCGAATAATCGAAAGTTTCGATTAAAGAGGCATTTCTGGTGCATTTTACCGGGCGGGGTGCCGGGTATCTTCCCACGAATTCAATCGTGGAGGTTCCCGCACCATGCTCGTCGCTACCGATAGCCCGTTTTCGCTGAGCTCAGCAAACTCTCAACCCTGTTATTCAGGCGGGCCTGCAACCCTGATCTGCAAGGCCGTGATCGATGAGACGCACGACAGCAAGACCTTTGTCTTTGAAGACAGTCAGAGCCGCAGCTTTGACTTCAAACCCGGACAGTATGTCACCTTCAGCTTCCAAATCGCAGGTAAAGCCCATGTTCGGGCCTATTCGATTTCCTCCACTCCGACCCGGCCGCACAATATCCAGGTAACCGTCAAGCGGGTACCGGGCGGGCTGGTGTCGAACTACCTGAACGATGAAATTCGGCCTGGCGCCGAAGTGGAAATTGCCGATATCTCCGGCAGCTTCAATTGGATAGACATTTCCTGCGAAAAACCGCTTCTGCTGTCGGGCGGCTCCGGCGTCACCCCGGTGATGTCGATGCTGCAGTACATCACCGATGTGACCCTTCCCAAGGATGTGGTCTTTGTACATTTCGCCCGTTCCCCGAAAGACATCATCTTCCGTGACCAGTTGGAGTTCCTAGGGAAGCGGTTCCGGAACGTGACCGTGCATCTGGTAGTGGACTCGGCGGATGACCCTTCCTTTACGGGTGAGACAGGGCAGATATCGGCGGAGCTGATGCAGAGGCTGGTGCCGGACCACGCTGAGCGCAGCATCTTCATGTGCGGCCCGGAGGGGTTCATGAAAGCGGCCCGTGCGGTTGCCGACAAGATTCCCTTTGCGGCGGTCCACGAAGAGAGCTTCGGCGAGAAGGTCACTATCGAAGAAGCCTCCGGCACCGGCGGCGAGGTGTTCTTTTCTCTCAGCGGCAAGAACGGCCACTGCGCCCAGGGCGAAACGCTGCTGGAAGCGGCGCTGAATGCCGGTGTCTGGATCGATTCCGCCTGCCAGCAAGGGGTCTGCGGCAACTGCAAGGTGGTGCTGACCCAAGGGCAGGTCGAAATGCAGGACATGGGCGGGCTGCAGCCGGGCGAGGCCGAGGCTGGCTATGTACTGGCCTGCTGCAGCTGGCCCAAAGGCGCAGTCGCACTCGACGCGTGAGAAGTCACAGCGCTTACCCGCTCAGAGCGGAGGCGACGCGGCACAGCCCCTTGAACGGCACGAAGATGGTCAAACCACGCATCTAGAACCATAAGGGAGGAACAAGTATGTCCAATATAAAAAGGAGGATAAGGGAACCCTTAAGAGTCCTCCCGATCAAGACGGCTGAGAAAGGATTTTACTCCGGCTTCAATGTCGACGTCACGGTGACCGGCAAACTGGCGGTCGGCGGGTTGGTGCTCTGGGCCGTGGCCTTTCCGGAAAACGCGGGCTCGGTCCTGGCCGGGGTCAACAGCTTCATCCTGACTCACTTCGCCTCTTGGTACATTCTGGTAATGGCAGCTTTCGTGCTTGTCTGCATCGGTTTGGCGCTCTGGCCTGCTGCAGGGCGATTGAAAATCGGCCGCTACGACGACAAACCGGAATTCTCGAGGTTTTCCTGGTTCTCCATGATGTTCGGTGCCGGGATCGGGGTCGGCATGCTTACATGGGCCGTGGCCGAGCCTGTCTACCACTTCCAGAACAACCCGGATGTCATTCAGGGCTTTGCCACCGCGGCAGGCCCGGACAATATTCTCAACGCCTACAAATGGTCCTACCTGCACTGGGGCTTCTCGGCATGGGCTTCTTATGCAATTGCCGGGCTGGCATTGGGCTTTTTCGCCTACCGTCGCGGGCTGCCGCTGACCATCCGTTCGGCGTTGGCCCCCTTGTTCGGAAGTCGCCTGTCCGGCTGGACCGGACATCTGGTCGACATCGTTGCGGTGATCGCCACGATCTTGGGAGTGGCTCAAACGCTGGGCTTCGGGGTCGAGCAATTCGTGGCTGGCATGGCACGCATCGGCGTCGGCGGCTGGTTGCTAAACGGCGAAGGCACCGCCTCGGCCACCGGTATCATCGTGGCGTTGGTGATCATCATGGGTGCGTCCACGTTGTCGGCGCTTTCCGGAGTGGGCAAAGGCATAAAATGGCTGTCAAATCTCAACATGGGACTGTCGATTTTCCTTCTGGTTTTCTTTCTCGTCTTTGGTGCTACCGGTTTTGGTATCTACGCGCTTTTCGTTGGCCTGTGGCACTATGTTCTGGCGCTACCTGACCTGCTCTTCACCATCTACAAGGGCGACGGCAGCGGCGGTGTGACCGACAAACTGGAAGCCTGGCAGGGCGGCTGGTCGGTGTTCTACTGGGCTTGGTGGGTGGCCTTCGCGCCCTTTGTGGGCCTGTTCCTGGCGCGGATCTCGCGCGGGCGCACGATCCGCGAGTTTGTCCTTGGCGCGGTCATCGTTCCGGCACTCATGTGCTTTGTCTGGTTTGCCTTTGCTGGCGGAACGGCGATTGAATTGGAGATATCCGGTGGCGCCAACGGCACGATCTTTGGTGCCTCCGATGGGGACAAGATCTTTGCCATGACCAATTACATGCTCGGCGACATGCTCGGGTGGATCATGGCCGTGGCGATCGTGGTTCTCCTGATGACCTACCTAGTCACCACTGCCGATTCCGCGGTGCTGATCGTGAATACGATCAACGCCGCAGGCGACGAAGGCCCCAAAGCCCGTCCGCATATCCTCTTTTGGGGTGTAGCGCTGAGCCTCGTGGTGGCAGCACTGCTGCTGGTCGGCGGCCTGGATGCGATCCGAACCGCGATGGTGATCGGCGCGCTGCCGTTCTCGCTGGTGATGGTGCTGATGTGCGTTGCCCTGATCAAGGCGATTTTGAATGACAGTATCCGCGCGTCACACGGTGAGCCAACGGCCTTCCCGGAGCGCGGTTCTTAAGCATGTACCGCTGGGCTGCCTGCCATCAGCTCAGCGGGTTTCATGCCGACCTTACACTAGGTCCCAAAGTACGTTGATGGGTCAGCGACATTTGCGCACTCGGCCTGTCGACTAACTGAAAAGGCAACATGACCTCGAACATGGCGACGGGCTGCGTTGCAGCGGGTCTTTATAGCCAAACATGCGACTGCAGAGCGCTACGGGGATTTCCGCGAACCCATATCAGAGTGCGGCAACTTAGCGGTCGCAGTATTTCGGACGATGTGGAAAATCCAGCCACCCTTCACGGGCGCTTTGAAGACGGGTGCCCTGCTCGCGGTGCCCTGAAAGAAACACTCAGCTTGACTCCTCGCAACTATTCCCCTTACCGTTCGTATAAATGGAATTCAAAACCGCATAGTAGAATTTAGGGAGGAGACCTAATGAAAGCCCTGCTAGCATCCACCGCGGCGGCACTCTGCTTGGCAGCCGCGACAATCGCGAGCGCCGACACAACGCTGATTCTGGGAGAAGCCGGCCCGAATCGGGGCGCCCGGGCCGCAGCATTGCAGTCCTTTGCCGACGACGTAACGGCGCGCACCAACGGCGAAGTAAATATCGACATTCAATGGGGGGGAGCGCTGTTCAAAGCCAATGCCGCCGCACAATCCATTGCCGATGGGGTGGCGGACCTCGGCACGGTCATCGCAGTGTATTTCCCGCAGGAAATGCTGAGCTACAGCTTCGCCGACCTGCCGATGCGCAATGAGGATGCCTGGGTCGGAATGCGCGCGACGGACGAGTTGATGCGGACCTCCGACGCGATCACGAAAAGCCTGGCGGACCAGAACCTCGTATACATCGGCACTTTCACAACCTCGGCAGTGAACATTGCGTGCAAGGACGTGGCAATTCGCACGGTCGAGGATATTTCCGGTCTGAAAGTCCGTGGCGTCGGCGCATATGGCGACACCTTCCGCGATTTTGGTGCAAACATGGTCGCGATGCCGATCTACGATGCCTATCAGGGTCTCGACACCGGGTTGCTGGATTGTTCGCAAGGCTACTCCTACGCCGTTGCCGCGCTGAAGCAACAGGAAGTCATGACCAGCTACACCCTGCTCAATTGGGGTCAGGTCGGTGCCTTGGGAATTTTCATGAACAAGGATGTGTACGACTCCCTCGACGCCGAGACCCAGTCCGCGATGGCTGATGCCGGTATCGCGATGGCCGACAAACTGGGTGAACTGATTACCGCGGCCAATGACGCGGCCTTGGAGACAATGAAGGACGCCGGTGTCGAGGTCGTCGACTTGCCAGCGGCAGAGCGCGACAAGCTGGTTCAGCAAGGCAAGCAATACGTTGATGAATGGGTCGAGCGTGCGAATGCGGCGGGGCTCGACGGCACGTCGCTGTTGGAACAATACCGCACGCTTCTGGAAAAATATGCCGAAGAGCGTGACAGCCAAGGCTATCCCTGGGCGCGCGGCTAAGACCAGCTGCACATATCTCCGCGGCGCAAGACCGGCGCCGCGGCACTTCCCTTCATACTATTTCGACGGAGTTGACCGATGTTGCGTCGCGTTGAAAAGCTATTGCTCGACTTGGCGGTTGTCGCCGTTGTCGGCCTTGGCGCGTTGATCACAGGCAGCGTATTCCTGCGGGCCGCATTCAATTCCGGCATCCCGGACACCATTGTGATCGTGCGCGAACTGATGGTCGCCGCGATCGTTTTGCCCCTGGCAGTGGCAACACTGGACCGGGCGCATATCGTGGTGGAGTTTCTCAGCAAAATGATGCCCCTCCGCGTGCAGGACTGGCTGCTCGTCGGTGGAAGCGCCTTTGGTCTCTTTGCCCTCTCCCCCCTGATCTACTCGGGTTGGCGCGAGGTTGCCCATACCGTCGAAAGCGGCGCCTTCTTCTTTGGTCAACTCAACCTGCCAAAATGGCCGGGTCGGGTGGTTTTCCTTGTCGGAATTTCCTTCTGCTGGCTTCGGCTGCTGCTAATGGTGATCGGCGACCTTCGCACGATCCGCGCCGGTGGCAGCGTGGTTTCCCCGGCTCAAGAACATGAGGAGAGCGTCTGATGGACGGCACCGTCATCGGCATCGTCGCCTTCGCCTGTGTCATCGGCTTGCTTGCGGTCAGGGTACCCATCGCCTTTGCACTTGCCGGAGTCGCCACAGTTGGCACCTTTGTCATCTTTGCGTTTCGCACCGGTGCCTTCGCACCTGAACGGGCGCTGAAACCCACGACGTCATTGGTTTTTTCCAATTCCTTCGACCTGATCCATTCTTACGATCTGTCCATGATCCCGCTGTTCATCGCGCTTGGCCACATTGCCTATCGCGCCGAGATCACGACGAAGATCTATCAAGCTGCCCGCGTGTGGCTGGCGAGTGTGCCCGGTGGTGTCGCGATGGCCTCGGTTGTCGGCTGCGGCGGGTTCTCTGCGATCACCGGATCGTCCATCGCCTGTGCCTCCACTATGGGGCGGATCTGTTCGCCAGAGATGCTGCGCATGGGCTATGACAAGCGGCTTGCCACTGCCAGCGTCGCCGCGGGCGGGACGCTCGGATCGCTCATCCCGCCTTCTGTCCTGTTCATCATCTACGGGATTTTCACCGAAACCTCGATCAGCGCCCTGTTCCTCGCAGGCATACTGCCCGGCCTCATTTCATTGCTGGGTTTCGTTCTCGTCATCTTCCTCTGGGTGCACCGGACACCAGAAGCGGCGCCGAGGTTCGAAGGGCAGATCACGATGCGGGACCGGGGCCGGGCCGCGTTGGATTCCTGGCCGGCGATTGGCCTCTTCGTTATCATTGTTGGCGGTATCTATGGCGGCATCTTCACGGCGACCGAGGCGGCTGCGGTCTGCGTATCCGCAGCAGTCGCCATCGGTTTCGCGCAAGGCAAGCTGGATCTCCGCGGAGTGATCGAGTCCTTGCGCGAAACCTGCATTCAGACCGCCAGCATTTTCCTGATTGCCGCTGCGGCCAAAATCTTTGTCGCCTTCATCGCCTTGACCGGGGTCGCCCCGAGCATCGTCAGCGCCGTGACAGACGCGCAGCTTTCGCCAGTCATGCTGCTGGCGGCCATCGCGGTGATCTACCTGGTGCTTGGCATGTTCCTGGATCCCATCGGCATCATGGTGCTGACCTTGCCGCTGATGATCCCGCTGGTGGAAAATTACGGCTTCGACCTGATCTGGTTCGGCGTCGTTGTCATCAAGCTGCTGGAGATCGGTCTGATCACGCCGCCGGTTGGGTTGAATGTGTTCGTCATCGCAAACGTTGTGGGCAAGGACGTGTCGATCGACAGAATATTCTCCGGAATCCTGCGATTTTTGACAGTTGACGTGATCGTTCTGATCCTGATCATTGCCTTCCCGGTCATTTCGCTGCTGATCCCGAACTCGATGTAGACCGGGATAACAAGGTGATGAGGAACACTATGCCCGACGAGATTGAAACCGATAGAAGGTTCGCGACCACACTGGCGCGCGGCTTGAGCGTCTTGCGGGCATTCCGGCCATCCGACGATGGCCTGGGCAATGCCGATATCTCGGAGCGTACCGGTATTCCCAAATCCACGGTGTCGCGGCTGACCTTCACCTTGCAAAAGCTCGGCTATCTCACCCATGCGCGGCGCCATGACCGCTATCGCCCCGGCCCCGCGTTGCTGGCGCTCGGCAACATGGCAAGCGCATCGATCTCCTTTGTGGATCTGTCATCGCCGCTGATGCAACGGCTGGCGGATGAGACAGGCACCCTTGCCCTGTTGCTGGTGCGAGACGACGGCAAGCTGCTGATCGTCAAGACATGGCGGCCACGGGGGGTTGCCTCGCTCTGGCTTGAAGTCGGGCATCGGCTGCCATTCAACGGAACATCCTCCGGCCATGCACTGCTGGCCTCGACCTCCGAAGAAGGGTTCGATCAGATCGTGACCGCGGCAGATGGCGACCGCGGCCTGACCCGCGAGCGCGCAACGGAAATTCGCCGCACGGCGCATAATCAGCTTGTGACCACAGGTTTCGTCGTCACCGATCCCGATGAATATTTTGCCTCCAACATCCACGCGGTGGCCTCCCCGTTCTATTCCCGCGACCTGAGCGAACCGGTGATATTCACCTGCGGCGCCCTGCCCGAAATGCTGTCCGTGCCCCGGATGCGTACCGAGGTCGGCCCAAAACTGCGTGAAACCGTGCAAGAGCTCGAACGGATGATGGGCCAGGGGTTTTCAAAGACGAATCGAGATCTGTGATGGTTTAAAATACCGCATAGTGGAATTCAGTATCGCATATTGAAATTAATAGATGAATCGGTTATCAAGTGAATGAACCAAGGAAAGGCAAATTGATGGGATCGGTATCCTACGAAAATGTTGGCCGGGTGGCGGTGGTCACTGTCGACAATGCTCCGGTCAACGCGCTGTCACAGGCCATCCGACACGGCCTTTCTGAAGCTTTCGCGCGCTTTCAGTCTGACGACACGGCCGCTATTGCGGTGATTGTCGGGGCTGGGCGGATGTTCATCGGGGGGGCCGATATTTCCGAATTCGGCAAGCCGCCGCAAAGCCCCAGCTTGCCGGACGTGATCAGCCAGATCGAAGCCTGCGACAAACCCGTTGTCGCCGCCATTCACGGCATGGCACTGGGCGGCGGGCTTGAAGTGGCCCTTGGCGCCCATTACCGCATCGCATTGCCCGGCACGCGGTTGGGCTTGCCTGAAGTTAAGATTGGCCTCATTCCGGGCGCAGGCGGCACGCAGCGTCTGCCGCGTATCGTCGGGATCGACGCTGCCCTCAGAATGATCACCAGCGGGACGCCGGTAACCGTAGGCGATGCGCTTGAGACCGGGTTGATCGACCAGATCGGCGATGGCTGCGACATTCGCGAGGCGGCCCTTGCCTACGCGCACTCACTGCTGGAGCACAGAGCCCCGCCCCGCCCGATCAGCGGCATGCCCCGTGCCACGGATGAGGAAGGAGCCCTTCAAAACTGGCGCACGAAGCTTGAACACTCCCTCCGCGGCGAGGTGGCTCCGCTGGCCGCGGTTGAAGCGGTCGAAGCCGCGCTCGGGAAATCCTTTGCCGAAGGGCTGAAGGAAGAGCGCCGCCTGTTCCAGAACTTGATGGACACGCCCCAACGCAGTGGGCTGATCCATGCGTTCTTCGCCGAACGCGCCGTATCGAAATTACCGGAGATCGCTGACGTTGCGCCTCGTGACATTGCAGGTGTCGGCATTATCGGCGGCGGCACCATGGGAGCGGGCATCACCACCTCGGCGGTTCTGAACGGCCTCGCAGTGACACTGGTCGAACGCGACACCGAGGCCGCGGAAAAGGCCCGCGCGACCATCGCCAGAAACCTCGACGCCGCCGTGAAGCGCGGCAAGATTGGCAGCGACCGACGTGACGAGATTCTTGCGAGCTCCCTCAAGACCGTTGCCGATTATGGTGCCCTGTCCGACGTCGGCCTGGTTATCGAGGCCGTCTTTGAAAGCATGGATGTGAAGAAAAGCGTGTTCGCCGCGCTGGACGAAATTCTGCCGCGCGGCGCGATCCTTGCGACGAATACCTCCTACCTCGATGTCAACGAAATCGCCGCCTCGACCTCGCGGCCCGAAGACGTCATCGGCCTGCATTTTTTCTCGCCCGCACATGTCATGAAGCTGCTTGAGGTCGTTGTTGCCGACAGGACCGCGCCGGACGTGGTGGCGACCGCATTTGCGCTTGCGAAAAGGCTCGGCAAAACCGCCGTGCGCGCAGGTGTCTGCGAGGGTTTCATCGGCAACCGCATTCTATCGCATTACCGCACGGCGGCCGATCACATGGTGCTGGACGGGGCGAGCCCCTATCAGATTGACAAGTTGCTGACCGATTTCGGCTTCGCCATGGGCCCTTATCAGGTCTCCGACCTCGCAGGCCTCGACATCGGCTATGCCACCCGGCAACGCAAGGCGGCGGACGCCCATCCGCGCGACCGCTACCCGGTCTTCGCCGATGCGCTCTATCATAAAGGCTGGCTGGGGCAGAAAACCGGCCACGGCTACTACATCTACGAAGAGGGCAATCGCGCAGGGCGACCCGACCCACAGGTCGAGCAAATCATCGCGCAGGCCCGCAAAGAGACTGGCACCAGCCCCCGCACCTTCACCGATGATGAGATTGTCCGTCGTTATATGGCCGCGATGGTCAACGAAGGTGCGCGCGTGGTGGAAGAGGGCATCGCGCAGCGCCCGCTCGATGTGGATGTCGTGTTTCTGTATGGCTACGGCTTCCCACGCTGGCGCGGCGGACCGATGAAATACGCCGACATGCGTGGCCTCGACAGCATTCTCTCCGACATCCGCACATTCGCCGAAACCGACGATCACTTCTGGTCACCCGCGCTGCTGCTGGAACAGCTCGTGGCCGAGGGCCGCAATTTCGACAGCCTGAACCAGCGCTGAAAGGAACCCAACATGTCCAACGCCGTTATCGTTTCCATCGCCCGCACGCCCATCGGCAAAGCCGGGCGCGGCACCTTCAACATTACGCATGGCGCAACCCTGGGCGGGCACGTCGCGGCGGAGGCCGTGAAACGCGCAGGGATAGACCCGGCGCTGATTGAGGACAGCGTCTGGGGATGTGGCTATCCGGAATATGTCACCGGCGGCAACATCGCACGCCAGATCGTGATCCGCGCAGGCCTGCCCGTCAGCATCGCGGGGACCACCGTAAACCGCTTCTGCGCCAGCGGTCTGCAAGCCGTGGCAATGGGCGCCCATTTGATCAACAACGAGGGGGCCAAGGCCGTGCTGGTGGGCGGTGTTGAAAGCATTTCGATGGTGCAACCACCGGTCCGACATTCACGCGAGTCCTGGATCGAAGCGAACAAGCCAGATCTTTACATGACGATGATCGAGACCGCCGACATCGTTGCCAAACGATACGGGATCAGCCGCGATGCGCAGGATGAGCTTGGCCTGCAGAGCCAGCAACGCACCGCGGCAGCGCAAGAGGCGGGCCGCTTCGATCAGGAGATCGCCCCGATCACCGTCACCATGGCGCGGAAGGACAAGGAAACCGGCGAAGTTTCAGAGGTTGAGACAACCATCTCGCACGATGAATGCAACCGCCCCACGACAACGCTGGAAGCCCTGCAGAAACTGGAGCCCGTGCGCGGACCCGATGAGTTCATCACCGCCGGCAATGCTTCGCAGCTCAGCGACGGTGCCGCCGCGCTGGTGATGATGGACGCCAAAGAGGCCGAACGTCTTGGGCTGACCCCTCTGGGTGCGTTCCGCGGCTTTGCAGTTGCGGGCTGCGAGCCTGACGAAATGGGCATCGGCCCGGTCTTCGCGGTGCCCCGTCTGCTGGAACGTCAGGGCGTCAAGGTCGACGACATCGACCTTTGGGAACTGAACGAAGCCTTTGCCAGCCAGGCGCTCTATTGCCGCGATACGCTCGGCATCGACAATGACATCTGCAACGTCAACGGCGGCTCGATCGCTGTGGGTCACCCGTTCGGCATGACCGGTGCGCGGATGACCGGACATCTGATGGTCGAAGGGCATCGTCGCGGGGCGAAACTTGGCGTCGTGACGATGTGCATCGGCGGTGGCCAGGGTGCCGCCGGCTTGTTTGAAATCTACTGAGAAGGATCGCCCGATGGACCTGAATTATACCGACGAACAAAAGGCGTTCCGGGATGAAGTGCGCAGCTACCTGGCCGAAGAGCTCCCTGCCCGGCTCGTGAACAAGGTCAGGCTCGGAAAAACTCTGACCAAGCAGGATCACGAGGAATGGCACGCGATCCTCAACAAACGGGGCTGGCTTGCCGGAAACTGGCCCAAGGCGTTTGGCGGGGCCGGTTGGGATGCGGTCCAACGCCATATTTTCGAGGATGAAATGACCCGGGCCTCTGCGCCCCGTATCGTACCCTTCGGCCTTGGGATGCTTGGCCCGGTGTTGCAGAAATTCGGCTCCAAGGCACAGCAGGACTACTATCTGCCACGGATCCTGAGTGGGGAAGACTGGTGGTGCCAAGGGTATTCAGAACCCGGCGCAGGGTCCGACCTCGCCTCGGTCCGCACGACTGCTGAACGCGATGGCGATCACTACGTGGTCAATGGGCAAAAGACCTGGACGACCCTTGGCCAGCACGCCAACAAGATCTTCTGCCTCGTGCGCACCTCGAAAGAGGGCAAGCCGCAAGAGGGAATCTCCTTCCTGCTGATCGACATGAACAGCCCCGGCGTCAAAGTGCGCCCGATCGTGCTGATCGACGGTGAGCCCGAGGTGAACGAGGTGTTCTTCGATGACGTCCGGGTTCCGGTCGAGAACCGTGTAGGCGAGGAAAACAAGGGCTGGACCTATGCAAAATACCTGCTGACCCATGAACGCACCAATATTGCAGGCGTGGGTTTTGCAAATGCCGGTCTGGAAAACCTGAAGCGCATCGCACGGCTCGAACAGGCAAACGGGCGCCCACTGATTGAGAACCCGCATTTTGCGGCGCGGATCGCTCGGATCGAAATCGACCTCATGGCGATGGCAACGACCAACCTGCGTGTCGTGTCCAAAGCTGCGGCGGGTCAGGCCCCCGGTGCCGAAAGCTCGATACTGAAGATCAAGGGCACCGTCATCCGTCAGGAAATCAACGCGCTCACCCGGTCGGCCGTTGGGCCCTACGCAATGCCCTTCGCCTCGGAGGCGTTGGAAGACGGCAGCAATCTTGGCCCCGTGGGCCCCGACTATGCCGAAGGCGCCACTGCGCAGTACCTCAATAACCGAAAACTGTCGATCTTTGGCGGATCGAATGAGATCCAGCGCACGATCCTCAGCAAAGCCATTCTGGAACTGTAAGGACAGACCATGAATTTTGAACTGACAGAAGAACGCCAGATGCTTCAGGACGGTCTGCGCCGGTATCTGCGGGACAGCTACACGCCATCCATCCGGGCTGAACTCAAAGAGTGTGACCGCGGATATTCCCGCGATATCTGGTCCGGTCTTGCAGAGATGGGCGTCATCGGTGCGTTGTTTGCCGAAGATGACGGCGGTTTTGCCGGGTCCGGGTTCGACATTGCCGTTGTGTTTGAAGAGCTTGGCCGGATTGGCGCGGTTGACCCTCTGATTGACACGGCCATTCTTGGTGGCGGCCTGGTGGCAGCCCTGGGCAACGACGCACAGAAGCCGGTCATCGACGCGGTGATTGACGGTTCAGTCCAGCTTGCCTTTGCCCATGGCGAACCGGCGAGCCGCTATGACCTGTCGCGCGTCGAAACCTCGGCGATCCGCGATGGCGACGGGTATGTCCTGAACGGGCGCAAGGCCGTGGTGGTCAATGCCCCCGCTGCCGATCAACTCCTTGTCAGCGCCCGCACCTCCGGTGACGCGGCGGATCGGGACGGGATCAGCCTGTTCCTAGTATCTGCGTCCACCCCGGGCTTGACGCTGCGCAGCTACCCGCTTGTCTCCGGTGGGCAGGCCGCGGAAGTCCTGTTGGAAGATGTCCGACTGGGCAGTGACGCCCTGCTGGGCGACGAAGGTGGTGCATTCGAGGCTATCACCCACGCTCAGGCGCGCGCCACGCTGGCGATCTCCGCCGAGGCGCTTGGCCTGATGGAAAGCATCCGGGAGTTGACCACCGACTACCTCAAGACCCGCAAGCAATTCGGAAAACCGATTGGCAAGTTCCAGGCGCTGCAACACCGGATGGCCGATGTTCTGATCGAGATCGAACAGGCGCGCTCGGCCGTTATCAACCTCGCCGGGCACATCGATCACCCTGAGGAGATCCGCGAAAAGCATGTGAGCGCAACCAAGAACCTGATCGGCTATGTCGCCAAACTTGTTACCGAAGAAAGCATTCAGATGCACGGCGGCATCGGCATGACCGACGAGTACGAGTTGGGGCATCTCGCCAAGCGGCTGATCATGGTCGATCACCGGTTTGGCGATGCAATCTATCACCTCGACCGTTTTATCTCGCTGGCCGTGGCTTGATCCATGACGGCGGGCGATCTGATAAAAGACGAAACCGGCACGCAGCGGCTGATCGGCTATGTCATTGACGTCGGACAACCCGACAAGCGTGCTCGTTGCACGCTGTCGGTGACAGATCATCACCTCAATCGCCACAATGTCCTGCACGGTGGCATCGCCACGACGATGCTGGACAGCGCCATGGGCGCAACCGCCAGCCTGTCGGTTGACCCAAGCGGCCGCGCACCGTTCCTGACCGTCTCGCTCACCACGCAGTTCGTCGCTGCTGCGACCGAGAAATCAAAACTGATCGCAACCGGTGAAATCGTGGGTGGTGGCCGTTCATTATTGTTCGTGGATGGCGAATTGCGGGACGGGTCGGGTCGGCTGATCGCCACGGCAACGGGTGTATTCAAGCGCGTTCCAGCGGACAAATTGGACGCACCGAAAGGGAGTGACGGCTGATGCATGAGCTTGCCCGTTGCGAAGACCATGGTGATCACCTGATTGTTGTCAATTCGAACACCTCGAAGCGTAACGCGCTGTCGCCGGACCTCTATCGCGTTTTGGTCGATGGACTAGACCTTGCGGCGAGAGAGCCCCGCATCGCCTCGGTCGTCCTGCGAGGAGAAGGCGGATATTTCTGCGCTGGTGGCGACCTGAGCCTGCTTGTAACCCGCCGGGAGATGTCCCGAGATCAGCGTCTCGCGCGAATTGAAGAACTGCACGACGTGATCCGCGCGGTCCTGAATTGCCCGAAACCGGTGATCGCCGCCGTCGAGGGCGGCGCGGCTGGCGCCGGTGTATCGCTTGCCTTCGCCTGCGACATGATCGTGGCTGACCGGGATGCGACATTCACCGCCGCCTATGTCAAGGCCGGACTGGTCCCCGATGGTGGCCTGACCAGCACATTGGCCGCGCACCTGCCACGCGAGTTGGTGATGCGCATGACCTTGCTGGGGGAGCCGGTGACGGCAGAACGCCTGTTCAGCCTTGGGGCCATCTCGCAGATTGAACCCGCGGGCAACGTTGTCCCGGCCGCGCTTGCGCTGGCCGAGAGGCTGGCCGCCGGGCCATCCGGTGCCCAGGGCCGCATCAAAGCGCTGGTCAACAGCGCACATACGTCATCCCGCGTGGAGCAGATGAACGCTGAACGCGATGCAATGGCGGATGCCATTGCTGCCGCGGAAGCCGCCGAAGGCATCACCGCATTCCTCGAAAAACGCCGTCCTGACTTTACCAAAGCGCGAGGCACCACATGACAGATCCGACCTTCGACACCGCCGTTACTCGGACCTATGGGTGCCGTCTGCCCATTGTCGCCGGTGGCCTGATGTGGCTCTCGGATGCGTCCTATGTGGCTGCCGGTGCCAATGCCGGCATCATGTCCTTCCTCACGGCGGCCAGTTTTCCCGAGCCCGCCGACCTGCGCGCCGAGATCGCGACGTGCCGAAAGCTCTGCGGTGATCGCCCGTTTGGTGTGAATGTCTCAATGCTGCCCAAACTGGTCGAAGGCGAAAGGATTGCGGACACTTTCCGCCTGATCGCGGATGAGGGCGTGCGCTTTGTCGAAACCTCGGGGCGCAATCCCGAAGCCTTCTTACCGTTCCTCAAGGACGCTGGCATCCAAGTTCTGCATAAGGTGCCAAGCGTGCGCTACGCGGTGAAGGCACAGCAAGTTGGGGTCGACATGGTCTCCATCGTCGGCGCGGAATGCGGCGGCCACCCCGGGCTCGATCTGATCGGAAGCATGGTCAACCAGGCGCTGGCCGAACGTCAGCTCGACATCCCCTTTCTGATCGGCGGTGGCATCGGTGCCGGTAGCCAGATCGTCTCGGCCCTGGCCTCCGGCGCTGCGGGCGTCGTGATCGGCACGCGCTTTTTGGTGTCCGAGGAAATCTCGGCGCACCCGCAATACAAGCGGGCCTTGGTGGCAGCCAACGAACGAGACACGGCATTGACGATGAGCAGCGTGCGCAACACGGTCCGCACGCTCAGCAACGAAACGACCGAGATCGTGCGGCAGCTTGAGGCAGATAACCCCGATATCAGCATTGCCGAACTGATGCCTTATGTGTCCGGCGCGATTGGCCGCAAGGCATATGAAACCGGCGACGTGTCGCGCGGGATGTTGTCCGCAGGACAGGCCCTGGGCCTGACCGACGCCATCGCCCCGCTGGCAGACATTGTCGCCCAACTGGAACAAGAGGCAGGTGTCGCGCTGGCGCGCCTGCGCCCCCAATCCCTTGCAACGCAACGCGCAGAGGTGCTGGCATCATGACCGAAAACAGCTTCCGGATTCATCATCTTGTCGAGGAGAGCGCGCGTGCCTATCCCGATGCGATTGCCCTCATAGATGGCAGCGGCCACCAGGTCACATACACTGAATACCAGGCGGCGATCGCCGAAGCCGCCACCTTGTTGCAAAACCGGGGCGTGCAGCCTGGCGACCGCGTCGCGATCGTGGCTGAAAACTGCATCACGACGGCGGTCTTCATTTTTGCGGCCAGCATCGTCGGGGCCTACGCGCTGCCAATCAATGCGCGGATGACCGCAACCGAAATCGCCCGCGTGATGGCGCATGCAACGCCGCGCGTGACTGTCTTCACAACCGAAGCCTCCAAAGAAGCCGCAGCACATGCGGAAACCGCGCGCGCTGAACCGCAGGAAGCTTCTTTTGGGAGTTTCGCCATCGCCGTCACCGGTGCCAGCGCCCCGGAAGTGGTCGAGGGCGGCCCGAACGAAACCGCCGTTCTGCTCTACACGACCGGCACCACTGGCGACCCCAAAGGGGTGATGCTGACACACGCCAACCTGCGCTTTGCCGGCAGGGCCTCGGCCGAACTGCGCGGCATGAGACAGGACGACAGGATCTATGGCGTGCTGCCGTTGACCCATGTTTTCGGGCTTGCTTCTATGCTGATGGCCGCCTGCGGTATCGGGGCGACGATCCAGCTTGAACCCCGCTTTCGTCCGGACGCCCTGTATGCGGCGCTGATGGACAAAGCCACCGTTCTGCCCGCGGTGCCGCAGATGCACGCCCTGCTGATGCAATATGCCAAGGATCGGGGGCTTACACGGCTCGAAAACAGTAAATTGCGCTATGTTTCCTCCGGCGCAGCCCCCCTTGATCCGGCATGGAAACGCAAGGCCGAGGCTTTCTACGGGCTGCCCTTGCAGAACGGGTACGGGCTGACGGAAAGCACCGCAGGCGTCTGCAGCACCCGCAATCCTATCGGATCTCCGGATATCAGTGCGGGCTTTGCGTTGCCGGAGACAGAAATCCGGCTCGACACCTCGGTCGGCGCGGAGGGCGATCCGGATGCCGGTGAAATTCTGGTCCGCGGCCCGCAGGTCATGAAGGGATATTTCAGGAACCCGGCAGAAACCGCACGCGCCATTGACGCAGACGGATGGCTGCGCACCGGTGATCTTGGAAAGATGGACGAGGCGGGCAATCTGCACGTTGTGGGACGCTGCAAGGAACTCATCATTCGCGGCGGATTTAACGTCTACCCGCCCGAGGTCGAAGCCGCGTTGAACGACCACCCAGACGTGATCCAGTCAGCCGTGATCGGCAATTCCGTCAACGGCGACGAGGAAATCCTCGCCTTTGTTCAGTGCGCTGATCCGGCGGCGCTGGACCAGGAGGCACTCGCCGCCTTTGCTGCCAATCGTTTGACTGGGTACAAGCGGCCATCCCGCATCATCCTGACAACCCAGCTCCCGGCTGCGCCGACAGGCAAGATTCTGAAACACAAACTGCTGTCCGTTTTCGCGGACCAGCTGGCCCGACCCACGGCAGAGGGATAGCGCAGGTGGTGAATGACATGAATGGTTCCAACCCCGGCCGGGATGAAAGCCGCCGCCAGAAAACGACCGAAGGTCGTCCTGCTTCACGGACCCTTTCGTTGCCTGCACCGAACCCGAGGCGCATGGCGGCAACGCGATGTCCGCAGAATTTCATGTCATTCGGCATTTGCTGATGCCTTGAAACCGTGACCCCCGATGAAGGCACCCACGATGTCCACGCGCTGTTCCTCAGGCGCGCAACCACCGGCCTTCAGTCGTTTCATCAATTCCAAACAACAACTTGGAGACCATGCCCATGAAGGTGCTCGTGCCTGTCAAACGCGTGATCGACTATAACGTGAAGGTTCGCGTCAAAGCGGATGGAAGCGGTGTCGATCTTGCCAATGTAAAAATGTCGATGAACCCCTTTGACGAAATTGGCGTCGAAGAGGCGATCCGTCTCAAGGAAGCCGGCAAGGCAGACGAAGTCGTCGCGGTGTCGATCGGGGTCAAGCAAGCCCAGGAAACGCTGCGCACCGCACTTGCAATGGGTGCCGACCGCGCCATCCTGGTTGTCGCCGCCGATGATATCCATACCGACATCGAACCGCTGGCGGTGGCCAAGATCCTCAAGGCGATCGTCGAAGAAGAGCAGCCGGGTATCGTTCTGGCGGGCAAGCAGGCGATCGACAACGACATGAACGCGACCGGCCAGATGCTGTCGGCGCTGCTGGGTTGGTCGCAGGGCACATTTGCCTCGAAGCTCGACATAGAAGGCGATCACGCGCTGGTCTCCCGCGAGGTCGACGGCGGGTTGCAGACGATCAAAGTCAAGATGCCGTCGATCATCACCGTGGATCTACGCCTGAACGAGCCGCGCTATGCGTCGCTGCCTAACATCATGAAAGCCAAGAAGAAGCCGCTGGATGAGAAAACCGCGGCCGATTACGGCGTCGATGTCACCCCGCGCCTTGAGATCGTCAAGACCGACGAACCCGAGGCCCGCCAAGCTGGTGAAATCGTAGGCTCGGTCGACGAGCTTGTTGCAAAACTCAAAGACGCGGGGGCTGTGTAATGGCTGTTCTTCTTCTCGCCGAAGTCACAGATGGCGAACTCGTTGTCGACGCGACCGCAAAGGCCGTCACCGCCGCTACCAAACTGGGCGAAGTGACCGCGCTTTGCTGCGGTGGGTCTGCCGCTGCCGCCGGAGAGGCCGCCGCCAAGATCGACGGCATTTCCAAGGTGCTGGTCGCCGAGGACGCCTCGCTGGGTCATCGTCTTGCGGAATCCACCGCTGCGCTGATCGTGTCGCTGGCTGATGCGTATGAGCACATAGTCGCCCCTGCCACCACCGACGCCAAGAACATCATGCCACGTGTCGCAGCCTTGCTTGATGCGATGGTGATCTCGGATGTCTCGGGCGTTGTCGATGGTAACACATTCGAGCGCCCGATCTACGCTGGCAATGCCATCCAGACCGTCAGGTCCTCGGATGCAAAGAAGGTGCTCACCATCCGGACCTCGACCTTTGACGCGGCTGGTGAAGGTGGTTCGGCCCCGATCGAGAGCATTTCGGTGGCGGACAACCCGGGCCTCTCCGAATGGGTCGAAGACAAGGTCGCGGCAAGTGACCGACCCGAGTTGACCTCGGCCGGTATCGTCGTCTCGGGTGGGCGTGGCGTGGGCAGTCAGGAAGATTTCGCCCTGATCGAGAAACTGGCTGACAAGCTCGGTGCCGCCGTTGGTGCCTCGCGGGCCGCCGTGGACTCGGGCTTCGCCCCGAACGACTTGCAGGTCGGTCAGACCGGCAAGGTGGTTGCCCCAGATCTTTACATCGCCGCAGGTATCTCGGGCGCGATCCAGCACCTTGCCGGTATGAAAGACTCCAAGATCATCGTTGCGATCAACAAGGACGAAGAGGCGCCGATCTTCCAGGTGGCTGACTACGGGCTTGTCGCCGATCTGTTTCAGGCCGTGCCGGAACTGACCGAGAAACTGTGACATTCGCGTGACGGCGACGGAAAACCTCTTTCTTTCCGGTCCGTTTCCCGGACAATTTTACATCCGCCTCGCGCGGTTGAACGCTGCCAATATAAAAACAGAGCCAGGCGGGCCGAGAGGCCCGCTTGTCTGATTCAATACACGTCGCTATCGGCCTAGGCGGCATTAACGCAACACACAATGCCGTCTGGAACGGCAAGTGTCGGCCAGTCAGCCTGTTAAAGGCCGCAGGGAAGAACACCGATTACATCGGCTCGCGGGCGCCGCTACGGATCTTACCATTACTCAGTTGGCTGCTTGCAGATCGTGGTTATGGCGCGGACAGGTACAGAGGAGCGCCAAGCGACAAAGGGTTTCGCGTCTGTATCCCGGATCGAAAGCAGCGCAACACTCCGCGTAGGTGTACAAAGGAATTCCTGTCAGCCAGCACGCCCGCAGCGTTGGTCAACTATCTCTTCGGTATGCGACCTGCCCCTTGTGGCATGTCCACGTTTCCCGCCTGTCGGCATCGCCTCTCTTCACCGTCTCGAACAGTTGCTTGCGGCCTTGCAGGACCGCGTACCAGAAGGAAGAGAGCATGGCCGCCACGTCCGGAAAAACGTCAGCCGCGATTGGCTGGACCTTTATCGCCACCATAATGGGCATCGTTGCAGAGTGCCCAATGCTCCGACAGGTCATGCTGCGGTCGCGGATCTTGCGCGTAACAGAGTTGCCCTTGCCCGCTTACGTCGACTGGCGGTCCTGAATGGCAGATCTGGGAATTTTGGGGAGGAGGCGTTGCAGCCGGCAAGTGAAGGCCTTTGCGCAGAGCCGAGGCGCGCGCGCTGGAATAGACCTTATCGATGCGGAGGTGATCGCCCGCTTCTTCGCATTCCGGCCCGAAGCAGGCCGCAGCGCTCACCGCCGTTGCCGGAAAACCGGCCACCATCGCGAAAGCGTTGTGTAAGATCAGTAAGAAGCGGGTGGCTCCAACGACCTGACAGTTAAAGTTACCAACAAGATCTGACGCCGCTGACACAACAGTAGCGACTTGAACCAACTATCCCGGCCCCAAGTATCTCAATTGGGCCCGGAAATTTGTGCCAAGTGCGCGTGGATGATCAACTGGCCAGTCTCTGCCTGACGCCGTCAAGCCAGCCCGCGTCCATTTGCGGAACCGAGGCCAGCAGCCGTTTCGTGTAATCCGACTTCGGCGCGGCGAAAATTTGCTGCTGCGCACCGGTCTCCACGATCTTTCCCCGCTGCATGATGACGACCTGATCGGCAATTGCCTCAACCGTGGCCAGATCGTGGGTGATGAACAAATAAGTCAGCCCCAACTCATCCTGCAGCCGCAACAACAGCCGCAAGATCCCTTCCGCCACGAGCTGATCAAGCGCGCTGGTGACCTCGTCGCAGATAATGAACTCCGGCTCCGCCGCCAGGGCCCGCGCGATGCCGATGCGTTGCTTCTGTCCACCTGACAGCTCGGGAATGCGGCGATCAAGGAAGGTGGCCGGATCCAACTCGATCAGTTCCATCAATTGGTTCACCCGCGCCCGCAGCGCAGATCCGCGCAGACCCAGGAAGTGCCGCACAGGTCGCTCCAGTGTCTCGCGCACGGTATGACGCGGGTTCAGGGCAGTGTCCGCCATCTGGTACACCATCTGGATATGGCGAAGCGTGGCGCGGTCGCGCTTCTGGTAGGGGCCGGGAAGGGGTCTATCCTGCCACAGAACCTCCCCTTCTCCGGGCGGCAAGACGCCGGCAATCACCTTGGCCAAGGTCGACTTTCCCGATCCGCTTTCGCCAACAACCGCGGTGGTCCGGCCTTTGGGGAGGTCGAGGCTGACACCATCCAGTACCTTGGTGGTTCCATAGCCTGCACTAACCCCGCTCAGTGACAGGACCGTCTCCGTGGCGTTCGTATCGCGTCGGGGTCGATCCAGCGCCCGCACGGCCCACAACGACTTGGTGTAGTCCGCTTCGGGCGCCTCCAACATCTTTCGCGTCTGCGCCGTTTCCACCTCCCGGCCATGTTGCATCACCGTTATGCGATCGGCCATCTGGCTGACAACGGCCAGGTCGTGCGTGATGTAGATCGCCGCCGTGTCATAACGTTCGACAATATCGCGGATCGCGCCCAGAACTTCGATTTGGGTTGTTACATCCAGCGCCGTCGTCGGCTCGTCGAAAATGATCAGGTCAGGTCGGCACGCCATCGCCATGGCCGTCATCGCCCGCTGCAACTGGCCGCCTGACACCTGATGCGGATAGCGAAAACCGATCTGTTCAGGGTTCGGCAGCTGCATCTGGCGGTAGAGTGCGATGGCGTCGGCCTCGGCCGCGGCCCGCGCGGCGGTGCCATGCAGCAATGGTGCCTCGCAGAACTGGTCGATCAGCCGGTGCGCCGGGTTGAAGCTGGCTGCCGCGGACTGCGCCACATAGGCAATGCGGCGGCCGTGCAAATCTTGCAGCGTCGCCGCGCTGGCCTGCGCAAGGTCGATCCCGTCATACAGGATCTCGCCCGCGGTGATCGCTACCCCGTCGCGGGTGTAGCCCATCGCCGCCAGCCCGGCTGAACTCTTGCCCGCGCCGCTTTCGCCCACCAGCCCCAACACCTCGCCCCTGTTCAGGCTCAGGTCCAGACCGTGCAAAATGGTGGTGCGCTTCCCCTTCGGCCCCGCCTCGAGCCGCAGGCCGCGGATGTCCAGTAGCTTGCTCATGGGCGTGTCCTCAGCTCTTCAGGCCGCTGGCGCGGTGCAGCATCCAGTCGACAATGAAATTGATGGCAATGGTCAGCAGCGCGATGGCTGCTGCCGGGATCAGCGGGGTAATGTCGCCAAAGGTGATCAGCGTCGCGTTTTCCTTCACCATCGAGCCCCAGTCAGCGGTGGGCGGCTGAATGCCGATACCAAGGAAGCTGAGCGCGGCAATGAAGAGAAACACGAAGCAGAAGCGCAAGCCAAACTCTGCAATCAGGGTCGAGGAAATGTTCGGCAACACCTCGCGGCGCAACAACCACAACGTCCCCTCCCCGCGCAGCTGGGCGGCCTGGATGAAATCCTGGCTGACCACATTCATTGCCGCGGCGCGCGACAGGCGAAACACCGGCGCGATGTAGATCACCGCGATAACGCCCACCATGTTGGGGATAGAAGGACCGACAATGGCCAACAGCATCAGCGCAAGGATCAGCGGCGGAACGGCCATCAGCACATCGATCACCCGCGACAGGATCTGGTCTATCCAACCGCCCTTCAGCGCGGCCACCATGCCCAGAGCCGCGCCTGCGGTGAAAGCGATGCCGGTAGTCAGCAGCGCCAAACCGACGGTATTGCGGGCGCCGTAGATTATCCGCGACAGCATGTCCCGGCCCAGGTTGTCGGTGCCGAGCGGGAAGGCGGCGCTCCAGGGTTCGTATTCGACCCCGACGATTTCGGTTTCCCCGTAGGGCGCCAATAGCGGGGCAAACACCCCAGTGACCAATACGGCAGCCAGGATCAGCATTCCCAGCAACGCGGTAGGCGGGGCGGATTTGAAGGTTTTCACGTCTGCGCTCCTTTATCGTGCGTGCCGCAGGCGCGGGTTGGACAGGATCGACAGGATGTCGGCCAGCACATTCAGGGTGATGTAAGTGCCGGCAAAAAACAGGCCGACAGCCTGCACGACCGGGAAATCGCGGCTGGCAACGGCATCGACCAAGAGCTGCCCCAAACCCGGGTAGGAGAACACGACCTCCACCACGACAACACCGACGATCAGGTAGGCGAGATTCAGCGCCACCACGTTGATGATCGGTGCCAGCGCATTGGGCAGCGCATGCAGTACGATGACCCGCCAGCGCGGCACGCCCTTCAGCCGGGCCATCTCGATGTAAGGGGCCGCCAGCACATTGATGATGGCCGCGCGCGTCATTCGCATCATGTGGGCGATGACCACCAGGATCAGGGTCAGCGCAGGCAGAAAGCTGCGGTAGAGCGCATCGCCAAAGGAGGAAGCCTCATCGATGCGGGCGAGCGTCGGAAACCAGCCCATGCGGATCGACAGGAACAGAACCAGCAGGTAGGCCACAAAGAACTCCGGCATCGAGATCGCACCGAGCGCGCCGACATTGACGCTGCGGTCGAACAGCGAATTTCGCCACAGCGCGCTGAGCAATCCCAGCAGGATCGCGACAGGAACCGCGAATACGGCGGCATAACAGGCAAGGAACATGGTATTTGTCAGGCGCGTGGACAGCAAATCCGCAACTGTCCGCTGCGACGCCATCGAGGTGCCAAAGTCCCCCTGCGCGGCGGCCGCCAGCCAGTCGAGGTAGCGCAGATGCGCAGGCTGGTCCAAGCCGAGTTCGGCGCGGAAGGCGGCCAGCGTTTCCGGTGTGGCGGACTGGCCGAGGATCTGTTGGGCGAGATCACCCGGCAGCAGTTCGATGCCGACAAACATCAGCGCAGAGACTGCCAGCAGCGTCACGGCGCCAAGGGCCAGTCGGCTGAAGATCAGCTTCATCAATGGGGGCAATTCAAAGCCTCCTGTTAAGTCGCGACAGAAAACACGCCTGCATGAGGCCGCCCGGCCAGGCCGCCTCATGCATTTGCAGCTCTGGAGGACAGATCAGGCCATCCACCAGCGCTCGATGAACCGGATGCTGTCCAGATCCCACATTTCCGAGACCCGCTCGGGGGTCTGCACCTTGGTGCTCATCGCCGAGACATACTGGCCAAAAGCCGGGATCAGCGCCCCACCGTCGGTCTGGCACAGCTGCTGCATTGCGCCATAGATCTCGGCGCGCAAGCCCTGGTCCAGCTGCGACCGGCCTTCGGCCAAGAGCTGGTTGAAGCGCTCGTTTTTCCAGCTGGTGTCATTCCAGTCGGCGGTGGCGGCATAACCGGCAGAGAACATCAGATCCGGTGTCGGACGCCCCCCCCAGTAGCTGCAGCAGAAGGGCTTTTGCAGCCAGACGTTGGACCAGTAGCCGTCATCGGGCTCGCGCGCGACCTTCAGATTGATGCCCGCGCCCTTGGCCGCCTCGGAGAACAGCACAGACGCATCCACCGCGCCGTTGAACGCCGCATCCGCGGTGTGCAGCGTCACATCCAGGCTGCTGAGACCGGACTTGGTCAGGTAGTGCTTCGCCTTGTCGGGATCATAGGCGTGCTGTTCCAGCTCGGCATTGTAGTAGGGCATGGACGAGGCAATAGGGTGGTCATTGCCTACCGTGCCAAAGCCCTTCAGAACCTTCTGCACGATCGCCTCGCGGTCGATTGCGTGCTTCAACGCCAGGCGCACGTTCACGTCGTCAAACGGCGCTGCGGTCACCTGCATCGGCATGGTGTAATGCAGGGTGCCGTTCTGGGTGTGGATCTTGATGTTGCGGTTGCGTTTCAGCAAGTGGATGGTCTTGAGGTCCGGGCGGTCGATCAGATCGACCTCGCCGGTCATCAGCGCGTTCATCCGTGCCGCCGGATCGCCAACCTTCAGCAGCACCACCTTGTCAAAATGGGCGCGGCCCGCCTTCCAGTAATCGTCGCGACGCTTCAGTTCGATACGCACGCCCGGCTCAAAAGCCTCAATCACATAGCCGCCGGTACCGATCCGGCTTTCAGGGTCGATTGAGCCATCTTTGTCCTGCCGGATGGTCAGGTGGTAGTCATTGAAGATGAAAGGAAAATCAGCATTGCCGTCTTCCAGCTCAAAGATCACCACCTTGTCGCCGTCGGCGCGGATGTCCTTGATCTGCGCCAGCAGCGGCTTCACGCCTGACTTGGAGTCCGGCCCCATATGATGACGGATCGAAGAGATCACATCGACAGCCGTGACTGTCTTGCCGTCCGAGAATGTGGCGTCATCGCGCAACCGGAACGTCCAGACACGCGCGTCCGGGGTCGCCTCGTAGCTTTCGGCGAGGTCCGGCTGAGCGGAGCCATCCGGGGCGATCTCCACCAGGGTCGAGAACACCGCATAGCTGGTGGCGAACATGAAGTCGTTTGCGTAGGTCGCCGGGTCCAGAGAATCCGAAGTGCTGCCTTGGGTATAGCCCACCCGCAGGGTTCCGCCCTTCTTTGGCTCTGCGGCGTGGGCGCGGGTGTTCAGACCCAGCCCCAGGGCCATCCCGCCCGCCGCGGCGCCCGCGAGAAAACCGCGACGGGTCGGTGCCGCCAGGGCGGTGGTGGTCTTCAGCATCATGTTCCTCCTCCTTGGGAAATGCCTCTTTGCAGCGCCTTACACTGCAAGTGTGATAGATTTTGAACGGGTGTAGGCATCGAGCCCCTCCAGCCCTTTTTCGCGGCCGAACCCGGATTTCCGGTTGCCGCCAAAGGGCAGCTCGATCCCTCCCGCCCAATAATCGTTGACGGTGACCTGCCCCGCATCGACACGCTGTGCCATACGCAGCGCGGTGGACATGTCTTTGGTATAGATACCGGCCGCCAAGGCAAAATCGGTGCCATTGGCAAGGCTCAAAGCTTCTTCTTCACTTTCAAAGATTTGCACGGCGAGAACGGGGCCAAATATCTCTTGCAGCACCGCATCATCGCTCGCGCTGAGGTTATCCAGAATGGTTGGCTCGTAGAACCAGCCCTTACCGGTTTCCGGGTCCGTGGCCGTGTTGCCACCGGTGACGATCTCGACACCTCGGGCGCGAGCGCGGTCGACGTGCCCCGCGATCTGCTCCAGATGGCGTTCGGAGTTGACGGCCCCCATGTCCGGGTTGCGCAGCCCATGGCCAAAGCGCAAGCCTTGCGCCTTTTTGACCAACCGTTCCAGAACCTCGGCGTGCAGGTCTCGGTGGATCACCAGCCGCGAGCCGGCGGAGCAAATCTGCCCAGAGTTCGAAAAAATGGCCCAGAGTGCGCCCTCGGCCACATCTTCCGGATCGGCATCGGCGAAGGCGATGAGCGGCGACTTGCCCCCCAGCTCCAGCGTGAGCCCAGTCACATTCGGGGCCACGTTCTGCATCACACCCACGCCGGTCGCAACCGAACCAGTGAAGGTCACGTGCCGCACCCGAGGGTCGGTGACCAGCGGCGCACCGGCCTCGATGCCGGTGCCGGTGACCACGTTGACCACCCCGGCAGGCACGCCCGCACGCAGCAGCAGTTCGGCAATCATCAGCGCGGTAAAGGGCGTGGTTTCCGCCGGCTTCACAACCGCCGAACAGCCCGCCGCCAGCGCCGGGGCAATGCCGCGTACCAGTGTCGAGGTGGGATAGTTCCACGGCACGATATGCGCGGTCACACCCACAGGCTCTCGCAGGGTGAAGGCGGCGTTTCCGTTGCCAAGGTTGACGCTGCGCCCGTCCAGCTTGTCCGCGGCACCTGCGTAGTATTCGAACAGACGTGCCGAACCCGCAACGTCCCCCTGCGCCTCAGCGAGCGTCTTGCCGCTGTCGAGGTTTTCGACCACCGCCAACCTGTCCGCCTCGGCGCGCATCAGGCGCGCCGCCTCGTTCAGGATGGCGCAGCGACGAGCGGGCGGCGTGTTGCGCCAGACCTCGAAGCCTTCAGCGGCGCTGGTCACGGCGCGGTCCACATCGGCCGCGGTGCCGGCGGCAAAATCGGCAAAGGCTTCGCCTGTGCCGGGATCGAAGCTTTCCATGCGGTTGCCGCTGTCGGGCGCTACGAATGCGCCATCGATGAAATGGTCGCGCGGCAGATCCGGCAGGGTGCCGGTTTCGAAATAGGTGGAAATCATCCGGTCGGAGGTCATCATGCGTCCTCGCTGCATTTGTAGGTGGATTTGGCCAGCCACTCGGGGCAGATCTCGACGCCCCAACCGGGGGCATCACTCACAACCGCCTGACCGTCCGTGATGGTGAAGGGATCGTTGCGGAACAACTCGCGCTGCCAGGGATAGTAGTCGTCGCCCTCGATCGAGAATTCCAGATAGCGGCCGGGATTGGGCACCGCGCGCAACAGATGCATGGTGAACAGCGTCACCAGCGACAGGTTGGCCGCATGCGGGGTGCAGGGCAGCCCGGCGGCATGGCCCATGCGGGCGACCTCCATGCAGCGCACCATGCCGCCCAGGTACAGAATATCGGGCTGAATGATGTCGACCGCGCGCATCGCAACGATCCGCTTCCACTGCTGCAGGTCCCAGTCCTGCTCGCCACCCGCCACGTCGATGGACAATTCGCGGGTGACTTCGGCGGTCTGCTCCAGCTCCCAATATGGGCAAGGCTCCTCAAAATGTTCGTAACCGTTGGCCTCCAGCATCCGCCCGACCTCGATCGCGCGGGCGGGGCCAAACCCCGAGTTGCCGTCGACCAGCAACGCCGCATCCGGTCCCATGGCCTTGCGGATGGCCGGGATGATCGCCTCGGTCCGTCCCTCCCATTCGTCCCGATCCTGGCCGCATTCGGCGCCGACCCGCACCTTGAAGGCATCAAAACCATAGTCATCGCGCAGGCGTTGCAGGCGCGTGGCCTCATCCTCGGGCGTGATGTCGCGCCGCATCGAGGAGGCATAGGCCCGCAGCGGCCCTGCCGAGCCGCCCAGCAGTTCGGCCACGGGCTTTCCCGCCGCCTTGCCGCGCCAGTCCCATACCGCGGTGTCCAGTCCCGCCATGGCCCGGCGCAGATAGGTTCCAGGGAACTTGTGCTCGCGCAGCGGAATCTCGGCGATCACGTCCTCCAGCGCATCCATACCGCGCCCCAGCGCCCAGGGCGCCACCTGCCGGTGCAGGATCTCGCAGGTCAGATCGCTGCTGTAGGTGGACACCTGCCCCCAGCCGGTGCTGCCGTCCTCTGCGGTGACCCGCACAAAGCCGACCAAAGGCGTGCAGAAGGTTTCAATCCGGCGGATCCGCGGACCGGTGTCGTCTTTGCCGCGAATGTTGGCGACCGGCACTGCGCCGGACATGGAATAAGGCGTGCTCATGCGTCCTCCAGAATGAGATCAGCGGCGCGGTACGCCAGCATCATGGTCGGGGCATTGGTATTGCCCGAAGTCAGATTGGGAAAAACCGAGGCATCGACGACGCGCAGCCCCTGCACCCCATGCACCTTCAGCCGCGGGCTGACCACCGCGTCCTGCGCATCCCGCCCCATGCGGCAGGTGCCGACAGGGTGAAAGACGGTGCCGCAACGCTCGCGGAAATCGTCCAGGATCTGCGCATCGTCCATACGCCGCAGATCCGGCTCCATCGCCGAGTCCACCAACCTGTCCAGTGCGGCAGTCGTAATCAGTCGCTGGCACAGGCGCCCGCCGGCCACGACCTGCGCACGATCCTCCGCGGTCGCAAGCGAATTGGGGCGGATGCGGGGCGGGGCCGCCGGGTCGGCAGCACTGATGTCGATACGACCACGGCTGGTGGGGCGAGCCGGCTGGAATCCGATAATGAAGCCCGGAAACGGGTCCGGCTGCACCACCGTACGCCTGCCGTTCGGCGTCGTGGTATAGGTGACCGGGTTGAAATACAGCTGCTGGTCAGGGTGGCGCTGATCCGGGCCGGAGCGGAAATAGCCGCCGCACTGATTGACCGACAGGGCCAGCGGTCCACGCCGGGTCAACGCATATTGCAGCGCAGCGCGAACCTTGCCTGTGAAGGGGCGCAGCATGTTGTTCAATGTGGGTTCAGTTGCTCGGAAATAGTAGTTGATGCCCAAGTGGTCCTGCAGGTTTCCACCCACATGCGGCGTTGCAAGTCGCGGCGTGATCCCATGAGATTTGAGAACCTCCGCGGGGCCAATCCCCGACAGTTGCAAAAGCTGCGGCGAGCCCACGGCCCCGGCCGAAAGAATGATTTCACGACCAGCTTTCAGGGTACGTCGCTTGCCCTTGTGCAGCACCTGAACCGCAGCCGCGCGTTGACCTTCGAAAACGATCCGCTCTGCCAGTACCCCGGTCATCAGCGCGACATTGGAGCGCCTCAACGCCGGTTTCAGGAACGCCCGCGCCGAATGCATCCGACGGCCGCCCCGCGTGTTGATCCGATAGATCGCCGCGCCCTCGTTTTCAGAACCATTGATATCGTCCGTGGACGGCAGACCAAGTTCCTGAGCAGCCGCAAAGAAATGCCGGTTTGCAGGATGGATCTGATCCGAGACATCCTGAACATGCAGCGGCCCTTCGCCCTGCAACGTCCCGTCCGCATCGCTGCGGCTTTCCATCGCTTCGTAGGTCTGGCGAACAGTCTCCCAATCCCAGCCCTCTGCCCCGGCGTCGGCCCAGTCGTCGAAATCCCGGGGCAGCCCGCGGGCATAGACCAGCGCGTTTATCGCGCCGGAGCCGCCGACCACCTTGCCCCGTGGCCAATACCCGCTTCGCCCTGCGAGGGCTTCTTCCGGTTCGGTCTGGAATTTCCAGTTGACCTTGGGGTCAAAGAAAGTCTTGCCGTAGCCCAGTGGTAGCGCAATCCACGGCGACCAGCCTCGACCACCGGCCTCAAGCACCAAAACCTTGTGACGTCCCGAAGCGCTCAGCCGGTCCGCCAGCACGCAGCCGGCGGATCCTGCTCCGATGATGATGTAGTCGTACTCCGCCACTGCGCCCTGCCTGATACTGCTGTTGTCGCACGACCGTTACAAACCTCTCGGTCAAATCCAAAACGAAAAAAAATTCGTGATAGCCTTAAAAAAATTCGCAGAACCGATAATGTAGGGAAATGTACAAAGAGCTTCCCCCCTTGCCTTGGCTTCGTGCCTTCGACGCCAGCGCCCGCCTCGGAAATTTCACCCTCGCCGCCGAGGAGTTGGGCCTGACGCCCTCTGCAGTCAGTTATCAGGTACGGGGCCTTGAAGCGCAGCTCGGTCACAAGCTTTTTCGACGAGAGCGCAAGGCACTTGTGCTGACGCGGCTGGGTCAGGCCTACAGGCCAGTGGTGGCCAAGGCATTTGCCGATCTCGATGCCACTACCTCAAACCTGTTTGGCAAGGGCGCCGAGGAAGAAATAACCCTGCGCTGTGTCAGCTCACTAAACTTGCTGTGGCTGGTCCCCCGACTGGAGCATTTCAGAGCCGCGCATCCGGACAGTCGCCTGCGGGTTCTGTCGGCATCCTGGGCCGAGCTCGCGGATGGCGAGGAGATCGACGTCGATATCCGTTACGGCGATGGCAACTGGACTGACGGGGAAGTGTTGCCGCTTATGACCAACGAAGTCATCGCTGTCTGTGCCCCTGCCCTGCGCACCCAAGGTGGCCCAAGCGCACTGGCACAGGGGCCGTTGATAGAACTGGCGGGCGTCGTCGACACATGGCGGCATTTCTTCGCCCTGCATGCTCCTGATTGCCAGATGGACGAGCCTGCCTACAAGGTTGACCAGTCCCTGATCGCGTTGGAACTGGCAAGCCGTGGTCAAGGGACCGCCTTGGTGGCCGAGGTCTTTGCCAGACCCTACCTGGAGCGTGGCACACTTGTGCAGGCCAGCGAACTTACGCTGCCACCGCGACAGGGGCACTATCTGGTGCTCCCCAAGGAACGCAATCGGTTCCGGCCGGAAGTTTCCGCGTTGGTCGCGTGGCTACAGGATCAGGCCAGCTGTTCCGCAATTGCCTGAACTTGAACGACCCGGAATCATCTTGCCCCGACGCCCGTCAGCGAAAGTCTGACGAGGATGCCAACTCGACAAAGGCTTTGACCAACCGAAGCCGCGCCCTGTCTTTCGGTGCAACAACCGCAGTCTCATGCGTATGCGACAATTCGGCGACGGGCAATTCCACCAACCCACGCGCGATCAATCCGCTGTTGCCAAGGAAGATGGCGACGCCAGCGCCCTGCAGCACCGCCTCGCACATGAGCGGAAAGGTGGTGATCTTTATGGTGCGATGAAACTCGCACCCGTGTTTTGCCAGTGCTTCGCGGACCACGCGTTCCGTCAGTGAGCCGCTTTCCGGCAGGATGACCGTTTCCTTGGCCAGATCCTCGAACCGCAGCACTTCGCGGTTTGCCAGCGGCGAGGACGGGTGCAGATAGGCGGCATAGCGAACAGTCTGGACCGGAACCCGCTCCCAATCGTCGGTTTTTGGGGGATCGGTGATCAACCCGACATCCGCTTTCCTTTCCCGCAGCAATCGCACTGCCGTCGTCCATGCGTAAACACCAAAGTCTATCTCGACATCAGGGTAGCTTTGCCGGAACAGGCTGATCGCCCTGAGAGCGGGCAGAGGGGCATTCGCAATGACCTTGATGTGTCCGCGCGCCATGGCTTCAAAGCCCTCAAGACGCTCGCTGATTTCGGAATCCAGCGCGACCAGACGGTCGGCGAGATCATAGAACTCCTGCCCTGTTCGCGTCAGCGAAATGCCATCCCGGCTGCGCAACAACAGCTGCGATCCGACCTGTTTTTCCAGTTTAGCCACATGTTGCGTAACCGCGGATTGCGACACCCCGAGCCGCGTCGCCGCGGCCGAGAAACTGCCCGCGCGCACGACGTAGGCAAAGGCAACGAACTGGTGATGGTTGGCGCGCATGGCATCGGTCCCTTTTGGCCGCACTCCTAGCTGCCATTAGTCTCACTTATATGACGTCACAAAAGTGAAGGCTCAGCTTCTTACACCGCCTCCATCAGACGGAGGAATCAGATGACCGAGCTGAGCATCGTGAACGTGACGAAGCGCTTTGATGAGACGGACGTGCTCAAAGGTGTTTCACTGGATATTGCAGACGGAGAGTTCGTCTCTCTGGTCGGCCCGTCCGGCTGCGGCAAATCCACCTTGCTGCGTATCATCGCCGGGCTGGAGGCACAGACCAGCGGCGATATCCGAATTGCGGGCCAGTCGGTTGTCGACCGACGGGCCGCCGATCGCAACCTTTCAATGGTCTTTCAATCATACGCGCTCTACCCACATCTTAGCGTTGCGGACAACATTGCCGTGCCGCTGAAGATGCGCCGGTTGAGCAGGCTCCAGCGCCTGCCCCTGGCGGCTCGACTGCTGCCGTCGGGTCGCGCCGCTAGCCGCAAAATCGAACACGACGTCCATCAAGCGGCGAAGATGCTGGAGATCGAGCATCTCCTGAACCGCAAACCTGGGCAGCTCTCGGGCGGGCAACGCCAACGGGTTGCCTTGGGGCGGGCGCTGGTCCGAGAGCCCGCGGCCTTCCTGCTGGACGAGCCGCTCTCCAACCTCGACGCCAAGCTGCGGGTGCAGACCCGGGCTGAAATCGCGCAGCTGCATCGACGACTGCGGGCCACCTTTGTCTATGTGACCCACGATCAGGTGGAAGCGATGACGATGTCGGACCGGATCGCGGTGATGATGGGGGGGCGCATCCTGCAATGCGCGACACCTGAAACCATTTACGAAGATCCTGACCACATCGACGTGGCGGAGTTCATCGGCTCTCACAAGATCAATATCCTCCCCGTGGAGATCTCTGATGACGGCCAACTGCACCTGTTGGACCGCCGCTTGGATCTCTCGGTCGTCGGCGCCGGCCGCGGCGTGGGCTCACTGGGCCTACGTCCCGAAGCGCTGCGGCTTGCGGGTGAGAACGCCCCGATCCGTGGCCATGTCGTACACCGCGAAAACCTTGGCGCGGAACTCTTTGTACAAATCGAAGTCGCAGCTTTGAAAGAGCGTGTCACACTGCGGGCCGACCCCGAGCAACGCCGTGCGCTTCAACTTGGCTCACCGGTGGGGCTGGAATTCGATCCTGCAAAAGCTCTGCTGTTCGATCCCCATGGCAAGCGCCTGCGGCAGCTGCGCCCGACATTCGCCGCAAAAACCGAGGTCGCGTAACATGCCTGCACCTGACGTCCCATCCGCCGGGAAGCCGAGCACGCCCCTGCAGCCCCGCGCCCATTCCGCCCCGGAGGTCAGAGATTATCGAGCGGCTTGGATCCTGACGGGTCCCGCGCTGATCCTGATGGTCCTGATCCTGCTGGTACCGGTCGCTATCGCGGGGTTGCTCTCCTTCACCGACTACTCGCTGGGCAACGACAGCTTCAACTGGATCGGCAGCGCGAACTACGAAAAGCTGTTCACGCGCGCCTCCTACGAAAAGATGTTCGTCGCAACGCTGACGTATGTTGTCACCGTCGTACCCCTATCCGTCGCCTTGGGACTGGGGGCGGCCATTCTAATCCACTCTCTGGGGCGGTTCGGCGCCCTCTACAAGACGATCTATTTTCTGCCCGTGATGGCCACGCTGCTGGCGATGTCAATCGCCTGGGAGTTCATGCTGCACCCAACTATCGGGATGCTCAACCGGACGCTGGAACTGGGCTGCGGGACGTTTCTGGAACGGGTCTGGCCCTTCCTCGCCAACGGCTGCGCGGATCGCTTTCCGGTCTGGCTCGGAGATAAGCGTTACGCCATCTGGGTGATCTGCTTCATCGGGGTCTGGCAGGGGTTCGGCTTTAACATGGTGCTCTATCTGGCCGGGCTGACCTCCGCGCATCGTGAGCTGTACCACGCTGCGGAAATGGATGGCGCCCGATCCGCATGGGACCGGTTCCGTCTTGTAACCTGGCCAGCGCTCGGCCCCACCACCGTTTTCGTTGTCACCATCACCTGCATCCGCGCCTTCCAGGTTTTTGACACGGTCGAAGCCTTCTGGCCCCAGGGCGGCGGGCCCAACAAGTCAACCTACGTGATGATGTTCGCCATCTTCGAGAAAGGCGTGCAACAGAACCTGATCGGGATCGGCTCCGCCATCACCATGCTGTTTCTGACGTTCGTCATGTTCCTGACCCTCATCCAACGCTGGCTGGTCGAAAGAAAGGTCCATTACTGATGACACGCGACTGGTGGAAACATCTGATCCTGACCCTTGGCATGATCGTCGTCATCGCGCCCTTCTACCTGATGGTCAGCTATTCTTTCAAATCCCCCGGCGAAATCGAGAGGGGGGAAGGCGGCTTCTTTGGTCGGCAGGAGCTGATGGTCGATGAACGCTGTGTCAGCCTGCGCGCACCTGACCGCAAGGATATCGCAGCAGCCAGCCAGCGCTTTCCCGGCCAGACCGAAAATACGATCCGAACCGCTCTGATCGCCGAGGCGAAGAGCGCCTGCTCCATGCGGCCGGTTGTGTTCAATTACACCAAGGCGTTCTCGGAAGCGCCATTGCTGCGCTACCTGCTGAACGGGATCGCGGTGACGGTGTCGATCTTCCTGATCCAGGCAGTTGTGGCGCTCCCTGCGGCCTATGCATTAGCCAAGCTGAAATTCTGGGGTCGGGAGGCGGTGTTCGGCCTGGTGCTGTTCTGTTTGCTGATCCCGGTCCATGCCATCGCGCTGCCGCTCTACATAATCCTGGCGAAACTCGGTCTGACCAACACCTATGCGGCGCTGGTGGTGCCGTGGACCATCAGCGTTTTCGGGATCTTCCTGATGCGGCAGTTCTTCATGACGGTCCCCGATGACCTGATCGATGCCGCGCGCATGGACGGGATGGGCGAGTTCGCAATTGTGTGGCGCGTGATGTTGCCCACGGCAATCCCCGCACTGCTGGCCTTCGCCATCTTCTCGATCGTTGCACATTGGAACGACTACTTCTGGCCGCGCATCGTGGTGACAGGCAACCGGGATCTGTTCACCCCGCCGCTGGGGCTCCGCGAATTCAAGGGAGACGGTGACGGATCCTACTTTGGCCCGATGATGGCCACCGCCACCGTCATCGTCACGCCGCTGATCGTTGCCTTCCTGCTGGCACAGAAGCGGTTCATCGAAGGCATCACCCTGAGCGGAATGAAATGATTTGCGGGTGCGGCACGCGCCGCGCCCTCCCGAAATCCCGACCGGGATCATAGCAGAGCGCGCTTTGCCAAACTCCTGCGCTCCAATCCAGGAATGAGAGGAAGAGTTCCATGAAACCCACCCTGCCCGCAATCGCCCTTGCGGTATCCGCCTCCGTCGCGATGGCCCAGGACACCGTGACCATCGAGTTCGCCTACCCCTACAGCCACCTGTTCGACGTCACCTACGAGGCGATGATGCCCGAGTTCAAGGCAGCACATCCCAACATCGAGGTGAAGTTTCGCGCCACTTATGACTCCTATGAGGACGGCACCAACACGATCCTGCGCGAAGCCGTTTCGGGAAACCTGCCCGACGTGACAATGCAGGGTCTGAACCGGCAGCAGATCCTGGTCGAAAAAGGCATCGCCAAACCGCTGGACCTGTTCATTGCCGACGAAGCGGATTTCGCCAAAGACGGCTATCACGATGCCATGCTCTCCCTCTCGACCTTTGACGGAGCGGTCTATGGCCTGCCATTTTCGGTCTCGCTGCCGGTCGGTTACTACAACATGGATATCCTGCGCAAAGCAGGGGTCGACGCGTTGCCCGAGACCTGGGACGAGGTCATCGCAGCCTGCGAAACCATGAAAGCCGAAGGGGTAGACAACCCGATCTTCTGGGGCTGGAACGTTACCGGAAACTGGTTTCTGCAAGCGCTGATGTGGTCGCAGGACAAGGCGATCGTCGAAAACGGGGCCGTGACCATGGACAGCCCCGAGGCCCTGGCAGCCCTCCAGCAGATGCAGGAGATCTTCACCCGTTGCGACATGCAGAACCTGGATTGGAAAGCCGCTCTGGCCTCCTTTTCCGCCGGGGAAATCGGCATGATGTTCTGGTCGACGTCGGCTTTGGGCGCTGTCGAACGGTCGCAAGGCGACTTTGAGCTGGTCACCGGCCCCTTCCCGGGCATGGGGACACCCCCTAAGGGACTGCCTGCTGGCGGCAACGCAGCGATGATGACCTCGACTTCCGACGATCCCGAGGTGCAAAAGGCAGCCTGGGCCTGGCTGAAATTCATCACCTCGGGCAGCGGCGCAGCCGAAGTTGCCAAGACCACCGGCTACATGCCGCCGAACAAAGCCGCAAACGAGGTGATCCTCGCCGACTTCTACGAACGCAACCCCAACAAGCAGACCGCAGTGGACCAACTGCCGCTTCTGCGCGATTGGCAGGCCTATCCCGGCACCAACGGGCTGGCCATCACCCAGGTGATCTATGACGGGATCGAACGGATCGTCACCGGCGACGCCACCAACATGGAAGCGCTGCAAGAAGAGCTGGTCGACGAAATCTCTGACCTGCTGCCGAACAGCTAATGATACAGCCCGGCCGCGCCAAGGCCACTTGCGCGGTCGGGCCCTCGAGTGACCAGAGCAAACACATGAAAATCATTCACATTTCCGATATCCACCTGACCGTCCCGGGCGAAGAGATGGGCGGCCTCGACCCGCATGCGCGCTTTGAGCAGGCGCTGAGCCATGTGGCCGAACACCACCCCGACGCTGCCCGGATCGTCATCACTGGTGATCTGGCCCATTGGGGAGAGCGTGCGGCCTACCAAGCTCTGAAAACGGCCATATCAGGTCTGAGCATCCCCGTCCGCCTGATGATTGGCAACCACGATGACCGCGCCCAATTCCGTGCCGTCTTTGACGATCACCCCATCGATCCGCACGGATTCGTCAATCATGCCGAAACGGTCGGCGAAACCCGTTTCATCTACCTCGACAGCGTGGGCGAGCGAACGCATGCAGGTCATTTCTGCGCTGACCGTCGCGCTTGGTTGGCGGCCGAACTGGAAAGCTGCACGCGTGCCAGGATCTTCCTGCATCACAACCCGATGCCGCTGGGGCTGCCTGCCGAGGACAAAATCGCACTTATCGAAGAGCACCGTACGCCACTTCATGCGCTGATCCGCCAGCATGCTGCGAAGATTGACTACATCCATTTTGGCCATGTTCACGCGCCTGTTCACGGCGTCTTTGCAGGTGTGCCGTTTGCCAGCGTGCCATCGACCGGCAACCAGTCGTTGCCCGACATGAACGAGAGCGAATTTCTGCAAGGCGCGCCGATGGCACCCGCCTATTACGTGATTTGCACTGAAGGAAAAGACACCACGATACTCCAAATTCCCTTTGCCTGGGATGGACCGATCACCCGAACAGGCACCGGATGGGAGGATTGGGCCAAACCCACCGTGGCTGCTGAATAAAAATTCGGCACGCACGGCTGATATCCGCAGGAACCCGTAAATTGCGATACACGTCCGGGAGTTGTTGGGGTAACGGAACTTCATGGATATCGTTGTCGTCACCACAATTATCGCTTCGTTGTTTCTTGTAATTGGCGTGGCCGAACCGCTGGCCGCACGACTGCGATTGCCTTACAGCGTGATCCTCGCTGTTTTTGGCAGCCTGATCGCAATCGCTGCGGCCTTTTTCCTGCATACCGAGCTGACCGACGCCCTGAATCCGGTGGCAGAAGCAATTCTCGGCCTGCCGATCCGCTCAAATGTGTTCCTTTACGTGTTTCTGCCAACCTTGTTGTTCCAGGCCACACTCGGCATGGAACTGCGGCGGATGCTGGATGACTGGGTGCCGATCCTCATGCTGGCCGTGGTGGCGGTGGTCGTCGCCACCCTCAGCGTGGGGTATGCGCTGGCTTGGGTGAGCGCCCTGCCGCTCGCCGCGTGCCTGTTGATCGGCTCCATCGTTTCAACCACGGACCCTTCTGCAGTTGTCTCGATCTTTCGGTCGATCTCTGCCCCACGCCGACTGGCGCGCATCATCGAGGGCGAAAGCCTTTTGAACGATGCCGCGGCAATTGCGCTGTTCGGGTTGTTCATGGGGTTCGTCATGCTGGGGCTGCCTGATCCCGATCTGGAAGAGGCCCTGGCCCGGTTCCCGCTTCTGATCCTGGGCGGCGCGGGAACCGGTTGGGTATTGGCGCGCGCCGCGGTCTGGATCATGGGACTGTTCCGGCGTCACGAGCTGGCGCAGGTCTCCATCTCCGCCGCCCTGCCCTACCTCGCCTATATCATCGCGGAGCAAAGCGTCGGCGCCTCCGGCGTCATCGCGGTTGTTGCCAGTGGTCTCACACTCAATCTCACCGCGCCCGGGCGGTTGCCGCCGCAGGCCTGGGCAAACCTGCGCGAGCTTTGGGATGTGCTGGCCCATTGGGCCGGGGCGTTGATCTTCATCCTCGCCGCGTTGTTGATCCCGCGCCTGCTGGAGAAGGTTTCGCTACAAGAGGTCTTGCTGGTCGGCGTGGTGGTCATTGCAGCAATCGCTGCACGGGCTGTCATCCTGTTTGCGCTGCTGCCGCTTTTGACCAAGGTCAAGCTGTCCCCGAAAGTGGAACGTCCCTACCGGGTCGCGATCCTCTGGGGCGGGCTTCGCGGGGCGGTCACGCTGGCGCTGGCCCTGGCCGTGACCGAGAGCTTTCGCGTCCCCGCGGAGATCCAACGCGTGGTCGGCATCCTCGCCACCGGGTTCACCCTGTTTACACTGTTGGTACAGGGCACCACCTTGCGTTGGGTGATCGGGCGCCTCGGCCTCGACCAGCTGTCCTCGATTGACCAGGCGCTGTCCCGCCAAGTGGTCGCCGTGGCGCTGCAGACAGTGCGCGAAGATATCGCGCAGACCAACGAGAACTACGAACTCAACCGCGAAACCGTACGCGCCGAGGCCATCCAGTTTGGCGAGCGTCTTGAAGCCGCCGTGAAACGGGCCGAGGACAGCGCCGATATCCTTGATCGCGACCGGATCACCCTTGGGCTGATTGCGCTGGCGGGCCACGAGCGCGACAGCATTCTGGCGCGTCTGCGCGAACAGACGATTTCGGCACGCATGGCTGAAATGGCGCTGGCGAATGCAGACCGCCTGATCGAAGGTGCCCGCTCGCAAGGGCGCAGCGGATACCAACGCGTCGCAAGGCGCAATCTTGCTTATGGCCCGACGTTCCGGATCGCGGGCTGGCTGAATTCCCGGCTTGGCATCTCCGCACCCTTGGCGCGGATCACGGCCGACCGGTTTGAACTCCTGCTGTCTCAACGGCTTATCCTACGTGACTTGGGAAGCTTTATAGACAACCGCATCCGCCGCATTCACGGCCGCCGGGTCGCGGAACTGCTGCACGAGTTGTTGACGCGCCGGGTGGACGCAGTGGAGACCGCTCTCGACGGCTTACGCCTGCAATACCCCGGCTATGCCGAGCAGCTGGAACGCCGCTTCATCCGCCGCACAGCACTGCGGCTTGAGGAGCGCGAGTACCTGTCGATGCGCGAGGACGGGTTGGTCGGAGCCGAGGTCTACATGTCGGTTATGCAGGATCTGGAGGCGCGGCGGGCCAAGGCCGAAACACGCCCCCGGCTTGACATCGCGGTGCAGAAGACCGCGCTGGTCCGTCAATTTCCCCTCTTCGCCGATCTAGACGAGACCGCAACCCGGCGCCTGGCACGGGTTCTGAAAACGCATTACGTCAACGCAGGGAAAGTCATCCTGCGCAAGGACACGCCGGTGCGCAGCGTCTATTTCATCGCCTCCGGTGCCGTGGAGGCGGAAACGGCCGGCCAGGTCGTGCGATTGGGCCGGGGAGACATGTTCGGCCAGATGGCAATTCTAGCGAGGAAAACTCTCCCCACCGAGATCCGGGTCATTGCACCGACAACCCTGCTGGAGCTGGACGAGAACCGCTTCCGCCGCCTGCTGAGCCGCAGCAAGACACTCCGTTCCGCCGTTCAGGAAAGCGCCAGGAAGCGCGGTGTCAGCCTGCCGGACCTTGGTTGATATACCCCACGCTGGCCGCCTTGCGGGGGCAATTGACAAACCAGCCGCCAACAGCCAAATGCCGGGGATGAAATACTCCGCCCAACTTCCGCTTGCCTGCATCAGGACCGTTCTTGTCCTGCTGTTTCTGGTTGCGGGTGGGCTGGGTGAGGCCATTCGACAACCGTATACGCCGGTTGTTCCCAAGGTCGAACAATTGCATTCGGCGACGCTGCAACTGGCAAGCGTCACCGCCAAGGAACGATCGCAAATCCAGCGACCGGACCAGGCAGCGTCAGCCAACGGCAACGCGGCTGATGACGCCCACCTGACCCAGACGGCTGCGCAATTCCCGCCCGTCGAGCGGCTGCTGCTACTGGCCGAAGCCCGGGCACCGCCGCTCTTCGCGCGGACACTTCGCCGGGCAAATCGCGCCCGAGCGCCCCCGGTCGACATGATCTGACCGCGCACCGATCCGCTCCTGTCTGTGACAAGGGGCGCATCGGTGTTTGCCTTCCTCAAAACTCATACGGAAACCGGCAGGGGGACGCGGGGCTATCCGCCCAACTCTGCCGTGGAGAGATCATGCAAAGACCAACCTTTTTGAGACGCCTCGGCGTATGGGGCATCTGCCTGCTCTGCCTGTGGCTCGCCCTCCCCAACGCCTTTTACGCGCAAATGGACGCGCAGGATACCGACACCAGACCCACCGCGGAAACCGCCTGGCAACGCCTATTACCGTCCGGACTGATCAACCTCGGCCTTGACCTGCGCGGCGGCGCACATCTGCTCGCCGAGGTGGACGTTACCGGCGCAATCGACCAGCGCCTCGCCGCCTTGTGGCCAAGCTTGCGCGACGCGCTGCGGGATGAGGGCGGCCGCACGGTTCAGGTTCGCAAACTCACCGCGCCATCCGGCGTTATGCGCGTCGCTGTCACACCTGCCAGCTTCGCCCCGCGGGCACGGGACGTCGCAACGCGCTTTGCAACCCGCGTCGCGGGGACCTCTGGACCGAGCACCCCGGATCTGGAGATAACGGCCGAAAACGGAATTCTGGAACTGCGCTACAGCGCCGTCGGCAGAGACGCCCTCGCCAACCAGCTGGTAACGCAGAGCCTCGAAACCGTGCGACGCCGGATCGACGAGGTCGGCACCCGAGAGCCTACAATCGTTCGACAGGGTAGCGATCGCATCCTGATCGAGGTTCCGGGCTTTTCTGATGCGGACGCGCTGAAGGCACTGATTGGGACCACTGCGCAACTCTCGTTCCACGCCGTCTTGCCAGCGAGCGAAACCGCAACGGGCGACGCCTTGATGCTGCCGGATACAACGAACCCCGCCATCACCTATCGCGTTGACCCAAGGCCGGTGGTGTCGGGCGAACAACTGACTGATGCGCAGGCAAGCTTTGATCCGAACGGGCGCCCGGCGGTCTCCTTCCGGTTTGATACAGCTGGGGCCCTTGCGTTTGGAGACTTCACCGCCGGTCACGTCGGCAGCCCATTTGCCATCGTGTTGGACAACACCGTTCTGTCAGCGCCAGTCATCCAGTCGCATATTGCCGGTGGCAGCGGCATCATCACCGGCCAGTTCACGGTCGAGGAAACATCGCAGCTCGCAACCTTGCTTCGAGCCGGTTCCCTGCCGGCGGAGCTGACATTCCTGGAAGAAAAGACCGTTGGCCCGGAGCTGGGCAGCGACAGTATCGCAGCCGGTGTGCGCGCAGCCTTGATCGGGCTGGCCGCCGTCTGTGCCCTGATGGTAGCCTGCTACGGTGGCTTGGGTCTGGTTGCCGTGGCCGCGCTGGCCATCAACATGGTGATCCTCATCGCCGTGCTGACCCTTGTGGGGGCAACCCTGACCCTGCCGGGCATTGCCGGCATCGTCCTGACACTGGGAATGGCGGTCGATGCCAATGTCCTTATCTTCGAGCGGATACGCGAGGAACTGCGCCGCGAACGCAACCTGTGGCGGGCCGTCGGCAACGGCTTTGACAATGCATTTTCGTCAATCCTGGACGCCAACCTGACCGGACTGCTGACTGCCGGGTTGATGTTCTGGCTCGGCGCAGGCCCGGTGCGTGGCTTTGCGATAACCTTGGGGCTGGGCATTCTGGCTTCCATGTTTACGGCTCTGGTCGTCACGAAACTCACCCTGCAAAGCTGGCTGGAGTGGCGTCGCCCAAAGGTATTGCCCATGCGGGGAATCTTCGGCTTTCTTGAGCGGCGCCATGTGATCGACTTCTTCCGGCTGCAAAAGGTCACTTTCGGTGCCTCGCTCACAGCCGTGCTGGCCTCGCTCCTGATTATCGGAATGCTCGGGTTGAACCTTGGCATCGATTTCACCGGCGGCACCAGTTTGCGCATCGAAACACCGCATGCATTACACCTTGATGCCTATCGTGACGTGCTGAACAACATGGGCTTGGCCGATGTCTCTGTCACTGAGGTGTTTTCAGCGGGCAATGTCGACAACGCGAACGTCGCCAACCTCCGCCTCGCCGCAGCAGGCGAGGAAGGGGCGGTGCTATCCTCTGATCAATTGCAGGAGGTCCGCGCTGCGTTGCTGACCGTCGATCCGGACATTCGCTTCACCGCAAGCGAAAGCATCGGGGGCAAGGTGTCACCAGAACTGGTGCGCGCGGCCGTGCTGGCAATATCGGGCGGTGTTCTGTCGATACTCGGCTACGTCTGGATGCGCTTTGAATGGCAGTTTGCCGTGGGGGCCGTCATCGCGCTTGGGCATGATGTGTTGCTGACGCTGGGCCTGTTTGCCTTGCTCGGTCTGAAGGTTGATCTGGCATTCGTGGCCGCGCTCCTCACCATCCTTGGATATTCGATCAATGACACGGTGGTCGTCTTCGATCGGGTGCGTGAAAACCTGCGGCGCCACGGTGCATTGCCCTTGCGCGACGTCCTGAACCTGTCCGCCTGCGAAACGCTGAGCCGCACGATCCTCACCTCGGCAACCACATTGGCAGCCTTGTTGGCCCTGCTGGTGTTCGGCGGTGACGTCATCCGCAGCTTTGCGCTGGCCATTGCTTTTGGTGTTGTGGTGGGGACCTATTCGTCGATCTATGTCGCCAAGAACATTGTTCTGATCCTTGGGGTTGACCGGAGACACCCGGAAGCCCGCAGACCGAAAGGCAAATTCGACCACATCGAAGCCTAGCCTTCCTCTTGTCCGCAACATCAAGTGGGCAGGCTGCCGAAGCAAAGGTCAATTGTCATCTGACAAGCCCGACCTGGCCCTTCCGGGCGCGCTGACCAAACACGCGAACGGCAATTCATGTTGCTGTTCGCTTTCGCCTCCCCTTGCCGACGGCTCGGCCAACCTTGTCGACCCAGCCCTTCCGCTTCCAATGCTGCGGAAGGGCAGTGTTTCGTCAAAGAGGGCGCCGCAGCACGCCTGCCGCTGGCAGCAGGCCAACCTCCGTCTGTACCGGCTCAGCGCGATGGTTGAACCAGAACTCCTCCGTTGCAGTGCGGCGGGTTCGCACCCCTTCCGGCATTGAGCGCAAGGCCAGACCCGCCGCCTCCGCCAGAACCGCGATCAGACGGTCAAGCCCGGCTGCGTCGAGCCAGCCTCCACAATAGGTCTGTCGACCCTCCCGAAGCGCAACCGGAGCACCGGCCTCCGTTTCCAACACCACCTTGGCACGGCCCTCCAACTCCTCCAGATAGAGGTGCGCAGCGCCGCCATCCTTCAGCGCAACCGGCATGTCGGGCCGCAAGCTCTCGACCCGGGACACCGTCACATCCAGCCCCGGCAGCGCGGGGGGCAGCGGGTCGGTGGGAATGCTGAAATGCCCGTCCCGCGCGCCGCTGCGGGGACCGTACAGGATCTCAGCTCCGCTTTCTGCAAGCGCGATCTTCAAATCCTGCGGCATATACATCAGCCCCGGCGCGAGGATCAGCTTATATCCAGTGAAATCCCGAGTGTCGGGCGGCAGGATGTCGATCGTCTGCCCTGCCCGGCGCAGCGCCTTGTAGTGATCAAGGATCAGCTGGAAATAGCTCAACCCAGCCCCGTGCGGCTGCGTCGACCAGGCCCAGTCCGCGTCATAGTCGAACAGGATCGCCACCGGCGCCGGAGCAGGCTGAACCACGGGTGCCTCACGCAATTCCTGCGCCACCTGTCGGGCTTCGGCGATGGCAGGGGCATCCTTGCTGTCCGGGCGCAGGAGACCCGCATGCATCTGTTCCTGCGCGAAGGGCGCCTGCCGCCAGCGAAAATAGCAGACCGCCTCCGCCCCGTGGGCAAAGGCTTCCCAGGTCCACAGCCGCACCATCCCCGGCAAGGGCGAAGGATTGTAGGGGGCCCAATTGACTGGGCCCGGTTGCTGCTCCATCACCCACCAGCGGCCGCGGCCAACCGCGCGGTAAAGATCGTGATGCAGCGCCTGAAAGTCGGGATCGCCTTGCCGCGCATACCGACGCTGCTCTTCCGCAGTCGCGCCCACGCGGTCCTCGAGGAAGCCAAGAGGATAGCTGTCCCAAGTCGCGATCTCCAGATCCTTGCCAACCTTGAAGTGGTCGAATTCCGTCACCCGCCCCATGTAATTGTGCGAAACAGGTGCGTTGGAGAATTCCCTGATGATCTCAGCCTGCGCGCGGTTGAAGGCTACCACCTGGTCCGAGCTGAACCGTTTGAAGGCAAGGACATGCGCCGGGTTCGGCTCGGTCACGGTCAGGTTCGGCAGGCCGATCTCGTCAAAGCTGCGGTACTCCATCGACCAGAAGACATTGCCCCAGGCTGTGTTCAGCGCACCGATGTCGCCGTCAAAGGCTTCCCGCAGCCAGTCTCGGAAAGCGGCCTTTGCGGCATCGGAATAGCTGATGACCGTGTCATGGCAGCCGTATTCATTGTCGGTCTGCCAGGCCGCCACATGCGGATTGGCCCCGTAGCGTTCTGCCATCAGGCGGGTGATCCGTCGGCTTTCGCCAAGATACCCCTTGTGGCTGAAGCAATAGTGCCGCCGCGAGCCGAATCCGCGCGCCCGGCCCTGTTCATCCACGGCGAACATGTCCGGGTGCCGCTCTGCCATCCAGCGCGGGGGGGTCGCGGTTGGCGTGCCCAGCACAACCTTGAGACCCTGCGCCCCAAGCGTTTCAATCGCGCGGTCGAGCCAGTCCCAGTGCAACTCGCCCGGGGTCGGTTCAAGCTTCGACCAGGAGAATTCGCCGATGCGGATCCACGTGAGGCCCGCCGCCGCCATGCGGGCTGCGTCTTCGGCCCAGATCTCCTCGGGCCAATGCTCAGGATAATAACAGGCGCCTAGGGTTCGTTTCATGGCCGTCTCACAGGATAACTTGGTGTTCACGCTGCCCCACCGCAGAAGTCGAGGCGGTGAAGGTCTGGCCAGCGGGTGCTGCATTCACCCCCTCAGCCGCAGTGGTAATGTAGAGTGTGGACAGATCGGTCCCGCCAAAGGCCGGGCAGGAGGCCTGCGGCGTGGGCACCGCGACAGTCTCGAGCAGGGTGCCCTCGGGGCTGTAGCACGCCACGCGGCCGATGCCCCACTGCGCATTCCACAGGTTGCCGCCTGCGTCCACCACCGCACCGTCCACGCCAAAATCTTCGCCGCTGAGGTCGATATGCACCTGCGCTTCCCCCTCGGGCCAACCATCTTCTGCGGCCAGCGGCTGGCGCATGATCTTGCCGACAGCGGTATCCGCGTAATAGGCGCAAGAACGGTCCGGCACAAAGCAGATGGCGTTGGAAATCGTCACATTCGGGACCAGCTTGCGCAGCTCGCCGCGATAGTAGCGGTAGATGGCCCCTGCCCCCGGCTCTGCATGGAAGCCCATGGTCCCGATCCAGAACCCGCCCCAGGGATCTGCGCGCCCGTCGTTGGAGCGGGTCACCGGGTTGTCAGCCTCAAGCGGGCAAATCAGGCTGCGCTCTCCGGTGACGAGGTCAAACCGCCAGAGGCCGGTCTGGCTGGCCATCAGCAGGGTCTCATGATCGACCCAACCCGCGGCAGAAACGCATTCGTCGAACTGCCAGACCTGCTCTTCCCCATCCTCGACCGTCAGCAGCCGCTTGCCCAAAATGTCAAACCAGAACAGCTGCTGACGCTCCGGGTGCCACAACGGCCCTTCGCCCAGCGTGCAGGCAGTGGTGTTGTAAACCACAGCGGTCATGCGAAAACCTCGTCATAGGCGCGGACCATGTCTTTTGCATTCGCAACAACGTCTGCGACGGACATGCCGGGCTTGAACAGGTTGGACCCGATGCCGAAGCCGCTGATGCCCGCGGCCTTCCACTCGGCGAAATTCGCCGGTCCGACACCGCCCACGGCATAGGTCGCCGCGTCCGGCGGCAGCACCGCTTTCAGCGCCTTGAAGCCGTCGAGCCCCAGTTTGAACGCCGGGAAGAACTTCAGCCCATCGGCGCCCGCGCGCAAGGCCGTGAAGGCCTCGGTCGGGGTGAAGACGCCGGGGAAAGAGAGCATGCCGGAGGCTTTGGCCGCCTCAATGACCTCCGGATTGCAATCGGGCGAGACAACCATCCCGGCACCGATTTCCCTGAGGCGCGCGACCGATTGCCGATCCAGCACGGTCCCCGCCCCGATCAAGGCCCGGTCCGACGCATGGCTGACCATCTCCGCGATGCTGTCAAAGGGCTGGGGAGAGTTCAGCGGGACTTCGATCCGGGTGATCCCGGCGGCGATCAGCGCGTCAGTGACGGGCAGCGCCTCCTGCGGTGTCAGCCCCCGCAGGATGGCGATCAGGTTGCGGCTCATCAATCTATCCTCGCATCATTTCCGCCCGGGCCGCGCAAAGCCCTGCCAGCGTTACAGTTTCTGCGTCTATCACCGCTGCCTCAGCGTCCTGTAACCTCAGCGCCGCAGCGTAGGCCTGCGCGATTTCATTTTCGCCAACGATGACCACTGGCCTGCCCTGCCATTCATCGCGCACCGCGGCGACTTCCATGCCAAGGATGTAACCGGAGGCGCGTGATCGCGCTGCTACCGGATCAAGGTCGCTCAGGAGAGCGCCGGCGCGCAGGCCAAACAGCGCATTGGCAAGACGGCCCGGACTGGCCGCACCATCCCTGCAACCCGCTTCGAAAGCCGGAGCATCCCAGCCTTCACGCGCCAGCGTATGCCCCAGGACGGAGTGGTTGCACACCAGCTGAAACAGCTCCCCCGACAGGAACGTGGCAAAGCCGGTGATTTCGCGGTTCCGAACCGACACCCATTTCGTATGGGTGCCAGGCAGGCAGATGACCCCGTCAAAATCCGGTTGCTGCGACAGCACTCCGGCAATCTGGGTCTCCTCTCCACGCATCACATCTGCAGGGTCGGCCTGTTTTACCCCGGAAAGGATATACACTCTGAGCCGGGCATCCTGCGTCTTGATCTGCGTCGCCGTGCCAAATGATGGTGGCGGACAAGGCACGCGGACGTAGGGGGCTTCCATCCAGCCCTGCCGGGAACCCGCCATGCCGCAACAAATCACATCTAGGCGTCTGTCAGGATCCAGATAAGGCTTCAGCAGCGCCAGAAGTGTCGGTTCGTATTCCCTCGGCTTCAGGTTCGACATTCCCATGTTCGAGTCGATCCGGCCCAGCGGCGCGCCATCTGCACCAATCGGCCAGAGCCGCAGGTGCGACGTGCCCCAGTCGGCCGAGACCCATGAAACCGCCTTGCGATCCGCGCCAATCATCCCGACACCACGACGCCACCGTCAACCACCAACGCCTGACCCGAAATCATGCGGCTGGCCTTGGAGGCCAGGAACAGCGTCGACTCGACAATGTCCTGGGGTGCGAGGTGATCCTTCAGACACTGGCGCTCCAGGTGCGCAGCCAGCGCCTCGGGGGTGGCCCATTTGTCGAGCTGCTTTTCGGTCAGCACCCAGCCCGGTGCCAGCGCGTTCACCCGGATGCGATTAGCGCCGAATTCCCGCGCGAGGCTTCGGGTCATGCCGTTGATGCCGGCATTGGCCGTGGTATAGGCTGGGTAGCCCGCGTTGCCCATCATGTAGCTGATCGAGGTGAAGTTCACGATCGAGCCACCGCCCAGTTTCTGCATGCCCGGCAGCACGGCTTGGCAGGCAAAGAAATACGCCTTGAGGTTGATCGCCTGTGACCAGTCCCAGAATGCCTCGTCCACCTCCAGCGTCGCGTGGCGCTGGTCGTTCGCGGCGTTGTTGACCAACACGCCGACCGGGCCATGCGCCTTGGCCGCCTGATCAATTGCCGCCTTCAGGGCCGAAATGTCGGTGATGTCGCATTGGATGAACAACGGCCTGTTGCCGGTCTCCTCTGCCATTCGATCAGCGAATTCAGTGGCATCCGAGCGCCCGACAAAAGCCACCTTGGCGCCCTGGCGCAGGAAGCCCTCGGTCAGGGCCGCACCGATGCCCGAGCCTCCGCCAGTGATGAAGACAGAGGCGCCCTGGAGGTCGCGGAAAGTTGCGTTCAGGTCCATGTCAGTGGCTCTCCCTCGTCACTGGGCGGGTATCCTTGCCCACCAGGAAATCCAGATCCGCGCCTTTGTCGGCCTGCAGCACGTGATCGATGTAAAGCTTGGCATAACCGCGGGTGTAATGCGGCGGGTCGGGCTGCCAAGCGGCGCGGCGGGCGTCCATTTCCTCGGCCGAGATCAGCAACTCCAGCTCGCCCTTGGACGCCGACACCCGGATACGGTCGCCGGTCCGGACCAGCGCAAGGGGCCCGCCCGCCTGCGCCTCGGGCGAAACATGCAGGATCACGGTGCCGAATGCGGTGCCGGACATGCGCGCGTCCGAGATGCGGATCATGTCCTTCACCCCTTGGGTCACCAGCCGACGCGGAATCGGCATGTTGCCGACCTCCGGCATACCCGGATAACCCTTCGGCCCGCAGCCCTTCAGGACAAGGATCGTGTCCGGTGTCACCGGCAGGTCCTCGCGGTCGATATTGGCTTTCATGTCCTCGATGCTCTCGAAGACATAGGCCTCCCCCTCGTGCTCCAGCAGATGATCCGAGGCTGCCGAGGGTTTCACGATGGCGCCGTTGGGGGCCAGGTTGCCGCGCAACACCCGCAAGCCCGCCGCGGGTTTCACCGGGGCATCAAATGTACGGATAACATCCTCGTTGAAACACTCCGCACCATCGGCATAGGCAGTGATGTCGCCGCCCAGAACCGTTTTGGCGCTGCGCAGATGACCTTGGTCCTGCAACTGCTTCAGCACAACGGGCATGCCGCCAGCGTAACAGAAATCCTCCATCAGGTATTTGCCCGAGGGCATGCAGTTGACCAGCAGTGGGATCTCGGACCCGATCTCGAAATCCTTCAGATCAAGTTCCACCCCCACACGGCCGGCAAGTGCCAACAGATGCACCACGGCATTTGTCGATCCGCCCACGGCGGCATTGGCAAGGATCGCGTTTTCGAACGCGGCCTTGGTCAATACGTCCGACGGTTTCAGGTCTTCCTCGACCATCTCGACAATCCGCTTGCCGGTCAGATGCGCCAGCGCCATCCGCCGCGCGTCCACCGCCGGCAGCGCGGCGTTCGTAGGCAGCGACATGCCCATCGCCTCGACCAGTGAGGCCATGGTGGAAGCCGTGCCCATGGTCATGCAGACACCCTTGGACCGGCTCATGCCGGATTCAGCGTTCATGAAGTCCTTCAGCGTCATCTCACCTGCACGCACCGCTTCGGAGAATTTCCACACATCCGTGCCGGAGCCGATGTCCTGCCCGCGGTATTTACCGTTGAGCATCGGCCCGGAGGAGACGACGATGGACGGCAGATCAACCGAGGCGGCGCCCATCAACTGGCCAGGCGTGGTCTTGTCGCAACCGCCGAGCAGCACCACGCCGTCGATGCCATAGGCGCGGATCGACTCCTCGACGTCCATCGCCAGGAGATTGCGAAACAGCATCGCGGTCGGCTTCATCTGGGTCTCGCCGAGGCTCATGACCGGGAATTCCACCGGAAAGCCCCCGGCCTCCCAGACGCCGCGCTTCACGCCTTCGGCCAGATCCCGCAGGCCGGAGTTGCAGGGTGTCAGCTCGGACCAAGTGTTGCAGATACCGATGATCGGCCGCCCGTCAAAGGCGTGATCGGGAAACCCCTGGTTCTTCATCCAGGAACGATGGATGAAGCCGTCCTTGTCCAGCTTGCCGTACCAGCCTTGGCTGCGGCGGTCCTTGGTCATTGTCTTTCTCCTTCGATCACCCAGATCGTTTCGGGGAATTGCCACGGCAGGGTCAGCCCCTGCTGCATCAGAATCTGGCCGCTGAGCACCAGCGGGCCATCCTTGAATGCGGTGTTCCCGCGTGAGAGGTGGTGCAATTCGTCGCGATTAACGAGATCAATTCGATAGAGCGCCTCCGGATCCAGCCCGGTCAACCGCAAGGGACGAGGCATGATCTGATGCGCAGAACGCGCCTTGCCCGCAAAGACCACGAACCGGTTGCCATCCATCGCCAGTTGCTGTTCCGCAATCACGCTGGCGTCGGCACTGTCGAGGCGCAGGATATCCGCCTGCATCCGCCAGTGCCGGTTGTCCTTCCACCAGCTGGTGACACGTTTCAGAACCTCTGCTTCCTCATCCGTCAGTTCGCGCGGGTCCATCTCGAACCCCATGTGCCGCTGGGCGGCGATCCACGCCCGCATGCGGATGTCAATTGTCCGACCCGACGTGTGGCAGACCCGCGGCCCGACATGCGAGCCGGCGACGGAAATCGGCAGCAGCAGCGCTGCGTCGTGCTGAATGCGCAGCCGCTCCAGCGCGTCGTTGCTATCCGACAGCCAGACCCGCTGCGTGAGGCTCAGAATGCCCGCATCGATCCGCCCGCCGCCCGAAGCGCAGCTTTCGATTTCGACGTTCGGAAAAGCGCGGCGCAGGTCGCCGAGCAGCGCGTAGATGCCCTCGGTCTGGGCCGCATCTGCGATCGGCAGCAACCGGTTGTGGTCCCATTTCAAATAGTCGATGCGGTTGTCCTGCAGCAGCGCCGAGAGCTTCCGGAACAGGTGGTCCCGCACCTCGGGCCTCGACAGGTCCAGAACGCGCTGCTGGCGCCCTTCGATCTGGTCCCGCGGCCCAAGGATCCAGTCAGGGTGCGCCCGCGCCAGATCACTGTCCAGGTTCACCATTTCCGGCTCGACCCAAAGGCCGAATGTCATCCCAAGGCGTTCAACGTGATTGATCAGCGGCGTCAGGCCATCGGGCCATTTGCGCCGGTCAATTTCCCAATCGCCCAGGCTGGAGGTGTCGTCATCGCGCCTTCCGAACCAGCCATCATCCAGCACGAACCGTTCCGCGCCCAAGGCTGCGGCTTGCTCGGCGATCTCGCCCAGGACGGCCATGCCATGGTCGAAATAGACCGCTTCCCAGCAGTTGTAATGCACCGGGGGCGGGGTCTCCGGCTTGGGCCAAGTCACCACATGGTCGCGCAGCAGGCGTTGAAACGCGGTGGCGCAGCCATTGAAGCCGGATTGCGACACCGCGAGATACAGCGGAGCCGTATCGAAACGGGTGCCAGCCGCCCGTGTGCCGCATGCGTGGCCCCATTGGATCTGCCGCCGCCCCGACGGCAATTCCTCTGCCAGCATGACGTGGCCGCCGGACCAGCCATAATGCATGGCAAAAACCGTGCCTTGGGTATTGCTTGCCCCGGCTTCGGGGAAATACGCCAGTGGTGGATGTTCGTGCCCGGAACGCCCCGTGCGCGCTTCCCGCTTGTGGATGCCCGCCCGCCAGGGCGCGCGTTCCACCTGGAATTCACCGATCCAACGGCCGGAGAAATCGACGATCTCCTGCCCCATCTGCGGCCCCGGCAGCACCGGTGCGGCGAGGTGATGAAGGGTGATTTCCGCGTCGCTTTCCAGCGTTGCCTTCGCAGATATCGTCTGGCCGACAACCTCGAACAGGAAGGTCAGCGTCAGACCCAGATCGTTGTCCCGGCAGGTGAACTCCGCTCCATCGGTGACTTCCAGCCGGAAGCGCGGATACAGCGGTTTGTCATCCCGGTAGGCCACCAGACCCGGTTGGCCTTTGAACGACCGCGACGCCTCGGGGCACAGCGACAGGGGCGGCAGCCGGTCGATCATCCCGCCCGTCACCTCCTGTTCGCAAGCGTGGGACAGCGCGGCCAGATCCGTCTTCGGGTGCAGCGCAGGCCCCCAGTACAACGCGCCGGGAATACCGCCGTCCGATGACAGCACCAGCGTCTGACCCGGCGCATCAATACGCCAGAACTGCAACGCCTCGCTCATTTCACAGCCCCCAGGGTCAGCCCGGCAATGAAGTGCCGCTGCATCAGGAAGAACATCGCCACCGGCGGCAGCGCCGCCACGATCGAGCCCGCGCTCATCAGGTGATAGGCAGCGCGGTACTGCGCGTTGAACGAGGTGATCCCCGCCGTCACCGGCTGGCTTTCCGCGCCTTGGGTCAGCACCACCGCCCAGAAATAGTCGTTCCAGATGAAGGTGAAGATCAGCACCGACAACGCCGCAATCGCGGGCTTCATCAAGGGCAGCACGACGAACCAGAAGATCCGCCATTCTGCCACGCCCTCGACCCGCGCCGCTTCGATCAGTTCAAACGGCAGCGCCCGGATGAAGTTGCGCATGAACAGGGTGCAGAAACCGGTTTGGAAGGCGACATGGAACAACACCAGCCCCAGCTTGGTATTGTAGAGCCCCATGTCCAGCGTCAGGTCGCGCACCGGCACCATCAGGATCTGGAAGGGCACGAAGTTGCCCGCCACGAACATGAAGAACAGCAAGAGGTTGCCGCGGAACTTGTACACGCCCAGAGCGAAGCCGGTCATGCAGGACAGCGCAACCGCGCCGATGACGGTCGGCACCGTGATCAGCACCGAATTCAGCAGATAGCGCGGCATGTCGGAGGCAAAAAACACCTTGCCGTAGTTCTCGAACCCTTTGAAGGCCGAGGGCCAGCCCCAGTAGTTGCCGGTGGTGAAATCCACATCCGGCTTGATGGAGAAGACAGCGACTGCAATCAGGGGCAACAGCCAGAGGATCAGCGCCATCGGCACCAGCGCCTGATAGGTGGCCGCCCAGGCGGGAGAGGATTTCTCGATCGGACGCGGGAACATCAGCGGCCCCCCTTCTCTTCTTGGTACATCGACCACAGGAAATAGGCGATGAACAGCAACATGATCAGGAACAGCACCACCGCGATGGCCGCGCCATAGCCCATGCGAAAGCCATATTCCGACAGCGCCTTTTCAAACATGTAGAATGACAGCACCCGCGACGAGCCGAACGGGCCGCCGTTGGTCATGATGGAGATCAGGTCAAACGAGCGCAGCGCGCCGATGATGGTCACCACGAAGGCAATGAAGGTCGCAGGCCGCAGCTGCGGGATGATGACGTACCACAGCATCTTGAACCCTTTGGCCCCATCCAGCCGCGCGGCCTCGACCTGTTCGGGGTCCACCGCGTTCAACCCGGTCAGATAGAGGATCATGCAATAGGCAGTCTGCGGCCAGAGCCCGGCCACGATGATGCCGTAGGTCACCAGGGTCGGATCCCCCAGCACGTTGAGCGTGCCAAAGCCGAAGAAACCAAGGATCTGGTTCAACAGGCCGAAAGTCGGATCGTAGAACCAGCTGAACACCAGCCCCACGACCACCTGGCTGATCACAAACGGAAAGAAAAACAATGACTTGTACAGGCGGATGCCAACCACGTTCTGGTTCAGGAACAGCGCAATCCCCAACCCCGCCGGAATTGCCAGCAGGTACAGCAGCAGCCATTTCGCGTTGTTCCACATCGAGACTTCAAAGGCCCGGTCATCCAACAACTCGGCGTAGTTTTCCATGCCGACGTAAACCGGCTCTCCCAGCCCGTCCCAGCGATAGAACGACAGATTGAAGCTCTGGAGGATCGGAAAGATCACGTAGAACAGAAAGAACAGCACGCCCGGCAGCAGGAACAGAACCGGGGCAAGCGTCTGGCGATTGCGCCGGATCCAGCCCGGCGCCGCCTCGTTGAGGGAAGTCGTGATGTCAGCCAAGGGCGTATCTCCCGGATACACGCATCTCGCTCAGGATCATCTCAGAGCGGGCGGGCGGAAAGTTAGTACAGGTCGGCCGCGCGGCCCGATGGCCATGCGGACGGTCCGGGCGGGAAAATCCCCGCCCGGGATTTCAGGTTCAGTAGATCCGCTGGCGGGCCTTTTCGAGCCGGTTCAGGATGTCGTCCAGGTTGTCGGGGAACACCATGAACTCCTGGAAACCCTCCATCGCCACCGAGGCCATCTCGGCCGGGGCGTCGCGGTCAAAGAACTGCGCGATGCCACCGGGGCTGTTCGACGACAGCATCTCGAACCCCTGGTTCAGCATCTCGTCATCATCCACAGAGGAGGACGCATTGACCGGGAGCTGCCCGAGCGCATCACCCGCGTTGATCTCGGTCTGCACGTCGGCAGAAACCACGTAGCGCAGGAATTCGCGTGCAGCTTCCTTGTTCTCGGCGGCAGCCGGAATGTGGAAGGTATCCGTCGGCGCATCCTCCGCCAGTTCCACATCCGGGTTGATAACCGGGAACTGGTAGAAATCAAGCTGCTCGTCGCTCAGTCCGGCCTCACGCAGGGGGGCCACCGCGAAGTTGCCCATCAGATAGGCCGCGGCCTCACCATTGACCATGAAGGGCAGCGCTTCCTGCCAGCTATAGGACTGATGGTTGTCGATAAACGCGCCCATGTCGATCAGCTCGCGCCAGTTGGCAAAGGTCTGGCGGACGCGCTCGTCGGTCCATTCCACCTCGCCGTTGGTCAGCGCCATGTGGAAATCATAGCCGTTGGTGCGCATGTTGAGGTAGTCAAACCAGCCACCCGCGGTCCACAAGAACTTTGTGCCGATGGTGAAGCACTTCTTGCCGCTGTCCAGGATCTTCTGGCAGTTTGCCTTGAAAGTTTCCCAATCCTTGGGCTCTTCCAATCCAAGCTCGTTGTAGATGTCCTCGCGGTAGTAAACGCCCCACTGGTAATAGGTATAGGGCACGCCCCACTGCTTACCGTCCAGCGTCATCGCCCCTTTGGTCGAGGCGAGGTTATCGGCGATCTCGGGTTCGGCCCAGAGATCCGACACATCCTCGAACAGACCGGCAGAGACATAGGGGCGCATGCGGTTGGCAGCATACCAGTTGGCAACATCCGGCGCGTTGGCGGTCAGGAAGTTGCGGATCTGGGTCTTGTAGGCTTCGCGGTCGATCACGGTCAGCTCGACCTTCAGATCGGGATGCAGCGCGTCGAAATCCGACGCCAGCTTCTCCATCACTGCCCGCGGCGCCGGGTTCGACATATCCGAGAAAATCTTGAGCGTCCCGCTCAGCTCTGCAGCCTGCGCCGATGCGGCCAAACCGGCGGCCATCGCAAGACCTGCAACCGTTCCCTTCAGCAAGTTCATTGTATCCTCCCATGTTGACTGCCGGTCATTGGTTTCAAATAATGGAACCAGTTTCCAACTATTGAAACCATGGAAGAGTCTGGCTATGAATGTCAACAGTCTCTTCACCTTCGGGGACAGGGACGTTAGGGAGGACAGCAATGGCAACGCCGGACACGCCGCAGCGCGGCACTGACGGAACCGTCGGAAAAGCCTTGGAAGTTTTGGATAAGGTTGCCGAATACGGGCGACCTGTGCGGTTCGGCGAGTTGCTCTCGGCCTCACCGCACCCCAAGGCCACGCTCTACCGATTGGTCCAGACGCTGACGAATCAGGGGATGCTTTGTTTCGACGAGGAGCAGCAGGCTTATTCCCCCGGTTTACGGCTGGTGCGCCTCGCGCATGCGGCCTGGCGGCAAAGCTCGCTCGCGCCGATCGCCCGTGCGCATCTGGATGCCCTGTCGGCAGAGGTGGGGGAGACCATCCACCTGGCACAGCTGGACCGGGGCCAGGTGCTCTATGTCGACAAGCGCAACGCCCGCACCCCGATAGAAATGTTCAGCCAGGCCGGCAAGATCGGCCCCGGTTATTGCACCGGTGTCGGCAAAGCGATGATCGCGCATCTTGATGGAGACGCCCGCGAGGATGCCATTCGCCGCCAGGCATTCTTCCGGCATACGCCGCACACCTTGGGCGACGAAGCCGCCTTCCGCGCCGAGCTCGACGCCATCCGCACGCAGGGCATTGCCTTTGACCGCGAAGAACATGAACCCGGCATCATCTGCATCGCCGCACCGATCCTTTCATCCAAGGGACGGGTAATGGGGGGGCTGTCGATCACATCATCGACCGAACGACAGTCGCTGGAAGGGCTCACGGCGCTGCAGCCACTGCTTTTGAAGACAGCACAAGAGATCGCGGAAGCTGCCGAAAACTGGCAGTTCCCCACCTGAAGGAGGAGCGGCGCCGGGCCTGAATTTGCCCGCGTCGGCAGAAAGGATAAACACGCATGACCGGCGTCACATTGACCAATGCTGTAAAGAGATACGGCGAAGTCCAGACCATCTTCGATGTCAACCTCGAGATCGAGGATGGCGAATTCTGCGTCTTCGTGGGACCCTCGGGTTGTGGCAAGTCCACCCTGTTGCGGATGGTCGCAGGGCTGGAGGAAACAACTGCAGGCAAGATCCACATCGGCAACCGCGATGTCACCCATCTGGATGCCGCTGAACGTGGTGTGGCCATGGTGTTCCAGTCCTATGCGCTTTACCCCCATATGACCGTCGAGGAAAACATGGGGTTCGGCCTCAAGATGACGGGTCATCCGAAGGAGGAGATAAAGGCCAAAGTCGCCGAAGCCTCCCGCATCCTGAAGCTCGACCAGTATCTGAAGCGCAAACCCAAGGCACTGTCCGGCGGCCAGCGCCAGCGTGTCGCCATCGGACGGGCGATCGTGCGCGGCCCGGAAGTCTTTCTGTTTGATGAACCGTTGTCCAACCTGGATGCCGAACTGCGGGTTGATATGCGGGTCGAAATCGCCCGGCTGCACAAGGAAATCGGCGCGACCATGATCTATGTGACCCACGACCAGGTCGAGGCGATGACACTCGCTGACAAGATCGTGGTGCTGCGGGCCGGTCGGGTCGAGCAGGTCGGCAAGCCGATGGATCTCTACAACGATCCTGACAATCGGTTCGTCGCGGGTTTCATTGGCTCCCCCAGCATGAACTTCGTCGAAGGCGAAGTGCGCGGTGGCAAGGTCACCGTCGCGGCCTTTGGCGGACGGGAGATCATCACCTCTGTCGCGCTGCCAGCCGATGGCGCCAAGGTCATCGTCGGTCTGCGACCACAGCACATAACGGTCAGCCCGCAGGGGCCCGCGACACTGGAGCTGCGCGAACGCCTGGGCGCGGTTGCATACGATCACCTGATCTGCGCTGACGGTTCCAAGATCATTGTCGAGACCCGCGGCGAAGACAGCTTGGAAGAGGGTGCGTCCGTCAGCCTGGGCTTTTCCGACGACGATGTCTTCCTTTTTGATGCAACGACAGAAAATCGGCTGCGATAACTACAACCTGCCGCGGGGTTTGCCGCGTTGGCACCACGGCATATTCAGGATGAGCCAGACCGGCGCGAGGCAGGTCTGGCTCTTTTTGTACAGCCAATCCAGGCCGCGTAGACATCAGGCGACCGCCGGACGCTTCTGCCTCAGACGGGTCAAGCGATGGATCACGACAAAAAACAGCGGTACGAACAGCACACCCAGAACAGTGGCTGAAATGACGCCGCCCATGACACCGGAGCCCATTGCCGTGCGACCACCTGCCCCGGCCCCGGACGACAGGACCAGCGGCAGAACACCAAGCGAAAACGCCATGGACGTCATCAGGATCGGACGGAAACGCTGTTGCGAGGCATCCGCCACCGCCGCCAGCAAGGCCTCGCCGGCCTCGACCTTGTCGCGGGCAAATTCGACGATCAGAATGGCGTTCTTGCCGGTCAGGCCAATCACAGTCAGCAGCGCCACTTGGAAATAGACGCCGTTTTCGAAACCCCCGATCCACGCGCCCACCAGGGCACCAACGACACCGATTGGCATCGCCAGCATTACGGCAAAAGGAATTGACCAGCTTTCATACAAGGCCGCCAAACAAAGGAAGACCGCGGCGAGCGACAGCGCATAGAGAAGTGCAGCCTGATCCCCGGCCTCGCGCTCCTCCAGCGACAACCCGGTCCAGGCGACCTGGAAGCCCGGTGGCAACTGTTCCACCAGCGCTTCGATTTCGGCCATCGCCTCCCCGGTGGTCACACCGGCAGCCGGGCTACCCTGCAACTGAATGGCGGCCACGCCGTTGTACCGGTAAAGCCCCTGCGGTCCGAACTGCCAGCTGGCCTTGGCGAAGTTGGAGAAGGGCACCATACCGCCGGACGCATTGCGAACACGCCATTGTTCGATGTCCTCGGGCACCATGCGGTAGGGCGCATCGCCCTGTACATAGACACGCTTGATACGCCCCCGGTCGAGAAAGTCGTTCACGTAGCGGCCCGCCCAGGCAACCGAAAGCAGGTCACCCACATCGGTGGCGGACAGGCCCATGGCCCCCGCAGCCCGCCAGTCCACATCCAGATTGAACTGCGCCGCATCTTCCAACCCGTTCGGACGGATCGAGGCGATCTTGCTGCTTTGCGCCGCCAGTCCCATAAGCTGATTACGCGCCGCGACAAGCTCCTCGTGCGTCTGGCCGTTACGAGCCTGAAGGTAGAAATCAAAACCGCTGACGTTGCCCAGCTCGATCACCGAGGGTGGCACGATCGGAAAGACAAATGCTTCACGGATCTGGGAAAAGACCCCAAAGGCCCGTCCCGCAATTGCCTGGGCGCTGCGGTCCGGCGTGCTGCGCTCGTCCCAGTCCTTGAGGCTCACAAAGGCGAGACCCATGTTCTGGCCCTGCCCGGCGAAACTGAAACCACGCACGGTGAACAATGAGCTCACGTTATCGGCCTCGGTTTCAAGGTAATGGGTTTCCAAACGCTTGAGCACGTCTTCGGTAGCCTCGGCCGTGCTGCCGGTCGGCCCCTGGACCAGAGTGAACAGGATGCCCTGATCTTCTTCCGGCAAGAACCCGGTCGGGGTGCGCAGGAACAGGCTCACCATCAGCGCGCCGATCATCAGGTACAGCACGCCAATGCGCAGCGGGCGGCGGATGACATAGCCAACGGTCGCCCCATAGCCGCGGGTCAGTCGATCGAACGCCCGGTTGAACAGGCCAAAGACGCCGCGGGCCCTGGCCGCATGGTCCGGCTTTCGCAACATCGTGGCACAGAGGGCCGGAGTCAGCGTCAACGCCACCACAACGGACAGCATCATCGCCGAGACGATGGTGATCGCGAACTGTTGATAGATTACCCCGGTTGACCCGCCAAAGAACGCCATCGGCACGAAAACGGCCGAGAGCACCAGCGCGATACCGATCAACGCGCCGGTAATCTGCCCCATCGATTTGCGGGTGGCTGCTACCGGATCAAGGCCTTCTTCCTCCATGATCCGTTCAACGTTTTCGACCACGACAATGGCATCATCCACCAACAGGCCGATCGCCAGCACCATGGCCAGCATCGTCAAGGTGTTGATGGAAAATCCGAAGACCGCCATCACCCCGAATGTTCCCAACAGCACCACCGGCACCGCCAGAGTCGGGATCAGCGTGGCCCGCAGGTTCTGCAGGAACAGGAACATCACAAGGAACACCAGCACAATTGCCTCGAACAGGGTTTTCACCACCTCTTCGATCGAGATCTTCACAAAAGGCGTAGTGTCATAAGGCACCACATATTCCACGCCTTCCGGGAAGAATTGTGAGACTTCCTCCAGCCGCGCCTTCACCCGCTCCGCGGTCTCCAGAGCATTGGCACCGGACGCGAGCTGGATCGCCATGCCAGCCGTTGGCGAGCCGTTGAAACGGGCCGATGTTGTGTAGTTCTCGGCACCGATCTCCACACGCGCGACGTCACGCAGCAGGACAAGTCCGCCGTCTGTCTCGGCGCGCACCACGATCTGCTCGAAGTCTTCCGGGGTCGACAGCAAAGACTGGGCCGTGATGGTCGCGTTCAGCGCCTGGCCCTCGACCGCCGGCAAGGAGCCGAAGGCCCCCGCCGAGACCTGGGCGTTCTCACGCGAAACAGCCTGGACGATATCCCCAGGGCTAAGTTCGAATGCCGCCAATTGCTCGGGGTTGAGCCAGATCCGCATGGCATATTGCGCCCCGAAAACCTGTACATCCCCAACACCTTCAAGGCGGCTGAACTCGTCGACCATGCTCGACACCATGTAGTCCGACAGATCAACGGCATCCAGCCGCCCATCGGTCGAGACCAGTGCCGCAACCAGGAGGAAACCGCCGGAAGATTTGCGCACCGTCACCCCCTGCCGCTGCACGGCTTCGGGCAGTAGCGGCGTGGCTTGGCTGAGCTTGTTCTGAACCTGGACCTGCGCGATGTCCGGATCGGTCCCGGTCTCGAAGGTCAGTGTCACCGACGCGGAGCCGGTAGAGGTCGATGAGGAATTGATGTAGCGCAGACCGTCGAGCCCGGTCATCTGCTCTTCGATTACTTGGGTGACGGTATTGTTCACCGTCTGGGCCGAAGCGCCGGGATAGCTGGCGCTCACCTCCACCGTCGGCGGCGCGATCTGCGGATATTGCGCCACCGGCAACACCATGACGGCCAGAACCCCGACCCCCATCAGGAGGATCGAAATCACCCAGGCAAAAACCGGGCGGTCAATGAAATAACGTGCCATTTCTTATCCTTGCCAAATGCTCTGGCGATCCGCGGCCTAATGTTGCGATGCCAGGGCAGCGGTGTGGAATTCTTCCGGAGCGACTATCGCGCCGGGGGCAATCTTTTGCAGACCCGCAACGATCAGTCGATCACCTGCCGCTAGCCCCTCTGAGACGATCCAGTCACTTCCCCGAGACCCCAGCACCGTCAGCACGCGTGCCTCCACCACGTTGTCATCGTTCACGACCATAGCCGTCGGCTGGCCCCGTCGATCCCGCCCGACGCCACGTTGCGGTGCCAGAACAACATTGTGGGCCAGACCCACCGGCACATGTGCCTTTACGTACATGCCCGGCAGCAACAATTCGTCCGGGTTGGGAAATTTCAGCCGCAGAACTGCCACACCGGTCTGCGGGTCAACCTGCGGCTCAGCGGCCAGAAGCGTTCCGCGATGTTCGAAACTCATCCCGTCTGCAAGGGTCAGCGTTACAGTCGGGTCCAGAGCAGGTTCGTTGGCACCCTTTTCCCTCTCGTCTCTGGCGCGGGAATAGCGCAGCACATCGGCGGTCGAGGCCGTGACATCCACGTAGACACTGTCGATCTGCCGGATAACCGCCAGCGCGTCGGCCTGTTGCGCGGTCACCAGCGCGCCTTGAGTGGTAAGGGCTCGCCCCACTCGCCCGGACAGGGGGGCCTTGATGACCGTGTGTTCAAGATCGATCTCAGCCGCCTGCAGTTGCGCTTCAGCCACCAAGAGACCGGCGCGCGCAGCATCACGCGCAGCCACGGAATCGTCGATCGCCTGCTGGCTGGCAACGCCGCGCTGGAACAATTCCGCAAGGCGGTTTTCCTCTTTTTCCGCAGCTGTCAGATTTGCCTTAGCCTGGGCTACGCTGGCCCGGGCCTGGGCAACGCGCGCCTTGTAGATCGCATCATCGATGCGATACAGCGGATCGCCCGCGGCAACCAGGCCACCTTCCTGGAACAGCCGTTCAACGATGATGCCAGACACTTGCGGGCGAACTTCCGCGACCCCGAGCGCCACAACCCGACCCGGCAGCTCCGAAGTCAGCGTCACGTCCTCGGATTGCAGAGTTACCACGGTCACGGGCTGGGGCGGGCGTCCTTCCTGCGCCGTGGCCGGAGCCGCGGCAAGAGCCAACAGGACCGCAGCTGTCCCTTTTGACAGTCGCATTATGTTGCAAAGCAAATTCATGGTTTTCTCCCGGCAACCGCCGCGCGGTGCTTGAAATCGACCCATATGGTCTGGATGTGCGGGGCCAGGCAGCGCCTCGGCCGGAACGCAGGTTCCAACCAACTGGTACAGCCCGACGGGGCGGTCTTCTGCGGCAGGCTCACGGCTGCTGTCCCATTTCAGTTGATGCAATCCGGCGCGCAGACCGGACAACGAAGCGTCGACGCGGGCGACACAATCTCAGGATCGCCCGTTTGCCGTGGGATTAGCATGTCACGCCCGGTAACCGACTATGAAACAGATCACAGAAGCGCGTGAATATCGTGCGGTGCGGCACGGCTGGCGTGCGAAGATACACAGTGTGCGGTTTGGCTCAGCGCCGCAACGCAGGCAGCCCGACGCCGGTAGCCTGAAACCCACCGTCCGACGCAATGGTCTGCCCCGTCACATAGCTGGCCTTTTCCGAACACAGGAACACGATCACCGAAGCGATTTCGTCCTCGGTGCCGTATCGGTTCAAGGGGATGGCGTCGTGATAAGCGTCAATGATCTCTTGGCTGTGAACCGCCATCGCCAGCTTGGTGCGCACGGGCCCCGGCGCAACGCAGTTTGCGCGGATTCCATATTCTCCCAGTTCCACCGCCTGTTGTTGTGTCAATTGGATCACAGCGGCCTTGGAAGTCCCGTAGGCCACCCGCAGCGTCGAGGCACGCAGCCCCGATATCGAGGCAATGTTGACAATGGCCCCGCGGGTTTCCCTGAGGTGCGGAATTGCGGCCTGCGAGCACAAGAAGACACCGTCGAGATTGGTTGCCATCACGCGGCGCCAGCGATCAAAGCCGGTTTCCTCGATCGGGCCGAAATCCGCGACGCCGGCATTGTTCACCAGGGCATCGATACGGCCGAGTTGCGCAGCGCAGGTATCGATCATGATCGCCACCTCGTCCGGCTTTGACACGTCACAGACGATCGGTAACACACCCTCCATCTGCGAGGCTTCGGCCATCAGGGCCTTGGCGTCGCGGTCGATCATGGCGACGCGCCGCCCCTCTGCCAGAAATTGCCTGGTGCTGGCGAGGCCGATGCCGCGCGCGGCACCGGTGACAATGGCAGTTCTCTGGGTCATGAAAGGTCTCCTCGATCTCGGTAGCTTTCTGTCTGCAGCAGCGGGGTTGCCAGTTGCGGCACAAGCCCGATCACCGCCAAGCCGAGAAGGCAAGCGACCAGAAATGTCAGCCCGCCCCGCGCAACGGGTTCTATGGGCAGCGGGGTCACATTGGCTGCGACACAGAGGTTGATCCCAACCAGCGATTTTATCAAGCCGGTGGCCTGGTTGACCATCACCAGCACACCCTTCTTGAATTGTCATGGCCTGCGGGTACCGACGCAAGGAGCGGAACACATGGCCCACCTGTTGGCACCCGACACCGCCCTCGTCAAACCAGTCTCAGCTTCGGGTTGGGGGGGGCTGGGCGGAGCCCTGCCCGACCGCCTCCCGACGGAAATCAACCGACGAACATGTCCTTGTACCGCTCTCGCAGGATGTTCTTCTGCACCTTGCCCATGGTGTTGCGCGGCAACTCATCAAGCAGGATCAACTTGCGTGGATGTTTGAACCGCGCCAGCGACTGCTGCACCGCCACCATCATGGCCTCCAGATCCGGGGACTGACCGGAGACCGGTACGACGATTCCCAGCACCGTCTCGCCAAAATCAGGGTGTGGGACGCCGATCACCGCACTTTCCAGTACGCCAGGCTGCTCGTCCAATACCAGCTCAATCTCCTTGGGGTAGATGTTGTAGCCACCCGAAATGATCAGATCCTTGTTGCGGCCAACGATATGCACATAACCGTCTTCGTCGATACGCCCCAGATCGCCGGTGATGAAGAACCCGTCTTCGCGCAATTCTGCCGCCGTTTTTTCCGGCATCTGCCAGTAGCCCTTGAACACATTCGGACCGCGCACCTCGATCTGGCCGATTTCCCCCTGCGGCAAGACCTCGCCACTTTCGGCATCCGTGATCTTTAGCTCGACACCCGGCAGGGGAAACCCAACCGTGCCTGCGCGGCGCTCCCCGTCATAGGGGTTGGAAGTGTTCATATTGGTCTCTGTCATCCCATAGCGTTCCAGAATGCGATGACCTGTCCGCTGTTCGAACTGGACATGGGTTTCCGCCAGCAGCGGTGCCGAGCCAGAGATGAACAGCCGCATCGGTTCTGCGAGCTCTCGGGTGAACCTGTCGTCGCCCAAAAGGCGCGTGTAGAACGTCGGCACCCCCATCATGGTGGTGGCTTGCGGCAACTTCTCCAGCACGACGTCGACTTCGAACTTCGGCAGAAAGATCATGCTGCCCCCCGCCGCCAAGGTGACGTTGCTCGCGACGAACAAACCGTGGGTGTGAAAGATCGGCAGCGCATGAAGCAGGACGTCACTGGCGGTGAAACGCCATTCCTGCACCAGGGTTTCTGCATTGGACAGCAGGTTATCCTGCGTCAGCATCGCCCCTTTGGAGCGCCCTGTCGTCCCCGAGGTATAAAGAAACGCGGCGAGATCATCGCCCTCCCGATCCACCGTGGCAAAGGCCAGCGGCATGGCGGCGGCCTGGTCCATCAATGTGCCAGAGCCGTCGCCATTGAGCGTTTCCACCGCCGCGCCGAGCCGTTTGGCAATCGGGGCCAACGTCGCTTCGCGGCGACCATCGCAGATCACCACGGAGGCACCGCTGTTTTCTATGAAATAAGTCAGCTCGTCGGCGGTATAGGCCGTGTTCAGCGGCAGGAAAATCAACCCGGCCTGCACACAAGCGGCATATAGTGCCAGCGCTTCCGGCGATTTTTCGACCTGCGCCCCGACACGGTCCCCCGGTTCCAGGCCCGTTTGGGCGAACACATTGGCGATTTGCGCCGCGCGGCCCAGAAAATCTTGGTGTGTCACGATCTCACCGTCCGGCAAATGCAGGAATGGTGTCGCCTTGCCAGCATGGATGCCGAACAGACGGTCGAACAATGGGTTAGCCATTTGAATGCCTTTCTTGTGCCTGTGCGCTTGCGGCGGCCGCCAGGGTCTGCACCCCGGCCGCGGCAATCACCTCTTGGGTCTCCGCGAAACGTTCGTGGTTCTGCGCGGTTTTCCCGAGATCGTAAAGATAATTGACCATGGCTCCGCCGGACTGCGCACGCCCTTTCGGCGATGTATCGGCGTCAGCATGAACAGCGTGGACGATCGCCCCATTTCCAAGATGGAACCGCGCCACGGGATCATAGGGCTGGCCTCGCTTGTTTTTCGCGGTCAGCAGGTATCGCGCCGAGATTGCACGCATGCCTTCCGCGTCCTGCAGAGGCATATCAATCCCCTCTTCTCGTATCCATTTGCTCAGCCCGGGGATCGGCGACAGGGTAACAAAAGTGTCCAGCCCCGACAGCTCCGCCGCCAGGTCGCTGGCCACCTGCTTGATCAGCGAGTTGCCAAAGGAGATGCTGGCGAGACCGGCCTGGCAGTTAGAAATCGAGTAGAAGACGGCGGTGGTGGCATCCTCGGCCGGCATCGCCTCACGGTCCTCGGCAAGCAGTGCCTGAATCGACCTGGGGACGTCCCGCGTCAGCGCCACCTCCACAAAGATCAAAGGCTCATCCGGCATGGAGGGATGAAAGAAGGCAAAGCAGCGCCGGTCAGACGGCTGGAGACGGCGACGCAAGTCATCCCAACTGCCGATTGCGTGCACCGCTTCATAGGCGATGATCTTTTCCAATATATGTGCCGGGCTTTCCCAACTGATCGGTCGCAACACCAGAAAACCGCGATTGAACCAGCTGGCGAACAGGTGGCGAAAGTCCAGATCCAACGCCTCCAGTTCCGGCTCGCCACGGCCCAGCCGCAAAAGATCCGCGCGCATCCGAACCAAGGCACCCGTGGCGTCCGGCACTTTGTTCAGCCTGCGGATCAATTCCTGCCGCCGCGGCTCGGAAGCCGCCATGAAGGCGCGGTAGCTCGCCTTCGAAGGGTTCTTCTCATAGGCATCCAGCGTCGCCCGGACGGTCTCCGGCGCGATGTTCATTTCCATTGCCAGATGGCGGAAAAAGGCGCGTTTACCCTCATCGTCCAATGCCTTGAACCGCGCCAGTATCTCCTCCGCCAGCGCCAGGCCCGAAGTCTCCCCGGTGGAGCCGACCAGCGCGCTGGCCAGCTCCTCCAGCGGGCGGCCGTCGGGCGCCGCGGCCGCCTCGCGGCGCTGGCGCCGCTCGAAGACGGTGGACAGAAGCTCTGCAAGCAGGCTCATACTGGGGCCCCCATCACCAGATTGGGCAGCCAGGTGGCCAGTCCCGGAAACAGGCACAGCAGCACGATCGCCAGCACCATGCAGGCCACGAAAGGCAAGGAACCGGTCAGGATCGTCTTCAGCGAGATGTCGGGCGCAATGCCATTGATGACGTACAGATTCAGCCCTACCGGCGGCGAGATCAGCCCGATTTCCATGTTGATGGTCAGTACGACCGCAAACCAGATCGGATCGAAGCCCGCGGTCGTGATGATCGGCAAGAGGATCGGCGCTGCCATCAGGATCACCGCAACCGGTGGCAGGAAAAAGCCCGCAATCAGCAGAAAGACATTCACCGCCCCCATCAGCACCCAGCGGTTCACCTCCAGCGTGCCAATCCACTCGGCGATTGCCTGAGTAATGAACAACGATGACAGCATGTAGGAAAACACGCCCGCGGCCGCGACGATGAACAGGATCATCACGCTTTCCTTGGTGCTGTCGCGCAGCACCACCCAGAGATCGCGCGGGTTCCACAGCTTGTAAATGATGACCGCGATCAGCAGGCACAAAAGCGCCCCCACCGCGGCGGTTTCCGATGGTGTCGCAATGCCACCGTACATCGCGTACAGCACGCCGAGGATGATGGCCAGAAACGGCAGCACCCGCGGCAGGATCTCGAACCGCTGACGCCAACTGTAGCTGCCCGATGCCAGCAGCGTCGCGTCACCCGACCGCCAGGTGGAATACAGAGACCACGCCATGAACAACCCCACCAGCAGCAGCCCCGGGATGACCCCCGCCAGAAACAGGCGCCCGATCGAGGTTTCGGTGGCGATTCCGTAGACGATCATGGTGACCGATGGCGGGATCAGGATGCCCAGCGTACCACCCGCCGCGATCGAGCCAGCGGCAACGCCGTCCGGGTAACCGCGCTTGCGCATCTCGGGGATGCCCATCTTGCCGATGGCCGCACAGGTCGCGGGTGACGAGCCCGACATCGCCGCGAACAGGGCGCAGGCGCCAAGGTTGGACACCACCAGCCCACCGGGAATACGTGTCAGCCAGCGTTCCAACGCCTCGTACAGGTCGGCTCCCGCACGGGTCGAAGCAATCGAGGCGCCCATGATGATGAACATCGGGATGGACAGCAGCGCGAAGTTGTCCAGCTTGCCGAACAGGATTTCCGGCATCAGCTCCAGCGAACGCGGGCCGTCGAAGACGATCAGGAAACCGGCGGAAACGATCAGCAGGCCAATGGCTACCGAAACGCCGGAAAACAATACGACAATGGTGGCCAGTGCCACGATGCCGCCGAGCAGAAGCGGGTCCATCAGCCTTACTCCAGTCCAAATGGTTTATCGATGCCGGTCAGCACGGCCACCAGATCTGCAACCAGTTGCAGCAGCAAGAGACCGAAGCCGACGGGGATCGAGAGATAGGGAATCCAAAGGCGCACACCCCAGACGGTGTCCGACCGCCAGCCGCGCTCCCAGGCGAAATGCCAGTATTCAAAGCCGTACCACAGCATGACTGCGGTGATTGCGATCGACAGCATCGCCGTCAGAACCGCCAGTACAAACCGGGCGCGTGGTGCCAACGACAGCGGGATCAGATCGACGTTCACATGGCCGCGCAGCCGCTGCACGTAGGGCAGACCGACCAGGGTTGCGGCAATGACCAGATAGATCACGGCTTCGGTCTGCCAGATGGTGGACCCGTTCAGGACGAATCGCACCACGATCATCTGGCAGGTGATGGCAACCGCTGCAACGATCATCGCAGCGGCACACCAGCCCGCAAGGGTCGACAGCGCCGCAGCGAGACGCAGAAAGGAGTTGTTGCCGGATCGGGCAATGGCGGCATTGCTATGGCTGGCCATCAGCATCTCCCGTAGTTGAAAGGTAACAAAGGGCGGAGCGGCTCGAGGGCCACTCCGCAGGCAGTCGATCGAGGGGGATCACTCGACCGCCAATGCAAGGTCCAGCAGCTTTTGCCCGTCTGCCACCTCTTCGACAAACTTCTTGTAGGAGGTTTCCATTGCCAGCTGACGCCAGGCCTCGAAATCCTCGGCAGACATCTCGGCAATCTCGACACCAGCCTCGGCGAACACCTCGGCCGAAGCGGCGTCCTGTTTCTTGGCTTCTTCCAGGTAATAGGCCTGCGCCTTTTCAGCGGCGGCGCGCAGCGCATTCTGCTGATCCTCGGTCAGACCGTCGAAGGTGCTCTTGTTCATCAGCAACGGCTGGTACATGAACCAAAGGGCGACGTCGCCTGCGGGGGTGTAGCAGCTGACCTGCTCGTAGATCCGGTAGGATACGAAAGACGAGGACGATGTGTTGGCCGCCTGTAAAACGCCGGTCTGCATCGCGTTGTAGATTTCCGACGACGCCATCGAGGCAATCGACGCCCCGGCCCCGGCCAGCATCTGCTCAAACGACTTGCCGGCGGCGCGGGTTTGCAGCCCTTCCACATCCTCTGGCTTGGTGATGCACTTATCCTTGCCGGCGAAACCGCCGGCGAGGTAGCCATGGACCAGAACCATGACGTCATCTTCGGCCATCTTCTCTTCCAGCGCATCCATGAAAGGCGAGTCGCTGAGGCGCGCCGCATGGTCGTGATTCTTCACCAGCCCCGGCATCAGCGTCAGGTTATAGGCGGGCTGCTGGCCGCCGGCGTAGGAGAGCGGCAGCACCGTCATGTCCAGCTGGCCGCGGCTCAGCGGCTTGTACTGCTCGCGCGGCTTGAACAGAGATTTCGAGCCGAAAATCTTTATGCTTAGATCCACATTGGCAGCTTCGACTTCATCCGCGACGATCTGGGCGACCTTGTGGCGCACGTCATTGTTCGACCATTGATGCGACAGGCGCAGCTCGGTTGCATTTGCCAGGCTGCCTGCCGCAGCCAGCGCCATCCCGGCCACCGCGGCCTTGAGAACAGATTTCATGTTTTCCTCCCTGAATGCCTCCTGGCGAACCAGAAGATGCAAGACGGTAGGCGCGTGGTGTTTATCATGTCAACATTTTTGTATACAAGAATAGTGTTCTTGAATTTAATATCGGCGCCGGATAGATCTTGTTCATGGAACAACGCCGCGCCGACAACATCGCCGAACAGCTGGAAGAGCTGATTTTCAACGGAACTTTCTCCAACGGTGACCGGTTGGATGAGGTGCGCTTAGCCGAGCAATTCGGCGTGTCCCGCACGCCGCTGCGGGAAGCCTTCCAACGGCTTGCCCTCTCTGGCCTGGTTGAATTGATTCCCCGCCGCGGCGCTTTTGTCCGCCAGCCCGGCCCGGTTGAGCTGATGGAAATGTTCGAAGTGATGGCAGAACTGGAAGCAGTCTGCGGTCGCCTCGCCGCCCTTCGAATTTCCGACGACGCGCTGGAGGAATTGCGCGACGCCAACGCCAAGTGTCAGGCCGCTGTAGATAATCGGGATGCGGATAACTACTACATTGAAAACGAACGCTTTCACATGATCATCTACCAGCAGTCAGGCAACAGCTTCCTTGCCCAGGAGGCCGCCAAACTGCATAAACGCCTGAAGCCGTTTCGCCGTCAGCAACTTCGCTTCCGAGGCCGAATGGCGCAGTCCATGGCTGAGCATGAGCTGGTCGTCCAGGCCCTGGAACGGGGAACGGCTGACCAGGCCGCCGATACGTTGCGAGGCCATGTGGCGGTACAGGGGGAGAAGTTTCATCAGCTGATGGCAACGCTGAAAACGGAAGCCGAATAGACGGCTTCCCAAGACGCACACCCACGCGCCTTCTTGGCTGATCGGAGCGCGTTCAGGTTTCGACCGACGCCCGAAAACCCTGCTTGCAGGGCGGGCAACATTGCCGCTTTCGTCGACCATCCTCAAACGTGATTTTCAGGCCATCGCAATGGCAGGATTGCCGATGCCAGTTTCGCAGGCGCAGAAACGACAAGATTGTTGCCGGATATATTTTAATCTTGAAATATCTATGCGAGCCTGCGTAGGCTCTTCCTCAGGGCTGGCACAAGATCAGCCGCAGGGATGCGGGTTACCGCTTGGCTTGGCTTATGTCACCGCCGCGGTATTGTCGCAATCATTGCACAACTGTTCCGGCCACCCGCCGGTCATATCGTGGGAGGACAAGACGTTATGAAATCAATTCGCAAACTGGCGATGGCCGCGGCAATTCCGGCGCTGGCAGCGGCGGGCGCCACCGGCGCGCTGGCGGACACAAAGATCGGAATGATCACAACCCTGTCCGGCGGCGGCGCGGGCCTTGGCGTGGATGTGCGCGACGGCTTCATGCTGGCGATCGAACAAGACGGTCGCGAGGGTGTCGAAGTGGTGATCGAAGACGATCAGCGCAAACCAGATATCGCGGTACAGATCGCCGACCGCATGATCCAGTCCGAGAAGGTCGACATCATGACCGGCATCATCTGGTCAAACCTGGCGATGGCGGTGATCCCGGCGGCGACCGCGCAGGGCGTGTTCTACCTGTCGCCCAATGCCGGCCCCTCCGCCTTGGCGGGCAAGCGCTGTCATGAAAATTATTTCAACGTGGCCTGGCAGAACGACAACCTGCACGAGGCTGCGGGCGCCTATGCCAATGACGCGGGCCTGAAGAACAGCTTTATCCTGGCGCCGAACTACCCTGCGGGCCAGGACGCGCTGACCGGCTACAAGCGCATGTACAAGGGCGAGCTGGCAGGCGAGATCTACACCAAGCTGGGCCAGACCGACTATGCGGCGGAAATTGCGCAGATCCGGGCTTCGGGCGCGGATTCCGTCTATTTCTTCCTGCCCGGCGGCATGGGGATTTCTTTCCTGAAGCAATACGCGGGCAGCGGTGTGGACCTGCCGGTGGTGGGGCCTGCGTTCTCGTTCGATCAGGGCATCCTGCAGGCGGTGGGCGACGCAGCACTGGGGGTCAAGAACACCTCGCAGTGGAGCAAGGATCTGGACAATGAGGCCAATGTCGAGTTCGTGGCGGCCTTCCAGGAGAAATACGGCCGTCTGCCGTCGCTTTATGCCAGCCAGGGGTTTGACACCGCCAACCTGATCCTCAGCGCGCTGGACAAGGCCGAAGTGTCCGATCAGGACGCCTTTCGTGCGGCGCTGAAGGAAGCGGATTTCGCCTCTGTGCGCGGTGACTTCAAATTCGGCGACAACCACCACCCGGTGCAGAACATCTATGTGCGCGAGGTGATCAAGGAGGGCGACGTCTACACCAACAAAATCGTCGCCACCGGCCTTGAAAACCACGCCGACGCCTACGCGGCTGAGTGCAAGATGTAAGACAGACCAACGGGCGCAGGCTCCATGCGGGTCTGCGCCGCTGGCCTCACTTCCCCTCGGACAATCAAGATGACGTATATTCTAGTTCTGGAGCAGATCCTGAACGGGCTTCAGTTTGGCGTGATGCTGTTCCTGATGGCAGCCGGGCTGACGCTGGTGTTCGGGGTGATGGGGCTCATCAACCTCGCCCATGGATCGCTGTATATGGTCGGCGCCTTTGCCGCCGCGGCGGTGGCGGGCTGGACGGGATCGTTCCTGCTGGCACTGATTGCCAGCCTTGCCGCGGCCGCGGCGGCCGGCGCGCTGATGGAACTGGTGGTGATCCGGCGGCTGTACCGGCGCGACCATCTGGACCAGGTGCTGGCGACATTCGCGCTGATCCTGATCTTCTCCGAAGGCACGCGCTGGCTGTTCGGCTCTTTCCCGCTGTTTCTGGACGTACCCGCCTATCTGTCGGGGCCGGTCAGTCTGCCGGGCGGGATTGAATACCCGCTGTACCGGCTGACCATCATCCTGATCGGGCTGGCGATTGCGGCGGGGCTGTTTCTGCTGATTGCCAAGACCCGCATCGGCATCCAGATCCGCGCTGGCGAGGCCGACCGCGAGATGATTGCCGCGCTTGGCGTTGATATCTCGAAACTTTACACGCTGGTCTTTGCCCTGGGCGCAGCGCTGGCCGGGCTGGCAGGCGCGCTGGTGGGCGCGATCCAGTCGGTACAGGTGGGCATGGGCGAGCCGGTGCTGATCCTCGCCTTCGTGGTGATCGTCATCGGCGGCATCGGCTCGATCAAGGGGGCGCTGGCAGGCGCACTTCTGGTGGGGCTGACGGATACGCTGGGCGGCGTATTCCTGCCGCAGCTGTTTGCCCTGTTCATGGAGCCCGCCAGCGCGGCCTCTGCCGGGGCGTCACTGGCGTCGATGCTGATTTACATTCTGATGGCGGCGATCCTGTTGGTGCGCCCCTCGGGCCTGTACGGAGGGAGCGCATGATGACGCGCGAAAGTCTTCTCAACTGGGCGATGATCGCGGCTCTGCTGATCGTGCCGCTGGCGGCGTGGAGCCTGGACGAGCCGTTCATCATCACGCTGGCCACCAAGGCGGCGATCCTGGCGCTGGCCGGGGTTGGGCTGAACATCGCGCTGGGGCTGGGCGGGCTGATCAGCCTCGGCCATGCGGCGTTTTTCGGGATCGGCGGTTATGCCATGGGCATTCTGGCGGCCCATGCGCAGAATTATGAGCCGCTGTTCGAATGGCCATTCCCGTTCGAGGGCAGCAACCAGATGCCGCTGATCTGGCTGGTGGCGGTTGTGCTCAGCGCACTTGCGGCGCTGGTGATTGGCGCGCTGTCCTTGCGCACCTCGGGTGTCTATTTCATCATGATCACCCTCGCCTTCGGGCAGATGCTGTACTACTTCGCGATCAGCTGGAGCGCCTATGGCGGCGAAGACGGCCTGTCCATCTGGGTGCGCAATGAATTCCCCGGGCTGAATACGCTGGACCCGATCCAGTTCTTCGCCATTGCCTATGTGATCCTGTGCCTGGCGCTGTTCTTTGCCGCGCGGCTGGCGGCCTCGCCCTTTGGGCTGGCGCTGGCGGCGGCGCGCCAGAACGCGGACCGGGTCGAGGCCGTCGGGCTGACACCGTTCAAGCTGCGGCTGGTGGCCTTTGTGATCTCGGGGGCGATTACCGGGCTGGCGGGGGCGCTGTTTGCGGATCTGAACCGCTTTGTCAGCCCCACCATGCTGAGCTGGCACACCAGCGGCGAGATCATGATCTTTGTGATCCTTGGCGGCGTGGGTCGCTTGTACGGCCCGGTCGCGGGTGCCGCGCTGTATATCCTGCTGGAGCATCTTCTGGGCGGGATCAGCGATTACTGGCAGATCTTCCTGGGCGTTCTTCTGCTGCTGATCGTGCTGTTTGCCCGCGGCGGACTGATCGGGGCCATTGCCGGACGGGAGAAAGCGCATGGCTGAGGTGGTGCTGAGAACCGAGAACCTGTGCAAGAGCTTTGGCGCGCTGAAGGCCAGCAGCGATGTCTCGCTGGATTTGCGGGCGGGCGAAATCCACGCGCTGATCGGTCCGAACGGGGCCGGAAAGTCGACTCTGATCAAGCAGATCGCCGGTAACTTCCGACCCGACAGTGGCCGGGTGGAACTGCTGGGGCGTGATGTGACGGCCCTGGACACGGTGGCGCGGGCGCGGATGGGGCTGGGGCGGACATTCCAGATCTCAGCGCTGGCGATGGAATACACGGTGCTACAGAACGCAGTCTTGGGCGCGCTCGGCGGGCAGGGGCGGGTGTTCCGCTTTTTCCGCAACGTGATGAAGGACCCGGCGCTGCTGGCGGTTGCCCGCGACGCGCTGGAGCGAGTCGGGCTGGCGGATGCCGCCGACCGCCGGACCGCAGATCTGTCACACGGCCAGCGCCGCCAGCTGGAGGTTGCGGTGGCACTGACGCTGAAGCCGAAGCTGTTCTTGATGGATGAGCCGATGGCGGGGCTTGGCGCCGACGGGTCCCACCGGCTGACGGGGTTCCTCGACGGGCTGCGGCAGGAGGCGCCGATCCTGCTGGTCGAGCATGACATGGACGCAGTCTTTGCGCTGGCGGACCGGATCAGCGTGCTGGTCTACGGCCAGATCATCGCCACCGGCACCGCGGCGGAAATCCGCGCCAACGCCGAAGTGCGCCGCGCCTATCTGGGAGAGGAGGACGCCGCATGAGCCTGCTGCAATTACAAGGGGTTGAAGCCTCCTACGGTCCAGCACAGGCGCTGTTCGGCGTCGATCTGGAGATTGGCGAGGGCGAGGTTGTGGCGCTGATGGGCCGCAACGGCATGGGTAAATCCACCACCATCAAGACGATCTGCGGCATGCTGGCGGCAAGCGCAGGCAGCTTGCAATTCGACGGGCATGATCTGCGCGCGCTGCCCTCACATAAAATTGCCCGGCTGGGCATCGGGTTGGTGCCGGAGGGGCGGCGCTGCTTCGCACCGCTGACAGTGGAGGAAAACCTGACCGCCGCCGCCCGCCCCGGCCCCTGGGACATGCAGCGGGTGGCAGAACTGTTTCCCCGGCTGGAGGAGCGACGCCACCAGACAGCAGGGTCGCTGTCGGGCGGCGAGCAGCAAATGCTGACCATCGGCCGCGCGCTGATGACCAACCCGCGCCTGCTGATCCTTGATGAGGCAACGGAGGGTCTGGCACCCGTGGTGCGACAGGAGATCTGGGCCGCCATCGCACGGCTGAAGGCGGACACCGGCCTTGCCATTCTTGTGGTCGACAAATCCCTGCGCGAACTGTCGGCTGTTGCCGATCACGCGGTGATCCTCAACCGCGGCTGCAACGTTTGGACCGGCAAGATCAGCGCATTGGAGGCAGAACAGGCGGATCGCTACCTCGGTGTCTGACCCCACGCGAACATAAGAAAAAACAGGCAACTTTCCTGCGGGAAAGTTGCCTGTTTGGTTGCTTCAGACGACTATGCTTACCAGGAGGTCAGCACGGTGCCCTGATATTTCTCTTCGATGAATGCCTTGATCTCAGGGCTGTGATAGGCGTCGATCAGCGGCTGGACCCAAGGCGCTTCTTGATCGCCGTCGCGCACCACGATGATGTTGACATAGGGGTTGTCCGCGCTTTCCACGGCAATCGCATCCTCTTTCGGGTTCAGGCCCGAAGCGATCGCGTAGTTCGTGTTGATCAGCGCAGCGTCCAGGTCTGCCAGCGAGCGCGGCAGCTGTGCCGCGTCCAGTTCACGGAAGCGGATGTCCCTGGGGTTGTCGGTCACATCAAGCACGGTCGGAACCAGGCCAGTGCCTTCGGCCAGTTTGATCAGACCCAGCTGTTGCAGCACCAGCAGCGCGCGCCCGCCATTGGTCGGATCGTTCGGGATCCCCATGGAGCCGCCTTCGGGGAAATTGTCCAGCGACGTGATCTTGTCAGAATAGACACCCATCGGCGTGGTGATGGTGGTCGCCACCGGCACCAGCGCAAAACCGCGGTCCTTAACCTGGTTGTCCAGATAGGGCTTGTGCTGGAACGAGTTGGCCTGAATGTCGCCATCGGCGAGCGCCTGGTTCGGCACCACGTAGTCAGAAAATTCGACCACGTCGATATTCAGGCCCATGGGCTCAGCGATCTTTGCCACCTCTTCCATGATCTCGGCGTGTTCACCCGGCGAAACGCCAACCTTGATGTCCGCGGCTGTCGCCATGCCAGCGATCATTGCGAGGGCGGAAACGAGCGGAAACAAACGTTTCATGAAGACTTTCCTTCCGTTTGGCAGCCTGTGCTGCATGTTGTCAGATCAGCGGCCGCGATTGCGCGGCGCGCGCTTGTCGACCAGCCTGGCCAGCCCCTCACCCAGGGACTGCACAAGCTGGACCAGAACGATGAGAATGACGACCACCGCCAGCATGACCTCGGGCATGAAGCGCTGGTATCCGTACCGAATGCCCAGATCCCCGAGCCCTTCACCACCGACGGCGCCGACCATGGCCGAATAGCCGATCAGGCTGACCACGGCGAGCGTCAGGCCCAGCGTGATACCGGGAAGAGCCTCGGGGATCAGGACCTTTCGGATGATCTGGAACGGCGTGGCCCCCATGGCGCGCGCCGCTTCGATCAACCCGCTGTCCACCTCGCGGATCGCATTTTCCACCAGTCGCGCGATAAAGGGCGCGGCGGCGATGGTCAGCGGCACGATGGCAGCCGTGGTCCCGATCGAGGTCCCCGCGATCATTCGGGTGAAGGGAATGATCGCCACCACCAGAATGATGAACGGAACCGAACGCGCGGCGTTGACCACCAGTCCCAACACCTTGTTCACCAGCGGCGAGGACAGCAGCTCTCCGCGCTGCGAGACCGCGAGATAGACGCCGATGGGCAGGCCCACCAGCGTGCCCAGCAGACCGGAGATCGCGACCATGTACAACGTCTGCAAGGTCGCTTCGATCAGCATATTGATCAGATTAGCCGACATAGCCCAAAACCTCCGTAAGCAGGTTATGACGTTCCAGATAGGCGCGGGCCTCGGGGCCACGGTCTGCCTCGACCGAAACCAAGAGATTGCCAAATGGGTGCGGGCCGATCTCTTCGACCGCTCCGGCGAGGATGTTAACGGGGATGCCCAGCTCGGACGTCAGCTTGGCCAGCATCGGATCGGTGGCATGACGCCCGGCAAAAGTGATGCGGATCACCTCTTCGCTGTGCCCATGCGGCCGTTCCGCCTTGAGACGGTGCGAAACAAAACTGGGCAGGGTGATGCCGGTTATGCCAGAGAGGAAAGATCGTGTCGTCGGATGTTTCGGGTCCGCAAATACATCGTAGGTCGTGCCTGCCTCGACAATCCGCCCCCCATCGATCACCGCCACATGGCTGGCAATGTCGCGCACAACCGCCATCTCGTGCGTGATGAGCAGGATCGTCAAGCCGAGGTCTCGGTTGATATCGGCCAGCAGCTTCAGAACCGTTTGGGTGGTTTCAGGGTCCAACGCCGAGGTGGCTTCGTCCGACAGCAGAACCTTGGGTTTCGTAGCCAGCGCTCGCGCGATCCCAACGCGCTGTTTTTGACCGCCCGACAGCTCCGCCGGGTAGCGTCCACTCAGCTGTTCCAGACCAACTCGGGCGATGAGGTCATCAACACGCGGCTTGATTTCTGCACTCGGCAGGCCAGCGATTTCGAGTGGCAGGGCAACGTTGCCATAGACCGTACGCGAACTCAGCAGATTGAAATGCTGAAAGATCATGCCGACATCACGCCGAATACGTCGCAGCTCTGCGGCCCCCGCCCGACCTACGTCGTTCCCGGCAACGGTGACGGTGCCGGAGGTCGGCTGTTCCAGGCCGTTGACCATACGCAGCAGCGTAGATTTGCCAGCGCCGGAGCGTCCGATAATCCCGGTGATCGTGCCCGCAGGCACGTCAAGGTTCACGCCCTCAAGCGCTTTGACCTGGCCTGTGCCCTTCTTGTAAAAGGACTTCTCCAGGTTCTCGAAGGTGATTGCGGCACCCGATGTCTGTCTGTCGGCCATCCGAGTCTCTCGTATTCGTGCGGCCTCCTCCCAACGGCGCGGTAAACCGGATATACCGGCCAGACGCAAGCCCCACCGTCGACAGAAGCGTCATTCAAGATTGCCGACACGATACTACCGTTCACGCCGCAACTGCGTGAACTCCGGCGCATTCACCTGACGGTGGTGGCAGCATCGCAAACAGTCGGCGTTGCAACCGACAGCCCAACATGAAACATTCATCACGCCACCCCGTTTCCTACTGGCATGCCCCCGGCATCGCCTGCGGCCAATACGCTTCGAGGCGGCACTTTCGGGCATCGTCGCCGCCAGCAGCCTCAAAGGAGCAACAGCCCCATGCCCCAGCCTTCCGGCACCGCGTTGACCCTGCTCGAGATCCTCGCCTTCACCTTCATCTTTGTGATTGGCCTGGGTTTGCTGACCCTGGTGGTGCTTTACATCCGCGACAAGACCCAGACGGACAGCACCCTGCGCCGGAACTACCCCGTGCTTGCGCGTTTCCGCTATCTGTTTGAACATCTGGGGGAATTTTTTCGCCAATACTTCTTCGCCCTTGACCGGGAGGAGATGCCTTTCAACCGGGCCGAGCGGTCTTGGGTCTACCGTGCCGCCAAGAATGTAGACTCCACGGTGGCCTTTGGCTCCACCCGCGACCTGCGCCCGGCCGGTACCGTCTATTTCGTCAACAGTGCCTTCCCTGACCTCGCCCAAAACAGCGCTGCATCGCCTTTGACGTTCGGCCCTTACAGCCGTCACCCCTACAGCACCGATGCGGTCTTTTGCATCTCGGGTATGAGTTTCGGTGCCATTTCCGTTCCCGCCGTGCGCGCCCTGTCACGCGGCGCGAAACAGGCCGGTATCTGGCTCAATACCGGTGAAGGCGGTCTGTCCCCGTACCATCTGGAGGGCGGCTGTGACCTCGTTTTCCAGATCGGCACCGGTAAATTTGGCGTGCGGGATCTTGCTGGCGGCTTTGATGACGACAAGCTGCGGGCGGTGGCGTCTCACGAAACTGTGCGCATGTTCGAGTTGAAACTCTCCCAAGGCGCCAAGCCCGGCAAGGGCGGCATCCTGCCCGGCGCCAAGGTCACCCCCGAAATCGCTGCGATCCGTGGTATTCCCGAAGGGCTTGACGCGATCAGCCCCAACCGACACCCGGAGGCCGCCGATGTGGCCGGACTGTTGGACATGATCGCCCATATTCGCGAAACAACGGGAAAGCCTACCGGCCTTAAGACAGTGATCGGCAGTCCAGAGTTCCTACGCACGCTGTGCCAGGAAATTCAGACACGCGGTGTCGAAAGTGCCCCTGATTTCATCACCATAGACAGCGCTGACGGCGGCACTGGCGCCGCGCCGATGAGCCTTATCGACAACATGGGCATGCCCCTGCGTGAAAGCCTGCCGCTGGCGGTCGACGTGCTGGTCACATACGGGTTGCGCGACCGCATCAAGATTTGCGCCAGCGGCAAGCTGATCAACCCGTCGGAAGTGGCCTGGGCCTATTGCGCAGGTGCCGACATGGTGGTTTCGGCGCGGGGGTTCATGTTTGCGCTTGGCTGCATCCAGGCCCTGCAGTGCAACAAGAACACCTGCCCCACCGGTATCACCACCCATGATCCGCGGCTGCAATACGGGCTGGAACCCGCCAGCAAATCGGTCCGCGTGGCACAATATGCGCAAAACATGTCCAAGGAGCTGGACATCATCGCCCACAGTTGCGGCGTCGAAGGCCCTCGGCAGCTGTGTCGTGAACACGCACGGATCGTGCTGGACACGGGCCGATCAATTTCGATGGCCGAGCTGTTTCCGGCACCAAAGCCGCTAGCCGCCCCGGCCACCGGAAATCACTGAACCCGCCCAAGGGCAGGCAGGCGACCCTGGCCGCCTCCTGCCCCGCAACGTCACTCGTAGGCACCTGCGGAATAGGTGAGTTCGTAGCTGTGACTGTACAGCTCGAAAACAATGCCGAAGGGGTCTTCGACATAGACCATACGGTAGGGTTTCTTGCCCGGAAAATATTCCCGCACCGGCATGCGTTGACGCCCACCCGCCGCGACGATGCGCTCGACGAGCCCCTCAACATCCGGGTCCTGGATGGCAAAGTGAAACGTGCCGTGACGACGGTGGTCCAGATTGTTCTCCGGCGCGTAGTTCTCAGGAAATTCAAAGAGTTCTATGCCGATGCCGTCCGCGGTCGCGAGATGCGCGATCCTGAGGGACCCCCAACCCGGGCCAAAAACATCGGTGCACATCATGCCGATTGCACTGTCGTCCTCAACTGCCTCAGACGGCTGCATCACGACGTAAAAGCCAAGGACCTCGGAGTAGAATTTGACCGCCGCCTCCAGATCCGGGACGGACAGGCCGATATGAGAAAACGTTCGGGGTGTCGGGGTCATTCGATGATCTCCATTTGCGTTTCGTAACGCTGAGGTAGACACCGCGCTGCCATATGTGAAATTATCATTCAGAATAGAAATAATAACGGTTCGCTTTCATCCTGATGCTGAATGCCACCTGGCTCAACACGTTCACCACCCTCTGTGAAACCGGGCATTTCACCCGCACCGCAGCCCGGCTGAACATGACCCAGCCGGGCGTTTCACAACACCTGCGAAAGCTGGAGCTTCAGCTCGGCCAGGCTTTGATCACTCAGCAGGGCAAGAGTTTCACCCTCACCCCGGCGGGCGAGGCCGTGTTTGCCCTCGGCCTGTCACGGCGGGAAGAGGAAAAGGCGCTGCGCGAAGCAATCGAAACCGACAACAAGGACGCAGGCGACGTGCGCATCGCCTGCTCCGGTAGCTTCGCCATGCTGCTGTACCCAAAGCTATTGCCCTGGATGCAGCAGGCCCCCGAGTTGTCCATTCACCTTCAGGCCGCGCCGCAATCGGACATTCTGAATGGATTGCTGGACGCACGTTTTGATCTCGGCATACTCGGGGCGGACCCGGGGCACGCGCGGCTGGACGCAGTGCAGCTGGGGCGCGAGGAGCTTTGCCTGCTTTTGCCCGCCGACGCCGCAGACACACCGCCAAGCTTTGCCGATCTCGACGCGCGTGGCTTCATCGCGCACCCCGATGGATTTGCCTACGCCGACGACCTTTTGCATCGCAACTTTCCCGACGCCTATCCCGGCTCGGACAGGATCAAGGTGCGCGGCTACGTAAACCAGATCGGACAAATTCCGTCACCAGTCGCCCAAGGGATTGGATACACCTTGTTGCCCCGAAGCGGTGTAGAAGCGTTTGGGCAGAAGGACCGCCTCAAAGTGGTCCAGTTGCCGGAGCGGCGCTGGCACGAGCTCTGGCTGGCGACCCGACGCGGCCGCACCCTGTCGGCCCGCGTGTCACACGCCGCCGATCTGATCCTCGCCGCGGCCGCTGCCGTGCGATAACGTCGCCGAATGATCTCAGATCGACTGCGTTTCGGCCTCGGCCGGTTCTGCCCGAAAGGGTTGCAGACTTTCAGCAAACGCCTCGAGGAAGTCCAGCGCCAACAGCGACCGACTGCCTGACACCGGCCGCAAGATCGACAGCCGATGATTGATCTCCGGCTCGAAGGGCACGATGGCAATGCCCTGGCCGCGGTACTGCTCCGCATCCAGCGCGCTGACCACCGTCGCCCCCTGCCCCTGGCTGACGATGATGCAAGCGGTCGAGAACTGCCGCACCTCGATCCAGCTGTTCATCTCTACCCCGGTTTCGGAAAACGCCCGCAGGAGCTTGCGGAAAAACGGGCTGTCCCGGCGGGTGTGGATCAGCTTGCGATCGGCCAGATCCAGCGGGGTCACCGCGTCCCGGTTGGCAAGCGGATCGCCCTCGGGCACCACACAAACCGTACGAATCGGCACGTCCATGCTTTCCACCGCCGGGTGGGTGGCAAACTCATCTGTTATGCCACAGTCGTATTGTTCGCCGATGATCCACTCGAGAATCCGCTCTGGCCGGTCCGGCTCCAGCGTCAGCCGCACGCCAGGGCGATGCTCCAGAAACCCCGCGAGCAACTTCGGCAGCAAGGCCGTGGCGAACCCCGGCAAGCAGGCAATACGCAGATGGCCCGCCGTGCGCTCGGTCAAGTCGCGGTTGAGTTCCTCGAGATGGTGCAGACTATCGAACACCCGCCCCACTTCCGATAGCAGATAGCGGGCCTCGGAGGTGGGAATCAGGATTCCGTCCTTTCGAGTGAACAGATCCACCGCCACTGATTTTGAAAAATCGGAAAGAAGCCGACTGGCCGCCGGCTGCGAAATACCAAGGGATTCCGCAGCTCGGGTGACCGATCCGGTGCGGGCGACGGCCTGAAAGGCCTCTAGCTGGCGGAGACTGAATTTCAAAGGCTTAGCCACGCTTAACAGGGATTTTCACGCCCATACATAACATCATGTTATGAAATTTGTCAAAAAACTTTTGCTTGAATTATTTGCTGACTCGCTCAAAACCTAGGCGCAGAGCCAACCTTGGGAGTACAGCTCATGTCCATCAAATCTATTCTCAGCGCCTCGGCGGTCGTGGCCGTTGCTGGTAGCACCGCATTTGCAGAAACCGAAATTCAGTGGTGGCACGCCATGGGCGGCACCAACGGCGAACGGGTCAACAAGATCGCCGAAGATTTCAACGCCAGCCAGGATGAGTACAAGGTCGTACCCGTCTACAAAGGCAACTATACCGAGACCATGACCGCGGCAATCGCGGCCTTCCGTGCCAAGGAACACCCCGAGATCGTACAGGTCTTCGAGGTTGGCACTGCCACCATGATGGCTGCCAAGGGCGCCGTCTACCCGGTCGAACAGCTGATGAAGGACGCAGGCGAGCCGTTCGACGGTGACGCCTTCCTGCCCGCCGTGGTCTCTTACTACGAGACCCCCGAAGGCGAGCTGCTGTCGATGCCCTTCAACAGCTCCACTCCGGTCCTGTGGTACAACAAGGACGCGCTGGATGCCGCTGGCGCCGACGTGCCCACCACTTGGGAAGAGGTCCGCACCGCTTCGCAGAAGCTGGTCGACAACGGCATGAAATGCGGCGTCTCCTTTGGCTACCAATCCTGGGTGATGATCGAGAACTTCTCCGCTTGGCACAACCTGCCGTCCGGCACCAAGGAAAACGGCTTTGGCGGTTTTGACACCGAGCTGACCTTCAACAACGACAAGGTCGCTGCGCGTCTGGACGACATTGCCGACATGGGCAAGGAAGGTCTGTTCGTTTACGGTGGCCGTCGCGGCGACAGCCTGCCGATGTTCACCAATGGCGACTGCGGCATGTGGATGAACTCCTCCGCCTACTACGGCTCGATTTCGGAGCAGGCGGATTTCGAGTTCGGCCAGACCATGCTGCCGCTGGACACCAAGATCGCGGACGCCCCGCAGAACTCCATCATCGGTGGTGCAACCCTGTGGGTGCTGGCCGGTCACGACGAGGAAGAATACAAGGGCACGGCCAAGTTCCTGAGCTACCTGTCGTCGCCCGAAGTACAGGCCTGGTGGCATCAGGAGACCGGCTATGTGCCGATCACAACCGCCGCTTACGAGCTGTCCAAGGAGCAGGGCTTCTATGAAAAGAACCCCGGCACCGATACTGCCATCAAGCAGCTGAGCCTGAACACCCCCACCGCCAACAGCCGCGGCATCCGCTACGGTAACTTCGTGCAGATCCGCGACGTGATCAACGAAGAGCTGGAAGCACTGTGGGGCGGCGAGAAGACGGCAAAGGAAGCACTGGATGCAGCCGTGGAACGCGGCAACGACCTGCTGCGTCGCTTTGAACGTTCGGCCAAGTAATCCATCCTGACGACCCGGCCCTGCCGCTCCCAATCACGGGCGGCAGGGCTTTTTATGATTGGGGGCTTCATGCTCAAACGGGTGCATTTCCCTTCTTCGCTGCTGCCATACCTCTTGGTGGCACCGCAGATCATCATCACGCTGGTGTTCTTTCTCTGGCCCGCCAGCCAGGCCATGTACCAGTCGTTCCTGATCGAGGACGCCTTTGGCCTCGGCACGGAATTTGTCTGGTTCGAGAATTTCGAGCAACTGCTGACCGACAGCCATTATCTCGCCAGTTTCCAACGCACGGCGGTGTTTTCACTGCTGGTGGCGGCCCTGTCGATGGGCACTGCCCTGATCCTGGCGGGCTTTGCCCAACGGGTTGTGCGCGGCGCGATGTTCTATCGCACACTCCTGATCTGGCCCTATGCTGTGGCGCCGGTTCTGGCGGGTGCGCTCTGGGTGTTCATGTTCAACCCCACTCTCGGGATATTTCCCTATTTCCTGGAAATGGTGGGCATAACCTGGAACCACTATCTGAGCGGAAATCAGGCCATGGCGCTGGTCATCATGGCCGCGGCCTGGAAACAGGTCGCCTACAATTTTCTGTTCTACCTTGCCGCGATGCAGTCGATCCCGAATTCCGTGATCGAGGCAGCAGCCATTGACGGCGCAGGCCCGGCGCGGCGGTTCTGGACGATCATCTTCCCGCTGATCTCCCCCACCACGTTTTTCCTGCTGGTCATCAACATGGTCTACGCCTTCTTCGAAACCTTCGGCATCATCCACGCGGTGACCCAGGGTGGCCCCGGCACCTCGACCACCATCCTGGTCTACAAGGTGTTCAACGACGGCTTTGTCGGGCTCGACCTCGGCGGCTCCGCCGCACAATCGGTGGTTCTGATGGTTCTGGTCATCGCCATGACCGTGGTCCAGTTCCGCTTTGTTGAAAGAAAGGTGGAATACTGATGGTCGAAAACCGCCCCTTCGCAACTTTCCTGACCCATTTGGTGCTGGTGCTCGGCGTCATCGCCATTGCGCTGCCGGTCTGGATCACCTTTGTTGCCGCCACCCATGACCCGCTGCGCATGGGCCAGGCCCCATTGCCTATGTGGCCCGGCGATCATTTCCTTACCAACATGAAGCAGACCCTGTTCGGCTCCGGACTCAGCGGCACGGAGGGTGCGCCGGTCTGGCTGATGCTGCTGAACTCTCTGGCAATGGCGCTGATGATCTCAACCGGAAAGATCATCATCTCGCTGCTGTCGGCATTTGCGATCGTCTATTTCAAGTTCCCCTTCCGGATGACCTTCTTCTGGATGATCTTCATCACCCTGATGCTGCCGGTCGAGGTCCGCATCCTGCCCACCTTTGAGGTAGTAGCAGATCTGGGCATGCTCAACAGCTACTGGGGCCTGTCGGTGCCGCTGATTGCCTCGGCAACGGCAACCTTCATGTTCCGCCAGGTCTTCCTGACGGTCCCGGATGAGATGCTGGAAAGTGCGCGGATCGATGGCGCCGGGCCGCTGAGGTTTTTCTTCGACATCCTGCTGCCGCTGTCGCGTACCAATATCGCGGCGCTCTTCGTGATCCTCTTCATCTACGGCTGGAACCAGTACCTCTGGCCGCTCCTGATCACCACGGACACCTCGATGACCACCATCGTGATGTCGATCAAGCAGATGCTGGAGGCTGCAGAGCAAAGCCCGCAGTGGAACATCATCATGGCCACGGCCCTTCTGGCGATGATCCCGCCAGTCTTCGTGGTCATCGCAATGCAAAAGCTCTTTGTGCAGGGCTTGACGGAAACCGATAAGTAAGGCGCCGAGACATGGCAGATATTCAACTCAAAGATCTGGTGAAATCCTACGGGCCGACCGAGGTGCTGCACCACATCGAAGGCGACATCAAGGATGGCGAGTTCATCGTCATTGTCGGCCCCTCGGGCTGCGGCAAATCCACCCTTCTGCGTATGATCGCAGGCTTGGAAACCGTGACCTCGGGCGAGATCGCCATTGGCGGCAAACGGGTGAACGAACTGGAGCCCGCCTCCCGTGACATCGCCATGGTGTTCCAGAACTACGCGCTCTACCCGCATATGTCGGTGCGCGAGAACATGGCTTACGGGCTCAAGATCCGCAAACTCTCGAAGGAAGAAATCAACCGCCGCGTAGAAGAGGCGGCGGAAATCCTTGAGATCAAACAGTATCTTGACCGCAAGCCGCGGCAGCTGTCCGGCGGCCAGCGCCAGCGGGTTGCCATGGGCCGCGCCATCGTGCGCGACCCGCAGGTGTTCCTGTTCGACGAGCCGCTGTCGAACCTGGATGCCAAACTGCGGGTGCAGATGCGGCTGGAAATCCGCAAGCTGCAACAGCGCCTCGGCGTGACCTCGATCTACGTGACCCACGATCAGGTTGAGGCGATGACGCTGGGCGACCGGCTGATGGTGCTGAATGGCGGCTATGTCGAACAGTTCGGCACACCGATCGAACTCTATGATCGGCCTGCTTCGGTCTTCGTTGCGGGGTTCATCGGCAGCCCGGCGATGAATTTCCTGCCTGCGGAGGTCCAGAACGGCCAAGCCGTCCTGCCCGGCGGTGCCCAAGTGCCCGTAATGGGACAGCATTCCGGCCAGGCCACCTTTGGCATTCGCCCCGAGCATCTGCAAGCGGATGAAGCCGGCCCAATCGCAATCCAGATCGACATGCTGGAACAACTGGGCGCCAACACCCTGTTGCACGGGCGTCTGCAGGGCACTGACCACACTCTGGTCGCCAGCGTGCCGGGACATGCCACCGATGCACCCGGCACGCTGCGCCGCTTTGCGGTGCCCGCCGAGCGCAGCCACCTGTTCGACGCCGCCAGCGGCAAGCGGTTGGCAGACTGATGGTCTTTCCCCAACTTGCCGCCTTCACTGCCGCGCCGGGCGTGATCCGTCTGGTCGGTCACCGCGGCGCACGCGGGGTGCTGCCGGAGAACACCATCGCGGGCTTCGAATTCGCGATGCAGTCCGGTGTCTCGCTCCTGGAATTGGACGTCACCGCCACCCGCGACGGGGTGGTGGTGATCACCCACAATCACCATCTGACCCCCTCTATGGTGCGCGATGGCGACGGCAACTGGCTGCAAGGCTCACCGCCCAAGGTGTCAGCGCTGACCTACGACGAACTGCGCCCCTATGACGTGGGCGGGCTGGACAGCCGCAGCGCCTATGGCATGCGCTTCCCCGATCAGGGGTTCCTGGAACAGACCCGCATCCCGCGCCTGTCGGAGTTGCTGACATTGCTTCAGCAAGAACAGCACCAAGGCGTCCACCTGCTGTTGGAAATCAAGTCCGATCCTGACCTGATGGCCGACAGCGCTGCGCGCAACACGCTGGTGCAGGCCGTGGTGGCCGAGGTGCGGGCGGCAGAGGTTCAAAATCGCACGGTTCTGCACAGTTTCGACTGGGATCTTCTGGCGGATTGTCAGCGGCTGGCACCAGAGATGCCCGCCTCCTTCCTCACTCAGATGCCCGAGAATGAGGACGACGTCGGCGAGGATTCCTCCAAGGCAGTCAACCCGGTCGAGGGTTTTACCGCGCTGGAGCTACCGGACAAGGTGGCCGCGGCTGGTGGTCAGTTCTGGTGTCCCTACTTTCTCGACATTACCGCCGAGTCCCTGGCCCGAGCCCGTGAACTGGGCCTGATCACCGTGGTCTGGACCGCAAACGAGCCTGCGGACATATCTCGCATGATCGAATTGGGCGTGGACGCGATCTGCACGGACTATCCCGGACGGGTGCAGCACCTGCTGCGACGCAACGGCCTGCATTGGCAAGTCGCCCCGACGGTGGCTTGAACTGAAAACCGGAGGGCGCGCAATGCGCCGCCTTCCGGTTTCCGGCCTGATCGATCAGGCGATACGACGAAGTGGTGTCGGCTGCGCGGCCTCGCTTGGATGGCCAAGCTCGAATTGGCCAACCACCGCAGACAGGCTATGCGCCTCGTTCTGCAACAGCTGGCTCGACGCTGCGCCTTCCTCGGCCATCGCAGCATTCTGCTGGGTCATATTGTCCAGCTGATGCATCGCGCCATCGATCTTTTCCAGCCCCAGGGACTGACTGCGCACACCTTCGGCAATCTCACTGACCAGGCCGGATACATCGGCAACCTGCGAGATGATGCTGTTCAGCGCATCGCCCGCGCGTCCAACCATGGAAACACCGTTGGCCACATGTTCCTCGCTGGCGTTGGTCAGCGCCTTGATCTTCCCCGCCGCATTGGACGCCCGCTGGGCCAGTGCCCGCACCTCCGACGCAACAACCGCAAAGCCCGCCCCTGCCGGTCCCGCACGCGCCGCCTCGACACCGGCATTGAGCGCCAGCAAGTTGGTCTGAAAGGCCACGTCGTCAATCAGGTTGATAATCTTGGAGATCTCTGCCGACGCGGCCTGGATCTGGTCCATTGCCTCGACGGCGGAGGTCACCACTTCGGTGCTCTGCTCCGCCTCGGTGCGCGCGCCGCGCATGGTCTCGTCCATCCGGCCGGCCCGATCCGCGGTGGCGCGAATGCTGCCGGTCAGGTCCCGGATTGCCGTCGCCGTTTCCTCCAGCGTTGCGGCCTGACTTTCGGTTCGATGCGCCATCTCAGTGGCCGCACCGCGCTGCTCCTCGGAGAACCGTCCGACATTCTGCGCCGCTCCGACAACCTCTGCCAGCGAACTGCGCAACCGGCAAAGACTGCGATTGAAGTTCTCTCTCAGGGTTTCGTACTGACCATCGAACGGGACTTCGATATCGCAGGCCAGATTGCCGCGCTGCAATTCGGCCAGGGCCGCGCTCATGCTATCGACCACCGCCGCCGTGTGGCGCGCAGCTTCGACCTCGCGGGCAGCTGCAGCATCCGCCTCTTTCAGTTTGCCGCGGAAGCTGTCGAGACTACGGGCCAGATCGCCCAGCTCATCGCCGCGATCCCGCCCCGGAATCAGAGTGTCGTACTGACTGTCAGCCAGAGCATTTGTTGCCTCGCGCAGGCCATGCACCGGCCGCGTCACACTACGCGCTGCCAGCCAGGAAACTGCGACAGCCGCAAGCAGCGCCACACCGATCAGCACCGCCGCGGTCAACCGGATCCGTTCGACAGCCGCAAAAGCCGTCAGCGTATCGGTTTCCAGCACCAGCGACCAGTCGAGACCTGGCAGTTCCAGCGGCAACACCATGGCGATCGCCGGTTTGCCGAGGCTGGAAGTGTCGGCCAGAAACTGTCCGCGCTCACGCGCCATGGCAGCCTGGATCTGCGGCGTCTGCCCCAGCGGTTCAAGGATCGGGAACAGACCCGACACCGAGGAAGGGCTGCGCGCCTTGCCATCGGCGCTGACCACGAAGATGTTCTGGTGGCTGTCCCCCGACAGATTGCTGGTCAGGGCATTAACAACGCCCGCGCTTCCGAACTGCACTGCAATGACACCTGCAATCTTCTTGCTCTTGGTAAATACCGGAGCGGCCATGAAGGCAGCCACACCATCGGCACTATGGGCATAGCTGGCAAAATCCGCGGTCACCACGGTTCCGGGCTCAGCCTCCAGCGCGGCGTTGAAAACCTGCGCCAGTCCACTCTTCGGCGCATCCTGAACCGCTGTCATGAAATCGCCCTGCTTGCGTACCGAATAGACGACCTGCCCCGCGGCACTGATCAGGTACAGATCCTGGTAGCCGTTCAGCCGCAGGCTTTGCAGGAATGTAGGATGGTAGGTCACATGCGACTGGTTGTAGTAGCTGCCGTCACCGGCATCCAGAAGCTCCTCCCGCTGATGGGCGGGATGAGGGTTCTCCGCTGCATAGGTCTGTTTCAGATACGCGACCGGATCGGCCTCTTCGACCATGCCGATCACACGCTCGAAATTGCTGATGGCGCGGAACACCGCCGGCTGCCCTGCAAGGCTGGACACGTCCGAGCGTGCAGCCTTGATCAGGAAAGACAGCGCCTGGGCGCCGGATTTCGCCTCAATCTCCTGCGCCGAGAAGGCGTTTTCACGGATACTGCGCTCGGCGACCGAATAGACCAGCAAGGACACGGTCACCAGAAAGGCGCCGGTCAACGCTACCATGATCAACGGCAGTTTCAGCTTCAGCGGCAATTTGGTCAGACGCGGCAAACGGGACATACGAGGCAAACTCCTGCAAGGCGGATTCCGGCATGGATCCGGGATTTGAGCAGCCTAGACAGGAATTCCCTGACAAAACGTATATCGTAAATCAGGCGAAAAATCTCGCCAGCTTGCGCCTTCCGACAGGGCTGACACGCCAACAAATCCCCCAGAAGGTCGGGCAAGCGCGGTAGACCTCTGTTATCCTTGGGATATTTTATAGACTTTCAATGTTTCCCGACCGGCAACGCGAAATCACCCGCCCCGACAACCCGCCGGGCGTGACCTCGGCGGTTCGGGTCCCTTCAATTCTAATCACTCTGCAGCGGAGGGTTGCGCCCGCCAGAGTCAGCTGTCCAGCGCGTCAAGCGATGCCGCGATGGCGCTCCACAGTTCCTCGGCCGGTTCGGTACCGACCGACAGCCGCACGAAACCCGGAGCGACATCATCCCCCCAGCGCGCGCGCCGTTCGGCAGAACTGTGCACACCCCCAAATGACGTCGCCGCGCGCAGCAGCGGGCAGCCGTTGATGAAGGCATCGGCCTGCTCGGCACTGTCAAGCGTCAGCGAGATCAGGAACCCGAAACGCGCCATCTGCCGTTTGGCCAGCGCATGCGCAGGATCTTGCGGCAACCCTGGATAGCGGACACTGCCCACTTTGGGATGGGCCGCCAGCCGCTCCGCAAGAAGTTCTGCGGTATTGCACATTCGGTCAAACCGCAGTTCCAGCGTCTCAAGCCCGCGATGCGCAAGCCAGGCCTCCTGCGGACCGGGAATGCCACCGCCAAACTGACGCCACTCGCGCGCGGCCTGAAGGATGTCGGGGTTCCGGGTCGCCAGGTGGCCCATCAGAACATCGGAATGACCACCCGGTGCCTTGGTGTCGGAGGCAACAACCACATCCGCTCCCAGCTCCAGAGGACGCTGGCCCAACGGGGTCATCGTGGTGTTGTCGACGATCAGAATGCCGCCCGCGGCATGCACTTCCTGCGAAACGGCGCGCAAGTCGCAGAGTTCCAGACCGGGGTTCGAAGGCGTCTCGGCAAAGACCACATCGTAGCCCGCGAAACCACCCTCGGCGAAGCTGGCACTGGGGCGCTGGTCAACCTCGACGCCCAGCTGCGCAAGGAAGCGTTCGCTCAGCCGACGGGTGACATAGTAGCCATCCGAGGGGATCAGGATCCGGGATCCAGCCTTGACGCAGGCAAAGAGAGACGCGGAAATTGCCGCCATGCCGGAAGGATAGGCCAGCACCGGCGCGTCCTCCAGGTAGGCCAGAACATGTTCAAGATGCTCCCAGGTCGCATTGTCGGCCCTGCCGTAGCTGGGTCCCCCCGACCAATCGCCCGGCAGATGATACATCGAGCTTTGCGTGAGCGGCAGAGCCACCGGATCCCCCTCGGACAGGGTATTGCCACGCAAATGCAGCATGGCTCCGGCTTTTGGGGCGGTGGGGGTATCCATGGTCTGTCCCTCGTGCTGACGCTTATTCCACGGGATTGTTAACCCGCGGGGATGCAAAAGGAAATCAAAGGATATCGTCACGCCCGATATTTGGGGCTGCAGGCCGCCCGTTGCGGCGACCGCGAGGGAAATGTGTTCAAAACCCGCGCAGACCGACCTTGGCGGTCGGTCTGCCGGTGCTTTAGACCTTTGCGCCCTCGAATTGAGCAAGGCTGACGCCGCTTTCCAGCAGCGCACCGCGAACAGCCTGCGCAATCGCCAGGGCCGTCGGCGTGTCGCCATGCAGGCAGATGGTATCGATCCGCGTTGGAATACGCGTACCGTCAGCCGTGATGATGGCGCCTTCGCGCACCATGTCCACCATGCGCCGCCCCGCCTCAGCCGGGTCATGGATCACCGCACCCGGCAGGCTGCGGTCGACCAATGTGGCATCATTGTTGTAGGCTCGGTCGGCGAAGATCTCACATGCAGTTTTGCAGCCCAGTTCCTGCGCCGCCTGCTGCTGCGCAGTGCCGGCCAAGACCATCACGATGATCTCCGGATCAACCGACAAAGCCGCCTCGTAACAGGCGCGGGCCATCTCCACGTTCTCGGAAGCCATGTTCGCCAGGGCTCCGTGCAGTTTTAGGTGCCGCACCTCGCCGCCTGCCGCGCGCGCCATCGCCTGAGCCGCGCCGAGCTGGTAGCGAACCATGTTCCCAAGGGTCTCATTCGGCACCGACATGCGACGACGTCCAAAGCCCTGAAGGTCGGGAAACCCTGGGTGCGCGCCGATGCCGGTGCCGTTGGCAACCGCAATCTTCATCGTCGCGGCCATGACGTCAGGATCACCCGCGTGATAGCCGCAGGCGATGTTCGCCGAGGTCACAATATCCAGCAACCCGGCGTCATCGCCCAGCGACCAGGCACCAAAGCTTTCCCCCATATCGGCATTCAGATCGACAGTTCGGGTCATGTCATTTCCTCACAGAACATCTTCTTCGCGGGCAATTGCCCCGCTGATCAGCTGATAGGACAGCAGGTTGGTCATGGTGCGCGGATCGCGGATCAGCGGAACACACTGGCTGCGCAGACCCTTGCGACGCTCGGCCTCCGCGCGTTCCAGCTCGACCGCTTCGTCCAGGGGAATGAAGCGGAACTGCACAGCCACGCCTGCTGCCGCCTGTGCCAGCCGCGGCAGATCGCAGGGCACCACCGTCCCGATCCGCGGATAGCCGCCAGTGGTCTGACTTTCGGCCAGAAGCACATAGGGCGTGCCGTCACCGGTCACCTGAATGTCGCCGGGCACGATCACCTCGGACACGACAGAGCGCGCGCCTTCTGTCCGGAACCCCTCGCCGTCACTTTCCATCGGCACACCCATGCGATTGCCGCGCGCGCCGCGGCGAAAGGTGGTCTGCTCAAAGCGCTTCAATTCGGCGTCTGGAAACAGCGCGGTCTGCAGACTGGCGACGACCCGCACGAGGCCGCCCTCAAACCGGTCTTCCGGCACAAGGCCCAAGCCAGTGGTACGCCCAGTGTCTGGGCCGACCTCCAGCTCATCACCTTCAGCCAGCGGCGCACCGATACCCGCGGCCAGATGCGCCGAGCGAGCGCCCAGATGCTCCGGCGCCTGAAAGCCGCCGCCAACATGCAGATAGCCGTAGCTACCGCTGCGCGCCGCACCAATTGTCAGCCGCGCCCCTGCGGGCAGCAGGTGGCTGGCGTTCCAAGCCACGGCGGCGCCGTCGATGCTGGCCCGCATCGGCGCGCCGGTCAGCGCAATCCGCAGATCCGTGTTCGCCTGAAACTCGCCGCCCATCCCGGCCATCTCGATTGCCGCCAGATCCGCGCCCTGCCCCAGCAAAGCCGCGCCCTCGGCCAGCGCCAGCCGGTCGGCGGCGCCGCCACGGGAGACACCGTATTCCAGCCAGCCGGTCCGGCCGCCGTCCTGAACCGTCAACCCCGGTCCGGCGCGCAGAATTGTCAGAGTTCCGGTCATGCCAGATCCTCCGCCTTGGCGCCGCCCAGCGGATCGCGCCTCAAACCCTGCAACTCCTCCGGTGTGATGGAGGTAAACTGCACCTCATCGCCAGGGCGTAGCAGGAACGGCTCCTCCGCTTCGGGGCGGAACAGCCGCACCGCGGTCTGGCCTGCGTGCATCCAACCGGTTGGCGTTGCGACCGAGAACAGGACCAGCTGGCGGATCGCCACCGCCAATGCACCCTCAGGGATGCGGGAGGTCAGCTGGCTCTGGCGCGGGATGTCCCAGGCCTCGGGCAACTCACCCAGATAGGGTTGACCCGGGGCAAATCCGATGGTCTGCACCCGCACCCGCGCTGACGACAGCGAGGCCACCGCTTCTGCTTCGGTCATGCCAGCTGCCTCTGCGGCCTGCGGCAGCTGAGGTGCCAGATCCGTGCCGAAGACAGCCGGGATCCGCCACAGGCGGCGCTTGTCGGGCAGCCCGGCCGCGTACCAGTCGCGCTGTGCCAGAAGATTCTCCAACCGCGTCCGCAAATCAGCATGATTCAAATGCCGCAGGTCAAACCGCACATAGGCAGAAACCAGCGAGCTCGACACTTCCTCGACCCCGTCCCAGCTTTCCTTTGCCAAGGCCGCACGGAAGGCCAGCGCGGCGCGGTTGGCCGGCTCACTCAGGCGGCTGCCAAAGCTTACCAGCATCCCGTCCACACCCACCGTGCGGATCTCGGGAACAGATGTTTCCACACGCGCCTGAGCCATCACATCTGCTCCGGCAGGTAGGTTACGATTGAGGGGAACAACACGATCAGCACCAGCGCCACGATCATCAGGAAGAAGAACGGCAACGCCGCTTTGGCGACGGTCAGAATGTCCCGCCCGGTCAGCGATTGCAGCACGAACAGGTTGAAACCGACCGGGGGGGTGATCTGCGACATCTCCACCACGATCACCAGGAAGATGCCGAACCACAAGGGATCGATGCCCGCTTCCAGCACCATTGGCATGATCACCGAGGCAGTGAGCACCACCACCGAAATACCGTCAAGGAAGCAGCCCATGATCACGAAAAAGATGGTCAGCGCTGCCAGCAGGGTGAAGGTCGAGAGGTTCAGGGAGCCGATCCACTCTGCCAGAATGCGCGGAATGCCGGTAAAGCCCATCGCCACGGTGAGGAAGGACGCCCCCGCAAGGATGAACGCGATCATGCAGGAGGTGACTGTCGCCCCCATCAGCCCCGCGGTGAAGCTTTCGCGGGTAAGTGAGCCGGACTGCCACGACAGCAGCAGTGCGAGCACCACGCCAACGGCGGCGGCATCGGTGGGCGAGGCAATGCCCGCATAGATCGAGCCAATCACGCCGCCGATCAGCAGCACCACCGGCAAAAGTCTGCGAGCGCGCATCAGCTTCTCGCGGAAGGTGGCGGCGATGTCCTCGGTCGGCAGCTTGCTGCGGTTCAGCAACGCCCAGACCACCACGTAGCCGACGAACAGGCCAACCAGCAGCACGCCCGGCAGCACGCCCGCGACGAACAGACGGGCGATGGATTGCTCGGTCGCCACGCCATAGACGATCAGGATGATCGAGGGCGGGATCAGCAAGCCCAGCGTGGCGGAGCCCGCCAGGGTGCCGATCACCAGCTTTTCAGGGTAGCCGCGGCGCGCCAGCTCCGGGATCGACAGCTTGCCGATGGTGGCGGCGGTGGCGGCCGACGACCCCGACACGGCAGCAAAGATGCCGCAGGCAAATACATTTACGTGCAGCAGCTGCCCGGGCAGCCGGTTCATCCAGGGCGACAGGCCGGTGAACATGTCCTCCGACAGGCGCGAGCGGAACAGAATTTCGCCCATCCAGATGAACAACGGCAGCGCCGCCAAAGCCCAGGAGTTGCTGTGGCCCCACATGGTGGTGGCCATCACCAGCCCCAGCGGCGCCTCGGTGAACAGCGCCATGGCAGCGATGCCCACGCCCAAGAGGGCAAAGGCCACCCACAGACCGGCGCCCAGGAACAGGAACAGTAGGAACAGGAGAATGATGGAAAGCGCGGCAACCGACATGATGATCCCCTATTCGCTCAGAAGATTTTCGCCCTTGCCCTCCCAGGAGGGCAGCGCGCCGCGCAGCATGCAGATCAGCTCGTCCGCAAGCGCGATGGTGAGGATGGCAAGGCCCAGCACAACCGGCGTCTGCGGCAGCCACAGCGACACCGACACCATGCCCGAGCTGCGGTCGCCAAATTCCAGAGACTCCAGCCAGAGCAGTCCCATGTACCAGGTGGCGTAACCGCTCATCACCAGCGCCAGCAGGGCCACCGCGATTTCAACCCCGCGACGGATGCGGGCCGACAGCCGGTTTGTCACCAGCGTCACCCGGATATGGCCCCCGGCGCGCAGCGCATAGGCCAGGGCCAGAAAGGTGGAGGCCGCCAGGAAAAAGCCGGTAAAATCTGCGTAAGACGGGATTGTCAGCCCGACGCCGCTGCCGGTCACGGCAACCGCAATCTTGTCGGCAAGGTTCAGGCACACCTGCGCGAAAACCAGCGCCACGATGGCCACGATGAACAGTGCTGCCAGCCCGCCGGCCGCACGGTATATGAAATCGAGCGGAAGCCGCATGGCTGCTCCTCCTCCCCAAGGAGGCCGAACGCCGCACTGGGCGCCCGGCCGTGTTAAGGTTACTGCTGATAAGCGTTCAGCAGGGTGGCACCGGCCTCGCCAGCCTCGCCTTTCCAGCTGTCCAGCATCTGGGCGCCGATTGCGCGCAGACCTTCGATCAGCTCCGCCGAGGGTTCGGACACGGTGATGCCGTTTTCCTTCAGCACTTCGATCTGGCTCGCGGTTTCGGCCCGGCTCATCTCCCAGCCGCGCGCTTCAGCTGCGGCCGCGGCTTCCAGAACCGCAGTCTGGGTGGCCTCGTCCAGGCGACGGAAGGCGCGCTTGTTCACCACCACGATGTTCTTGGGGATCCAGGCCTGAATGTCGGTATAATGAGTCAGGAAGTCCCACGCCTTGGAGTTCACCCCGGTGGAGGGCGAGGTGATCATCGCCTCGACCCGGCCGGTGCTGAACGCCTGCGGGATGTCCGGAACCTCAACCTGGGTGGGCGCGGCGCCCGCGAGGTTCGCAAACTGCTCCAGCGTGGCGTTGTAAGTGCGGAACTTCAGACCTGCCAGATCCTCGACGCTGTTGATTTCCTTGGTGGTATACAGCCCCTGCGGCGGCCACGGCACGGCATAGAGCGCCATCAGCCCCTGTTCGTCCAGCAGACCGTCGATCACGTCCTTCTGGGCCGTCCACAGACGCTCAGCCTCTTCATAGCTGGTTGCCAGGAACGGCAAGGAGTCGGCGCCGAAGGCCGGGTTGTCATTGGCCAGGAGCGACAGGAAGAACTCGCCGATCGGAACCTGGCCGCTGCGCACGGCCTTGCTGATTTCGGGGTGCTTGAACAGCGAACCCGCGGAATGGACCTTGATCTCCAGTCCGCCATCGGTGGCCTCGGCAACGTCGCTTGCAAACTCAGCGATATTCTTGGTGTGGAATGTCGCGTCCGGATAGGGCGTCGGCATGTCCCAGGTTGCGGCTTGCGCCGACATGGCCAGCCCGGTGAATGCGGCGAGGGCGCCGCCCAGCATACGTGTAATCTGCATTTTTACCTCCCAATACGGTTATTGCCATATCGTACCCATAACGCTGACATTTTGTCAACGTTATGGCCCGATGCCGTTTTACCGCCTCCCTCAAGCCAGCTCAGCCCGGCTCTACGCCTGCTTGATCTCCTTGATTATTTGTCGTTTTATAAATGACGCCAGCAAAACGCCGGGGTTTTGCCGACAAAAAAGGGGCAATCAATGGCTGAAAACAAACCGGAGTCTCGCCGAATCGTCTCTTCCCGCCATCTCGCCGACGGCGAGGGCTGGGAGCTGTCGGAACTGGAGTACGGCCTGATTGTCGCCTTCAACGCATTCTCGCGCTGGACCACCCGCTGCATGGCGGCGGCCGGGCAGCCGGACCTGAGTCCGCTGGAAATTCTGATCCTGCACAACGTCAATCACCGCAGCAAGGACAAGCGTCTGTCCGACATTTGCTTCCTTCTGAACATCGAAGACAGCCATACGGTGAACTACGGCCTGCGCAAGCTTCTGAAAGCCGAACTCCTGACCTCCGAGAAACGCGGCAAGGAAGTGTTCTACCGCACCTCCCCCGAAGGCGCTGCCCTCTGTGCCGCCTACCGTGACGTGCGGCGGCAATGCCTGCTCGACGGGCTCGTCGGCACCGAACTGCAGGGCAAAGACCTGCGGGAACTGGCGCGCAGTTTGCGGGCGCTGTCGGGTCACTACGACCAGGCAAGCCGCGCCGCGGCTTCCCTCTAGACAGCCCCAATCTCGACCTGCGGGCAGGTGTGCCGGGAAAGAAGCGGCGCAGTCTGCTGCGCCTCTAGGTATCATCAAAACCCCGCAGGCGAAAGTCGCGGCCGGGCTTCACGCCGGTGTCCTATTCGATACCGTGAAGCTGAAGCAACTGCCGCATTCTGGCGGTGGCCAGCTCCGGGTCGCGCAGCTGCCCGGCGCGGTCGGCGAGGCGGAAGACCTCGGCGTAGTGGGTAATCTCGCGCGCGGACTGGAAGCCAGCGGGCATGATGAAGTGGCTCTGCCAGCCGTTGAGCCAGGCGAGGAAAGCGATGCCCGCCTTGTAGAACTGCGTCGGCGCCTTGAAGATCTCGCGCGAGAGCGGCACCGTCGGCTCCAAGAGCGCATGGAAGGTGGCGGTATCGCCCTCGGCCAGCGCGTCCAGCGCCTGCGCCGCGGCGGGGGCGATGGCGGCGAAGATGCCCAGAAGCGCGTGGGAATAATGGCAACCGTCGCCCTCGATCAGCGCGGCGTAGTTGAAATCGTCCCCGGTATAAAGCCGCACGCCGTCGGGCAGACGCGCGCGGAAGGCCTCCTCGCGGCTTTGCTCCAGAAGAGAGATCTTGATGCCGTCGATCTTGGCCGCATGGGTTTCGATGATCGACAGCACGCTGTCCGCCGCCGCGTCGAGACCCGCAGCACCCCAGTAACCGGTGAGCGCCGGGTCGAACATGTCGCCCAGCCAATGCAGGATCACTGGGCCGGAGGCCTGCGAGATCAGCCGGTCATAGACCCGCGCGTAGACCTCCGGATCGCCTTTCAGCGCGGCCATGGCGCGGCTTGCCATCAGGATCACCTGCCCGCCCGCGGCCTCGATCGCTTCCATCTGCTCGGCATAGGCGGCGACGATGGCGTCTTCGGAATTCAGATCTTCCGCCGCCATCTGGTCGGTTCCGGCCCCGCAAGCGACACGCGGTTTCAGCGGGTGCGCCTTGGCCTCGGCCATCGTGCGCTCGATCAGTTCCTTCGCGGTGAGCCAGTCCACCCCCATGCCGCGCTGCGCGGTGTCCATCGCCTCTGCCAGCCCCAGCCCCTGGTCCCAGAGCCCGTGCCGGAAGCGCAGCGTGTTTTCCCAGTCGACGGCGGGGCGGCCCTGCCAGGGGTCGCGCTCGGCCAAGGGGTCCGAGACCACATGCGCGGCGGCAAAGGCGGTGCGGGTCCAAGCGGTTTCCGGCGCGCGGGGCTGCAAGGGCGTGCCGGTGAGCTGATAAGGCGCAAGGCCGTTGTCGTAGGTGGGCAGTGTGAGTGTCATGGTAAGTCCTTTCGCAGGCGTCACGCCGGGGCGCCAGAAGGCAGGTCGGCCGGAAGATCGGCGGGCAGATCGAAAACGAGGATGCCGTCCAGCCCGCCCACTGCGTTTTCCACCAGGCGCGCGCCCAGCTTCTTGTGGGCGGGGTGGATCTGATAGGCCTCTAGCGCGGCCCAATCGGTGAAATCGGCGGTGAAGCCGTGCAAGTAGCCGCGCTCGATCTTCTCAGGGCTTTCGCTGCGGCCCGAGGTGATTGACAGGAGGCCCGGGATCTTGCCTTCAATGCCGTGCAGCTCCGCAAAGATGTCCGCGACTTCGGCTTCGGTGATGTCCGCGCGGAAGCGGATGAGAACGATGTGCCGGATCATGAGGCCATCCCGTATTGCTGTGAGATCATGTCCGCGGCCTTCTCGCCGATCATGATGGCGGCGGCGTTGGTGTTGGAGGAGATCACCGTGGGCATGATCGAATTGTCCACGACCCGGAGACCGGCGATCCCGTTGAAGCGCAGCTGGGTGTCCACCACCGCACCGTTGTCCGATCCCATCCGGCAGGTACCCGCGCAGTGGTGCGAGGTCTTGGAGTGCTGGCAGATGTGGTCGAAATACTCGTCGTCCGTCTTCACCTCCGGCCCCGGCAGATGCTCGCGGCGCACGAAGGGTTTCAGCGGCTCCTGCGCGAGGATTTCCTGCGTCAGCTTCAGTCCCCGGATCGACATTTCCCGGTCCTGCGGGTCCTGCAGGTAGTTGGGGTCGATCAGCGGCGCGGCCGCGGGGTCGGCGCTTTGCAGGCGCACGGTCCCGCGGGAGCGCGGGCGCAGGTAGCAGGAGTTGAGCGTGACGCCGCCGTTCGGCATCTCCTCCACCCCGGCTTCGATCCCGGTGCCAAGCCCGAGGTGGAACTGGATATCGGGCGAGCGCGCGTCCGGATTAGCGTACCAGAAGCCGCCGGTCTCGAACAGGCTGGAGGCGACCGGCCCTTTGCGGGTCAGCAGGTATTGCAGACCGGCCAGCGCGGTGTTGTGCAGCTTTGCATAGCGGTCATAGGTGTGCGGACCGGTGACCTCGCAGATCGCGTAGAGGTCCAGGTGATCCTGCAGGTTCTCCCCCACGTTGGGCTGGTCGAGCTTCACATCGATGCCGAGGCTGCGCAGATGGTCCGCAGGCCCGATGCCCGAAAGCTGCAGCAGCCGCGGCGAGCCGATGGCGCCGGCCGAGAGGATCACCTCGTTTGCAGCATGCAGGCGGGTGCCGTCGGTGAGCGTGACGCCGCGCGCCTGGCCCGCCTCCACGTTGATCCGCGCGACCTGGGCGCCGGTGCGGCGGGTGAGGTTGCGGCGGCTGCGGATCGGCGCCAGATAGGCCATCGCGGCGGAGGAGCGGCGCGCGTTCCGCTGGGTGAGCTGGTAATAGGCGACCCCGTCCTGGCGCTCGCCGTTCACGTCCTTGTTCAGCGGAATGCCCAGCTCGGCCGCGGCGGCGAAATAGGCTTCGCAGATCGGCAGCGGCGCCACCGGCTGCGACACGCCGAGCGGGCCGCCCTGGCCGTGGTAGCGGTCGTTATAGGTGTCGTTGTCTTCGGCCTTGCGGAAATAGGGCAGCACGTCCTCGTAGGACCAGCCGTCGCAGCCCATCTGCCGCCACTCGTCATAGTCCTGCGCGTTGCCGCGGGTGTAGACCTGCGCGTTGACCGCCGAGCCGCCGCCGATCACCTTGGCTTGGGTGTAGTTGAACACCCGGTTCTTCATGTGGCGCTGCGGCACCGTCGACCAGCCCCAGGAGCCGATGCCCTTGGTCATCTTGGCAAAACCGGCCGGAAAGTGGAACAGCGGGTTCCAGTCGCGGCTGCCCGCTTCGAGCAGGAGCACCCGCGCATTCGGGTCCTCGCTCAGCCGCGCCGCCACCACGCATCCGGCAGAGCCGCCGCCGACCACGATGAAATCAAACTCTTCAGCCATATCCGGACGTCCTCACAGCCGGTGGATGGACAGGCCGCCGTCGACCGGCACCACCGCACCATTGGCAAATTGCATCTTCCCCTCGACCATCGGCAGCACCGCCTCGGCGATGTCCGACGGCAGCCCCCAGCGCCGCGCGGGCACCAGCCCGTCCTCGATCCGGGCGGTATACTTGTCCTTCACGCCCTCGGTCATGCCCGTCTGGATGATGCCCGGGCGGATCTCGAAGACGCCGATCCCCTCCCCCGCCAGCCGCGCGGCAAACAGCTGCGCCATCATGCCGGCACCTGCCTTGGAGATACAGTATTCCGCGCGCTCGACCGAGGCCATCTGCGCGCTCACCGAGGTCACGAAGACGATCGAGCGGTAGGCGTCCCGTCCCTGCTGCAGCATGTGCCGGGCGGCGTATTGCGCAAGGAAGAAGGCGCCGCGCAGGTTGATGTCCATGGTGAAGTCGAAGTTTTCCGGCTCGACTTCCAGCATGTCGCCCCGCACCCGGGCGGGCACGCCCGCGTTGTTGACCAGCGCCTGCACCGCGCCTTGCTCCGCTGTGACGCGCGCGAACAGGTCCGGGACGGCCGCGGTGTCGCGCAGGTCGTGCTGGTAGTAGCGCGCGGCCGGTCCCAGTTCCTCCAGCGCGGCATGCACGGCGTCCGTGTCCGCCGCGGAGGAGGAAGCCAGCGCCACTCGCCAGCCCTCGGCAACCAGAGTGCGCGCGATGCCGAGGCCAATGCCTTTCTGGCCTCCGGTGATCAAAGCCAAACTGCTCATGCGGCTTGCATCCTTTCCTTGATATGCGCCCCGGCGCGCAGGGCCTGCGCGGCGATGGTCAGGGCGGGGTTCACGGCGGCGGACAACGGCAGGAAGCTCGCGTCCGTCACGTAGAGGTTTGAGTGGTCGTGCGACCGGCAATAGAGGTCGAGCACATTTTGGCGCGGGTCTGCGCCAAAGCGGGCGGTGCCGCATTGATGCGAGGGCGTGCGCCGGTCGAAGGCGCGCGACAGGACAAGCGGGTAGCCCGCCTTGCGGAACACCGCCTTGGCGCGCTTGACCAGCGCTTCGTGGGTGCGCCAGTTGGAGCGTTTCCAGTCGAGCCGGATCTGTCCGCCCTCGACCGTGACGCGGCTTTCGGGGTCGGGCAGATCCTCGCTCATCACGTACCAGTCGACCGAGCGCCGCGCGATCATGCCCGCCATCCAGCGCGGCAGGCCGGATTGGCTTGCGAGGATGTTGGCGGAGATCTTGCCCAAGAGCTGCACATTGCCCAAGGGCGCGTTCTTCGGCCCGCCAGAGAGGTAGAAGTCATTGAATTGCAGCGTCTTCTGGTAGACTGCGGTGTTTACGCGGAACGGGTGCAGCGCCAGCACGGCGGTGCAGTTGTGATTCATGAAGTTGCGCCCGACCTGCCCCGAGCTGTTGGCCAGCCCGTCAGGCCGCGCGTCATTACGCGAGCGCAGCAAGAGTGCTGCCGAGTTCACCGCGCCCGCCGCCAGCACCACAAGCTGCGGTTCCAGCGTCCGGGCAGTCCCGCCCTGCGTATAGAGAACCCTGCTGATCCGCCCGCCCGCATCCGCCTCCAACCGCTCCACCAGACAGCCGGTCTCAAGCGAGACATTTGGGTGGAAGAGGGCCTTTTGCAGCGGAACGGTCTGGGCATCTTTTTTCGCACCGGTGGTGTCGGGGAAGGCATCCCACGGGGTTTTCGCGCGTTCCAGCCAGGCGTCAATGTCGACGCCAAGTGGCAGCGAGGACGGGGTGACGCCTGCCTTCTGAAGGTATCCGCGCAGCTTCGCGATTGACGGCTCATCGGCGATGGGCGGGCGCGGGTAGGCGCCGGAGTGGCGCGGCTCGGTCGGGTCCTCGCCCGCGTCGCCTGCCACCTGAAACATTTCCTCCGCCGCCTGATACCAGGGCTCGAACTCGGCATATGTCACTGGCCAGGCCGGGGAGATGCCGCCGAGGTGGCGCATCTCGGCGAAATCCTCGGCCCGGTAGCGTAGCAGCACCGCGCCGTAGAACTTGCTGTTGCCCCCGACGCAGTAGTAATTGCCGGGGTTGAAGGGGTGCCCCTTCCCGTCGAGCCACTGCTCCTCCGGCCGGAACACCCCGTCGCGGAATATCGCCACGTCATCGCGCGCCGCGGGGGTGTCGGCCAGGGCCTCCCCGCGTTCGAGGATGACGATCCGCCGCCCCGAGGGGGCCAGCGCCGCCGCCATGGTGGCGCCGCCCATCCCCGAGCCGATGATCACGATATCCGCAGGCTGGCTCATCAGGGAATGCGCTTCTCGGTTTTCGGATCGAAGACGACAGCCTTGTCCATGTTGAGCGCAAACCGGGTGATGTCGCCCGGCCGCACCTGCACGTCCGCCCGCATCCGCGCGTTGCACTCGGTGCCGCCCAGAACGGTCATCACGAAGGTATCCGAGCCCGCCGGTTCGGTCACCACCACCTCGCTGTCGAGCTCGACGATATTGCCCGCATCGCGGTCGGCGCCGCCCGGGTCGGTGAAGGCTTCGGGGCGGAAGCCGAGGGTGATGGTCTGGCCCGCGTAGGACCTGAGCTCGGCCGACGGCGCGGAGAACGGCAGATACACGGTGTCACCGGCCGCATTGAAGGTCTCTGCCGCGAGCCCGCCGCCCTGCTCCACGATCCTGACGGGCACCAGGTTCATCGAGGGCGAACCCATGAAGGTCGCCACGAACAGGTTCGCGGGGGTGTCGTAGATCTCCTTGGGCGTGCCGAGCTGCTGCACGTAGCCGCCGTTCATCACCGCGATCCGGGTCGAGAGCGTCAGCGCCTCGATCTGGTCGTGGGTGACATAGACGATGGTGGTGCCCAGCTCCTGGTGCAGTTTCTTGATCTCGGTGCGCATGTCGACGCGCAGCTTGGCATCGAGGTTCGACAGCGGCTCGTCGAACAGGAACACGTCCGGATCACGTACCAGCGCCCGGCCCATGGCGACTCGCTGGCGCTGGCCGCCGGAGAGCTGGCCGGGCTTGCGGTCCAGAAGCTGCTCGATCTGCAGCAGCTTTGCCACCTGCGCCTTGGCCTTTTCGCGCTCGGGCTTGGGCACGCCGTGCATTTCGAGGCCGAAGGTGATGTTCTCCCCCACGGTCATGTTGGGGTAGAGCGCATAGGACTGGAACACCATCGCGATGTTGCGCTTGGAGGGGTGCACGCCGTTCATTGCCGTGCCCTTGATCGCGATCTCGCCGGTGGTGATCTCCTCCAGCCCCGCGATCATGTTCAGAAGGGTGGATTTGCCGCAGCCCGACGGCCCGACGAGGACCAGGAATTCGCCCTCCTCGACCTGGATGTCGACCTTGTGCAGAACTTCGAGCGAGCCGTAGGATTTGGTCGCGTTGCTGATGTCAAGAAAGCCCATGGGGTTTCTCCCGATTGGTTGCCGAAGCCGCCGGGCGGGCAGGTGCCCGGCCGCAGGTAAGTGTTGCCGTCAGCCCTTGACCGAGCCCGCCATCAGCCCGCGCACGAAGTAGCGGCCGGCCACGATGTAGACGATCAGGGTGGGAAGGGCGGCGAGGATGGCGCCGGCGAAATGCACGTTGTACTGCTTCACCCCGGTCGAGGACTGCACCAGGTTGTTCAGCGCCACGGTCATCGGCTGGCTGTCCAGGTCGGCAAAGGAGGCGCCGAACAGGAAGTCGTTCCAGATGTTGGTGAACTGCCAAATGACGCTGACCACGATGATCGGCCCCGAGCTTGGCAGCAGGATGCGCTGGAAGATCCGGAAGAAGCCGGCCCCGTCGATCTGTGCCGCGCGGATCAGCTCGGTCGGGAACACCTGGTAGTAGTTCTTGAAATAGAGCGTGGTGAAGCCGAGCCCGAAGATCACATGCACGAACACCAGCCCCGCGGTCGATCCGGCCAGGCCGCTGAGGCCAAGCATCCGGGCCATCGGGATCAGCACGATCTGGAACGGGATGAAGCAGGCAAACAGCATGAAGCCGAAGATCAGCGTGTCATACTTGAAGCGCCATTTGGTCAGCACGTAGCCGTTGAGCGCGCCCAGGATGGTCGAGGTCGCAACCGCGGGCACCACCATCTTGATCGAGTTCCAGAAGTAGGGGCGCAGGCCGGTCGGCTCCACCCCTATCTGGGCGGTGGCCCAAGCCTCGAACCAGGGCTGAAGGGTCAGCGTCTGCGGCAGCGCCAGCATGTTGCCGCCGGTGATCTCCTCGAGCGGTTTCACCGAGTTCACCAGCATCACCCCGAAGGGCAGCAGGTAGAACAGCGCAAACAACAGCAGCACGAGGTAGAGGAAGGTGCGGGTGATGCGCCCGGTGCGCACGGCGGTGTCAGAGCTTGCAACGGACATCACTTTTTCTCCCGCAGCTCGGAGTAGAGGTAGGGAACCATGATCGCGACAATGGTCAGCAGCATGATCACCGCCGAGCTTGCGCCGATGCCCATCTGGTTCCGGGTGAAGGTGTAGGAGTACATGAAGGTCGCGGGCACTTCGGTGGCCCGGCCCGGCCCGCCGCCAGTCAGCGCGACCACGAGGTCATAGGACTTGATCGCCAGGTGACTGAGGATCACGAAGGCGGACAGGAAGGCAGGCCGCAGCTGCGGGATGATGATGCGGCGGTAAAGCTGCCAGTTGCTGGCCCCGTCCATCTGCGCGGCCTTCAGCATCTCGTTGTCGATGCCGCGCAAACCGGCCAGGAACATCGCCATCACGAAGCCCGAGGACTGCCAGACCGCCGCAAGAACCACCGTGTAGATCGCGAAATCGCGGTTCTTGATCCAGTCGAAGCTGAAGCTCTCCCAGCCCCAGAGATGCATGGTGTGCTCCAGCCCGATGCCGGGATCGAGGAACCATTTCCAGGCGGTGCCGGTGACGATGAAGCTCAGCGCCATCGGGTAGAGGAAGATCGGCCGCAGCACGCTTTCGCCGCGGATCTTCTGGTCGAGGAAGATCGCCAGCATCAAGCCGATGGCGGTGCAGAGCGCGATATACAGCCCCGAGAAGATCACCAGGTTGGTGACGGCAATGTCCCAATGCCGCAGGCGGAACAGTTTTTCGTAGTTCTCGAAGCCCACCCAGCCGAAGGTCGGCAGCAGGCGGCTGTCGGTGAAGCTGAGGTAGACGGTGAAGAAGATGAACCCGTAGACAAAGACCAGGATCAGCGCGAGCGAGGGCGAGAGCACCAGCTTCGGTATCCAGTTCTGCAGTCGGGTGCGGTAGTCGGGCCTGGCTCGCGCCGTGTGCCTGACCGCAGGATCAGTGATCTGCATGGTCATGGCATCCCCCCTTTTCTTGCGTTGTTCGGAAGGCCGGAGCCGAATTTGGCCCCGGCCCGGGTGCAGCGCGCTATTTGGCGATCGACACGGCGTCGACGAGCTCGGCCGCGGCGGTTTCGGCGTCGAACTCGCCGTTGAAATGCGCGGTGATGACGTCATACATCGCGTTCTTCACGCTGGCGGGCGCCGCGTGGCCATGCGCCATCGAGCCGTAGAGGTTGCCGGTGGACGCCGCATTGGCGAGATCCGCGATGGCCTGCTTGCCGCAGACGTCGAAGGCCTCGTCACTCACGTCGGTGCGGGCAGGCGCCGAACCCTTGACCACGTTGAAGGCAGACTGGAAGGAGGGCGACAGGATCGCGCTGGCCAGCGCCGCCTGCTCGGCCGACACGTCGCCGCCCTGATCGAACAGCGCGAACTGGTCGGCGTTGAAGGTGACCTGATCCTGGGTGCCCGGGAAGCGGAAGCACAGGAAGTCGGAGCCCGGCACCAGGCCTGCGTTCAGGAACTCGCCCTTGGCCCAGTCGCCCATCAGCTGGAAGGCAGCCTCGCCATTCGCGACCATCGCGGTTGCGAGGTTCCAGTCCCGGCCGGAGAAGTTGTCATCCACATTGGCGCGGATCACCTCCATGCGGCGGAAGGCTTCGACCATCGTGTCGGAACCCAGCGCTTCCTCGTGGAGGTCGACGAAGGCCGCCTTGTAGAACTCCGGGCCGCCGGTGGACATGGCGATGGCGTCAAACACGGTGGCGTCCTGCCAGGGCTGGCCGCCGTGGGCAATCGGGGTCACGCCTGCCTCGGACAGCTTGGCAAGCGCTGCCTCGAATTCCTCCCAGGTGGCCGGAACATCGATGCCGTTGGCATCGAGCACGCTCTTGTTGGCCCAGACCCAGTTGGTCGAATGCACGTTCACGGGGGCCGAGACCCATTTGCCGTCGTGCTTGGCAAAGGCCTGCAGTGCCTGCGGCACCACTTCGTCCCAGCCTTCCTTGGCAGCGACCGCGTTGAGATCGGCCAAAGCCCCCTGCCCGGCCCAGTCGAGGATGTCGAAGCCCAGCATCTGCACCGCCGTCGGCGCGTTGCCGGAGGTGACGCGGGCGCGCAGAACCGTCATCGCGCTTTCGCCGCCGCCGCCGGCCACCGGCATGTCATTCCAGTTGATGCCCTGGCCCTGCAGGTCCTCCTTCAGCACGTTGAGCGCCGCCGCTTCACCGCCTGCGGTCCACCAGTGCAGCACCTCCACATCGCTCGCGGATGCGGCACTCACGCTGGCCAGGCCAACCAGCATCGCTGCCGTGGTCCTCAAGATCGATTTGGTCATCAGTTCCTCCCTTGGTTGCAACTCGGATGATCCGTCTGTCGCGGATCAGACCCACTTGGCGCGGGTGCGGCCGATCCGCATCTGCACCGTTTTCACTTCCAGAAACTCCTCCAGCCCGTAGCGGCCCAGCTCGCGGCCCTGGCCGCTTTCCTTGACCCCGCCAAAGGGCAGCTCGGCAAAGCCGTCCATCCAGGTGTTGGTCCAGACCGTGCCAGCCTGCACCCGGCGGCTGAATTCGAGGCAGGTGTGAATGTTCTCGCTCCACACGCCTGCCGACAGGCCGTAGCTCGCGCCATTGGCCAGCGCGATGGCTTCATCCATGGTCTTGAAGGTCAGAACCGCCAGCACCGGGCCGAAGACTTCCTCGCGGGCAATCGGCATGTCCGGCGTAAGGCCGGAGACCACGGTGGGCGCGAAAAAGGCCCCCTCCAGCCCCGGCACTTCGAGCGGTGCGCCGCCAAGCTCCACTTTCGCGCCAGCCGCTTCGGCGTCGCGCACGTAGCTCTGGATCTTGTCCTGGTGCCCTTGGTGGATAATCGCGCCGACCTTGGTGTCCGGGTGCAGCGGATCGCCGAAGGGCACCTTGCGGCTCAGCTCGGCAACGCGGCGGGTGACCTCTTCGGCGATGTCCTCATGCACGATGATGCGGGAGCCGGAGTTGCAGCATTCGCCCGCGTTGAAATAGATGCCGAAGACGATGGCATCGATTGCACTGTCGAGGTCTGCGTCGGGAAACAGCACCTGCGGGTTCTTGCCGCCGAGTTCGGAGGAGACCTTCTTCAGCGTGTCCGCCGCCGCCTTCTCAATCGCCTTGCCGACCTGGGTGGAGCCGGTGAAGCTCACCATGTCGACCGCTTCATGGGTGGTCATCACGGTGCCGACCGGGTCACCGAAGCCCTGCACGATGTTGACGACACCGGCGGGCAGCCCGGCCTCCATCAATAGTTCGCCCAAGATGGCGGTAGTGGAAGGTGTCAGCTCGGAAGGTTTCACCACGCAGGTGCAGCCGGCCGCGAGGGCAAAGGGGATCTTCTGGCTGGCAATCAGGAAAGGGAAGTTCCACGGCGTGATGATTGAAACCACGCCAATCGGCTCTTTCAGTACCACCGCCAGCATGTCCTTGCCAAGGCTGTTGTGGCTGTCGCCATGCAGCGTGCGCGCGAGGGCCGCGGCATAGCGCCAGATGTCCGCGGCGCCTTCGATCTCGGCTTCCGCCTGGCTGATCGGCTTGCCGCTTTCCAGCACCTCCAGCCGGGCGATGCGGCCTCGGTTCTCGATGATGAGGTCGGCCACGTTGAGCAGGAACGCCGCGCGCTCCTTGCCCGAAAGACCCGCCCATTCGCCCGCGTCGAAGGCTTCGCGGGCGGCGCGGATGGCGGCCTCGGCCTCGGCGGCGCTGCCGCGGGCAATGCGGGAGACCAGCGTTCCATGCGCGGGCGAGTGCCGCTCGAAGGTTGCGCCGCCTTCGCTGCCGCACCATTCGCCGTTGATCAGGTGCTGCACGGTGTTCACGGCGTCCGACGGCAGGGCTTCTGCCGGGATCAGAGTGTAGGGGGTGTCCATGGTCATTTTCCTGAGAAGTCCGGTGTCCGCTTGGCCGCAAAGGCAGCGACGCCTTCGGCCTTGTCGTCCGATCCCGCGATCAGCCCGCCGCCGAGGGCCTCGATCAGGGCGGCGCTGTCCTCGCCTGCCCCTGCGTGGATCATGTTCTTGCTGATCTCGGTGGCGCGCGGGGAGAGCTGCGCGGCGGCCCCTGCGATCACCATCGCCAGCGCCATCGGGTCCTCGGCCACTTCTGCGACGAAGCCCAAGGCGGCGCAGCGCTCGGCATTCAGCTGGCGGCCGAACAGGGCCATTTCCTTCACCGCGCCCTCGGGCAGGAGCCGCAGCAGGCGCTGGGTGCCGGACCAGCCGGGCACCACGCCGACGCCGGCTTCCGGCAGGGCAATGCGGGCCTTCGGAGCCATCACCCGGATGTCACAGGCCGCCGCCAGCTCCAGCCCGCCGCCGAAAGCATGGCCGTTCAGCACCGCGATGGTGGGTTTGGAGAGGCGTGCGAGACGGTCAAAAATACGATGACCGCCCCGCACCCAGGTGCGGGCAAAGCCCGCGGGAGGAAGCCCGGCCCAGGCGGAGATATCCGCCCCGACACAAAACGCCTTGGGGTGGTTCCCGGTCAGCAGCACCACGCGCACCTCGGCGTTTTGCTCCAGCGAGTCGCAGTGACCGGCGAGGGCCGACAGCATCTCCGGCGTCAGCGCGTTCAGCTTGGCCGGATTGTCGAGCCTGAGCACCGCCACGGCGCCCTCGATATTGAGATGCACCGCACTCACAGCTTCAGCCCCATCGGCGCGTCCCGCAGCAAGGCCATGGGCATCAGCGTTGCGTTCTCCCCGATCCGCACCCGGCCGCCGGAGGCCGCCACGATGTCGCGCGAGGGATCAACTCCCGGCATGATCTCGAAGGCTTCGAGCCCCGCTTCGGTCAGCCGCATCACGCAGCGCTCAGTGATGATGACGATGTCCTGCCCGGTCTCCAGCGCCCGCTTGCCGGAGAAGGTGACCTGCTCGACCTGCTCGACGATCTTGGTGAACTTGCCGGGCTCGGCGATACGCAGCCCCTCGGCGGTGATTTCCAGCTTCGCGCCGGCCTCGAAATAGCCAGAGAAGACGATCTTGCGGGCATGCGACACGATATCGACAAAGCCGCCGCAGCCCGCGGTCAGATAGGGTTTCTTGGCGAGCTTCGAGACATTCACGTTGCCCGCCGCGTCGACCTCCAGGAAGGACAGGAAGGAGACGTCAAAACCGCCGCCCTGGAAATAGGTGAACTGCTGCGGCGATGGCACATATCCGTCGGCGTTGGAGGCGCAGCCAAAAGCAAAGCCAGTCAGCGGCACGCCGCCCACGGCGCCCTGCTCGATGGCCCAGGTGACGGCCTGCGCCTGCCCCTCCTCGATCAGGATGCGCGGCACCTGCGCCGAAATGCCAAAGCCGAGGTTCGCGGTCTGCCCGGCCTTCAGTTCCATCGCGGCGCGGCGCGCCAGCACCTTCTCAACCGACAGTTCCGGGATGGCAAAGCCATCAAGCGGCCGCATGATCTCGCCCGAGATTGCCGGGTCGTGCTGCGTTTCCGTGGTCTGCTTCTGGTCCGGGTCGACGACGATCAGGTCCACAAGGTGGCCCGGCACCCGCACGTCATGCGGGTTGAGGCTGCCGCGCGCGGTCACGCGCTTCACCTGCGCAATCACCAGCCCGCCATGGTTGCGCACCGCAATCGCCTGCTCCAACCCGCCTAGGTAGGCGCCTTCGTGTTCGTACGTCAGGTTGCCGTGCTCATCGGCGGTGGTCGCCCGCAGGATCGCCACATCCGGCACGACATTGGGGAAATGCAGCCAGGTCTCGCCCGCCATCTCGTGGCGGAAAACAATCGGCGCTTCGGCGGCGCGCGCATTCATCGCGCAGCCTTCGCGGGTGGGGTCCACGAAGGTATCCAGCCCGACCTTGGTCAGCACGCCCGGCCGACGCGCGGCGACGTCGCGGTGCATGTCGAAGAGTATGCCGGAGGGCACGTTATAGGCCGCGGCGCGGTTTTCGGTGACCATCTTCCAGATCTCCGGCATCTCCAAGGAGGACGGCCCGGAGGGGTAGCTGCCTGCGAGGATGCGGCTCAGCAGCCCGTCCTTGGCGATGTGGTCGATGCCCTTGATGCCGTACATGTCGCCCGCCGCAATCGGGTGCAGCGTGGTGAGCCCCTGCGGATGGCCGGTGGTGTCAAACCGCTCTCCCAGCGCCTTCAGCACCAGGTCCGGGCAGCCCAGACCCGAGGAGGAGGAGACGGTCACAACCTGCCCGTCTTCGATGCGGGCCACCGCCTCGGCGGCCGGGACAACCTTGCTCATCACCTTAAACTCCGTGGTAATCGATTGTGACCGCGCGGCCAGTGACCGCTGCCTGTTTCACCGCCTCGGCCACGGCGAGAGACTTCACCCCGTCCACCCCGGTAGCGGAGGGCTGACCGTTGCCATTCAGTGCATCCGCGAACAGGGCCAGCGACCGATCATAAAGCCCGTGGGTCGCAAAGCTGACCTCGCGACTGCTTCAGCCCCATCGGCGCGTCCCGCAGCAAGGCCATGGGCATCAGCGTTGCGTTCTCCCCGATCCGCACCCGGCCGCCGGAGGCCGCCACGATGTCGCGCGAGGGATCAACTCCCGGCATGATCTCGAAGGCTTCGAGCCCCGCTTCGGTCAGCCGCATCACGCAGCGCTCAGTGATGATGACGATGTCCTGCCCGGTCTCCAGCGCCCGCTTGCCGGAGAAGGTGACCTGCTCGACCTGCTCGACGATCTTGGTGAACTTGCCGGGCTCGGCGATACGCAGCCCCTCGGCGGTGATTTCCAGCTTCGCGCCGGCCTCGAAATAGCCAGAGAAGACGATCTTGCGGGCATGCGACACGATATCGACAAAGCCGCCGCAGCCCGCGGTCAGATAGGGTTTCTTGGCGAGCTTCGAGACATTCACGTTGCCCGCCGCGTCGACCTCCAGGAAGGACAGGAAGGAGACGTCAAAACCGCCGCCCTGGAAATAGGTGAACTGCTGCGGCGATGGCACATATCCGTCGGCGTTGGAGGCGCAGCCAAAAGCAAAGCCAGTCAGCGGCACGCCGCCCACGGCGCCCTGCTCGATGGCCCAGGTGACGGCCTGCGCCTGCCCCTCCTCGATCAGGATGCGCGGCACCTGCGCCGAAATGCCAAAGCCGAGGTTCGCGGTCTGCCCGGCCTTCAGTTCCATCGCGGCGCGGCGCGCCAGCACCTTCTCAACCGACAGTTCCGGGATGGCAAAGCCATCAAGCGGCCGCATGATCTCGCCCGAGATTGCCGGGTCGTGCTGCGTTTCCGTGGTCTGCTTCTGGTCCGGGTCGACGACGATCAGGTCCACAAGGTGGCCCGGCACCCGCACGTCATGCGGGTTGAGGCTGCCGCGCGCGGTCACGCGCTTCACCTGCGCAATCACCAGCCCGCCATGGTTGCGCACCGCAATCGCCTGCTCCAACCCGCCTAGGTAGGCGCCTTCGTGTTCGTACGTCAGGTTGCCGTGCTCATCGGCGGTGGTCGCCCGCAGGATCGCCACATCCGGCACGACATTGGGGAAATGCAGCCAGGTCTCGCCCGCCATCTCGTGGCGGAAAACAATCGGCGCTTCGGCGGCGCGCGCATTCATCGCGCAGCCTTCGCGGGTGGGGTCCACGAAGGTATCCAGCCCGACCTTGGTCAGCACGCCCGGCCGACGCGCGGCGACGTCGCGGTGCATGTCGAAGAGTATGCCGGAGGGCACGTTATAGGCCGCGGCGCGGTTTTCGGTGACCATCTTCCAGATCTCCGGCATCTCCAAGGAGGACGGCCCGGAGGGGTAGCTGCCTGCGAGGATGCGGCTCAGCAGCCCGTCCTTGGCGATGTGGTCGATGCCCTTGATGCCGTACATGTCGCCCGCCGCAATCGGGTGCAGCGTGGTGAGCCCCTGCGGATGGCCGGTGGTGTCAAACCGCTCTCCCAGCGCCTTCAGCACCAGGTCCGGGCAGCCCAGACCCGAGGAGGAGGAGACGGTCACAACCTGCCCGTCTTCGATGCGGGCCACCGCCTCGGCGGCCGGGACAACCTTGCTCATCACCTTAAACTCCGTGGTAATCGATTGTGACCGCGCGGCCAGTGACCGCTGCCTGTTTCACCGCCTCGGCCACGGCGAGAGACTTCACCCCGTCCACCCCGGTAGCGGAGGGCTGACCGTTGCCATTCAGTGCATCCGCGAACAGGGCCAGCGACCGATCATAAAGCCCGTGGGTCGCAAAGCTGACCTCGCGACTGCCTGCGGCCGTGATCAGGGCGATCTCGCCAACCGGGCGCTGCGTCATCACGTTGCGCGCGATTACACTCCCCTTGGTGCCATGCACTTCGAAACCAGATGGCGCGAAGGGATGGGTGAAGCTTTCATGGGTCATCACCTGCACGCCCGATGGCATCCGCCAGACCGACATAGCCCCGTCTTCCGCGCCCCGTGACAGGCTGCCGTGAGATTCCATCGCAACCACCTCCTGCGGATCTTCCTCCAGATGAAAGCGCACCGTGTCGGCGTCATGAACCACGATGTCGGGAATTACGCCGCCACCCGCGGCAGAGTCGCTCAGCCGCCAGCCGCGCAGATGTTCGGGCAGCAGCACCGCGTGGAAAATGCGGACGCTCAGCACCTCTCCCAGCTTGCCGTCCTGGATCAACGCCTTGATGGCCAGATGCGAGCCAGCGTTTCGCAGGTGGTGGTTGGTGGCAAGCAGCACACCCGCCTCCTCGGCCGCGGACACCATCTTGGCCGCATCGGCCGCGCTCATCGCGAGCGGCTTTTCGCACATCACGTGCTTTCCCGCCGCGATCGCCGCCATGGCCTGCGGCAGGTGCTTTTCGTTGGTCGTAGAGATATACACCGCGCCGATGTCATCGTCCGCCAGCATCTCGTCCAGAGAGGTGGTGGAGGACGGAATTCCATGTGCGCTTGCAAAACCCGCTCCCCGCTCCGCGTTGGCGCTGAGGACAGCTTTAACAGAATGCCCATTCTGGGCACGTATCGCGCCGATCATATGCTCTGCCGCGATTGTGCTGGCGCCGATGAGTCCCCATTGCATCTTATTCCTCCCGCCTTATGGAACGTTCCATACTGGTATATTGGAACGTTCCATGAGTCAAGCGACCAAAATCGCTTCCCCTGTAGCATCGCTGGAAATTCAGACTGTCGATCAGCCGTTGCGCCGATTAATCACGCCGCGCAGTTTGAGACCGAAACACGAGCCACGCGACGTGGACGCCGAAACACACGCGTCCTGATTTGGTCAGCGATCAGATTTCAATTGGGGGTGCGCCCGGACAGGGCCAATACCTGGCCCAAGGGACAATTGGGCAAGCGTCAGCGGCGCATCTTGCTGCGCCGCTGGATCATCATCGCAATCATGCTTTCAACAAAGGAAAAGCAATCGTCGCGCGAGCGCCTTTGAAGCGGCTCGGCGGAACCGATCAGCCTTGCGCCTGCTCCATCCGCTCAACCATTTGCCGCGCGCGCTTGCACTGAAGCTTGTCGCGCAGCGGGCTGTTGGGATCAATATCCTTGGCGCAGACCACGCATTTGTCGGCACCCGAAATCGCGTTCAACCCGCCACAGCTGCCCTTGATCTTCTTGCCCATCAGAATCACACCGAGCGACATGCCAAGCGTAATGATCAGCAGCAGGATGAAGGCTAGAAGAAAGGTGCTCATGTCGGTCTCCCGCGCGTTGGATCAGTTGGCTTTCAGCGCGTCAAAGGCGCTGCTGGTGGCGGTGATATAGGCATCTTCGCCCGCGGTCACATCTCTATCGATGAAATACACGGCAAGTTTATGCTGCTCGGCCACCTTCAGCCCCTCTTCGCGCCCAAGGACCAGCATTGCGGTGGCCCAGGCATCGGCGAGCATGGCGTTCTGCGCAATCACGGTGACCGAGGTGGTGGCATGCGTGACCGGTTGCCCCGAAACCGGGTCAAGGATGTGCGAATACCGCCGACCGTCGTGTTCAAAGTAGTTGCGGTAATCGCCGGAGGTTGCCAACCCAAGGTCGCTGACCGGCACCACCAGCTGCACGGTCTGGGCCGAGGCATCCGGTTTTTCGATACCGATGCGCCACGGCTCTCCCTTGATGTTCTCGCCCTTCGTGACCAGATCACCGCCGATCTCGACCATGTAGTTCTCGATCTCGAACTCTTGCAGGGTCTCGGCCACGGCATCAACTCCATAGCCCTTGGCAATGGCAGAGAGGTTGATGCCGACCTCGGGAGCGGATTTCGCCAAAGTGCCCTGCTCGGTATCCAAAGCCAGCAGTCGGCTCTGCCCGACCCCCTCCAACGCGGTCTTGATCGCGTCCTCCGCAGGCAGTGGATCTTCCGGCTTACGGGGACCAAAGCCCCACAATTCGATCAGCGGACCCAACGTCACGTCAAACTTGCCGCCGCTCTTGGCGTGCACGTCATTGGCCGCGGCCATTACGGTGACGAACTCAGGCGATACCGCGACCGGATTGGTGCTCTCCATCGCCGAGAACGTGGAAACTTCCGAATTGGGGTCCCAGTTCGACATCTTGGCGTTGACGTCAGCCAAGGTGTCTTCGATCGCCTCCAACAGCGCCTCGGCATCCAGGTCAACGCCGATCGCGGTGACATTGTAGGTCGTGCCCATGGTCTTGCCTGACAGGCGCAATTCCTCGGGATCGCTGTCGAACCAGCACCCCGGGACGAGCAGAATCAGGGAAAACAGGAACCATCTGGGCATGTGACGAGCCTCCGCAACAAAAAGCTGGCGCACGTATGCCCGCGACCCGTGGCAGAGTCAAACCGGCGACACGTCGCGCTTCAGAACTTCAACGGTACAAAAGCCAACACCAACAACCCCAAGGCCGCAGGTACGCCAAACAGCCAGGCCTTCAGACGCGCATCCGGCGGCTGATCCTTCCAGGTCTTGCGATACATATGGCCGCAAACCACCACAACGAAGACCAACAGCGCACCCGTTGCCGGCGTCAGATAAAGCGTATCGAACATGTTGTTTTCCTGCCGTTGTTAGCGCTCGCGAAATTTCAACCCTTTCAGGAATCCAATCCCGCGTTAAGATGATCTCGAGACCTGACACAGACCAGGAGGAAACCGTTATGGCACCGTTCTCTTACCAGCCGCCCACCCGCGGCGACAAGACAGACAAACACACCTATAGCCAGACCGCCGACTCGGCGCTGTCCCATGACCAGTCGACGGTGGCCAAGCTGCTGGAGAAGAAAGGCGATGCCGTCTTTTCCATCCGTCCTGGCGACACCATTGCCCACGCGGTCCAGGCCTTGCGCGACAAGCGCATTGGGGCGCTGCTGGTCACCGACCAGAACGGCACCATGCAGGGGATCCTGTCCGAACGCGATATCGTGCGCCGCATGGCTGAAACCCCGGGCCAGACCCTGCCGCAACTGGTGAGCGACCTGATGACCCGCGAAGTCAAGACCTGCGCGCCGTCAGACTACCTGATCGACGTGGCCAAGGTCATGAACGAGGGGCGCTTCCGGCACATGCCGGTGATGGAGGATGGCCATCTCTGCGGCATGATCACCATCGGCGATGTCGTGAACTTCAGGCTGCAAGAGCTGGAATACGAAGCATTGCGCATGAAACAGATGATCGTCGGCTGACCCCCGAAGTTCACATGCAATCTCTTCAGGCGCCCGCTGAAGGCGCCTGAACCACCGCAAATAAAAGGACGTATTGGCGCCAACGCTAAAAGCGGGGCCTTCATGCGGGGCTTGAAAATACTACTCAGTAGCATACATTCAATCTGTCCATCTGGTCGGAGAATGCCCCATGAGCGTCAAAGCTTCCATTTCCCTCAGTGAATCTCAGGATGCCTTTGCCCGCGACCTGGTGGCCCAAGGCCGGTTCGCCAGTGTAAGCGCGGTGATGCAACAGGGATTGGAGCTTCTGCGCGCCGAAACCGAGGCGCGCGCCGCAGAGACCGAAGCGCTGCGCGCCCTCCTTGACGACCGTCGGACCGGACCCTTCTTTGGCATGGATGAGATGCGCCAAGGCACGCGCGCCATGCTTGCCCGCAAGAAAGCGCAGTATGGCCTATAAGGTCGTTGCGGCGGCAGATGTCGCCCGGGATCTCGATGCAATCTTCGATTTTCTGTTCGATGCCGCGCTCAGCTTCGGCGAAGACCCGCAAACCGCACTCGATCGTGCGTCGGCACGGGTTCAGGCGATCGAGAGCACGATGGAAGATCTGGCCAAGGCACCGTTCCAGGGCACACTGCGCCCGGAACTCGGAGCGGGGCTGCGCTCCGTCACCAAAGGGCGCGCCATCTTCTATTTCGACCTTGTTGAAGAAAAAGAGCTGCTGCGCGTGCTAGCGGTCTTTTTTGGCGGGCAGGACCATCAGCGAAAGATGTTGCTGCGGCTGCTGTCGGCCCAATCCGCGCGCGAGCGCTGATCCCCTCCCCTACTGGCCTCAAGCCTCCAATGCCAAAAACCCCGGACGCAAGCATCCGGGGTTTTCGCAGTCTTGATGGCTCGGAGGCTTAACCGCCGAAATCGTCCAGCATGATGTCTTCGCGGTCGACACCAAGATCCAGCAGCATGTTGATCACCGACTGGTTCATGATCGGCGGACCACACATGTAGAACTCGCAGTCTTCCGGCGCCGGGTGGTTCTTGAGGTACTCCTCGTACAGAACATTGTGGATGAAGCCAGTATAGCCTTTCCAGTTGTCCTCCGGCTGAGCATCCGACAGGGCGACATGCCATTCGAAGTTGTCGAACTCCTCGGCCAACTTGTCGAAGTCCTCGACGAAGAACATCTCCTTCTTCGAGCGCGCACCGTACCAGAAGGTGATCTTGCGGTCGCGGTTCTCCAGCCGTTTCAGCTGGTCGAAGATGTGCGAGCGCATCGGTGCCATACCGGCGCCGCCGCCGATGAACACCATTTCCTTCTGCGTATCGCGGGCAAAGAACTCGCCAAACGGGCCGGAAATGGTGACTTCGTCACCCGGTTTCAGGTTGAAGATGTAGGACGACATCTTGCCCGGAGGAATATCCGTCGAACCCGGCGGGGGCGACGCCACACGGACGTTCAGCATGATAATGCCCTTTTCGTCCGGGTAGTTCGCCATCGAATAGGCGCGCTCGATCGGCTCATCCACGACAGATTCATACTGCCACAGGTTAAAGCGGTCCCAGTCCTCGCGGTATTCTTCCTGCACATCGAAATCGGTGTACTTCAGACGATGCGCGGGCGCTTCGATTTGGATGTAGCCACCGGCGCGGAAATTGACGTCCTCACCCTCGGGCAGTTCCAGCACCAGCGCCTTGATGAAGGTCGCCACGTTGTCGTTGGAGCGCACCTTGCAGCGCCATTTCTTGACGCCGAAGACCTCTTCGGGAACTTCGACTTCCATGTCCTGCTTGACCGCAACCTGACAGGACAGGCGGTCGCCGCAGGCGGCTTCGCGCTTGGTGATGTGGCTTTCCTCGGTCGGCAGGATCGAGCCGCCCCCGGAATGCACCCGCACCCGGCACTGCGCGCAGGTGCCGCCGCCGCCACAGGCGGACGGGACGAACAGCTTTTCGGCTGCCAGCGTTTGCAGCAGCTTGCCGCCCGCGGGGACCGAGATGGTTTTCTCACCGTTGATGGTGATATTGACGTTGCCGGACGAGACCAGGCGGGAGCGGGCGACCAGAATGATGGTCACCAGCGCCAGCACGATCACCGTGAACAGCGCAACGCCGAGCGTGAAAGTTTCCATGTTTTCCGCGCTCCCTTACAGTTTGACGCCGCTGAAGGACATGAAGGCCAGCGCCATCAGACCTGCGGTGATGAAGGTGATGCCCAGGCCCTGCAGACCATCCGGCACGTCGGAGTATTTCAGCTTCTCGCGCACACCGGCCATTGCGGTGATCGCCAAAGCCCAACCAAAGCCGGAGGACAGACCATAGGTCGCCGCCTCGGCAAAGTTGTAGTCGCGTTCCACCATGAACAGCGAACCGCCAAGGATCGCGCAGTTCACCGTGATCAGCGGCAGGAAGATCCCCAACGCGTTGTAGAGCGGCGGGAAGTACTTATCGAGAATCATCTCCAGGATCTGAACCATCGCCGCGATCACGCCGATATAGGAAATCAGGCCAAGGAAGGTCAGATCCACATCGGGAAAGCCTGCCCAGGCCAGCGCACCGGGTTTCAGCAGGTAGGTCAGCAGCAGGTTGTTGGCCGGAACCGTGATGGCCTGCACCAGCATGACGGAGATACCCAGACCCAGCGCGGTCGAGATCTTCTTCGACACCGCGATGAAGGTACACATGCCCAGAAAGAAGGACAGCGCCAGGTTTTCAACAAAGATGGCCTTGACGGCCAGGGAAATAAGCCCCTCCATCAGTGCGCCTCCACGGTTTGGATTTTGAATTCACGCTCTTCCACCTGCGCCGGCTTCCAGGTGCGGAACGCCCAGATGATCAGGCCGATGATGAAGAACGCCGAGGGCGGCAGCAGCAGCATGCCGTTCGGAACATACCAGCCGCCGTTGTTCACGGTCTCCAGGATGGTTACGCCGAACAGCGAACCAGCGCCGAACAGCTCGCGGATGAAGCCGACCAGCATCAGGATCAGCCCGTAGCCCAGACCGTTGCCGACGCCATCGATGAAGGACGCCACAGGCGGGTTCTTCATGGCAAAGGCTTCGGCGCGGCCCATCACGATACAGTTGGTGATGATCAGGCCGACGAAGACCGACAGGGTCTTCGAGATCTCAAACGCGTAGGCCTTCAGCACCTGGTCCACCAGGATCACCAAAGAAGCGATGATCACCATCTGCACGATGATCCGGATCGAACCCGGGATCTGGTTGCGCAGGATGGAGATGAACATCGAGGAGAACGCGGTCACGAAAGTCACCGCCAACGTCATCACGAAGGCCACCTGCAACGAGGAGGTCACCGCCAACGCCGAACAAATGCCCAGCACCTGCAGGGTGATCGGGTTGTTGTCGACCAGCGGGTCGACCAGCATGTCTTTCTTGGTCTGCGCCATATCAGAACTCTCCCGCTTGCAGGGCTTTCAGGAACGGACCGTAGCCCTCCTCGCCCATCCAGAATTTCACCAGGTTGTCCACGCCGACGGAGGTCAGCGTTGCACCGGCCAAGGCATCGATGTGGTGCTCCGGTCCGGCCGGTCCCTGCGTTTTGGCAACCGAAATCTGCAACGCCCCGGTTTCATCCCGCAGCTTCTTGCCCGGCCACAGGGCCTTCCAACGCGGGTTGTCAACCTCGGCACCAAGGCCCGGCGTTTCGCCATGTTGGTAGAACTGCAGACCAAAGATGTCGTTGCCGTTCTCTTCCAGAGCGATGAAGCCATAGAGGGTCGACCACAGGCCATAGCCGTGGATCGGCAGGATCACCTTGTCCAGATCGCCGTTTTCCTCGCGCAGCAGGTAGACGGTCTTGTAGCGCGACTGACGGCCGATGCCGGCCGGGTCGTTCTCCAGAGCGCGGCTCAGTTCGGGATCCTGTGCGGCAGCCAGATCGTCGAAGCTGGACGCATCAAAGCGGTCCGTAAATTCACCGGTCTCCAGATCCAGAACACGCGGTTCGAAGGCCTTGAAGGCTTCGGCCACATTTTCCTCGGGCCGATACAGCCCCGCCACCTGCAACACGTTCAGCTGCTTGTCGCGTTTCTTGTTGCTTTCCTGGACCGGGCGCAGGCTCACAGCGGCGGCGGAGACGATCATCGAGGCCAGCAGGCAGATTGCCACCGCCACGGTCACGGTCTTGCCCACCGAATCCGGCGATGCGGCAAGGAAGCGGCCAATCAGGCCCTTGCTTTCGGAATCAGCCATGGCGGCGTGCCCTCCGTTTGATGTTTGCCTGCACGACGAAATAGTCGATCAGCGGTGCAAAGACGTTGCCGAAAAGGATTGCCAGCATCATGCCTTCGGGGAAGGCCGGGTTCAGCACCCGGATCAGCACGACCATGACGCCGATGAGGGCACCGTAGATGTAGCGGCCGACGTTGGTGTGGCTGGCCGAAACCGGCTCGGTCACCATGAACACCAGGCCAAAGGCATAGCCACCGAGCACCAGGTGCCAGTACCAGGGCATTGCGAACATCGGGTTGGTGTCGGAACCGATCAGGTTCAGCAGCATCGAGAAGGCGATCATGCCCCCCAGGCAGCCCACGATCAGACGCCAGTTGGCGATCTTGGTGGCCAGCAGGAACACGAGGCCAATGGCGCAAGCGAGGGTCGAGGTTTCGCCAAAGCTGCCCTGGATCGTGCCATAGAAGGCATCGGACCATTCAATGCCCTTCGCGGCCAGCGCCTGCACGCCCTCGGCGGCGGACACACCCAGCGCGGTCGCGCCGGAGAACCCGTCAACCGGGGTCCAGACAGAGTCACCGGACATGTTGGCCGGGTAGGCAAAATACAGGAACGCGCGGCCGGTCAGTGCCGGGTTCAGGAAGTTTTTGCCAGTACCGCCAAAGACTTCCTTGCCGATGACCACACCAAAGATGATCCCCAGCGCCACCTGCCACAACGGGGCCGACGCCGGCATGATCAGCGTGTACAGCATCGAAGTCACAAGGAAGCCCTCGTTCACCTCATGGCCGCGCACGGTGGCAAAGATCACCTCAAAGATACCACCCGCAACCAGCGTCACGATGTAGATCGGCAGGAAATACAGGAAACCATGGGCGATGTTCGCCATCGGGTTCGCGGCATCCAGCGAAATGCCCAGCATGTTCAGGACGGCAATGCGCCAGCCGGTTGCCGCATCGGCCCCCAGCGCGGCAATCGCCGAGTTTGCCTGATAACCGGTATTCCACATGCCCCACAGAATGCAGGGAATGGTTGCGATCACCACGTAGGTCATGATCCGCTTCATATCGACGTAAGAACGCGCATGCGGGGCCACGGTGGTGACGGTTTTTGGCGTGTACAGGAAGGATTCCACCATCTCGTAGACGGGGAAGTACTTCTCGTATTTGCCGCCCTTTTCAAAGTGCGGCTCGATTCTGTCAAAGAAGCTGCGCAATCCCATCCGGCTCAGCCCTCCTTTTCAATCTTGGTCAGGCAGTCGCGCAGCGCGAGCCCGTATTCGTACTTGGCCGGGCAGGCAAAGCCGACGAGGCCCATGTCTTCCTCGTCCAGCTCCAGCGCACCCAGCGCCTGTGCGGTATCGGTGTCCATGACCAGCAGCGCGCGCAGCAGCTGCGTCGGCAGGTAGTCCTGCGGCATCAGCTGTTCGAAAGTGCCGGTGGGCACCATCGCACGGCGACCGCCGTTGAGGTTGCTGGTCAAGTTGAACAATTTGCGCGACAACGCCGAGCCAAGCACCGGTTGCACGGCAAATTTGCTGGCCATCGGACGGATCCAGCCCAGCGGAATCTGCTTGCGGTCTTCCTCGATCAGGGCAACCTGGCGGGCGAAGCGACCCAGATAGGCCAGCGGCCCGGCGGCCTCACGACCCGACAGGATCGAACCGGAGATGACCCGAACGGGACCGTCCACCGAGATCTCGCCGCGAGTCAGCTCATCGATCGCGGCCCCCATTACGGTGCGGACCAGCCGCGGATTGCGGGCGGCCGGACCGGCCAGCGCTACCACTCGCGACGGGTCGAGATGACCGGTCTGCAGCAGGCGGCCGATCGCGATCACGTCCTGGTAGGAAATCGTCCAGACTTCATCCTCCGCCTGCAGCGGGTGCAGGAAGTGGATGTGCGTGCCCGCCAGACCCGAGGGATGCGGACCGGAGAAGGCCGCAGCTTCGACGCCTGCGATGTCGCCGCCGGGAATGCTGTCGCCTGCCTTCTGGCACAGGAAGGTTGTGCCCTCGGTCAGCAGCGTGATCGCTTTCAAGCCGGTTTCGAACGCATCGGCCGCGTCATTGATAATCACCGCGGCATCGGCAGCCAGCGGTTCGGAATCCATTGCGGTCACGAAGATCGCGTTGGGTTTGCTGCCCGGCTGCGGCATCTTCGAATAGGGGCGCGTGCGGAAGGAGGTCCACAGACCCGCGGCGCAAAGCTTCTCCGTCAGGCCTTCGGCACTGTCGGCAGTGCCGGTGGCGGAGAAATCGACGCCCGCATCCTCGGCGTCGGTGGCCGCGATCACCACGCTCTGCAACACTCGGCGCGCGCCGCGATTGATCGCCACGACCTTGCCGGTCAGCGGCGCCACCATCATCGCGGCTTCTGCGTCCTTGTGGCAGAACAACGGCGTGCCGCGGCGCACTTCGTCGCCTTCCTGTACCAGCATGCGCGGCTTCAGCCCTAGGTAATCCGGTCCCAGCACCGCCACCGACGTGATGGCCGGGCCCGGTTGGATGGTCTGTTCCGGTGCGCCTGTCACCGGCAGATCCAGCCCCTTCCTCAAGTTAAATGTTTTCATATCTGGCTTACGTCCTTCCGAGGCCGATTCCCGTGGCGGTTCTTATCTGTTTCCGGCGGTCGAGACAAAGAAAACGCCGGCATTGGTCATGGTCGACGCAACGCAGCGGTGCCGGGCCTTTTTTCCCGCGCGCACTCGAATCAAATTTGCCGCCGAATGGCAAGGGTTCGCGCCCTGATAGGACGTGTTTTCCACAGACTTCGCCGCAAACGGGCCAGTTTGCCGCGCCTCGAAGGCGTCGGTAGCGCGCCGCACATCCTTGGCCTCTGTCGAGGCCACTCCTGTTAATGGCCCCGTTTTGCGCCCACCCCTGCCCCACACTCGCGGCCGCCGCTTGATTCGCCTGCACGGGACAAATTCGCACGCGCGCTCGTCGGCACCCGATGCTCATAGGCGCCGCCTGTGGGTCGCACTCGGACTGCTTGTCTTAGTGTTTTCAGACAATTAACGCAGGTTGTTCGTGCACCTGTGACAGCCCCGACGAGACTGCTCTCGCGGCTTGGCAATTGAAAAATCAAGGAATCTGTTGCATCGACCCGCCGGCATTGCGTATAGAAACGATAAATAAGGCGCTGACGCAAAACAGCGTTACTATCGAGAGGGCAGCAGGTGGCAGAGGCACTCCATATAAATCAACGTATCCGCGAGAACGCGGAAAACCTCAGCGCGGCCCTCGAAAGCCACATGCTGCAGAGTTTCGCGCCGGACGCAAGGAAGGAACTGCGCCTGTTCAGCGCGGGCGAAGCGGCTGAGATGCTTGGCATCTCTCCCAGCTTCCTGCGCAAGCTGCATTTCGATGGCAAACTGCCCGAAGTTCACACCACGCCCGGGGGGCGGCGTCACTACTCCGCTGCGGACCTCATGGAGATGCGCAAGATCCTGGATGCCGCGGCCAAGACCCCTGGTACTTACCTGCGCGGTCGCCGCGAGGGCGACAAGGTGCAGGTTTTGTCGTTTCTGAATTTTAAGGGGGGCTCGGGCAAAACCACCTCGTCGATTCACACCGCCCAACGTCTCGCCCTCAAGGGCTATCGGGTTCTGGCGGTCGACATTGACCCACAGGCGTCTCTAACAACGCTGTTTGGCTACCGCCCCGAGGTCGATTTCCTGGAAACAGGGACCATCTATGATGCGATCCGCTATGACGATCCGGTGCCGATGCGCCAGATCATCCAGAAGACCTATTTCTGCGGTCTAGACCTGGCCCCTGGCGGGCTGATTCTGCAGGAGTTCGAGCACGAAACACCACAGGCGCTGCTGAACAATGTGCAGCCCGCCTTCTTTGCCCGCATGGCGGCTGCGCTGCAGGAAGTGGAGCAGGACTACGACGTCATCATCTTCGACTGCCCGCCACAGCTCGGCTATCTGACGATGTCGGCGCTCTGCGCGTCGACCGGCGTGTTGATTACCGTCGTGCCGAACATGCTGGACATCGCCTCGATGTCGCAGTTCCTGCAAATGGCCGCCGAACTTCTGGACGTGGTCTCTGATGCCGGCGCGGCGCTGGAGTTCGACTTCCTCCGGTTTCTCATCAACCGCTATGAGCCCAACGACGGGCCGCAGCAGCAGGTGGTCGCCTTCATGCGCCAGCTGTTCGGCGAAGAGGTCATGGTCGCGCCGATGCTGAAATCAACCGCGATCTCCGACGCCGGCCTGACCCAGCAAACCGTCTATGAGGTCGAAAGATCCCAGTTTCACAGGTCAACCTATGACCGTGCGGTCGATTCACTCAATCAAGTCAACGACGAGATAGAATCGCTCCTTCAACAGGCATGGAGGCGTTGATGGCACGCAAAGGAATTCTGAACTCCGCCCTGAAACCCAGCACCCCGGCATCATCTGCGGCAAAGCCCAAGATGATGCCGCGTGGTGCAGTTGGCGCTCTGCAATCCTCACTGAGCAAGTTGCAGGAAAGCGCGGTGCAGGAGATCGACACCAGTCTGATCGACGATGCTGGCTACGAGGACCGCCTGTCCACTGGTGGCGAAGCGCATGAACAACTGGTCGAGAGTCTCAAGACCTATGGCCAGCAGGTTCCGGTTCTGCTGCGCCCCCACCCCAAGTCACCAGGGCGCTACGAAATCGTCTATGGCCGCCGCCGCCTGATGGCGCTGCGCCAGCTCGGCCTGCCGGTCAAGGCAATGGTGCGGCAGCTGGACGACCACGCTCTGGTAATGGCGCAGGGACAGGAAAACACCGCGCGCCTCGACCTCAGCTTCATCGAAAAGGCCTCTTTTGCAGCGCAGCTGCAGGCCGATGGGTATGACCGGCAGACAATCGCAGCGGCCCTGTCGATTGACCTGCCAATGGTATCACGGATGCTGAAGGTGGGCACGGCATTCGACCTGCCCTTTCTGCGCGAAATCGGCGCAGCACCCAGCATCGGACGCGAACGCTGGATGACTCTGGTCAAGCTGTTTCAGGAAGAAGGCCCCCGTATCCGCGCAACCGTTTACACCAAATCCGAAGAATTTCAGGCTCTGGACTCTGACGGCCGCTTTGAAGCCGTTCTGGCGCGCGCGCAAGAGGCCTATGACGCGCTCAACCAACCCGACAAGCCAACCCCTGCCCCGGCCACCAACCGTACGCTGCACTCGCATGACGGAGCCGCGCTGGCCGGGCTGAAAACCACAGGCAAGAGCATCACCCTGACCATTTCGAAGAAAGACACGCCAGGATTCGGGAACTGGTTCGACGAGAACGCAGAAACCATCCTGCAAGAACTTCACCATCGCTGGCAGCAAGACCAGGCCGACGGCTGAAGACCAAAGACGAGCAGAGCAAACCAAAACAGGAGGCACGAACAGACGGCAAAAGAAAAGCCCCCCAGGACATGACATCCCAGAAGGCCGTTCTCAGATTTAGCACCCTTGGAATAGCCCTTCACCGTTGAGACTGTCAACTCCATGCGTTGCATGGGGGTGGGTATTTTTTGGCCTTTCGTGAAAAATGACATGAAAACGGCGTCCCAAACCTCGTTTGGGCGGCTGGATCAGTGTGCCCTGACAGTGGAATCTCATGACAAGTGGGAACTGCTGGCAGCCTTGACCGTTGCCGCCCCGGAATTTGACCTTGGCCATCGCACCCTCGGTGTGCTCAAGGCCTTGCTGACATTTCTGCCGAATCGCGAAATCACCCCGGAGCGTCACAGCGCGATCGTGTTCCCCTCGAACCGCAAGCTGTCAGAGCGGCTGAACGGCATGCCTGAAAGCACACTGCGGCGTCACCTGGCGCGCCTTGTGGAGATGGGCATCATCAGCCGTCACAGCAGCCCGAACCGCAAGCGTTACGCCCGCCACAGCAGCGGCAACTGCCAGCTGGCCTTCGGATTTGACCTGTCCCCCCTCGCCGTACACGCCACGCAGATCCATGACACCGCCCAGGCCATGCAATACCGCGCGGAACAGCTTGCGATCCTTCGTGACCGAGTGGCGGTTCTGCGCCAAAAGCTTCTGGATGTCGCGTCGGACGACGCTGCCGAGTTGCTGGAGGCCGTGCGCAAACTGCTGCGTCGCAAACCTTGTGAAAGCGCCCTAGCCCAAGCTGTGTCCGATCTCTCACAGGCCCTCGCGCACTACCAATCGGCAAACGAAGCGACCGCGAATGAATTTACTACAGGTCAGATGGGCGGCACAGACAGCCAAAATGAGCGGCACATACAAAAATCAATTAAATATGATTTTGACTCTGAAGACGCCTCCGAAAGCTGCAAAGCCACAACAAAGGCAATGCACCCATCCCCTCAGGCCTCAGAAGAATGGGACATTGAAACCAACTCCCCTGCCCTTGACCTTACAGCGCTGGTTCAAGCCTGTCCTGGCGTTCAGGATTTCTACCCTAATGAGCTTAGAAATTGGCAAGATGCCGACAGGATTGCTGAGAAGCTGACACCCATGATGGGAATTGATGGCCCAGTGCTACATGATGCGCGGGTTGCTATGGGGCGCAAACATGCCGCCACTGTCGTTCTTTGCATGTTGGAGAAGTTGGGGACCATTCGGAGCCCCGGTGCCTATTTGCGGCGCTTGGCCCAAAAGGCGCGTGAAGGTCAATTTTCCTCAGTGCCGATGCTGAAGTCTCTTCTCCATAACCAGAGACCGGCCGCAAATGTCAGCTGACAACTGAGTTGGTTGCCTGCCCCGGGAAGCGTTTACCTGATGGTTAGCTCATGCGCCGCTTTGCAAATTGTCAGCTGACAACTTCTGGGGGTCTGTCGTCGGCGCTTCTTGATCACACAGAAAAGAGAGACACGAAATAGCTCGTCGTAGTCATCTTCAGGCGGTTTAGGACGTCCTCTGAGAGCCAAAACTTGATGTCAGCGTGTCAAACTTCGACCACGACTTTTATGACTAGACATAACATCTTTTTTTCGTAGTTTAATGGGGAGCGTGTCAACAGGGGAGTCGCAGTGTCGTGACCAGCGAAAAAATGACGGATAGCTACGTTCTGACAGGGGCAAGGTTGGCAACGATGGTGGAACCGGCGCAAGGTGACGTCGCTCCTTATGGCCTCATCGAGGATGGTGCAGTTGCTGTTTCCCAAGGTCAGATTGCCTGGGTTGGACCTCGTTCGGAATTGTCAGCTGACAATTTTGACTGGCCGCAACGGGATCTCGGCGGACGGCTGGTAACGCCGGGTTTGATCGACTGCCACACGCATATCGTCTTTGGCGGCAACCGCGCGATGGAATTCGAAATGCGCCTGAACGGCGCGTCCTATGAAGAAGTCGCGAGGGCAGGGGGCGGCATCGTCTCGACCGTGACGGCAACCCGTACCGCATCACTGGAAGAGCTTATTTCCGATGCGCTGCCGCGGTTGGATGCGCTGATTGCTGAGGGTGCCACTGTCGTGGAAGTGAAATCCGGCTACGGGCTGGATCTTGAGACCGAGTTGAACATGCTGCGCGCCGCCCGCCGTTTGGGCCAATTGCGTCCGGTGACCATCAAGACAACCTTTCTTGGCGCCCATGCCACCCCGACGGAATTCAAGGGGCGGAACGACGAATACGTCGGCGAGGTCTGTATCCCTGCCCTCCGCGCAGCCCATGCCGAGGGTCTCATCGATGCGGTCGACGGTTTCTGCGAAAACATCGCCTTCGCCCCAGCGCAGATCGAACGGGTGTTCAAGGTGGCGCAGGAACTGGGGCTGCCGGTGAAACTGCATGCCGAACAGCTGAGTCATCAGGGTGGCACTGCGCTAGCGGCTCAGTATGGCGCATTGTCAGTCGATCACGTGGAATACGCCAACGAGGATGACGCCCGCGCGATGGCGGACAGCGGCTCGGTCGCGGTGATCCTTCCAGGGGCATTCTACACCATCCGCGAAACCCAGATGCCGCCGATCGAGCACTTCCGCAAGCACGGCGTGCCGATGGCGCTGGCTACCGATTGCAACCCTGGCTCTTCTCCGCTCACGTCCTTGCTGCTGACAATGAACATGGGCTGTACCCTGTTCCGCATGACACCGGAAGAAGCCCTGGCAGGTGTTACCCGCAACGCCGCCCGTGCGCTGGGACTGACGGACCGAGGCCAAATCAAGGCAGGTATGCGCGCGGATCTGGCGATCTGGGATGTCGCGACCCCGCCAGAGCTGGCTTACCGCATCGGCTTCAATCCGCTTCACACCCGTATTTATGAGGGCGTACAATGATCAACATGATCCCCGGAACGGTAACGCTTGCCACACTGCAAGACGTTTATCGCAACCTGACCCCGGCGCGGCTGGACGACAGCGCCCGTGCGCCGGTTGAGGCCGCGGCCAGAATGGTGGCCGAGGCTGCAGCGGGCGAGACCGCCGTCTACGGCATCAACACGGGCTTCGGCAAGCTGGCCTCGACCAAGATTGCGCCCGAAGACACGGCGACGCTGCAGCGCAATTTGATCCTGTCGCATTGCTGTGGGGTCGGGGAGCCGTTGTCAGAAGACAAGACGCGGCTGATGATGACCCTGAAACTCTTGTCCATGGGGCGCGGCGCATCCGGCGTACGCTGGCTGGTGATCGAGCAGATCGAGCAGATGCTGGAACGCGGCGTGGTGCCGGTGGTGCCGTCGCAGGGTTCGGTCGGGGCGTCGGGCGACCTGGCACCGTTGGCCCATATGGCGGCCGCGATGATCGGGGCAGGGGAGGCGACCTATGAGGGCGTCCGCATGCCCAGTGCGGAGGCGCTGAAGAAGGCCGGAATGCAACCAATCGAGCTGGGTCCGAAAGAGGGGCTGGGTCTTATCAACGGCACGCAGTTTTCCACGGCCTGTGCGTTGGCTGGGCTGTTTGATGCCTGGCGCATGGCTGAGGCCTCGATCGTGATTTCGGCGCTTAGCACGGATGCGATCATGGGCTCCACTGCGCCGTTGGTCGCTGATATTCACACGTTGCGCGGTCACGCCGGGCAGATCGATGTGGCGCGCGAGATGCGTGCCATCATGGCTGGATCGGAAATCCGGGAAAGCCATCGCGAAGGCGACAGCCGCGTGCAGGATCCCTATTGCATCCGTTGTCAACCGCAGGTTGTGGGTGCGGCGTTGGACGTGCTGCGGATGGCTGCCAAGACACTGGAGATCGAGGCAAATGCCGTCACCGACAATCCGCTGGTTCTGGTGGACGAGGGGCGCATCGTGTCGGGCGGCAACTTCCATGCGGAATACGTGGGCTTTGCGGCCGATCAGATCGCGTTGGCATTGGCCGAGATCGGCGCGATTGCGCAGCGCCGGGTGGCGCTGATGGTGGACCCGACGTTGAGCCATGACCTGCCGCCGTTCCTGACACCCAACCCGGGGCTGAACTCGGGCTTCATGATTGCCGAGGTGACCACCGCCGCGCTGATGAGCGAGAACAAGCATCTGGCCAATCCTTGCGTGACGGATTCCACTCCGACATCCGCCAACCAGGAGGACCACGTCTCGATGGCTGCTCATGGTGCGCTGCGGCTGGCCAAGATGACTGCCAACCTGTCGGTCATCCTCGGCGTTGAAATGCTGTGCGCCGCACAAGGTGTTGAGGCCCGCGCGCCGTTGCAGACCTCCGAGCGGTTGCAGGATGTCTTGGGGCTGCTGCGCGCCGACATTCCGCCGCTGGGGGATGACCGCTATCTGGCGCCGGATATCGAGGCCGCCAGCGCCATGGTCCGCGAGGGACGTGTTGCGGCAGCGGCTGGCGTGGAGGTTGCGGCATGATCGAAATTCGCAAAGGTAACTCGCCGCTGGTTTTGGGACTGCCCCACACCGGCACCGATGTGCCGCCAGAGGTTTGGGAGCGCCTGAATGAGACCGGCCGCGCTCTGGCGGACACTGACTGGCATATCCATGATCTTTACGATGGTTTGACGGACGACGTGACCACGGTGCGCACGCCCATCCATCGCTATGTGATCGACGTCAATCGAGACCCGGCCGGTGCCAGCCTGTATCCGGGACAGAACACCACGACGCTTGTGCCGCTCACCGATTTCGACGGGCTGCCGATCTGGCTTGATGGGCAGGAACCGGACGAGGCGGAGATCACCCGTCGCCGCGAGACCTATCACGCGCTTTATCACGCCGCGCTGGCGGCTGAGCTGGAGCGGGTAAAGGCAATCCACGGCTTTGCCATCCTGTACGATTGCCATTCGATCCGGGGTGACATTCCGTTCCTGTTCGAGGGGCGGCTGCCGGATTTCAGCATCGGCACCAACATGGGCGCGACCTGCGATCCCGCGATTGAGGCGATGACCGTGGCCCGCTGCGAAGCGGCAGAGGGCTATACCTCGGTGCTGAACGGCCGTTTCAAGGGCGGCTGGACCACGCGCCACTATGGCCGCCCGGCGGAGGGCCTGCACGCGATCCAGATGGAGCTGGCGCAGGCGACCTACTGCCAGGAAAGCCCGCCCTGGTCCTATCTTCCCGAGCGCGCAGACAAACTGCGCGCCCATCTCAACCAAATTCTGACTGATCTCAAAAACTGGAGGCCCGCAGCATGAGCGATCCCCGCAAAAACACCCGCGACATTTTCCCGCCTACCGGCCCTGAGCTGAACGCCAAGTCCTGGATGACCGAAGCGCCACTGCGGATGATGATGAACAACCTGCACCCGGATGTGGCGGAAAACCCGCATGAACTGGTGGTATACGGCGGCATCGGCCGCGCCGCGCGCACCTGGAAGGATTTCGACATGATCGTCGAAAGCCTGAAGAACCTGGAGGAAGACCAGACCCTGATGGTGCAGTCCGGCAAGCCCGTCGGCGTCTTCCAGACCCACAAGGACGCGCCCCGCGTGCTGATCGCCAACTCCAACCTTGTTCCGCATTGGGCCAACTGGGATCACTTCAACGAGCTCGATAAGAAGGGTCTGATGATGTACGGCCAGATGACCGCTGGCTCCTGGATCTACATCGGCACCCAAGGCATCGTGCAGGGCACCTATGAGACCTTTGCAGAGGCCGGCCGTCAGCATTACGGCGGCGATCTCAAAGGCAAATGGATCCTGACCGGTGGTCTGGGCGGCATGGGTGGGGCGCAGCCGCTGGCGGCTGTCTTTGCCGGTGCCTGCTGTCTGGCAGTCGAGTGCAACCCGGATTCCATCGATTTCCGCCTGCGCACCAAGTACCTCGATGAGAAGGCCGAAACCCTGGACGAAGCGCTGGAGATGATCGAGCGCTGGACCAAGGCGGGCGAGGCGAAATCCGTCGGTCTTCTGGGCAACGCGGCAGATGTCTTTGCCGAGCTGGTGGAGCGCGCCAAGGCGGGCGGCATCCGGCCTGATATCGTGACGGACCAGACCTCGGCCCATGACCCGGTGAACGGATATCTGCCGCAGGGCTGGACCATGGCCGAGTGGAAGGAAAAGCGCGAGACCGACAAGAAAGCGGTCGAGAAGGCCGCGCGTGCCTCGATGAAGGTGCAGGTCAAGGCGATGTGCGACTTCCACGCGATGGGAATTCCCACCGTCGATTACGGCAACAACATCCGCCAGATGGCGCTGGAGGAGGGGCTGGAAAACGCCTTCGACTTCCCCGGCTTTGTGCCCGCCTACATCCGCCCGCTGTTCTGCCGCGGCATCGGCCCGTTCCGCTGGGCGGCTCTGTCGGGTGATCCGGAGGACATCAAGAAGACCGACGCCAAGATGAAGGAGCTGTTCCCCGAAAACGAGGGGCTGCACCGCTGGCTGGACATGGCGCAGGAGCGGATTGCCTTCCAGGGCCTGCCGGCGCGGATCTGCTGGATCGGTCTGGGCGACCGCCACAAGGCTGGTCTGGCCTTCAACGAGATGGTCAAGAATGGCGAGCTGAAGGCGCCGGTTGTGATCGGCCGCGACCATCTGGACTCGGGTTCGGTGGCGTCGCCGAACCGCGAGACCGAAGCAATGATGGACGGCTCGGATGCCGTGTCCGACTGGCCGCTGCTGAACGCGCTCTTGAACACCGCGTCCGGCGCCACCTGGGTGTCGTTGCATCATGGCGGCGGTGTTGGCATGGGCTTCTCGCAGCACTCCGGTGTGGTGATCTGCTGTGACGGTTCTGATGATGCCGCACGCCGTATCGAGCGTGTGCTGTGGAATGACCCGGCAACGGGGGTGATGCGGCACGCCGATGCGGGCTATGACATCGCCAAGGATTGCGCGCGCGAGCATGGGCTGAACCTGCCTGCCATCCTCGACTGACGCTAAAAAAGAAAAGGCTGAAGCCCGAACCGGGCTTCAGCCTCGCTGGTCGTGATTGGCCAGCGCGTGTTCCGTTGAGGTTCAGGTGCGCGCAGCCTCAAAGGCCTGCCAGGCACGCTCAAAGGCATCAAAATCGAAACCGGGTTGGCGGGCTGGCTCCAACACCAGTTTTTCGGTCTCCAGAAGTTTCTGAATCGCCTGTTCGAGGTCTGGCACCACCTCGGGCGGGATCACCAATGCGCCATGGCGGTCGGCATGCACCAGATCGCCGTCATGGATGGTCAGTCCAAAAATGGAAACAGAGGTTGCGACCTCGCGCACGTGCACGAAACCGTGGCTGGGGCCGATGGACCCGGCCACGACCGGGAAGTCCTCGGGCAGGTCGCCAAGATCGCGCATCACGCCGTTGGTCAGGGCGCCGCTGATGCCAAAGCCCTTGTGGACGGTGGTGTTGATCTCCCCCCAGTACGCGCCGATGCACTCGGGGTAATCCAGATCCTCGACCACGGTGACGGCAGGGCCGGAGGCCGTGGCCATGTGCCGGTAGTATTCCATCCGGCGCTTGCGGATCACCTCCGGCGGTTCCTCCGGAGGGTTCACGGCGGCAATCTTGGCGGTGCGCGCGTAGCCGACCATCGCCCCGGCATCCGGGTCGGAACACAGCATGGTGCCGCGGGTGAAGGCATCGAAGCCGCGCTTGCCCTGCGCCACCTCGATGGCGTTGCAGACGGTCGGTGTGTCGACGGATTTCAGCAGTTTCAGAAGCGAAGCGTCCATCAGGCCTCCAGCCAGCGCGCCAGCGCTGCATTGGTGTGTTCGGGCTGTTCGAGCGTGGTCAGATGACCCGCGCCCTCGATGATTTCCAGTGTCGCGCCGGGGATCAGCCCGGCCATCAGCTCATGCCGTTCCAAGGGGCACAGCTGGTCGTCACGGCCGCACAGCACCAGGGCAGGCAGATCGGCCGAGGCGAGCGTTTCGGTCTGGTCGGGCCGGGCCATAAGCGCTTCGGACTGGTCCAGAAACACATCCGGCCCAAGCGCCAGCGCCATGTCCAGGCAGAGGTCCAGAACCTCCGGCAGCTCATGTGACGGCGACAGGTAGTTGGGCATGACCTGCTGCTGCATCACCGAAGCCAGCCCGCCCGCGCGCACCTCTGCCATCTGCGGCTGGCGGCGTTCCTTGACCTCATCCTTCTCGGCCAGCGGGTTGGTGTCCAGAAGCGCAAGATGGCTGACCCGGTCAGGTGCCTGGCGCAGAATTTCCATTGCGACGATGCCGCCCATCGACAGGCCGCACAGGGCAAAACGCGGCGGCGCAGTGTCGAGAATGGCGCGCGCCTTGTCGCTGATGCTGCCGGGCTGCGTCAAAGTCGCGAGATGCAGCTCGTGATGAGCGGAAAACGCTGCGATCTGCGGGGTGAAAAGCCGGGCGTCACACATCATGCCCGGAACCAGAACAAGCGAGGTCATCCGGTCTCCTCCGAAGGGGCGGTGGTGCGGGGCAGCCCGAAGGCCACCCCGCGCGAGGTCAGCCTTGCCAGGTGGCGCCGGCCGGATCGTCGGTTGCGACCACGCGGTAGAGGCTGGCTTCGCCGGTCATCGACGGTTCGAGCTGATAGCTCTCGCCGGGCAGCAGCAGCGCGGTGTCGCCGGGGTTGAGGATGGTGTCGAGCCCCTCGGTGCGCAGCTGCCAGTGGCCGCGCACCGGCATCAGCACATTGGGCTTTTCGCAGGCCACCGGGGTGCCATCCAGCGACCCGCGGGTCAGGAATTCGACCTCGAAGCCCGGACGGTCCTTCAGCAGCCCGTCCGCGCCGATCACCTTGGCGGGCTTTTTGGCTGCCAGCGCCATCAGGTCCCAGTAGCGCGCCACGTAGTCGCGCACCACGTTCTCCACCGGCACCTCCGGGTAGGCCTTCAGCTGTTCCTCGGTCAGCAGCGGCATCGGCTTGATGCCATCAGGCAGGTTCTGCCCCTTCTTGCTGTCGTAGAGCACGCCGTTTTCGCCCAGCACCAGCCCATGAGCGCTGGCTTCCTCGATCACCTGGGGAGCCCAGGTCACACCGCCGCCGGCATCGTCGCCGCCGAGGATTGCCATGATCATCCCGTAATCGGTGCCAACGTTTTCAAAGCCGCGGAAGATGCCGGTGGGGATGTTGAAGATGTCGCCTTCCTCGGCGATGAATTCGCCTGCGTCACCATGGCGGCCCCAGAAGAAGCGCCAGCGCCCCTTCAGCACGAAGAAGACCTCGGCCGTGGTGTGGCTGTGCAGCGAGTTGCGGCATTTCGGCGGCTGGCCGGCCGCGCCAATGTTGAATCCGATCTGGTCGGTGATGTGGACGTGCTGATCGGGGCTTTCGCTGACGCCGCCGCCGATGATGGTGAAGTTTTCCTTCTGATCGGAGCCCGGCGTGTGGGCGTCGATGAAGGCGGTTTTGCAGGGCTTCAGCTCGCCGTAGCGGACGATGCGGTCCTGAAGTGTGGTCATGTCTGGTATCCTCTTGAAATCCGGGTTGAGTGCAGCGGGTTCAGACCGCACGCCCGGGCGGGCGGTTGTTCAGCCGCCGGGCGCGCAGGCTGGCGCGGTGGGTGTGAAACCGCCGCGCCGCCTCGCTGGCGTCCAGAGGAGAGGCACCGGGCCTCATTCAGAGATCGCCCGTCTGCAGCAGGATCTGTTTCCAGACCGAGGTTTCGTCGAACAGCGTGTACTCGCGGCGCAGGCCCCAGGGGCCGAACTCGGCATGGCTGGCGCCCAGCACAAACACCTCGGCGCCGGTCGGCTTGCCAAAGGCGCCCCAGCCGTCGTGCTTGCCATGCAATGTCCAGCGCAGCGCGGCGCGCGGCGGCATCATCGGGTCGTCGCGGCCGATCTGGTGGTGGATCTTGAACTCGGCGTTCGGGAAAGCGGCGCGCAGCCCCATCCAGAAGCGGTCCACCGGGCCAAAGCTGTGGCCGGTGCTGCCGCCGGGATATTCCGACTGTACCGCGCGGTCGTATTCGCTTTCGATTACGCGCATGTCGGCATTCATGATCCGGGTCAGGATATCGGCGTATTTCTGACCCCATTCGTTGTCATTGCCATGGCCCTTGTAGGGGCCGGGCTGATCATTGGCCGGGGTGTAGGGCTGCACGCAGTTGTCCGGCCCGCCCTCGCGCGCGATCAGGTCGCGGGCGTAGTCCTTGGGGTCCCAGCCCATCTGCCGCACGATGGCGCCCTGGTCGCGGATCAGCCATTCATCGTTGATCTGATTGTTGATCGCATGGCAGTCGGCAATGATCCTGTAGGTGAGCTTTTTGCCGGTGGCCTTGCCATAGACACCATCACCCAGGTGGGTCGCGGTGGAGAGCAGGCGGTGCGAGGACAGCATGCCCTCTTCGGGTGTGCCGGACCAGATCACGTCCTCGCCCAGAAGGGTACGGTCGGGGAACTCGGCCAGCGTCGCCATGGTGGCGGCGATCACGCCCTGGTTGCCGACCACCACCGAGGCAGGCGAGCGTACAACGATGTCCGGCGCGTAGTAGTCGTGCAGCGTGGCGATGCCGCGGTCTTCCCAGATCTCTTTGGTAATGCCAATGATGTAATCGGGGAAATCCTTGAACTTGGGGTCAAATCCCTTCATGTCTTCCATCCTTCAGGTATGCGGGCGGAGCCGCGAACAATAAGTGGGCCGTCGATCTCGACCCGGCGCGGGCGCACTTCGGCGTCCTCGATCTTGGCCAGGATGATGTCGACGGTTTCGGCCACCATGCGGTTGGCGGGCTGCCGCACGGTGGTGAGGTTGTAGGTGGGCCAGGCGGCGACGGTCACATCGTCGTAGCCGATGACCGAGACGTCCTCGGGCACTCGCAGGCCCAGTTCAAAACGCAGCGTGTCCATCACCGTGATCGCCATGTGGTCGTTGGCGACGAACACCGCATCGGGCGGATCCTGCGCGAACATGCGGCGGGTGGCTTTCTGTGTCTCTTCGGTGACGAAGTTGCCGACCTCGCGGGCGTGCAGCGGCATGCCCGCGGCTTGCAGGGCGGCAAGAAACCCCGCCTCGCGGTCACGCTGGGTCGACGCGCCTTCCCAACCGGCGATATAACCGATTTTCTTGTGGCCGCCTGCCAGAAGGAATTCCGCCGCCTTGCGGCCGCCCGCGATATTGTCGGAGGTCACCGCCGACATCGAGGGATCGTCCTGAGCCCGGTTGAACAGCACCATCGGCACGCCCGCCGCCTGGCAGCGGGCGGAGAGATCCGAGGACAGCGCAACCGAGGCGGCGATGATACCGTCGACCTGGAAATCCAGGATTTCGTCAACCACCGTGTCGATGTTGCCCGCAGAGTGGGAGGCGAGGAAGACGAGCACGTGATAGCCGCGCTCCTGCAAGGCATTGGTCAGTTTTTCCAGCGCTTCGGGGTAGTACTGGTTGTTGAGATAGGCCACCACCAGCCCGATGATGCCACTTTTGCCGGAGACCATGGCGCGGGCCAGAACATTGGGCCGGTAGCCCAGTTGCTCGGCTGCCTTGCGGACCTTTTCGATGGTCTTCTTGGAAGCCGAGGCACCGGGGGTGAACACCCGGCTGACCGCGGATTGGCTGACACCCGCAAGGCGGGCAACGTCCAGTGAGGTGACCTTGCTCGTTGCCATCAGTCTGCCGTCCAACCTCCGTCGACCATCAGCGCCGTGCCAGTGACGAGGCTGGCGGCATCCGACGCGAGGTAGACCACCGCGCCCATGATGTCCTCGACCTCGCCCGGGCGGCCCAGCTTGATCTTGTCCAGCACCCAGGCGCGTTTTTCCGGATCGTCAAACGTCGGCCGGGTGAGATCGGTGAGGATGAAGGTCGGGCAGACCGTGTTGACGCGGATCTTCGCGGGTCCGAATTCCAGCGCCATTGCCTTGGTGAAGCCTTCGACCGCGAATTTCGATGCGCAATAGACGGCGCGCTCGCGCCCGCCGACGTGGCCCATCTGGCTGGAGATGTTGATGAGCGAACCGGGACGGCCCGCTGCGATCAGCCCCTTGGCCACGGCCTGTGTCAGGAAGTAGGCGCCGCGGACGTTGACGCCCATCACCGCGTCGAAATCCTCCGGCGCGGTCTCCACGGCCTTGCCGTGGCGGGCAAGGCCGGCGGAGTTCACTAGGATGTCAAAGGGGTCATTTTCGGCGACAGCTTCTGCCGTTGCCTCGACATCCGCGACATCCAGCTGCAGTACGCGTGCTTTCCAGCCGCGTGCGGTCATTTCTGCCGCGATGTCTTGCAGCGCCTCCGTTCGACGCGCTGCAAGGGTGACCTCAGCACCGTGTTCAGCCAATGCAACGGCGCAGGCCATTCCGATCCCCGACGAGGCGCCGGCGATCAGGGCATTCTTGCCTTCAAGGCTGAAACTGGGAGTGCTGGGGAAGGTGGACATGTCAAACCTCGCTGACAGGGAAGGGGATCTCGCCAGCCACGCGGGCCTTGTTGAACTCGCGCAGGCGGGCGAAGACATCTACGCCCAACTGGCGGTAGGCGTCCAGAATGTCCACCGTGACCCAGTTTTCGCGGATCTTGCCATTCTCCAGTCGCCAGAAGTCCAGCGAGCGCATGGTGATGCGTTTGCCCGACGGTGCAATACCCATCCAGCCGTCATGGGTGACGGTCTGGATCATGTTGGGCCAGCCGGTCACGGCCGCATATTCGCCATCGCCAAAGAAGTGGTAGGTGATTTCGTCCAGATATTGGCCGCGGTCGGGCATGCCGTTCAGGAACGGGATCTGGTGCCAGTTGCGGAAGCCCGCGATGCCACGGCCGGTGCCGATGCCTGCAGGACCGTACCAGTTCATCCGTTCGTGCCAGAACTTCGGCATCTCCATCACCTCCGGGCCACCCTGGCTCGGGTGTTTCTTCAGGTGATTGAGCATCTCGACGATATGCGCGCAGGAGGCCTGGGATTTCTTCTCGTCCCAGGGGCCCGGCACGATGCCGTCATGCGTGGCCGGGCCGGGGATGCAGAACTCGAGGCCGAGTGAGGGCGCCATCGGCCAGGCATTCGCCTGCATCATCACCTCGGGGATGTCCCAGATGGTCTGGATCTCCACCACGCGGCCTTCCTCGAACCGGTAGAACTCGTGGAACCGCATGTGGGTCAGGTGCCCGGTCGGCGGGATGTCCAGCCACGGCCGCACGAAGGTGCCGTAGTAGTGGCCGCCGCAGCCGATCCAGTCGCCGCCATGCTCGGTGCGCCCGCCCATGACGATCCAGTCGCGGCGCTCGAGGTCCGGCATGGACTGCAGGAGCGGCGCATAGCAGGTGTCATACAGTTCTGCCGGGCCGGTCAGGTCGCCGAAGGGGTGGCACATATGCACCACTGCGTCGGGCGCGATCAGCTCTTCCAGCGCGGCGCGCACGCCTTTCTCGCTGAAGTCGCGCATCGCCTCGCGCATCGGCGCGATCAGGGCCTTGTTCCGGGTGTGGACGTCGGTCGTCATTCTGCTGCCTCTCCGTAAGCCACGTTCTTGCCGCCATAACGGCGGACACGGATATTGCATTGTTCGGCATGGCCAACGAAGCCTTCCAGAATGCACAGCCGCGAGCCGTATTCGCCGATCATGGTCGCGGCCTCGTCCGTGGTGACTTTTTGATAGCTGTGGGTTTTCAGGAACTTGCCCACCCAGAGACCGCCGGTGTAGCGACCTGCCTTCTTGGTCGGCAGGGTGTGGTTGGTGCCGATCACCTTGTCCCCATTGGCGACGTTGGTGCGGGGGCCGAGGAACAGCGCGCCGTAGCAGGTCATGTGTTCAAGGAACCAGTCGTCGCGGTCGGTCATCACCTGCACGTGCTCGGAGGCGATGTCATCGGCGACCTTCAGCATCTCGTCGTAGGTGTCGCAGACGATCACCTCGCCGTATTCCTCCCAGGACACCTTGGCGGTGCCGGCGGTCGGCAGGATACCCAACAGGCGGTCGATCTCGCTCAGCGTTTCCTTGGCCAGTTTGCGGGAGTTCGTGAGCAGCACGCAGGGGGAGTTGTAGCCGTGCTCGGCCTGGCCCAGGAGGTCGGTGGCGCAGAGTTCCGCATCCGCGGCGGTCTCGTCCGCGATCACCATGGTCTCGGTCGGGCCTGCAAAAAGGTCGATACCGACGCGGCCGAAGAGTTGGCGCTTGGCCTCCGCCACGAAGGCGTTACCGGGGCCGACCAGCATGTGGACGGGGTCGATGGTCTCGGTGCCGATGGCCATGGCGCCGATCGCCTGGATGCCGCCCATCACGTAGATCTCATGCGCGCCACCGAGGTGCATCGCGGCAATCACCGCGGCATTGGGCTTGCCGTTGAAAGGCGGGGTGCAGGCGATGATGCGCGGCACGCCCGCGACCGATGCCGTGGCCACCGACATATGCGCCGAAGCCACCATCGGGAACTTGCCGCCGGGCACGTAGCAGCCGACCGACTGCACGGGGATGTTCTTGTGGCCGAGGATCACGCCGGGCAGGGTCTCCACCTCGATGTCCAGCATCGAGTCGCGCTGCGCCTGGGCGAAGTTCATCACCTGCTCTTGCGCAAACTTGATGTCGGCCAGCTCGCGGTCGCTGAGCGAGGCGATCAGCTCGTCGATCTCCTGCTGGCTGAGGCGGAAGCTTTCCGGGCTGTAGTTGTCGAACTTCTCGCTCAGCTCGCGCACGGCGGCGTCGCCGCGGGTTTCGATGTCCTTCAGCGTGGCTTCCACCACAGCACGGGTCTTGGCGTCGTCTTCGGCACGGTCCGCGTCAGACTTGCCGCGTTTCAGGTATTCGATGGTCATCCTGTCGTCCTTAGTTTGCGGGGCGCGGAGGCGTTTTTTCCCCGCGGTCAAATGCTTCCCAGCCTTCGCCGTTGAACAGGTCAACGCCGAGCTGTGCGGCGACATGGGCGAAATCGACGTTCACCCAGTTGTCCACGATCTTGCCGTCGACGACTTTCCAGAAGTCCATGTAGCGGATCTCGACCCGCTTGCCGGTGGGTTCGATGCCGAGGAAAGTGCCGGAATGGGTGGCTTCCTGGCGGCCGAAGGCGGCAGCCCATTCGCCCATGTAGAGGCGGGCCTCGTCGATGCAGACCTTGTCGGAGAAGGCGGCCTGGAAGGGGCGCTGCCAGTTGTCCTGGAATTCCTTCAGCCCGTTCTTGGTGCCGCAGCCCTGGTTGCCCATCCAGCGGAAGCCTTCGGCAAAGAACTCGCCGATGTCGCTGATCCGGTGGTCGTTCAGCCCGTCCACCATGTTCTCGATCACGCGGCGGGTTTCTTCGGTCTTGCTCAGGTCCGTGTCTTTGGTCAGCACGGCTTGTTCGGGGCGGGAGCCTTTCATGCTCTATTCCTTCAATTTGTTGCCAAGGGATGATGTGGTCAGACGGGGAGGAGACGACCGTCCGTCAAAAAATCCCTTGGCATCCGGTTGAGCGCCGGGTGGCGCCCAACGGCGTTATGTCTTGCGGCGCTGCTCATCAGCCCTTCACCGCGCCGGCGGTGAGGCCGCTGACGATCTGGCGCTGGAAGAACAGGATCAGCACGAACAGCGGGGCAGTGGCGGAGACCACGGCGGCGACGGCGTACATCACCTTGCCTTCGACCTGGGTGGTGCCGAGGAAGCTGTTGATCGCGGGAATGATGGTCTCATTCTCGGAGCTCAGGAGCATCGCGGTCACCGCAAAGTCGTTGTAGGCCAGAAGGAAGCTGAACAGGCCGGTGGTGATGACGCCGGGCCACATCACCGGGATGATCACGTGGCGAAAGGCCTGGAAGCGGGTGCAGCCGTCGACCATGGCGCTTTCGTCCATGTCCTTGGGGATGTTGAGGAAGAAGGAGTGCAGCATCCACAGGGTGAAGGGCTGGTTGATCGCCACAAGCACGATGATGGTGGTCGGCAGGATGCCCCAGATGTTCCATTCAAAGAACGGCAGCAGGTAGCCCGAGACCAGGGTGATATGCGGCATGGCGCGGAACACCAGCGCGGCCATCAGGAGCCAGAAGGCATAGCGGCGTCCCGAACGAGCGAGCGCGTAGCCGCCAAGCGTGCCGAAGGTGAGCGAGATCACCACGGTGAAGAACACCACGATGCCGGAGTTGATGACATTGCGCCAGAATTCCTCTTCCACCCAGGCGCCGCGGTAGCCATCGAGCGTGAAGGCGCTGCCGGTCTGCTGGATCGTGTTGACCCCGTAGATGGCGTTCTGCCAGTCGGTCTTGGAGAAGAAGTCCGACTGCACCTTGAAGCTTCCCCAGAAGGTCCAGAAGAAAGGGAAGGCGGCGATGATCAGCCACAGCGCCACCAGCGCCAGGGAAACCACCGTGAGCAGCGAGACGCGGGAGCGGGACTTGGGGTTCACTGCCGGGACTGCGATGGAGGATTGTGCCTTGGTTGCCATGTTCGTGCCCTCAGTGTGCTTTGCGGGAGAAGTCGCGCCAGGTGCGGATCAGCACCGGGGTCAGCAGGATCACCACGCCGATGATGGTCATCATCGAGGTTGCCCCGGCCGAGCCGTAGAGCGGATTGCCGCTTTCGCGCAGGTCGTTGTAGATGATCCAGCTGAGCGAGGTTGCGTGCGCCTCGGCCTTGAAGCTGACGATCGGCTCAAAAACGCGGAAGTTGTCCATCAGCAGCATCAGCGTCACGAAGGCCATCAGCGGCGACAGGTGCGGTACGATCACGTGGATCATGCGCTGCCATTTGGAGGCGCCGTCGATCATCGCCGCTTCCATGGTGTCCTCGGGCACGGTCTGCAGCCCGGCGTAGAAGGTGATGAAGCTGAACGGCAGGGTGTGCCAGATGCCGTAGACGATCAGCATGGTCCAGGTCAGCGTGGTGGAGGCCTTGAGGCTGAGCGACGGGTCGTTGAACACCCGTTGGATGGTGGCACCGATCACGCCGTCGCTGTCGACCATCCAGAACAGGATCAGCGAGCCGACCAGCGGGGTCACCAGGAACGGCAGCAGCGAGATGAAGATCGACGGCCCTTTGAGCATGCGGGGCAGGTTGTTCACCCCCACTGCAATCGCGAGGCCAAGGGCGATCACCACCGGCGTGACGACGGCCGTATAGGTCAGCGTAAAGATCAGCGCGCGGTAGAAGGGCAGGTTGGAAACCTGTTTCCAGAAGGCGCCGAAGGTTTCGGTTGTCCGCCAGGCTTCGCCAACCTCGGCAAAGGCCAGATGCGAGCGGTTGATGTAGGTGCCGAGCCCGTTGAACTGGCCCAGCGGCTGTTCCTGCCGCAGTTTCTCGGTGGCTGCGACGTCCACTGTGGTGGTGGGAGAGCAGCCGAACGGGCCGCAGCTCTCGGAGACCACCAGGACCTGTTCGTGCTCGACGAACAAGGACTGGATGAAAACCGAGACGATGGGCAGTGCGATGAAGAGGATCATCGCGGATAGCGTCGGCAGGATGAACCAGAAAAAGGTGCGGTGCTTCATGGCGTGCGTCTCAGTCTTCTGTCCGGAAAAGGTGAGGGGGCCGGAGCCCCCTCCAGTCGGGGAGGTTTACTTGAGGAAACCGGCTTCCTTGGCCGAGGTCCGATAGGCGGTCTCGACATCTGCCAGCGCCTGTTCGGCGCTTTCGCCGCCTTTCAGGAAGTCGGTCAGTTCCGAACCGAGCGCTGCGTGCAGCAGGCCCATCTGCGGGATCATCGGGTAGGGGCGCGCACCGCCCTGCGCGGTCGCCGCGACACCTGCGGCGGCAGGGCCGGGCTCAAAGCCGGGCAGCAGCCAGACCGCATCGTCGTTGTTGGCCGCCACCATTTCCGGGTTGAGACCGCTGATGAGGGCCGCGAAGGTGGCCTCGGCGTCTGCATCCGGGATATTGGCTGCGATCGAGATGCCGTCCCACCACAGGGTGGCCGCGGGCGTCGAGCCACCGCCGACGGTGGGAGCTGCCGACAGAACCGTATTCGAGGTCACTTCTTCGGTGGAGCCTTCGTCATCCAGGATCGGCGCGCCGCGCGAGCCCCACATGATCGCCAGTGCCGCCTGGCCGGATTCCCACAGGCCCTGGGTCTCGTTGGAGGCATGGGTCAGGTGGTCCGGGTGGGCGTATTCCACCAGCGCCTTCATGGTGTTGAGCGTGGCGATGCCTTTTTCGTTGTTGATCGAAGGCTCGGCAGAGCCGGGCGCGAAGAACTCACCGCCGTGGCCCAGATAGATCATGTTGAAGACTTCGCCGACATTCCAGCCGGTTTGCAGGTTCATCACCAGGGGGTGTTCCATGATGCCCGCAGCGCGGATCTTCTCCGCCGCTTCCAGCACTTCCTCATAAGATGCGGGGATGCCTTCGACACCGGCCTCCTCGAGGATGTCCTTGCGCGAGAACAGGTGCTGCGAGTTGGCCATGAAGGCGACCGCCATCACCTTGCCGTCGATGGTGATCAGTACGTTCGGCGGGATGCTGTCCTTGTACTTCTCAACCAGATCGTTCAGCGGCCGCACCAGCCCGTCGTTCATCAGCTGGGTCAGGGTCGCGTTGGCGAGGATCACCGAGGTGTATTCCGCCGGGTTCGGCGTCAGCGCCGCGTTCATGATCTGACGCGCTTCGGTGGTGTGGTTGACGGTGAATTCGGCAGCAGCGGCGGCACAATTCGCTTGCGCAGCTTCAACCACCGCATGAATCGCGGGGAAGTCGCTGGCCAGAATGCGGATCGACTGCCCCTCGGGGCCGCAATCGGCGGCAAAGGCGGCCGAGCTCATCAGTCCGGCAAATAGTGACGCTGTGGCAAGTCTTTTCAATAGCATGGTAATCTCCCTGTTGGCATTTGCTTTACCGAGGCTTGGGCTGGGGCATTTGTGCCTTCTGTGCCGCGCGGATCAGCCTCCGATCCGCGCGCCGGTTTGTCCGTCGAAGAGGTGGCAGATGTGTTGCGGAACGGCGATTGACACCATCTCGCCGATCTCGGCGCGGAAGGTCTTGTCCGCCTTGACCGAGATCAGCGCGCCGCCGACGCGGACCGAGATCATGGTGGCGTCGCCCAGCAGCTCCATCGTGTAGATCGGCGCGTTGATCTGGCCGTGGCCCGGCTCTGCGATGCCGGCATCTTCGGCGCGGAAGCCAAGGGTCAGCGGGCCGTTGGGGGCGCTCAAGCCGGAGATCTCGACGTTCTTGGCGCGGAAGGTACCGCCCTCGACCTCGCCCTCCATCAGGTTCATCGCCGGGTTGCCGATGAAGCTGGCGACGAAGGTATTTGCGGGACGGTCGTAGATTTCGGTCGGGCTGCCGACCTGTTGCACCACGCCCTTTTTCATCACCACCACGCGGTCGGCCAGCGTCATCGCCTCGATCTGGTCGTGGGTCACGTAGATGGTGGTCACCGCCAGCTCGTGGCTGAGGTTCTTGATCTGGGCGCGGGTGGAGACGCGCAGCTTGGCGTCGAGGTTCGACAGCGGCTCGTCCATCAGGAAGACGTTGGGCTCGCGCACGATGGCACGGGCCAGGGCGACGCGCTGGCGCTGACCGCCGGACAATTCGGCCGGCTTGCGGTGCAGGAAGTCGTCGAGTTCGACCATCGCCGAGGCACGGCGGACCTTCTCGTCGTGGGTCTTGGGGTCGATGCCCCGTACCTTCAGCGGGAAGCGGATGTTCTCGTAGACATTCATGTTCGGATAAAGCGCGTAGGACTGGAACACCATCGCCACGTCGCGGTCCTTGGGTTCCATGTCGTTGACGCGCTGCCCGTCGATCAGAATGTCGCCTTCGCTGGCCTCTTCCAGCCCGGCAATCATCCGCATTGTGGTGGTCTTGCCGCAGCCCGAAGGCCCCAACAGCACCAGAAATTCCTTGTCCGCGATGGTGAGGTCGAAATTGTCGACACCGACGAACGACCCCCAGCGTTTGCCCACATTGCGCAGTTGAATCTCGGCCATGACGTCTCCCTGCCGGCTGCTGTCAGCCGCTTTTGCATACGATTGCAAATAAGGTAGACTCGGGGCAAAGTTTTTGGCAAGACTTTTTTGCACACGTATGCAGGGAGCGTTTGGAATGCCGGATTTTTCATCGGAAAAACAAGTTGTCAGGGAGCTTTACGCCCAACTCGACGCGACGGGCGGAGAGGGCGCGGCCGAGGTTCTGTCGCGTCATTATGCCTCGAATCACATCTGGCGGGGGTACCATCCCTTCAATGAACAGCAGGGCGCGGAGGCGGTTGCCGAAGTGTTCTGGACGCCCCTGCACAAGGCTTTGCGTCACCTGCAGCGGCGCGAAGACGTGTTCTTTGCCGGCTTGAACGAGATGGACGGGTTTGCCTCAACCTGGGTTGTGTCGATGGGCCACTTGTTGGGGTTGTTCGACGCGTCCTGGTTGGGGATCGCCCCCACCGGCAAGATGGCATTCCTGCGGTACTGCGAGTTCAATCGCGTCGAAGATGGCAAGATCACCGAGACGGCGATGTATTTCGACATCCCGCATCTGATGATGCAGGCAGGGTTGCAGCCATTTCCGCCGCAGACCGCCGCGCATCTCGTGCAACCCGGCCCGATGACCCATGATGGCCTCATGTACGACCCGCAGCCGCGGGAAGAGGGGGAAAAGACGCTTGCGACGATCAATGCGATGATCTCCGACCTGGGCCAGTGGAACAGCGGGCTGTCGCTTGAGGACGAGCTACGTCAGACCTGGGCAGAAGACATGATTTGGTGGGGACCGGCCGGGATCGGCGCCACCTACACCATTGAACGGTATGCCAAGCAGCACTCCGGGCCCTTCCGAGCCGGATTCACAGACCGATCCAAGACGAAACACATCTGCCGCCTCGCCGAGGGCCATTTCGGCGGCTTCTTCGGCTGGCCGAACTTCACCGCCCGTCCGACCGGCGGCTTCATGGGGATGCCGGCAACCGACAAGGCCGGGGAGTTCCGGGTGATCGACATCTATCGCCGTCAGGGGGATAAGTTGGCCGAGAACTGGATCTTTATCGACCTTTTGCACTTCTGGAAGCAGCAGGGCGTCGACATCCTGGCCCGCATGGCAGAGGTCCCACGCAACTGATCGTTTGTAGCCGCGATCCAAGGCACCATGCCGCCGCACCGCTGTCGGGCGCGGCGGCATGGCGTGATCAGCCGCCGAAAGAGTCCTGCCGGATGCGGGCAATGCCTTGCATCATCAGGGAATGCTCGGAGCCGATCACGAACAGGCTGGCACCGGCGTCGCGCCACCGGCTGATATCCTCGCCCGGGGCACAGTAGAGCCCAGTGGCGGAGTCTTTCGCACCAAGCACCTCGGCGCATTTCCGACCGATCTCCGGCGCGTGGAAATCATTGGCACCATAGGACACCGCCAGGTCGGCGCGGCCGACGAACAGTGCATCGACACCGGCAACTGCGGCGATGTCTTCATAGGCGTCATAGCCTTCGGGATCCTCGATCTGGCAGATCACGCTGACCTCGCGGTTTGCGAGGTCGAAATGCTCGGACAGGCTGCGGCGGGCATAGTCTGCGGCGCGGGTGGTACCGGCAAAGCCGCGCCCCTGGTCCTGGCCGTAGCGGGTGTTGCGTACGATTTCCGCCGCCTGTTGCGCCGATTTCACATGCGGCACCACGATGCCCGAGATGCCACAGTCCAACATGCCCAGAATGGTGTCGGGATTGTCGTTGGGAATTCGCACGAGAAGCGGGCAGCCGGTTGCACGCGCCGCGATCGCGCAGGTGTCGACCGCGGCGCGGTCAAAGGGGGCGTGTTCGGCATCGAGGATAACGAAATCGACGCCAGCGTGGCCCAGCACCTCGGTGATTATCGGGTGCGGGGTTTTCACAAACAGGCCGAGCAGCTGCTCACGGCCTGCGAGCCGGGTCTTGAAGGTTGCGTTCAGTGTCATCTGCGCCTCTGCTATCGCGTTTCATCTGCAAGGGGAGGTCACGGCAGTGGATCGGGGCCGGGGCAGGGCCTGCTATCCTTATCTGCGCACCTCCGCGCCGCCGGGCCTGCCGGTAGGTGGTGACCTGCTTAGGAAACCGCCCGTGCCGCCGCAATATCGCGCAATGAGAGTGAAAAATTTCAGTCGTTGCTGTGTTCGCCACCAGCACTCGGAGCCGTCGACGGATCTTGGTCGGCAGGTTGGGCACTCATGCCGGGGTGGGGATGACCTCGCACCCGCCGCTCGTCACATCGCGAAGGAGATCCCGGCGGCGTTGGCCCCTGTCTCACAGTTTTTCGCGCTCTGGTTCACCTGGCTAGGATGGTCGGGCGAACGCGATGCGGGGAATTGCACATGCGGGCGATTTCCGATCTATGATCGCGACATGAAGAAAGTGACCTCAAAGGACGTCGCGGCGCTCGCTGGCGTATCGGTATCAGCGGTGTCGCGGGCCTACCGGGCGGACGCGCCGTTGTCAGATGACAAACGGCGCCGGGTTTTTGCCGCCGCGGCCAAGCTGGGGTACGTCAGCCGCGTCGATCATATTCTGTCGTCCCAGTCCAGCAACACCATTGCCATGGTGGTCGGCGACATGCGCAATCCGTTCTATCCGACCGCCGTGGACGAGGCGGCCCGGCTGCTGTCCGAGCGAGGTTTGCGCCTGATCCTGCATGCGGTGCCCACCGGGGAGGATGTGGACCTGGTGATGCGACAGGTGCTGGATTACCGGACCGAAGGTGTGATCCTCGCCAGTTCACGGATGGGGTCCAAACTTGCGGTGAAGTGCCGACAGAACCGGATCCCGGCCGTGCTGCTGAACCGGGTGCAGTCGGATAGCCACATGAAGGCCGTGTGCTGTGACAACTATGGGGGCGCGCGGATGATTGCGGATCGTTTCCTCCGCAGCGATCGCCGTCGGATTGCCTTCATCGGCGGTCAGCGTGACACCTCGACCCATCTCGAGAGGATGCGCGGGTTTACTGACCATCTGGCAACGAATGACGTGCGACCGACAGTGGAGCTGGATGGGGGGTACAGCTATCGGCAGGCGCATGCGGCGGCGCAGATGCTGCTGGCCGAACGACCGCTGCCGGAGGCGGTGTTCTGTGCCAACGACATCATGGCGATTGCGCTGCTGGATGCGGCCAGAATGCAGGGCATCCGGGTGCCGGAAGATATCGCGGTGGCCGGTTTCGACGATATCCCCATGGCCTCCTGGGACGCGTATCGGTTGACAACCGTGCGCCAGCCGCTCCGGCGAATGCTGAACCTCGCGGTCGACATCCTGACGGATCCCGGCAGCGATCCTGCTGAAGGTGACATCCGGATTCTGCCGGGAGAGTTGAAGCAGCGTGCCAGCGCTTAGTGAAAAAATTTCACTTAATATCGCAACCATTGCGCGGTGACGTGCATTTGCGCATCCCTTCCTGATACACGCCTGCTTTTTCAGCGCGTTTAATATCGGGAGGATATTCCATGAAGCTCAAATCTCTTGCCCTGACTGCGGCCCTGGCGCTGACCGGTGCCGTTGCTGGCGGTCTTGCCGCGGCTGAAACCCGGCTGGCGTTCGGCGCGACCAATTCCCAAAGCGCTCATTACGCCTATTTTGCGTCGCTGGCGAAGATCGTGAACGACACCTATCCGGAAACCTACCAGGCGTCGGTGGTGGAGACCGGCGCCACCGTCGACAACCTCAAGCGGATGGCGCGCGGGCAACTGGACATTGGCCTGGTGACAACCTCGACGCTGTATCACGCCTACAATGGCGTGAAAGGGTTTGACGGTCGCCCGGTCGAATCCAAGCTGCTGTGGGCCTATTCGCTGGCACCGCAGAACGTGGTGGTGCGACGTGATTCCGGTGTCACCGATCTCGCCGGTCTGGCGGGGCGGAAGTTTGGCCCCGGCATGCGTGGCTCCTCCACCGAGGCCACTGCGCTGGAGGTGTTCAAGCTGCTCGACATCGAACCCGACTGGGTGCGCGGCACCAACGGCGAGCAGGCCAACGCGATCAAGGACGGCCGCTCGCAAGGGTTCGTCAAAAGCGCCGTCGGCACCTCGTTTGACGCGCTGACCACCGACATCGCCGCCTTCACCCCGCTGCAGGTACTGGGCATTGATGATGCGCAGGAAGACAAGATCCGGGCCGAGCTGCCGGAACTGTCGATCGTGGAAATGCCGGGCGGCGAGATGGAAAACTCGGGTCCCTACACCGCCTGGGGTTTCATGATCGGCGTCTCCGCACGCCCCGACATGGATGAGCAGACCGCCTATGACCTGACCAAGGCGGTGATGGAATCGATGGATGAGCAGGCCGCGGCTTTCCCGGCGGTCAAAGGGCTGAACCTGCCCGAGCTGACCCTGCAATATGCCACCAGCCCGCTGCACCCCGGCGCCGTGCGATATTACGAAGAGATCGGCCTGACCGTGCCGGACCACCTGAAGTAACCCGCAGCTGCGGCCGGTGCCTGTCTGGTGTCGGCCGCACAGTCCGCAGCCGATTGAGATTTTGCCATGATTGCGTTCCCCTTGCTTGCATCCCTGCGCCAGAAGGCCATTGCGGTTCTGTCCGTGATGCTGGGCCTGTTTGTTTTCTACACTTCCTTCAACGGACCATTTGAATCGCTGGTGCAGCGGGCGCTGTTCGTGATGACCATCGCGGCACTGGCGGTGCTGATGCACCCGTTGTGGCACGGCACGCGGCTGCGCTGGCTGGGCATCCTCATCGATACCGCCATCGTTGCCATGGTGACGGTCTCCGGCTGCTACATCATCTCGAACTACGAGACGATCATGACCGACCTGCCCTGGGCGGGGCCGTTGGACATGATCATGGCCTTTGGCACGCTGGCGAGCGTGCTGGAGCTGGCACGGCGCACCTCGAACTGGGTGTTCCCGATGATCGTGGCGCTGGCAGTGGCTTATGCCTTTCTCGGCTATCTGATCCCCGGCCAGTTCGGCCACCGCGGTTTTGACAGCGCCTACCTCAGCGAGATCATCTTCTTGTCGGACCGTGGGCTGTGGGGGATGCTGGTCAATGTGGCCTCGACCACGCTGGCGGCCTTTGTGCTGTTCGGCGCGATCTTGCTACACACCGGCGCGGGCGAGACCTTCTTTGATCTCTCCGCCCGTCTTGGCGGCTCGCGCCCCGGCGGTGCGGCCAAGATTGCCACCTTTGCGTCCGGTTTCTTCGGCGCCATCAACGGCTCTACCGTGGCCAATGTTGCGACCACCGGCAATTTCACCATCCCGCTGATGAAGCGGCTGAAATACCCGCCCGCCTATGCCGGCGCGGTGGAGGCGATCGCCTCCACCGGCGGCCAGCTGGCGCCGCCGATCATGGGCACCGCCGCCTTTGTGATGGCAGAACTGGTCGGCGTGAACTACTGGTCCATTGCGCTGGCCGGGGTGCTACCTGCGCTGCTGTTCTATCTTGGCATCTATTCCACCGTGCATGTGATCGCCCGGCGCCAGGGTTTCCGCCCGGTGACCGCGGATGACCTGCCGGACTGGCGCGGCGCGATGAATTTCACCCGCCTTGCCCCCATCGCGGCGGCGCTTGGCGGCTTGGGTTTCGGTGTAATCAATGGCAACTCGGTTGAGCTGACCGCCTGCTACGGCATGCTGGCGATGCTGGCGGCGGTGCTGGTCGCGCGCATTGCCAACGGCGAGAACCCGCGCGAGGTGATCTCGATCATCCTGCGCGCGCTGGAGGCTGGCGGCAAGGGCGTGGTCATCGTCGGCATCCTGCTGGTTGGCGCCCAGGTGTTCGTGGCGATGATCAACCTGACCGGCTTTGGCGTTGCCGTCACCTCGGCGGTTCTGGCGATAGGTCAGGGCAACATCTGGCTGATCGCCGCGCTGATGGCGGTGGTCTGCCTGATCGCAGGGATGGGCCTGCCGACCTCCGCGGCTTATGTGATGGTCGCCGCGGTGTTTGCGCCGGCGCTGATCCAGCAGGGCATCGACCCCTTGGTGGTGCATATGTTCGTGCTGTATTACGCTGCGCTGTCGGTGATCACGCCGCCAGTTTGCCTGGGCGTTTTTGTGGCCGCAACCATTGCCCAGGCGCCTTGGATCAAGGTGGCGGTGGAGACACTACGGTTGGGTGCCACCGCCTATGCGCTGCCGATGCTGTTTCTGGCCTATCCCGGCATGCTGGGCGGCGGCGGAACCGAAGGCATCCTTCTGGCCGCCCTGTCGGGCATCGTCTTTGCGGTCGCCATCGCGCATCTTCTGGGCGGGGCACGGTTGCCTTGGGGCGGTGCCTCGCGGTTGCTGTGGGCATTGCCCGCTGGCCTCGCACTGCTCGGCCCCTGGTGGAGCGCCGCCACGGCCGCACTGATCCTTACTGCACTGGTGGTGATTGCCCGCCGACAGCTGGATCAGTCGCCCCAAGTCGCTGCCGTCTGACGATCACAGAAAGGCCGGGTGCGTAGCGACGCGCCCGGCCTTTGTTCTTTCGCTTATTGCTCGAGCGCTCGCCGGGCCAGTGTTGCCAGTCCTAAATATGAAAACTTTTCACCGGAGGTGAAAAATATTGCAGCGTCTCGGCGGATCTCAGAAACCATTGCCAAGCCAAGTTCCGAAGCTCTGAAAGGAGATTTCCATGACCATCGAATACCTGAAACGCGGCAAGTCTGACGCGGACCGTGCCGAAGACGACGCCAAGACCCGTGCGGTGGTGGAAGCCACGCTGAAAGACATCGAAACCCGCGGCGATGCCGCCGTGCGCGAGCTGAGCGAGAAGTTCGACAACTACAGCCCGGAGAGCTTCCGCCTCAGCCAGCAGGAGATCGACGAGCTGATCGCCTCGCTCAGCGACCGCGAGCTGGCAGACATCAAGTTTGCGCAAGAGCAGGTGATGAACTTCGCCCAGGCGCAGCGCGACTCGATGCTGGACATCGAGGTGGAAACCCTGCCCGGCGTGATCCTCGGCCACAAGAACATCCCTGTGCAGTCGGTCGGCTGCTACGTGCCGGGCGGCAAGTTCCCGATGGTGGCCTCGGCGCATATGTCGGTGGCCACCGCCAAGGTCGCCGGCGTGCCGCGCATCATCGCCTGCACCCCGCCTTTCAACGGCAAGCCGAACGCCGCGGTGATTGCCGCGATGCAACTCGGTGGCGCGCATGAGATCTACGTGATGGGCGGCATCCAGGCGATCGGCGCCATGGCCATCGGCACCGAGACCATCGACCCGGTGCACATGCTGGTCGGCCCCGGTAACGCCTTCGTGGCGGAGGCCAAGCGCCAGCTGTTCGGCCGCGTCGGCATCGACCTTTTCGCTGGCCCGACCGAAACCATGGTGATCGCGGACGAGTCCGCCGCGGACGCGGAACTCTGCGCGACCGACCTCCTTGGCCAGGCCGAGCACGGCTACAACTCGCCTTGCGTGCTGCTCACCAACTCCCGCAAGCTGGCCGAGGAAACGCTGAGCGAGATCGACCGTCTGCTGGGCATCCTGCCCACCGCCGGCACCGCCAAGGTGTCGTGGGAGGAATACGGCGAGGTGATCGTCTGCGACACCTACGACGAGATGCTGAAGGTCGCCGATGACATCGCCTCCGAGCACGTGCAGGTGATGACCGACCGCGACGACTGGTTCCTGGAAAACATGACCTGCTACGGCGCGCTGTTCCTCGGCCCCCGCACCAATGTCGCCAACGGCGACAAGGTGATCGGCACCAACCACACCCTGCCGACCAAGAAGGCAGGTCGCTACACCGGCGGGTTGTGGGTGGGCAAGTTCCTGAAAACACACAGCTATCAGAAGGTCACCACCGACGAGGCCGCCACCATGATCGGCGAATACGGCTCGCGCCTCTGCATGCTCGAGGGCTTTGTCGGCCACGCCGAACAGTGCAACATCCGCGTGCGCCGCTATGGCGGTGTGGAGGTGCCCTACGCCGGTGCCGCCGCCTGGCGCGAAGCGGCGGAATAACAGCTCCCGCCATTGCCGGACCCAGGCCACGCGAGGCCCGGGTCCGGCCTGTTCTGCCTCCAGACCGGGGGCGGCCAACCGGAGAGACAGATGAAACTACCGCAAACGCCAAGCCTGCGGCTGGACGGGAAGCGCGCGCTGGTGACCGGCGCGACTTCGGGGATCGGTCTGGGGGCTGCCACTGCTCTGGCGCGGGCCGGGGCAGAGGTGCATTGTCTTGCGCGCAGCAACGACCAGCTCGACGCGCTCTGCGGAGCACTTGCCGAAGAGGGGCTGAGCGCGCTGCCGCTGCCGCTGGACCTGACGGACGTGGAGGCAGTTGCGGATGAGCTGGCGACCCGCGAGGCCTATGACGTCGTGGTCAACTCTGCCGGCATGGCCCGCCACAGTGCCGCGCTGGACACCAGTCCTGAAGATTATGACGCGGTGATGGGGCTGAACCTGCGCGCCGCCTATTTCCTCTCCACCGCCGCGGCACGCCGCATGACGGCAGTCGGCAAACCGGGTTCTATCATCCACCTAAGCAGCCAGATGGGGCATGTGGGCGGCATCGTCCGCGCGGTCTATTGCGCGTCGAAACATGCGCTGGAGGGCATGATCAAAGCGATGGCGATCGAGTGGGGCCCGAACCGGATCCGCATCAACTCGATCTGCCCGACCTTCATTCGCACCCCGCTGGGAGAACAGACGCTGGCCGATCCCGAACGCCGCCAATGGATTGAAGGCAAGATCAAGCTGGGCCGCGTCGGAGAGGTCGAGGACATCATGGGCGCTGTTGTCTACCTGGCCTCGGATGCTTCGGCGCTGGTCACCGGCACCTCTTTGCTGATCGACGGCGGCTGGACCGCCGAGTAACTCCTGCAAGGAAGAAAAGATGAAACTAGGGACACCAAAAGAGACATTTCCGGGCGAGAACCGGGTTGCGCTGACGCCGGACTCTGCGCGTCAGTTGCAGAAGCTGGGCTACGCTTGCGCGATTGAGACCGGGGCCGGGGCGGCGGCGGGGTTTTCGGATGCCGCCTATGCCGAGGCGGGCGTCGAGATCGTCAAGACCGCGGCGCAGCTGTGGAAGACGGCCGACATCATCGCCAAGGTGCGCCAGCCCAATGAGACCGAGCTGAAGCGGCTGACCAAGGGCAAGATGCTGATCTCCTTCTTCAATCCCGCCGGGAACGAGGCGGGCATGGAGGCCGCCAAGGCCAAGGGCGCCAATGTCATCGCGATGGAAATGGTGCCGCGGATCAGCCGCGCGCAGAAGATGGACGCGCTGTCATCGATGGCCAATATCGCGGGCTACCGCGCGGTGATCGAGGCGGGCAACAACTTCGGCCGCTTCTTCACCGGTCAGATCACCGCCGCGGGCAAGGTGCCGCCGGCCAAGGTGCTGGTGGTGGGCGCGGGTGTTGCGGGCCTTGCCGCCATCGGCACCGCGACCTCGCTGGGCGCGGTCACTTACGCCTTCGACGTGCGTCCCGAGGTGGCCGAACAGGTGGAATCGATGGGCGCCGAGTTCGTCTATCTCGATTTCGAGGAGGAGCAGCAGGACGGGGCTGCCACCGGCGGCTATGCCTCTGTGTCCAGCCCGGAATTCCGCGAAGCGCAGCTCGCCAAGTTCCGCGAACTGGCACCGGAGATGGACATCGTCATCACCACTGCGCTGATCCCCAACCGCGAAGCGCCGGAGCTGTGGACCGAGGATATGGTCGCGGCGATGAAGCCGGGCTCGGTGATCGTGGATCTCGCGGCCGAGAAGGGCGGCAACTGCAAGCTGACCGTCGCGGACGAGAAGATCGTCACCGACAACGGCGTCACCATCATCGGCTACACCGATTTCCCCAGCCGCATGGCGGCGCAGGCCTCGTCGCTCTATGCGACCAACATCCGCCACATGATGAGTGATCTGACGCCGGGCAAGGACGGGCAGATCGTGCATGACATGGAGGATGACGTGATCCGCGGCGCCACCGTGGCGTATCAGGGCGAGATCACCTTCCCGCCGCCACCGCCCAAGGTGCAGGCGATCGCGGCGCAGAAGAAGCCCGAGGTGAAGGAGCCGACGCCGGAGGAAAAACGCGCCGCCGAGGTGGCCGCCTTCAAGGCGCAGACCAAGGCGCAGGTGACCATGCTGGCAGGCGGCGGTGCGCTCTTGCTGCTGGTCGGGCTG
>NZ_AP040862.1:417500-574606 GCF_055398055.1 Leisingera sp. S2M4
CTGAAGGACGTATCAAGTAGGGCGGGACACGTGAAATCCTGTTCGAAGATCGGAGGACCACCTCCGAAGGCTAAGTACTCCTTACTGACCGATAGCGAACCAGTACCGTGAGGGAAAGGTGAAAAGCACCCCGACGAGGGGAGTGAAACAGTACCTGAAACCGAACGCCTACAATCAGTTGGAGGCCCCTTGAGGGCTGACAGCGTACCTTTTGTATAATGGGTCATCGACTTGGTCTCACGAGCAAGCTTAAGCCGCTAGGCGGAGGCGCAGCGAAAGCGAGTCTTAATAGGGCGCATGAGTTCGTGGGATCAGACCCGAAACCGAGTGATCTAGGCATGGCCAGGTTGAAGGTGCGGTAACACGCACTGGAGGACCGAACCCACATCTGTTGAAAAAGATCGGGATGAGCTGTGCCTAGGGGTGAAAGGCCAATCAAACTCGGAGATAGCTGGTTCTCTGCGAAATCTATTTAGGTAGAGCGTCATCCGAATACCCCGGGGGGTAGAGCACTGGATGGGTAATGGGGCCCCACAGGCTTACTGATCCTAACCAAACTCCGAATACCCGGGAGTACTAGATGGCAGACACACTGCGGGTGCTAACGCCCGTAGTGGAGAGGGAAACAACCCTGACCTCCGGCTAAGGCCCCCAATTCATGGCTAAGTGGGAAAGCAGGTGGGATGTCCAAAACAACCAGGAGGTTGGCTTAGAAGCAGCCATCCTTTAAAGATAGCGTAACAGCTCACTGGTCTAAACAAGACGTCCTGCGGCGAAGATGTAACGGGGCTCAAGCCATGAGCCGAAGCCGAGGATGCACATAGTGCATGGTAGCAGAGCGTAGTGTGACATAGTCTCATTCCTCCTTAGTTCCTCCGGGAACATTGGAGGAGAGAGGCTTTCGATGAAGCCGGGGCGTGAGCCATCCGGTGGAGAGATCACTAGCGAGAATGATGACATGAGTAGCGACAAAGAGTGTGAGAGACACTCTCGCCGAAAGTCCAAGGGTTCCTGCTTAAAGCTAATCTGAGCAGGGTAAGCCGGCCCCTAAGCCGAGGCCGAAAGGCGTAGGCGATGGGAACCAGGTTAATATTCCTGGGCCAGGAGGATGTGACGGATTGCAAAGGTAGTTCACTCTTATCGGATTGAGTGGGCTGCTCAGCAGTCCCTGGAAATAGCCCTCCATCAGACCGTACCCTAAACCGACACAGGTGGACTGGTAGAGAATACCAAGGCGCTTGAGAGAACGATGTTGAAGGAACTCGGCAAAATACCTCCGTAAGTTCGCGAGAAGGAGGCCCGGGTTCAAGGCAACTTGGATCCGGGGGCACAAACCAGGGGGTGGCGACTGTTTATTAAAAACACAGGGCTCTGCGAAGTCGCAAGACGACGTATAGGGTCTGACGCCTGCCCGGTGCCTGAAGGTTAAAAGGAGGGGTGAGAGCTCCGAATTGAAGCCCAGGTAAACGGCGGCCGTAACTATAACGGTCCTAAGGTAGCGAAATTCCTTGTCGGGTAAGTTCCGACCTGCACGAATGGCGTAACGACTTCCCCGCTGTCTCCAACATCGACTCAGCGAAATTGAATTGCCTGTCAAGATGCAGGCTTCCCGCGGTTAGACGGAAAGACCCCGTGCACCTTTACTACAGCTTCGCACTGGCATCAGGATTGTGATGTGCAGGATAGGTGGTAGGCATCGAAACCAGAACGCAAGTTCCGGTGGAGCCTCCCTTGAGATACCACCCTTCGCACTCTTGATGTCTAACCGCGGTCCGTTACCCGGATCCGGGACCCTGCGTGGCGGGTAGTTTGACTGGGGCGGTCGCCTCCTAAAGAGTAACGGAGGCGCGCGAAGGTTGGCTCAGAGCGGTCGGAAATCGCTCGTTGAGTGCAATGGCAGAAGCCAGCCTGACTGCAAGACTGACAAGTCGAGCAGAGACGAAAGTCGGCCATAGTGATCCGGTGGTCCCGCGTGGAAGGGCCATCGCTCAACGGATAAAAGGTACGCCGGGGATAACAGGCTGATACTGCCCAAGAGTCCATATCGACGGCAGTGTTTGGCACCTCGATGTCGGCTCATCTCATCCTGGGGCTGGAGCAGGTCCCAAGGGTACGGCTGTTCGCCGTTTAAAGAGGTACGTGAGCTGGGTTTAGAACGTCGTGAGACAGTTCGGTCCCTATCTGCCGTGGGTGTAGGATACTTGAGAGGAGTTGCCCCTAGTACGAGAGGACCGGGGTGAACGATCCACTGGTGGACCAGTTGTAATGCCAATTGCAGTGCTGGGTAGCTATGATCGGACAGGATAACCGCTGAAGGCATCTAAGCGGGAAGCCCCCCTCAAAACAAGGTATCCCTGAGGGCCGTGGAAGACCACCACGCCAATAGGCCGGAGGTGTAAGCGCAGCAATGCGTTCAGCTGACCGGTACTAATCGCCCGATAGGCTTGATTTGATCCAGTAACAGACAGTGTTACAGGAAACAGAAAGAAAACCATCCAAAACACAAAACCTGGACAACGTTGATTGTAACCGACGCAGGTTGTTCTGCCTGCCGCCAATCGGCGGTGACATAACAACCCAGCGGCAACGCGCATTTGCTTCGCAAACACGCTGCCTGCCGCTCGCCTGCCTTGCTCCGCAAGGCCGTCGGATTTGGATTTTCCTCGGTTTGGTGGCTACAGCACAAGTGAAACACCCGGTCCCATCCCGAACCCGGAAGTTAAGCACTGTCGCGCCGATGGTACTTGGGCTCAAGCCCTGGGAGAGTAGGTCACCGCCAAACCTAGTAAAATCCAAAACCTCTCTTCAACGATACAAGATTACCCGGAAAACGCGCCGATACGGCAAGTCACCGGATAATAACCGGCCTCAAGTAGCGATCCGCGCGGTAGGCCAAAAAAAGTGTCGCGGGATGGAGCAGCCAGGTAGCTCGTCAGGCTCATAACCTGAAGGTCGCAGGTTCAAATCCTGCTCCCGCAACCAACACAATTTCCTCAGATATATCAAAGGCTTCGGAGCTGCCGTCCGGAGCCTTCGCCGTGTTCGCGCCTTCCGCACCCGTCGCCAGCCGCAGCAGCCCGGCAAGATCGCCCTCAAGGGTCAGATCCAGGCCGTCGCCCTCCGCTGCGGGCGTCAGCACGATCCGCTCCACCAATGCGCGCAGCGCCTCCTTGGCCTCTTCCATGCCTTCGGCGGAGCCAAGCCCCTTGATCAGCCGGGAGACCCGCTCCCGGTAGGCCTCTGCCATCGACGGGTGAAACACCACCGGGTCCGGGGCAGGGGTCTGCGCCAACTCCTGTTTCAGCTGCTGGCGCCGCGTGTCGAGCTCGATCATCCGGTCTTTGACCTGCTCTGCGGGCACGCCTGCGATGATCGCATCCACCAGCTTCTGATGATCCCGTTTGGCACGGGCGAGTGCCTGTTCCTTTTCCTTGCGGCTCCCGGCGGCCGCCGCCTTCAGCCGGTTGCGCTCGGCAGTGTATTCTTCGCAGAAGACCTGCACCGCGTCCGGATCCATCAGGTGGTTCGCCAGTGCATCCAGCACCCGGGCTTCCAGATCGGCCTGTTTGATAGTGCGCTTGTTGCTGCAGACCGCGGCCCCCTTGTTCCGCGCCGGGGAACAGCCGAAACTGTCCTTGGAGATCTTGGCAAAGCCGCCGCCGCAGCAGCCGCAGGCCATCAGGCCGGAAAACAAGGTCTTGGGGCGGCGCCGGTCCCAGACCGGCACATTGGTGCCCGCGGTCTTCAGGTCGCCCTGGCGTGCCCGGACCGCATCCCAGAGATCCTGTTCGACGATCCGCAAATGCGGAACGTCGGTGACCGTCCGCTCGCTTTCTGGGTTCAGCCGCGAGATGCGTTTGCCCGTTTGCGGATCCTTCACGTAGCGCAGCCGGTTCCAGATCTGCCGGCCATTATAGAGTTCATTGTTGAGAATTCCGGTGCCGCGCTGGCGGTTGCCATGGATGGTGGAAGCGCCCCAGTGGCGACCCGATGGGGCGGGAACACCTTCCTGGTTCAGCGCTTCGGCGATCTTCTTCGGGGACAGGCCGCGGGCATAATCCTGGAAGATCCGGCGCACGACCGCGGCCTCCTCCGGGTTGATCTCGCGTTCGCCGCGGATCACGTCGCCATTGCTCGTGAGTTGCGGCTTCATCCGGTAGCCGTAAGCCTTGCCGCCCGCAGATTTGCCCTCGAGCGCGCGGCCCTTGAGGCCGCGGTGGGTCTTCATCGCGATATCCTTGAGCTGGAGCGCATTCATCGTCCCCTTGAGCCCGATATGGATCTCCGAAATCAGCCCCTCGGCGAGGGTCTCGATCGGGAGGCCGTTGAAGCAGAACTCCTGGTAGATGTGGGCGATGTCGGCCTGGTTGCGGCTCAGCCGGTCGAGGGCTTCCGAGACCAACACATCGAAGGTGCCGCCGCGCGCATCGCGCAGCAGCGCCTGCATGCCACTGCGCATGAGGCTGGCGCCCGAGATAGCGCGGTCGGAGTAGGTAGCAACGACTTCAAGTCCCTGCGCCTTTGCGTAATCTGTGCAGCTGCGGATCTGGTCCTCGACGGAAGCGTCGCGCTGCAGATCGCTGGAATACCGGGCGTAGATGGCGGCGCGGAGTTTCGACTTGGACATGGAAGGCCTCCAGTTGCTGGCTCTAATCTGGCTTGTTCTCATCCCGGTGGTCGGCTCGAGCGGCTTCCCGGGCCAGGGCGCGCATCAACGCGTGCAACTGCGCCTGAGTGCCGGGTGCATCGGCCGGGCGGAGGGTGGTTTTATCAGCGGGCGTATCCGCTGCCCGCTGGCAATTGACATAACTCTTTTGGTCCCGTGCCACAGGCCGAGTTCTCCCGCCGCTCCCGAACGGCTGGCCGGGGCGGTCACTTGATGATGCTGATATGGCCGGGATCTGTCCCGGCGGCTGTTGACTTCATCATAACGGGAGCGGGAGGGCGACGGGCCTGGTGAAAGCGGGAACGATGCCGCCCCGGGCCGGGTTTATGTGGATAACCCCGCTGGCGAGGGTCTTGTCTGGCTCCGCGAGGCGGTGCCGGGAAGTTTGCTTCCGGGAGGTCACCGGGCGCAAACTATTATCGGCAGGGAGTTATCCGGAATTTGCGCCAAATGCAGTGGCTGCGTTTGAAATATCATCTCCTGTACCTTCCGGTTCATCAGCCGAAATGCTCCTGCGGGGCAGGTCTTTGAGCCAGGACTTGATGGCGTCGCTGTCGAATTCCCGTTCACGCCTCAGCACCGAAGCCATTTCCCGGAGCAGGTGCCGGTGCGGGTACAGCAGAGCGCGAGCGCAGTCTTCGGCATGGTTGAGCCGGTCTTGAAGGCGCTTGCGTTCTTCTGCAGTCAAACGGGCAAAGTCCGGCGTCCCGAGCCAGGCGTTTCCATGAATGCCCAGTCCCAGCTCATAGTCCATTGACAAAGCAAGTTGTGTAGCTTGCGCCAGATCGGATGCCGCGCTGCCGCCTGCCCCGGCCGAGACAGTCCCGAACAACAACCGTTCCGCTGCGCGCCCGGCGAGATGGATGCACATCTGCCGGTCGAAATCCGCCTCCAGTCCCGCCCCCGGCGGTGTCGTGCGCTCGGTAAACCCTCCGTCGGGGGAGAGGCAGACGCGCTTGATCTCTTCCCCGTAAAGCCAGGCGGCGATTGCATGGCCGCATTCATGCACGGCGATGCGTTCATCCAGCTGCTTCCGGTATCCTTGTTCTTGTCCGAGGACCTGCTCCAGGAATCCGGGCTCAAAGCAGCGCGCTTGGCGCCGCGCCTTGGCGCGGGCTTCGCGGATCGTTGCGTCGATCACGGCCGGTGTTTGTCCGGTCAGCTTCCGGGACAGCGGATCCAGATCTTGCCCGGAGTCCGGGAAGACCTGTTCAAGCATGACCAGGATCTGCTGCCGCGATGGAAGCGGCATCTCGTGGTGCAGATCGAAACGGCCAGGGCGCAGGATAGCCGGGTCGATCTTTCCGGGAAAATTGGTGGCACCGATCAGGAGGATACCTTCCTTTTTATGAAGCAGATCGATCTGCCGTAGGAACTCGTTGATGACCTGCTGGCGGTAGGCTTGGTTGCGGTCACTGGTGTCGGCGCGAGACCCGCAACTGTCGATCTCATCGATGAACAGCACGCAAGGCTTCCGGGATTTGGCGTCTTGAAAACACGCTAGCATCGCCGCCAGCATATCGCCAAGGTGACCCTGTGCTTGCCAGGCTCCAAAGGAGCCTTGGATTAGCGGGACCCCGGCTGATGCGGCGATGGCCTTGGCAAGCACGGTTTTGCCAGTGCCGGGTTCTCCGTGGATCAATAGAGATCTGGACATGTCGCTCCATTTGAGTTCACCGCGTTGCCATCTGTGCAGGTCCGCAACCAAATCTGCCGCAGCCTGGTGCGCGGGAGAGCTGCCGCCGATGGCCTCGAGGGTGAGGGCACTGGCTCCGCTTACCTGCCTCCGGGTTCGGGAAACCGCCGCGGCCAGGCGTTCCGCTACGCTGCGGGCATCCGGTGCGCGCAGTGCCAGCAGAAGCTCCGGGGCACCCAGTCGGGCCAGAGCACTGTCGTCCGGGAGGGCCGGTTCCACGGCCTTCCGGTCGATCTTTCCGGTTGCGCTGTGGCTGTGCTCCATCTGTATGATGAGGATATCGCGGTTCAGCGGCTTCAACTTCACCGGGTCCGGCAAGCTCGCAGCGAGACTGTCCGGGATGCTTTCGCCGTGAGGAAGCAGGACAAGCAGCGGGCAGGGTTGCTGCAGCGCTTCGCACAGGTTGCGCTCCAGACGATAGAGATCACCGGTCCGCGACGTTCCGCTTGATGTGGTGACCTGAAGTACCCGGAGGGCTTGACCACGGGGGTGTTCGTCTCCGCGGGTGGTGACCTTCCACTCTTCGGGCAGGAAACCGGAGCGGCAGGCCGCCAGGATGAAATCCGCGTCTGCGGTGCGGAAACCGGAGAGCACGGTCACGGCACCCGGAGCCAACACGGTGTCCATGACATTCCGGGAGGAAATGAAGGTTGCTGCAAGCCGCAGCGCGATGAGGCTTCGGCTTCCGGGCAGGACGGTTGCAGGGCGGCTGTGCCCCTGGTCGTCCAGCGCCCAGCCGTCTACTCCGCTTTCCCGGAGTTGGTCTAGCTCTGCGCTGTCCCGGTGCTGCGCTCTTGGCAGGTCGTTGAGCGTGTCCAAAAGTCTGGATTTTGGATGGTCTTGAAAAGCGGCGTCACGTTTGTTAGCGGCGCTGAGCTGATCTGAGATCATCCGGCGCAGGACCTGTTTGCCAAAGGAGACCCAGGCGGGACGGGGAGAGTGAAGCGGGAACTGTGTCATCGGTTGTCTCCGGATAAGATGCAGGCAAAGGGGCGCCGCCCTCCCCGGATTCCGGGTTGGCTGGGGCGGCACTGAGGGGGGGCGGATGGAGGAGTGTCAGGCCGCGCCGTCAGTGGCGATCTCGTCCAGCATCCGGAGAATCTCCGCGGTCACGTCTGCGAAATAGATCTCGCTCCTGACATTGATGGATCCGGCATAAAGATCGGGTGGAGCAATACTGTCCGAAAAGGCGGTCTTAAGACGCGCGTGCAGCCGTTTCTCAGTCTGCAGAGCACGTTGCCCTGTCTCCATAGGGACAGTCTTCAGGATCTGTGCTTCCACGCTGCGGTGCTTCAGCAGCTGGTGGCGCAACCTGGAATCCGGGTTCCGGGAAAAGCCCAGCTTTACCAGCTACGCGCCATTTGGAAGCTAGAACCGCATGGCGTAGAGATGGCTTGGCGCGGCAGGCCAGTTCTCTCCGCACCCGCCGCACCCGAAGCGGCCGGTTTGCATGTTGACCCGGGCCACCCTTTGTTCACGTCCGCATTCCCGATGCCGGTACAGACGATAGTTCGGGTCCCCGTCCGGATCGGGGCTGATCAGCTCCCAGCCTTGCGCGGCGGCTTCCTCTTGTTCCTTCCGGCTGTGGCAGGTCTCGCAGCGCACGTCGCAGATCCCCGCGGCCGCGCGCTTGATTAGTTCAAGCTGCCGCCGCAGCCGGTGACCGCAGCCCGCGATGTAGAAGCCGTAGTGCCGGTTTTCCGGGTCGCGGCCTGCCCACTGCAGCCCGGCGGCTTCGGCATCGGCCTGCCACCGGTCTTGAATGCAATGCGGGCAGAGTGGCTGGTTGTTCATCAGTACAAAGAGCTTGCTTACGTGAGTTGCTCCGCACGCGCGGCAACACAGAAGAAGATGATAACGGTCCTGGATGCGCTTCAGAACGTCGAAGCCTTTGCGCGCGGCTGCGTCGTGCCAATGCGCGTGGACTGTGAGTGGGAAGGCGGCGGGCTTGGCGGGACATGTATTGGTCATCGTAAGGTCCATTCGGCAAAGCGGGAGAGAGAGCAGGCGCTGGGGACGCGCCTGCCGAGGGAAACAAGATGTGGAGACGGCAAGACCGGGAGCAAGCGGGCAGTACCGCTGCCGGGGCAGGTCAAGTGTTGTCAGGGATTAGGGGCAGGATCAGACCGGTGCGAAGTCTCGCGATGCCGTGGCCATTTCCACGATTGCATCGACTTGTCGCGCCGCGCGGTTCAGCGCCTGGCGGGCACCGGGATCTTCCGTGCTGAAAAGATCACGATGCTCATACATCAAATGCTGAAGATGCACGGCCTCGTCCGGGCTTCCGGATTCGATCAGAAAGTGTAGCAGCATGCTCATGCGCTGCAGCGGCTGATCGTCGGTCGTGGCAGTCGGGGCCGAAAAAAACATCGGAGGCCAGCCGCAGGCAGTCCTGCCACTGGTTCTCGGCGGCCTCGAAAAAGCCGCTGGTGGCAGGATCCCAGCTCATCGCATGCGACAGGTCGCGCTCCAGCCCGATGGCGGAATCCACCGCATCGTTCAGCTCAGCGAATGTCCGGGAAATCGGCGTGGGCCTCTGGTTTACAACCGGGGCCGTCAATACAGGATGCAAGTCTTTCGCCGCGCTCACGCGCGTGGTAACTCGTGCGGTAGTCATTCTGATCTCCTTGCAGATCGGATTGATGAGGGCGAGGGAAGAGGTTCCAGCTCTTGCCTCGCCCGCACAATATGCGATAATGCCATTATGATGTCAACATCAAAATGGTAATATTAAAATGGCACCTCCCAAGAAAGATACAGCAGCTCTGACGCTTAGACTGCCGCGAGAACTCATCGATGCGATCGACGAAAGGCGGCGGCTCGAGCCTGACGTTCCGACACGCCCAGAAATGATCAGGCGCGCATTGATAGACTGGCTGGACAAGACAAGCTGATCGCCAGCAAGCATTGGAACCGAAGACCTTCCGCCTATCCAGATTATCGAAAAAAAATTAGGCATCCTTGGCCCCCGGCAAGGCGGGTCCAGAACTCCTGTGATGGCAATGTAACCGGGGCGTCAGGGCCAAGCCGGGTGTAGTTTGGCGCCGAAGTGTAGGCAGTTCGAAGCCCAATAGAGACAACCAAAAGCAAACCCAATGCAAGGCCGGGAACCGGCCGCGCAAGCACCCGCAGGGCTGCTGGAGCGCCTCCCCGGCGGAAGGGGCAGACGAGGTAGCTTCAGCTACCTATAGTCTGTCCCTATGGGGAGCATCTGCGCGCGTTCGGCGCGCCATTTTATGCTGCCCCAAGTCTCAGAAAAACAATATGGCAACAGAAATTCGATGATTTACAGGGTGTTATCGGTCGGATCCGCTTTTGCGTTTTCGCTGAGGTCGCGTACTCAATGAAAAAAGGAGTACCGCGGCATGGCATATCAATTCGTCCATATCGAAACCTATTCCCGCAAGCCGAAGAAGGTGAAAGGAACCAAAGACCAGTGGAACTGTGCGCGTCAGGTGTTTGAGGAAGCGCAGCGCAACCCGGACTTCTCCGTGCATGTCGAAAACCCGCGCGCGCCGCTGCCGGTTCTGAGCCGAGGGGCGATGGCCCTCAGTGATCTTCAGGCGCTGCACGATCGGCGCTGCAGCGAGATCCGGGAAACCGTGACCGCGAAATCCGGAAAAACCTACAGCCGAAGCCTGCGGTCAGATGCGCCGACATTGTACACTGAGATCCACTCGCACCCGATGTCGTCGAAAAATTTCCTGGAGGATCGGGCAAAGCACAAGAATGAGATCGCCCGATGGGCAGACCTGGTTGTGCGGGATTTCCGGAAGCGAATGCCGGAAGGCATCACTTTCGCCGGGGTTATCCATCTAGATGAAGCACATGTTCACATGCACATTCTTGCTGTGAATGCGAATGACCCGCGGCTCGATGCGAACAAGCTGCATGTGGGGAAAGCTGCAGCTGCGGAATACCGCGCCGCGCATGACAAGCCGCAGACGCTTTCGTCATTGCCGAAGCCGGAATTGCTGCCGAAACCCAAGAAGCCCAAGAAGCCGCGCCCAAGCAAGAACCGGGTGACCCAGAAAAAGAATATGGCAAAGCATGAAAAGGCATTGGCCGATTGGGAGGCCGCTTGCGCCGGGGTCGAGGCCGTCAATGCCAGGAAGCTCGAAGAATGGTCCGTAGAGAACGGGCGCCATCTGCATGCCGCCCGGAAGAAAGGATCTGGGAAGAATCCGGAGAAGGCCGCTTTCACCGCGGCGATGAAAGCCTTTCAGGACCGCTACTACGAAGCGGTCGGCAGACCCTGCGGGCTTCTCCGGAAAGGGCCAGGCCACGAGCGCCTGACGACCAAGCAATACGCTGCGCGTAAAGCCGGGGCCAAAGCCCGGGCGGAGGAGCAGCTGGCGAACCTTCGGTTCGAGACCCAGCTTGAAGTGCGGGAGCAGGCGCTGGAAGCGCAGGCTCGCCGCGTTGCGGCGGAAGAAAATTCTTTGAAGAAAAAGGAGGCAGAGGTCACGGCAAGAGAAGAAACGGTGTTGAGTAGGGAGAGGGAGGTTGAGGCGAGGGAAAGGTCATTGGAAGAAAGGGACGAACGGGCCGCGCAGCGGGAGGAACAACTGGCGGAACGGGAAGCAGCAATTCGTGCCCGGGAAGAAGAGATCAAGTCGGCTCAGAAACGGGCAGAGGCGTTTAACCTTGGATTGGAATTGATCCGCACAGACCTGCTGCGATGGGTGCCCGATAAGAAAGACCGTAGAGGCAGGCTGGTGTATGGCCCGCGCGATGCCGCGGAACGCCCGCTACCTCTGAAAATGCACGCCCGGCTGGAACCAGCAATGTCGCTGCTCGAAATCCTTCTGAGGATCATCGCAGAGATAATTGAGGACGCATTGCGCGAGCGCAGACGGGAAATCGCCCGGGACGCCGAGACAGTGGCGGAGTGTCGCCGCCAGCTCGGCCTTCAGAAGGATCCTCTAGTCGCCAAGATCGTGCAACGTAACAACACGGACCCAAGGTTCGACGTTTGACTTTTGCAGGCTGAATTTTGGGAGGCTAATTTGTCTCCTTACGCATGTACCCAGTTTTCAGTTCCCTGAAGCGTCACAGCTTCACCGGGTGAGGGTCACAGTTCAGACCAAGATTATCTCTGTAGAGATTGCGCCGCAATATTCCGGTACATGTCGAAGCCAGCAGCATAGGCTTCTTTCAGGTCATGGTCGGGCACAAAGGTTCTTTCGGTCTGCGGCGGCGTCAACACCGTCTCGGCCGTGACCTCCTCGCTTGCCATCAACCCCAGACGTGCCGCGCCCAATGCCGCGCCTTGTGAGCCGCTGCGGGGCAGCTTCAGCGTGAGCCCGGTGATATCAGCGATCATCTGTAGCCATGTCTCCGACCGGCTGCCGCCGCCTGCGACGCTGACGGTTTTGGGTAGCGAGTCCGCGGTCTCCAGCCCGGCGCAGCAATCGGCAAAAGCATATCCGACGCCTTCCATGACTGCCTGCGCCATATCGGGCAAGCCATGGTCCCGGCGCAGGCCGTGAAACGCCCCGACTGCATCCGGGGCGTTGTGCGGGGTTCGTTCACCCGACAGATACGGCAGGAACGTGATCGGAGACGGCGCTGTGACCCGCTCCACCATGGCTGCAAGCGCGGCCGGTGTCTTTCCGGTAATTTGACCGAACCATGCGAGAGCATCCGTGGCAGACAGGATCACTCCCATGTGATGCCAGGTACCGGGTATCGCGTGGCAAAAACTGTGAACAGCGCTTTGTGTGTTCGCCGCAAAGCGGTCGGTGACAGAGAACAAGACGCCCGACGTTCCCAAAGACAGAAATCCATCCCCCGGATTGACGGCCCCCAGCCCGCAGGCTGTTGCAGCGTTGTCGCCAGCTCCCCCGGCAACGGCAACGGACCCGACGCCCCACGCGGCCCTCAATTCGGGGCGAAGGTCACCGGCACGCGCGCTGCCTTCCACCAGACGGGGCATGTGGTCCCGGGTCAGGCCGGTGGCGGCCAAGAGCACATCTGACCAATCGCGCCGCGCAACATCCAGCCAGAGTGTGCCAGCTGCATCCGACATCTCGGACACATGCTCTCCGGTCAGCCAAAGGTTCACGCAGTCTTTTGGCAGCAAAACCTTGCGCGTGCGCGCAAAGGTGTCCGGTTCGTTCTTTTGAACCCACCTCAATTTGGGTGCAGTAAAGCCCGCCATGACGATGTTGCCGCCGATTCCGCGGAAATCAGCGCGGTCTTCAAGTTCGGCACATTCCGCGTGGGAGCGCCCGTCGTTCCAGAGAATGGCGGGACGGAGAGGCACGTCATTTTCGTCCAGCAAGGTAGCACCGTGCATCTGCCCTGAAACACCAATGCCGCGCAGCGCTGCAAATTCAGCGGGCGCTTGAGCGCGCACCTGTTCGATGGCCGCTTTGCAGGCGTCAATCCATGCCCGGGGGTCCTGTTCGCTCCACAACGGGCGGGGGCGGTCGGCGGTCAGCCCGCCATGGCCTTGGGCGAGGGCAGACTGTGTATCATCAATGAGGAGTGCTTTGACGCCAGAGGTCCCCAAGTCTAATCCAAGATACGTCATGGAGCCCCCGCGCAGTAAAGAATTTGGCCGTCGGCGCAATATGCCGGTGACGCGGGAAACTTAGAGCAGGCTGCCAAGATAGTAAAAGGCCAATCCGCTCTCCTGCGCTATCCGGACAAAACCGTTCACAAAAGCATTAGGCTTGGGCGACGCTCTTCATGCTGAGCGTGAGAGCTTTCGGCCCTAAACAGACTTTCGGCAACTTGTTCTACGCCGCGATGCGGCCTTCCCAGAAGCAAACTGACGTCCCACGCAGTGACCTTCGCAAGGCGGGGTGACGTCAGACCATGACGCTCCCTGCTTCACAGCTTCGATCCTGCGCATCCATGGTCTTTCTCGCCGTAATGTGCGAGGAACATTTCCACGCAGTCGGCGATGACGGCATCCGGATCGACCTCGGCTTTCGCCCCCATCAGGAACTGCGGCCAGACCAAGAAATGCTTCACCATCGAAAGGAGCTGCCCTGCGGCAAAGCCCGGCTCAGCCTGGCGGAGCGCGCCGGCCTGCATCGCCTCGTCGATCAGCGCTTGGATGGGGCCATCCTGTATCGCCGCCTTTGCAAAGAAGGCCTGCGCGAGATCCTGATCGCGCAAAAGCTCTGACATCACCAACCGGTTCAGCCCCATGTATCCTTCACCGGTCAGATGGCCGACGTAATTCCGCACTGCCCCCTTCAGCTGCTCTTGCAGCGGCACGTTTGGATCATAGCTCAGCCTGGGCGTCGCCGCGATCTGCTCCAGCAGGATATCGGTGATGGCCTGAAAGAGAACTTCCTTGCTTTCGAAGTGCTTGTAGAGGGTGCGCTTCGACACCTCTGCCAGCTCGGCGATGCGATTCACCCGCGCCGCCGGAAAGCCCTGCTCACGGAATTCCCGGATCGCCGCCTCCAGAATATCTTTTCGTTTCTTTTCAGCCAGTTTCATCGCTCCTGCCTCCCGCATCGCGAAAAATGTAAACATCCGGGTTTACACTCCTGCCGCTCGCCCCTATGTAAACACCACGGTTTACAAACACAAGCACCCCGGGCGCCCCGAGCACTGGAGAACACCATGGCTGACCTCACTTTCGGACCAAAGGGCTGGACGCCTGAACGTCTCGGCGACCTCGCCGGCAAAACCTATGTTATCACCGGCGCCAACGCCGGCGCGGGCTTCCAGGCGGCGCGCATCCTCCTCGGCAAAGGCGCGGAGGTGGTGATGCTGAACCGTAGCGCCGAGAAATCCGCCGCCGCCGTGAAGGAGCTGAAACAGGCGTTCGGCGCCAATGCACCGGTGCGCTTCATCCGTATGGATCTCGCCGAGCAGGCCTCCGTCCGCATGGCCGCCGAAGAGGTGCTGAAGACCACGCAGCGCATCGACGCGCTGATCTGCAACGCCGCCATCGCCCAGGTGCCGACGCGCAAGCTGACGCCCGATGGTTTCGAGAGCCAGCTCGGCACCAACCACTACGGCCACTTTACCCTGTGTGGGATGCTGTTCGACCGCATCGAAGAGACGAAGGGCCGGATCGTCGTCGTCGCCAGCCTCGGCTACAACATGGGCCTCAAAACGATCCGTTTCGAGGACCTGAACTGGGACAAGGGCTATGGCGCCAATGCCGCCTATTCCCAGAGCAAACTGGCGCAGATGATGTTCGCCTACGAGCTTCAGGACCGGCTGGCCGCGGCCGGGCGAAGGGGGGTGAAGGTCTTCGTCTGTCACCCGGGATCGTCGGCGACCTCGTTGATTACGACCAACGGCAGCCGGACGATGCGGCTGATCTGGTGGCTTATGACCAAGACGCCGATGGTCCAGACCGCCGAACAGGGGGCCTACCCGGAGGTCATGTGCGCGGCGGAAGAGGCGCTGACCGAAGAGCGCGCGCTCTACGGACCCACCGGGACAAGGGAATTCGTCGGTCCCGTCGGCCGCGGCACGCTGAATGCACACGCTCACGACAAGCCTGTCATGGTCAGGCTGTGGGAGCGATCCGAGAAAGACACAGGCTTCAGCTGGGACCTGTGAGGGCCTTGTAATCCTGCCGTGGCAGAATAGACCGGGCTTGGGTCGGTCGGCTTGTCGCGCCTCCCGTTCAATTCCGGGCACTGCAACTGATGAGGGGCACAAACGTGGACATTTTGAAAACAGCGACTGACTGGACGAAAACCGAAATGCTCTCCTCCGCCTTCTTCATTCTCTTCGGCCTGTCCTTTCTTCTGGCAAGCCTGGGCTTTTGGCAGATGGGTAGGACCGACCTGGCGAGGGCCTATGTCATCCCCATACTGATGTCGGGCACGCTGATCCTGGTCATCGGGGTGGGCCTGTTCTTCTCCAGCCAAGCCCGGTTGGCGAGCTTCCCAGCGGCATACGCCACCGATGCCGTCGGTTTCGTTGCAGACGAGATCGCACGCGCCGACAGGGTGTTGAACGAATACCGGATTGCGGTGTTCCGGGTGATCCCGCTGATCATCGCCGCCTGCGCGCTGGCGATACTCTACTTCGAGACGCCCCTTTGGCGGGCGAGCCTGATCACAACCACCGTTATGATGGCGGTCATTCTGGTGATCGACACCAATGCCAACGCGCGGCTGGAAGGATATAGGGAGCAACTCGCGTTGGCCGGGAAATTCTTACCGCCATCAATGTGAAGCGGACGTCCATTGCGGGTGCCGCGAATGGCTGCTCTCCGCCCGGGCCTGCGGATGCCGTAAGTGCCAGAAGATCCGCCCTTCGGGTCCGCTTTGGGCTACTTGGTGTTGTCTGACAGAAGCGTCCTGGTCAAGTTCCGCTGCAACCCTGCCGCCGCATCTCCGCAAGTCGGTAGTGAGCCCACAGCGGTCACAGAAATGCCGGCGAACTTTGCAGCTGCAGCAGAATACCGTTACTCCAGTACGGAACCTCAAGTACCCGCATTAGGCGAGTCAAATTCAGCGTCCCGTCGCTTTTCAGAGCATTTGCGGGTTCACGATATGTGCGCAGCACGGCTGCTCAGGTGATTTGTGCAGGCTAAAGCCGGTAACTTTGATCGTAACCACTCCGCTCAAAAGGTTGCTCTGAGGCGCAGTCCTAAAACCGTGACCGTTATCTTGCTTGGATTGGCTTTCTGGTTCGTGATGAATTGAACCGATGGGGTGACGGCGACGGTTTCGAGCAGTTGGAACCGGTAGTAGATCTCGCTCGTTATCTGGCCCTGCAGGGCATCCTTCTGATCAAAGCAAAGCCCCGCTGACGGATCAGCGGGGCTGTCAACATTTGCCGGAAAGGGCTGGGGGCCGCAACGTCGGCTAGGAGGAAGGAATGTGACGGGTCGTGAGCTGCTCTTTAGATCTTCCGACATGAAAAGCGGTGCGGCGCATCAGCGCCGCGCGGTTTCCCGGGAGAAGCGGACCCGGTGCAGCCAGAGCCTGGGAGGGTTCTTATGCACCGGCTTTCTGCGCGCGGCTGCGGAAGCCGAAAAACAGGGCCGCCGCAAAACCGGCAGGGGTCAACAGTCCGAGGGACATTGGCAAGGCCGTATCCATGCTTCCCAAAGCGACGCAGGAGGACACCGAAAATGCGATGGCGAATTGCGCGGCGCCGAGCAGGGCGGACCCGATACCGGCTCCCTCGCCGCACAGGTCCATCGTCATGGCCATCGCATTGGCCGACAGCAGGCCGACCATGCCAATGGACACCCAAAGTGGAACGGCAAAGATCCAAAGCGTCTGCGTGCCGGAGACCAGCACCAGACACAGGGCCGCGGCGGCAAACACGGGCAAGCCGGCCGTGACGATCTGTTCCGGGCTGTAACGGTTGAGCAAAACTCCGTTGATCCGGCCGAAAAGGATCAGCGCGGCGGCAATAACGGCAAACATAATGCCGAATTCAAGCGCGCTCAGCCCGAAGATGCCCTGAAACACGCCGGAGGAGCCGGTGATGAACGCAAACATGCCGCCCTGTATCAAGCCGGACACCAGCACCATGACCACAAATCTTTGCTGCGATAGCAGCATGGCGGCTGCCCGCAGGCTGCCGATGAACGGCCGCGGCTTGCGGCTGGCGGCAGGAAGGGTTTCCGGCAGGACAGCCGCCGCCAGCGCAAAGGCGGTGATGCTGATCAGCGCCATCGCCGCAAAGATCGAGCGCCAGCCGAAGGCTTCAAGAAGGAGGCTGCCCAGCGTCGGCGATACAATCGGACCGATTGTCAGCAGCATGACCAGCACGGTCATCACCTGAGCCGCGCGGCGTCCCTGATAGAGATCCTTGACCATGGCCCGGCCCACAACCATGCCGGCGCTTGCCCCGATGGCCTGCACAAACCGCAAGGCGTTGAACCATTCGATGTCGCTGAGGAGCGGCAGAGCGATAGATGTCCCGGTGAACAGCGCGACGCCGACTAGCAGCGGCGCCTTGCGCCCATAGGTGTCGGTCAGCGGGCCGAGCAGAAGCTGCCCCGCGCAGAGACCGAGAAAGAAGATCGACAGCGAAAATTCTGCCGCGGTGCGTGTGGAGCCCATGGAAGCGGCCAGGTCGCCGAGTGCGGCCAGGTACATATCCGTCGCCAGAGGCGGAAACAGGGACAGCAAGCCCAGCGTCGCCGTAATCGCCGCTGCGTGTTTGGGGGAAAGGGTCGTGTGAGGTATCATCGTTCCTGCTGCATTAATAGACTGCGGTCTACTTGCGGTTAATAGACTTTGGTCCAATAAGTAAAGCAAGATATGTTCTGCATTCGTGAACAGGAGTTGTGCATGGCCAGCCCCCCCCAGGGCGGACGCCCAGTGAACGCCCAGGCCGGAGCCGCTTTGAAAGCGGCTGCGCTGCGCCTTGTGCGCGAAAGAGGGTACGGCAAGGTATCGATCGCAGCCATCGCCGAGGAGGCGGGCGTGGCCCGCCAGACACTTTACAACCGGTGGAACACAAAGGCTGATCTGGTTCTTGATGCCGTGTTTGAAGAGACGCAGAGCTACGCTGCAGCGCCGCCTCTGGACGGGGAGCGGGCGTGCCGCGATCTGCTTGAGGAGTTCCTGATAAACGTCTTCAGTCATCTTGCTGTCAATGGCGGCGTTCTGCGTGCCCTGATTGCGGCGGCGCAGCAGGATGCGGCTTTTCAGGCGAATTTTTACGCCAAGTTCGTTCTGCCCCGCGAGAAGATGGTCACGAATCTGCTGCAGCGGGCCATCGAACGCGGCGAGCTGTCTGCAGATCGCAGTCCAGAGCTGGTTTCGGGCCTGATCCATGGCGCTTTCTGGTACCGTCTGCTGAACCGGGGGGTGCTGGACGCCAGTTTTGCCAGAGCGGTCACGCGTGACGTATTTGGCCCGCCGACTTCGCCGACAGGGGGCGACTGCTAGGCTTCAGCCTCATTAAGTTTCAGAGCCAGAAGATGACGGCGGCGGCAAGCGCGATGGCTGAGAGGAAGGCCTTCGGGCATCTGCCGTAACGGATGGCGACACGCCGCCAAGCCGTCACCGTCGGCCCGATCTGCGACGTCTCGGATCTGGTCGATCATCCCTATGTTCGTGGTCGCGGCGTGTTACACGATTACGAATACGACAGCATGGAGCGCCTGCCGATGCAGCAGAACTTTCCGCGTCTGAGCACCACGCAGGGCGCTGTACGCGCGTCGGCGCCGAGGCTCGGTCACCACACCGCAGAAATCCAGGCCGAACTTGGCTTCGACGACCCAGGCATAGCCCGTGCCGCCGGGGAAGCAGCGTGACCATGTAGCGCTCCCCGCTGTTCATACCGTTTTTGGAAGAGATGTTCATCGCCAAGGCCGCAAGCCGCGGCGCCGATGCCGTCGTTCTCGACTTTGAAGCCAACGTGATCGAAGGCGTCTCGGCGATTGGTCTGCCCCCTACGCCTCGTTGACCTTGGAGTCGGGCGCAGCCCCCACTTGGGTCAACTGATCGAACTTGAAGGTCCGCTTTCGAGAAGCCCTTCGCGCCCGCCGCACATTCACCGCTTCGCCTTGTATGAAGATCCGCTTCGGGCTGGCTCGAGCCAATCACGGTTAGCCAGGAACGCTGCCGCGGCGGGCAGCAGAGAGCCCTAATCACCGCGGTGCGTCAGGCTGAGTTCGCGCGTGCAGCATAGTTCATCTCGTCGCTACCGGCCCACAGCCGACGTCCAACGACCACCAGCGTCGCTGCGGTGCGGCCCGGCAGAGAAGACGTTCGCTGCAACCGCGAAATCAGATGACGGGCGAATTCGCCCTATGCGCAACCTTCCGAGCCTTCACCGCAGTTGCTCAAATGTCCGCATGCAGCCCAATTCGGACATTCATGTGAAGTCCAGCACAGGCCATGCTGCGGCCGCGATGCTTTCCCAGTAGCGGACCATCAAACGACCAAATGACCAAGGCGATGCTTCGCCAGGCATGGATGTTAGCGAAGCGCAGATTGCGACCTTTGCAAAGTCTTCGGGTCTGCCAGCCGGGCGGCGATCCCATGCTCCATGGGCAATGAAAGGAGCAGACCTTCGCCGCAGGTGCAGCTTCCAACCATCTTTGAACGAAAGGGATGCGAAACAAACCCGCCGTTCGCCGCAAGTGCTCAATCGTCGCTGCAGCAGCGAAGGCGACCTGAAAGAGGGCGGAAAGTGTGATTTCGCTACAGGCTCGTGACACTGATGCCGGGACATTGGAAGTCGACATTCAGATACCCCTGAATTCGGGTAATTCTCGGCACTACTAAAGGTCCGCTCGGAGCCCATTATGACCAATGTTGTGCTTCGCACATCTAGAATGCGGTGAGGGGAAAGCCGTCATTGATCCGGTCGGGATCGAAATCTTGACAATGTTGTCGCGCGGAAACCGCATGTTTCGGGTCGATGCAACTGGCCAGCGCAGATAATTTCACCCCAAAGCAATCACAGGATTTCCCGATGCACGGACGCGACGCACTCTTCCCGGATTTTGAACAACTTACGAAGGCAGAAAATGCGTTGACCGAACGCCTAAATCAGGCGCGCCGCGACTATGCCAGGCGCAATGCGACCTCGGCAGGGTTAACGCCTGACTGGTTGGAAGAGTTGAAATCCAAACGGTTTGACCAAGCGGAAGATCTCGAACCGCTGATAGACTGGGTGATTGACGCGCTCGATACCGGCAGCGTGCAGATGACTCATCCGGGATATCTTGGCCTGTTCAATCCTGCGCCTACCTTTGCCGCGGAATGTGCAGATCGGATCGCGTCGATGTTCAATCCGCAAATCTGTGTGTATTCTCATGCGCCTGCCGCCGTCGAAATCGAACAACATGTCATCGACGAAATGGCTCGACGCGCGGGGCTTCCCGAGGGATCTGGAGGACATTTTACCAGTGGCGGTGCCGAAGCCAATTCGACGGCTGTTTTATGTGCCTTGCAGGCGAAATGCCCGGATTACAGCGACAAGGGCATCTATGAGTTCGGCGGTCAGCCGACGATTTACGTCTCGAAGGAAAGCCACCTTGCATGGTTGAAGATGGCGCATTCGGCAGGCATCGGACGCAACGCCGTTCGATTGATCGCAACTGATGGCCAAGGCCAGATGGATGCGGATTGTCTTGCGACTGCCATTGATGAGGATCTGAAAAACGGCTGCGTTCCGGTCCTGATCGTGGCCACGGCTGGCACCACGAATGCCGGGATGATCGACCCTCTTAAAGCTTGCAGCGCTTTGGCGCAAGCGCACGGCATGTGGTTTCACGTTGACGCGGCTTGGGGTGGTGCGATGATTGCCAGCACGGCAAGGCGGTCTGTGCTGGATGGCATTGAACAGGCGGATTCGATCACGATTGACGCCCATAAATGGTTCGCCACCACAATGGGGGCCGGCATGTTCCTGACCTCACACCCTGACATACCGGCACAGGTTTTCCGGATCTCGGCCAGCTACATGCCAGAAAGCGAGGCAGCCAAGGATTTCTACGTGAATTCCAATCAGTGGTCGCGCCGCTTTGTGGGATTGCGCCTGTTTCTCGCTCTCGGGGCCGCGGGATGGGACGGCTACGGCGACCATGTGGAACGCTGCATCCGGCTGACCAGCCGGTTCACGGACAACCTGAAGAAGGCGGGTTGGACAGAGGCAAACCGGTCTTTCATGGGGGTAAGTTGCATGGTCCCGCCGGAAGGCAACGACGCAGTGCAACGCTATGTCGATGCGGTTCACGCAGATGGCCGGTTCTGGATTTCCAAGGCGGTGTTCGAGGGCAATCCGGTTTTGCGGGCCTGCGTCACCAATGGACGCACGGATGAAGCGACCATTGATCAGCTGACGGACTTGCTGACGACGGCTTGAGGTTATGAATAGAGAGCCCGCCACAAGAATGGCGGGTGCTTTTGCAATTCGTCAACCGGCGCGCAGATGCGTGGTTGTCATTTCGATCAGCAGACGTCCTGTCTCTCCGCGCACCTCGGTGCGAATGACAATGAGTTTGCCGTCGCGTTTGACCGTCGTGGAGGTTGCAATCGAATCGCCCGCCTTTTCATTGCCCGACAGGACTGGATGAAGATCAACGGCGAGCGGGAAACCCGACCCGTCTTCACCAATGCTGTCCAGATCGCCGATTGCACACAAGGTCGCTGCGATATCGGCAAACCAGATCAAGGCGTCGGCGTGCATCGTTCCAAATGGGTTCTTTGCGGCTTCGGCCACCGGCATTCTGGCAACCACGCGTTCGAGCTCGCGGCTTTAAATGGTAAAGCCGATTTCGCCCTTCCATTCATTCTCAGCCAGTTTTTGTCTGATGTTCATTTCCATACACTCAACTTTCAGTGGCAAGAGCATGCTTACACCTGGAATACCTGAACTCGACCCGAATCTTGCGCATATTTGTTTACCGATGCGGGTGACGGAAAGCACTGCAAGCGGACATTTGAGCAACTGCGGTGAAGGCTCGGAAGGTTGCGCATAGGGCGAATTCGCCCGTCATCTGATTTCGCGGTTGCAGCGAACGTCCACTCTGCCGGGCCGCACCGCAGCGACGCTGGTGGTCGTTGGACGTCGGCTGTGGGCCGGTCATGAAATGCTGGAGGCAGAACAAAAGACGCAATTCATGTTGCCGTGGATTGGTCCCGGATATCTCTTGGCGCTCAGGTCGCCGGGTTAAAATAGGCTTCAGCAAAGGCGGTAAAAGCATGGGTGATTGGCCGCTTGAGCGCCGCGCCGCGATGAGCAAGGGCGACCTGATGCAGCGGCGGGCGGCCGTCGAGTGGAACCCGGATCACTGGACTGCCATCATAGCAAGGACCGTCTGGCAGGTCGGTCGCCAGAAGGCCAACACCAAACCCGTTGGCCACCATTGACCGCAACATTTCGATCGAAGCTGTTTCGTGGGTCACCCGCACCGGAACACTTGTATTCTGTAACAGAGACAGAAAATAGCCCCGACTGTGGGGCAGGTTCATCAGGATGACCGGATCCTGCACCAGATCCTCGGAGCAAACGCTGGGTTGCTGTGCCAACCTGTGCCCCTTCGGCAGCAGGGCGTAGGGCTCTACGGCCATCAGAGGCGTGATGACAAAATCCGACGGAATGCCAAAATCGTACAGCAGCGCCATGTCAATCCTGCCTTCGCTGAGCCAATCGAACAGCGTTTGCAGGTCGCCTTCAAGAATGCGGACTTCGGCGTCGGGGCGGGCGTCCAGAAAGCGGCGCACCAACTGCGGCGCATAGCGTGGGCCGAGGGTTGAAAACACTCCCAGATTCAGGAACTCTGGCGTGCCCTCGCCGCCGCTCAGAACCCAGCGGGCTTGTTTCTCCAGTTCGCGCAGCTGTGCAAGTTTATGTTGACCGAACGTGGTCAGCTCCATCCCGCGGCCTGGGATGCGGATAAAGAGCTTCTGTCCGAACACTTCCTCGCAGCGGGCGATAGCCAGCGAAACCGAGGGCTGCGACGTGTTCAGCGCACGGCTCGCCGCAGCGGTGCTGCCCGTGTCCGCGACCGCCAGCAGGATTTCAACCTGGCGGAAGTTTAGTGGTATATTCATATCTATATACCCTTCATACGCATACCATATTTCCGAATATATCACACCAGACGCTATCCTCCAGCAAGCAACTAATGGGGGGCGCATGTTCGTAGATGGCAAAACGGAAGGCAGCAGGCCGCTGGAGCGGGTCCGGATCTTGGATTTTTCTCGGGTTCTGGCCGGGCCCTATTGTACGGCGTTGATGGCCGATCTTGGCGCAGAGGTGATCAAGGTGGAACCGCCCGCAGGCGATGACTACCGCCACATCGGCCCATTCAGGGACGGCGAAAGCCTGCTGTTCCAATCAGTGAACCGCGGCAAGAAATCCATCGTTCTGGATCTGAAAACCGAGGACGGCGCGGCGGCGGCGCGGGCGCTGGCGGCGGAGAGCGACGTGCTGGTCGAGAACTTCCGCCCCGGCGTGATGGACCGGTTCGGGCTGGGTGCGGACACACTGTGCGCGGCTTGTCCCCAGCTCGTCTATGTGTCCGTCTCTGGGTTCGGCCAGACAGGCCCGAACCGGATGCTGCCGGCTTATGACATCATCATCCAGGCGATGAGCGGGCTGATGGACATGACTGGCGCCGAGGACGGCCCGCCGATGATGGCCGGAGATGCCTTTGCCGACGTTGCAGGCGGCATGTTTGCGGCCTTCGGAGCGATGGTGGCGCTGTTTGACCGGCAACGCAGCGGCAAGGGGCGACATGTTGATCTGGCGCTTTATGACTCGCTGATGTCGATGATGCCGGTGGCGGCCTGTCGCGCGTTGATGGCGGGCGAGACACCAAAGCGGACAGGCAGCAAACACGCGCTGTCGGCCCCTTTTGGCACCTATTCGGCCGCAGATGGCAGTTTCACCGTCGCGGTACTGAATGACCGGCTGTTTGCGCGCTTTGCAACAGCCATCGGCGCACCGGAGCTGGCAGAAGATCCGCGTTTTGCCAGCGATGCTTTGCGGCGGCAGAACGAACCCGCGCTGGCGCATCATATCGAAAGCTGGGGCGCAGAACGCGGCACGCAAGACGCAGTGGCGGTTCTGTCCGAGGCAGGCATTCCAGCCGCGGCACTGTGTTCAGTGCCCGAGGCCTGGGGCTCACCGCAGGCGCAGGCGCGCGGACTGGCCTCTGCTGTAGAGCACCCCACTCTTGGCAAGGTCACAGTGCCAGAGCAGCCCGTGCATTTCAGCGATGCGCCGCGGGGCGGACGCCAGTCAGCGCCCACCTTAGGCGCCCACACTCAGGACATTCTGCAACAACTTTGGCAAAACAGGGAGAGCCCCGATGTGCGATGATCTGAACAGCGAAGAACAGGCCGTCATCGACCAGATCGAACGGTTTTCCAGCGAGGTTCTGGCACCTGCCGCTGCCGCCATCGACGCCAGGGGGCAGTTTGCAACCCTGCACCGCGCGGCACTGGCAGAAATGGGCATTATGGGCATGAACCTTCCCGAAAAGTATGGCGGCATCGGTCTGTCCGGGCCTGCCCTTTATTGCGCCGTGGAAGCTGTCGCGGGGGCCTGCGGCTCTACCGCCTCGATGCTGACAGCGCATTTCCTGGCGACGGATTCACTGCTTCTGGGGGCGGATGAGACGCTCAAGCAGCGCTTGCTGCCGACCGCCGCAGCGGGTGAGGTACTTGGCGCTTTTGCCCTGACAGAGCCGATGGCTGGCTCCAACCCTGCAGACATGAGCAGCACCGCCACCCCCGATGGTGACGGTTACCGGCTGAAGGGCTCCAAATGCTTCATCTCCAATGCGGGTGGCGCGGATTTCATCGTGGTCTATGCCAAGACCGACAGCGCAGTCGGCGCCCGCGGGGTAAGCGCCTTTGTGGTGGAACCGGGCAAGACTGATGGTGTGGAAATCGGCAAACATGAAGAAACCATGGGCCTGCGCGGCGGCCATGTTTTCCCAATCTCGTTTGACTGCCACGTTCCCGCGGAAAACCGGCTCGGCGACGAGGGCACCGGCTTCCGCACCGCGATGAAGGTGCTGGACAACGGCCGCATCGAAGTGGCCGCGCAGGCCACCGGCATTGCGCGCGCCGCGCTGGATGCGGCTGTGTGCTATGCCAAGGAACGCGAGGTTGGCGGACGGCCGATCAGCAGCTTCCAGGGGCTACAGTGGATGCTGGCCGATAGTGCCACCGATCTGGCCGCGGCGCGCGCACTGGGCATGCAAGCCGCCCGCAAGCGCGGCACTGACGAGCGGTATTCCTCAGACTCGGCGTTTGCCAAGTTATACGCCAGCGAGGCCGCTTGGCGCATCGCAGACCGAGCACTGCAAATCCACGGTGGCTACGGCTACACCCGGGACTTTCCGCTGGAACGCTACCTGCGCGACTTGCGGATCTTCAGGATCTACGAGGGATCATCGGAGATTCAGCGGACCATCATCGCCCGCGAACTTCTCAGTTAGCACTTTGATCGGCCAAATGTCGGTGTGCGCTTTCTTTGAAAATTGCTTCAGCGAGGTGAAGGTGAATCCCTGCTGTGCCAACTGCGCCGAGGCTTATTTCTGCGCAGTTGCAACGAATGTCTTCTTCAACGGACAGCAGTGCAGCATTTCGAATAGACGGCAGAGGATCGGTTAAGGCCGGTAGCGACGAGATGAACCTTGCTGCACGCGCGAACTCAGCCTGGCGCACCGCGGTGATTAGGGCTCTCTGCTGCCTTGCGGCGGTGCAGCACCAAGCTGCCCGCCGCGACAGCGTTCTTGGCTAACCGTGATCGGCTCAAGCCAGCCCAATTTGTACGTTTGCACGATGCGCGGCGACGCCCTCGCTGCAAGCGCAAAGGGTCCAGGCAGATTTCCCGAGAGCGGACCTTCATGGCTGCAGAGTTGACTAGGGTCTGGATGCATTGATTTCCGCCGCACTGCGTGATTCATGGCTCGGAAAATGGAGCTGTGACATGAGCGATCTTTTCTGGCTGACCGACGAGCAGATGGCCAAGCTCACCCCTTTCTTCCCGAAGTCGCATGGCAAGCCTCGGGTTGATGACAAGGGGGTGCTGAGCGGAATTATCTTCATAAATCGCAATGGTTTGCGATGGCGTGACGCTTCTGCCACCTATGGTCCCTACAAGACGCTCTACAGCCGGTGGAAGCGTTGGAGCGAGAAAGGCATCTTTGCGCGGATGATGGTCGGGCTGGCTGCCGAATGCGGCGAAGAGAAGACCGTGATGATCGACGCGACCTACCTGAAGGCCCACCGCACAGCGACCAGCATGGCCGCGAAAAAGGGGGGCGTGGTCGCCTGATCGGTCGAACCAAGGGAGGTATGAACACAAAGTTGCATGCCATCTGCGACAGCCAGGGCCGACCTCTCAACCTGTTCGTGACCGTCGGGCAGGTGAGCGATTATGTCGGCGCACGGGCGCTGCTCAGCAGCCTGCCAAACGTCGATTGGTTGCTCGGGGATCGGGGCTCTGACGCCGACTGGTTCCGAGAGGCATTGCAAGACAAAGGGATACGCGCCTGCATCCCCGCCCGAAAGCAGCGCAAGATCCCGGTCAAATACGACAAGCGCCGGTACAAGCGGCGAAGTCGCATCGAGATCATGTTCGGCAGGCTCAAGGACTGGAGGCGCGTGGCTACTCGCTATGACCGCTGTCCGAAAGTCTTCCTCTCAGCCATCGCCCTCGCAGCAACCGTCATCTACTGGTTATGAATCCTGACCCTAGAAAGCCTACTTATCGCTCACGATCTGAGCACAGAGGGACTATCTGGAGCCTTCAACGCGTCCGTTCTGCTTACGGTTCTAATCGCTCGTGGCATTCGATTTCTTTGCTCGCTCTCTTCTTCTCGCGTGTCGCATTGAAGATCAGAGACACGGAGTACGGCCAAAAGGCTTCACCCTTCGCCGCCCGCCGGACAGGAAGGCAGGCGGGCAGCGCGGCGGCTGCGGCTTGGGGCCGGGAGGCGGGGGAGAAGGCGTCTCAGGCCCGGGCGCAGCGCACCAAGGAGCCGCGGCCATCGGCGCGCAGCACTTGCGGGGCGGTGCGGCAGCTATCCTCCGCCGCCGGGCAGCGCGGCGCGAACAGGCAGCCTTGCGTTCGGGCGAAGGGGTCTGCCGACGCGGTGCCGAGAAGCTGTTCGGGCAGGCCCGCGGCCGGATCGGGCTTCAGCGTCGCAGCCAACAGCGCCTTGGTGTAGGGGTGTTGCGGTGCGGAGAATAGACGGCCGGTCGCGGCCTCCTCGACCTTCTCGCCAAGATACATAACCGCCACCCGGTCGGCGAGGTGCTCCACCACCGCGAGGTTGTGGCTTACGAAGACCATGGTGAGCCCCAGCTCGCGTTTCAGCTCCAGCAGCAGGTTGATGATCTGCGCCTGCACCGAAACATCCAGCGCCGAGGTCGGCTCGTCGCAGATCAGCACCCGCGGCTTCAGGATCAGCGCCCGCGCGATGGCCGCGCGCTGACGCTGGCCGCCGGACAGCTCACCCGGGTAGGCTTCGGCCAGCCGCGCGGGCAGGCCGACCAAGTCCATCAACCGCGTGGCCTCTGCTGCGCATCCGTCGCCGCCGTGCAGGGCCAATGGCTGCGCGATGAGCTGTCGGATGCGCTTGACGGGGTTGAGCGAGGCGTTGGGATTCTGGAACACCGGTTGGATCAGGCGCACACGTTCCTCCGCGTGCAGGCTGGTGATCGGGCACCCCGCGATCTCCACCGTGCCGGCATCGGGTGGGCGCAGGCCTAGCAGGATGCTGACCGCGGTGCTTTTGCCGCAGCCGGATTCACCGACCAGCCCCAGCGTCTCGCCCTCGGCCACATCAAGGCTGAGGCCCTTGACGGCCACCAGTTCTTCGGGCGGCGAAAACAGCCCGCGGCGCAGCCGGTAGGCCTTGCGGATGCCATCGAGGCGGATCATCGGAGCAGCGCTCATCGCATCACCTCCACGGGGTTGAGGCATTCGGCAAAGCGGCCTGGGGCAGACGTATGGGTCGGCACCGGGTCTGCGGCGCAGGCGGGTTCAGCACGGGCGCAGCGGCTGCGGAAGGCGCAGCCTTCAATGCCGCCGATCAGCCCCGGCACCCGGCCCGGGATAGCGGGCAGCGGGCTGCCGCGCGGGGTGACGCCCGGCACCGGGGTCGCCGCCAAGAGGCCCTGAGTGTAAGGATGCTGCGGCGCACGGAACAGCTCGGCCGCGGGGGCGCGTTCGACGATGCGGCCGGCATACATCACCGCCACGCTGCTGGCCGCACCCGCCACCACGCCGAGATCATGGGTGATCAGCAGCATCGAGAGGCCGAGGTCGGCCTGCAGCTCCTTCAGCAGCGCGAGGATCTGTGCCTGGATGGTGACGTCCAGCGCAGTCGTCGGCTCGTCCGCGATCAAGAGCTGCGGTTGTCCCATCAGCGCCATGGCGATCATGATGCGCTGGCGCTGGCCGCCGGAGAAGCCATGCGGATACTGCCGCAGCCGCGCCTCCGGGTTGGAGAGGCCGACCCGGTCCAGGAGGGTGATCGCGCGGACCTCGGCTTCGGCGCGAGACAGCGCCTCGCTGCGCATCACGCCCTCGGTCAGCTGGCGGCCGATTGTGAGCGTGGGGTTGAGCGCGCTGGCGGGATCCTGGAAGATCATCGCCACCGCGCGGCCGCGCATCCGGGCAAGGTGCTTTTGCGGGCGGTCTGTGATGTCCCGGCCTGCGAGCGCGAAACGGTCCGCGCTTACCTTTGCATAGCGCGGCAGCAACCCCATGATTGCGGTCGCAGTCAGCGATTTGCCGCAGCCCGACTCCCCCACCACGCAGAGCGTCTCGCCCCGGGCGATCTGCAGATCGGCGCCGCGCACCGCGTTCAGGTCTCCGGCCTCGGTCGGCAGGGTCACTTTCAGGTTGCGGATATCCAGTATCAGGTCACTCATTTGCGTTCGGGCCCCATGATGTCGCGCATGCCGTCGCCAAAGAGGTTCACCGCCAGCACCAGCAGGCACAGCGCGGCGCCGGGCAGGGCGATCAGCCAGGGATCGAAGAGGATGTTGTCGCGCCCCTCGGAGATCATCAGACCCCAGGACGGCGTCGGCGGCCGCACCCCGAGCCCGAGGAAGGAGAGCGCCGCCTCCAGCAGGATCACGTTGGCGGCCTCCAGCGAGACCACGACGAGGATGGTGGCGCGCATGTTGGGCAGGATCTCGAGGAACAGAATGCGGGCGCGGCTGGCGCCGATCGCGTGCAAACCCTGGATGAACTCCTGATGCCGGAGGCTCTGCGCCGCGGCCCGTGTGACCACGGCGAAGCGGTCCCACAGCAACAGCCCTAGCACGGTGATCAGCGTGGTGAGCGAGGCGCCGCCAAGCGCCACCGCGGCCAGCGCCACCAGCACGATCGGCAGCGACAGGCGGGTGGTGATGGCAAAGCTGATGACCATGTCGATCCAGCCGCCGAAATAGCCCGCAAGCAGCCCCAGCGTGATGCCGATGGCGCCGGAGACCAGGATCACCCCCAGCCCGACGCCCAGCGACACCCGCGCGCCGTGGATCAGCCGGGAGAGGTAATCGCGGCCCAGGTGGTCGGTGCCCAGCAGGTGCCCGGGCACCGCGCGGTCGTGCCAGAAGGGCGGCAGCAGGCGGCGGCTCAGGTCCTGCGCCACCGGGTCATGCGGGGCGAGGAGCGGCGCCAGAAGGGCAATGGCGGCAATCAACAGCAGCAGCGTGCCGCCGGTCACGGCACCGCTGTTGCGGCGCATCTTGCGCCAGACCGACGGGCGCGGCGGCTCCGTGTCCAGCGCGGCGGTATTCAGATCGGCCATGTCAGGAGGCTCCTCTCAGGCGCGGATCGAGATAAGCGTTCAGGATGTCGGCCAGCGTGGTCAGCAGCACGTAGAGCAGCGCGAGGATCAGGATGATCGCCTGCACCACGGGCAGGTCGCTGCGCAGAAGCGACTCCCAGGCAAGCCGCCCGAGCCCGTTGAGCGCAAAGACGCTTTCGATCACGATGGAGCCGGACAGGAGCTGCCCGAGCTGCACCGCAGACAGCGACACCAGGGGCAGCACCGCGTTGCGCAGCGCGTGGCGCGGGATCACCACCTGCATCGGCAGCCCCTTGGCGCGGGCGGCGCGGATGTAGTCGCTCGCCAGCACGTCGATCATCCCGGAGCGGGTGATGCGCATCAGCTCGGGGATCGCGTAGTAGCTCAGCACCACCACCGGCAGGATATAGCCGCGCCAGCTGTCCGCGCCGGAAATCGGCACCAGCCCGTACCAGACTCCGAAGACCACGATCGCCATCAGCCCGAGCCAGAAGCTGGGGATCGCTTGGCCGGAGACCGCGATCACCAGCGCCAGCCGGTCGATCCAGCCGTTGGGTCGCAGCGCCGCCGCCACGCCGAGCGGCAGCGCAATGGCCAGCGCCACCACGAAGGAGATGAAGCCAAGCGTCAGCGTCACCCCGGCGCGGCCCGCGATGATGCCGGTGACTGGCGTGTTGAAGTAGATGCTCTGGCCCAGGTCGCCGCCGAGCGCACTGCCTGCCCAGTCCAGGAACTGGATCAGTACCGGCCGGTCGAAGCCATAGGCCTGGCGGATCGCCTCGGCGTCCTCGGCCCGCCCGCCGGCGCCTGCGATGGCGATGGCGGGATCGCCGGAGAGGAACACCAGCCCGAAGCTGAGCGCCGACACGGTGAGACAGACGGCGAGCGCCACCAGGAGCCGCTTGCAGATGAAGGGTAACATGTTCTTGGTCCAATTGGTCGGGGTTGGCCGGACTGGTCCGGGTCTGCGGCGGGCCGCCCGGGGGCTGCCCGCCGCAATGCCGGAGAGGCGCGCGCGGCACTTACTTCCAGTTCGCCATCCACCAGCGGGCGAATTCATCCGGATGCGGCGTGAAGTCCAGATCCGGCGACAGCCCGTAGTTGACGTTGAAGTTGTACATCGGCATCCAATACGCCTCCTCGGCGATCTTCTGAACTGCGCGGGTGTAGTTCTCCTCGCGCACCATGCGGTCCGACGCGGTGTCGGCCTCGCTCAGCCAGCCTGCGACCTCGGCGTCCTGCACTAGGTCGTCGGCGCCGCCGCCAAAGAAGTTCGACAGGATGAAGGCGCTGTCGCCGATGCCGTAGCTGCCCCAGTTGGAGAAGAAGGCGGGCAGTTCCCTGGCGCGCCACTTGCCGATGCCCGCGGCATACTGCTGCTCGTTCAGCTCCAGCGTAACGCCCACCTTGGCGAGATCGGCCGCCACCGCTTCCGCGGTCGGGCGCGGCATCGCAGCAAAGACCATCTCCAGATCGAAGCCCTCGGCATAACCGGCCTCGGCCAGCAGCGATTTCGCTTTCTCCGGGTCGTAGTCGTAGCGCGCGACATCCTGCGCGCAGCCGAACTGGGCCGGGTTGCAGGGGGTGTTCAGCACTTCCGAGGCGCCGCCGGCGAAGGCCTCCACGATGGCGCCGCGGTTGGTGGCGTGGATCAGCGCCTGGCGCACGCGCTTGTCGGCAATCGGGCTTTCGCCTTCCAGCGCCTCGGGGGCAAAGCCGACATAGCCGATGCGCATGATCGGCGCGCTCAGCACCTGCACCCGGCCCTCGAGCCGCGCCGCCTGGTCCGGCGGGATGCGCCAGATCCAGTCCAGCCCGCCCGACATCAGCTCGGCATATTGCGTGTTCATCTCGGGGATGGTGCGCACCACGATACGCCCGATGCTGGCGCCGCTCTTGGGGCTGCCTGCGTAGTGATCCTCGAAGCGCTCCAGCTCGTAGCGGATGCCGGGATCCTGCGCGACCAGACGGTAGGGGCCGGTGCCCACGGGGGCCGCTGCCATCCCGGCGGAGCCTTCGGCGGTAAACTGCGCGGCCGGGTAGATCGGCAGCGCATCGGCCAGCATCTCCACCGCGCCGGCAAAGGGCTTGGCCATTTTGATGCGCACCTTGTGGTCGTCCAGCTTCTCGACGCTGCCGATCCAGTCCACCGAGATCGAGTAGCGGGTGCCGTAGTCCGGCTCGATCACCCGGCTGAGCGTGGCGACCACGTCATCGGCGCTGAATTCTGCGCCATTGTGGAATTTCACGCCCTTGCGCAGGGTGAACTCCATCGTCATCGGGTCGGTGAACTCCCAGCTCTCGGCCAGCGCCGGGACGATCTCGCCGGTGTCGAGATCCTTGTAGAGCAGCCCGTCGTAGATGTGGCGGGCGAGGATCAGCCCCTGGCGGCCCGCGATCTTGTAGGTGTCGAGCGGCTCCGGCTCGGCGGCAAAGGCGACGTTCAGCGTGTCGTCCGCCTTGCCCGCTAGCGCCGGGGCGGCGCAGGCAAGGGAGAGCACGGCAGCTGAGGCGGAGGCGAGCAGGGACAGCCCGCCGCCGAAGGGGCGGGAGGAAATTTCAGGTTTCATGGGTCTCTCTGTTGGTTGCGGTGGGGGGCGTATGCGTGCCGGTTTTCCCGGTTCTCGCGCTGGGTATTCAATGGTTTGGCGGCGACGGCTCAGCCCCGCGTGGAGCGCCTTCGTGCCGGGCCGGGGCGGGTGATCTCTGCCAATGTCTCGCCCGCGTCCAGTCGTGCGAGTACCGCGGTCTCGTCGGCCTGCATCTGCCGGGCGCGGTCAAGATGCGCCTCGGCCGTTGTCGGGTCGAGCACCGCGACACCGTTTTCATCGGCCAGCACCAGGTCTCCGGGGCGTACCGGCACACCGCCGCAGGTGACGGGAATGTTGACGTCGCCGCCGATGCCGCGCGGCTTGGTGGTGATGGGCGAGCGGCCGCGGCACCAGACCGGGAAGCCCGCCGCGGTGATGGCGCTGCGGTCGGTGATGAAGCCGTCGATCACCGCGCCTGCCACGCCGCGGGCCAGAGCGGCACGGGTAGTGACCGCGCCCCAGCAGGCGTGGCGCAGGTCGCCGCAGCGGTCGATCACGATCACCTGGCCGCGCTCGGCCTGGGACAGGGCATCGACCAGCGCAGCACCGTCATCGCCATGCAGCCGCACCGTCAGCGCCGGGCCGAGGATGCGCGGCCCGGGCTGCAGCGCCTGCACCGATGGCGCCATGAAGCCGGTATCAAGGAAATGACCGAGGGTGGCGGTTTCGATGTCCGTCTGAGGAAGAGCTGAGGTCATACCCGGTCCTGTGCTTTTGCTTGTCCGTGATGATGGCGGCGGCGCGCGGCCAGGGTCAAATAGGCGGGGGCTATGTCAGCCATTACCCCCGCCCTGCCGCCGCGCGGTCCTGAGGGGAGGATCAGAGCGCGGCAGTGACGATGAATTCCACCTTGTAATCCGGCGTTGCCAACCGGGCTTCACCACAGGCCCGTGCGGCTGGGTGCTCCGGATCGACCCAAGCGTCATAGACCGCGTTCATCGCGTCAAAGTCGGCCATGTCAGCAAGCCAGATGGTGACCTGCAGCAGCTTGGACTTGTTGCTCCCCGCTTCTTCCAATAGTCGGTCGATCGCGGCAAGGCAGTCTCGGGTCTGGTCGGCAACATCGGCACCGGGGCTGCCGACCTGGCCTGCGAGGTAGACAGTCTCGCCATGAATGACAACCTGGCTCATGCGCGGGCCGGGGCGAAGGCGGGTGATGCTCATGGTGCTTTCCTTTTGCGTGTGTTCTGCGTCACAAGTACTAACCGCGTCCGGCACGGGCGCACAGGCCGCGGCCGACATCTGGGCATAGCTCATAACGATGTTACCCATAGCTTTTGCCGATGTACGGATCGGGGGAAAGCGGGATAGGGTAGCGGCAACTGGAACAGTCGGCAGAAGAGACGCGATGGAAATGCCTTTGCAGTCCGAGCTAAACTGGAACTTGCTTAGGGTGTTCTATATGATCGCCCGCGAGCGCAGCATCACCAAAGCGGCGCGACGGCTGGGGTTGAGTCAGCCCTCGGTCAGCAACGCGCTGCAAAAGCTGGAGGCGCAGCTCGGCTGCCAGCTGGTGTTTCGCGACAGCCGCCATTTCGAGCTGACCCTGCGCGGCGACAAGATCTTCCAGGAATGCCGCGACATCTTTCACAGCGCCGAGCGCATCGCGCTTCTGGTGGAAAACGCCGAACAGGAAGAACGCGGCCAGGTGCGCTACCAGATCATTAGCAACTTGGTGTCGCCGATGCTGGACGAGCTGTTTCGCCTCTATCACCAGCGGTATCCATCCGTTGCCTTCCAGAGCGAGGTGCAGAACAGCCAGTCCATCGTGCGCGCGATCCAGCAGGGCAAGGCGACGCTGGGCTTCTGCCTGCTGGCGCGGCCGCTGGTGAACCTGCCCTGCGTGCTCTTGTTCCGCGAGGAGTTCCGGGTGTTCTGCGGGGCCGAGCATCCCCTGTTCGGCCGCGAGGAGGTGGCGCTGCGCGATCTCCAGCGCGAGCCCTTCATCTCCTTTGCCTGCGCGACCGAGGGCATGGGGCTGGAGCCGATGTCGGTCCTGCGCGAGGGCACGCGCATCGGCAGCCGCATCAACGGGCTCAGCACCAACATGGAGGAGGTGCGGCGGATGATCGTGGCGGGGCTCGGCATCGGCATCCTGCCCCTGATGACGGCGCAGGACGATATCCGGCGCGGCGATCTCTGGCCGTTGAAGATCACCGACGAACAGATCGGCGCGGATGTCTACCTGGTGCATGCGCCGCTGGAGACGCTGTCGCCGCCAGAGCAGAAATTCGTGCAGACCGCGAAGGAGCTGCTGGCGCTTTACCCCGACATGGCCTGAGCCGGTGGGCGTAAAGGCGCGGGCCTGCAAAGACCCGCGCTTGCGAGTGCAATCAGCCGGTCGCGTCGGCCGCTAGGCTCGCGGCCGCGAGGTCCTGCAGCGCCATGCCCGCGGATTTGAACACCGTGTGGGCCTGATCGCTGCGGCGGCCGGGGTGGTCTCCCCGGCAGAGCTCGGACAGGTCGGCAAGGATGTGCGCCGGTGTGATGATCCCGGCCTCCAGCGGCTGCGCCAGATCGCCCGCAAGCGAGGCGCCGCTGCGCAGGTCTACGAACAGCTCAGCCTGGATGATGGCCTGATCGTCGCTCTCGCGCATATCCGTCTTGAAGGCGCCGATCAGGTCCAGGTGACTGCCCTCGCGCAGCCAGGCGCCGCGGATAAACGGCTGCGTGGCGGCGGTGACGGTGCTGACCACATCGGCGCTGCGGCAGGCGGTCTCCAGATCCTCGGTGGCCTCCGCCGGCAGGCCAAGCGCGGCGAGATCCGCGGCAATGGCCACGGCTTTCTGTGGGCTGCGGCCCCAGACCTGGACGCTGGCGTAATCGCGCACGGCGCAATGCGCCTGCGCGACGGCCAGCGCGAGCTGGCCGGTGCCCGCGATCACCAGGGTCCGGGCATCGCGCCGGGCCAGGCAGTCCGCCGCCAGCGCCGAGGCCGCAGCAGTGCGGCGCGCGGTCAGCGCGTCTCCGTCGAGCGCGGCACGCATCTGCCCGGTGGCGCCGTCAAACAGCAGGTAGCCCGCGTTGATCGTCGGCAGGCCCTTCGCCGCGTTCTGCGGAAAGAAGGTCACCGCTTTCATCCCGATGGCCTCCCCCGGCACCCAGGCGGGCATCACCAGCAGCGTCGCCTCGCTGCCGTCGGGCTGCGGGATGCTCAGCACCTGCCGCTCCGGCGCCTCTACATTGCCGGCACGGTACCAGTGGCGCAGTTCGGCGATCAGCGGCGCCCAGTCCAGCGCCGCCTCCACGCCGTCGTGTGAAATCAGCCTGCTCACCGGTCCGCCCGCTTCACCACCGCGTGCAAGAGGATGTTCAGCCCGGCGGCGAAGTCCTGAGGCTCGCAGTGTTCCTCGTTGTTGTGGGTGATGCCGTTCTTGCAAGGCGTGAAGATCATCGCCGTCGGGCAATGGGTGGCAAGGAAATAGGCGTCGTGGCCCGCCTGGCTCTGGATGTCGCGCCAGTTGCAGCCCATGCGGATGGCTTCGGCGCGCAGGCCGTCGATCATCTCTTCGTCGAAAATGGCGCCGCCCCATTCCCATTCGTCCTCAATCACCGCCTCGCAGCCGCAGCGCGCGGCCGCCTCGAACAAGGCGCGGCGCATCTTCTCGGCCATGGCGCGGGTGGTCACCGGGTCGGGGTGGCGCACGTCGCAGACCGCCTCGGCGGTGTCCGACAGGATGCCGGGCTTGTTCGGCCAGGCGGTGAGCCGGGCGGCGGTGGCCTTGCCGTCATGCACCGCGAACTCCCAGCCGATGTCATCCACCGCGGTGAGCCAGCGCGCGCCCGCCGCCAGCGCGTTCTTGCGCAGGTCCATCGGGGTCGGCCCGGTGTGCGAGGTCTGGCCCTTGAACGAGGCACGGATGCCGCGCACCGGGTAGCCGCCGGTGACGATGCCGACCTCGCGCTTCTCGGCATCCAGGATCGGGCCCTGCTCGATGTGCAGCTCGAAATAGGCGTCGATCTCGCCCGCCTTGCAGGGCCGCTCGCCCTTGTAGCCGATGCGCTCCAGTTCGTCGCCGAAGCGGGTGCCGTCGTCGCCGATCAGGTCATGCACCCAGCCGATGTCGTAGTGGCCGGTGAAACAGCCCGAGGCCACCATCGGCGGCGAGAAGCGGGCGCCTTCCTCGTTGGTCCAGTCTACGATGACAATGGGGCGGCGGGTGACATGGCCGAGGTCGTTGAGGCGGCGCACCACCTCCAGCCCCGCGAGCACGCCAGCGATGCCGTCGAAGCGGCCGCCGTTGATCTGGGTGTCGAGGTGGCTGCCGATCAGGATCGGCGGCAGGCTGTTGTCGGTGCCGTCGCGGCGGCCGAAGATGTTGCCGGCCGCGTCGACCTCGACGCTCAGTCCGGCCTCTTCGCACCAGCGGCAGAACAGGTCGCGCATGGCGCGGTCCTCGTCGCTGAGGGTAAGGCGGGAGAGCCCGCCGGGGCGGCCCTTGCCGATCTCGGCGGAGGCTTCGATGGTGGACCAGAACCGATCCAGGTCGGCGCGTGTATCTTCAGGAATTGGCATGGGATCAGCTTTCTTTTTGAGGAGGCCGCGGGGTCAGAACAGGACCCCGGGCAGCTGTGTGATGAGGGAGGGGAAAAGGACCAGCAGCAGCAGCACGCCCGCCATCACGCCCAAAAAGGGCACCAGATAGCGAAAGGAGTCGCTGAGCGGGATATCCCCGACACGGCAGGCAGCCATCAGGTCGATGCCAAGCGGCGGGGTATTGGCGCCGATCGCGAGGTTGATGGTCAGCAGGATGCCGAAATAGACAGGGTCGATGCCGTAGTGGCCCAGGATCGGCAGGAACACCGGCGCGAGGATCAGGATGATCGCGATGCTCTCCATAAAAGTGCCAAGCACCAGCAGGATCGCCATCATCATCAAGAGCGCGACGGTGGCGCTTTCGGTGGCCTGGGTGATGCCCGCAACCGCCATCTGCGGTACCTGCTCGGCAGCCAGGATCCAGCCGAAGACCGAAGCCGCGGCGATCACCAGCAGGATAGCGCCGGTCATCTCGGTGGTTTCGCGCAAGAGCCGCATCAGCAGCGTGAGGGTGATCACCCGGTAGACGAAGACACCGATGAACAGCGCGTAAGCCACGCCGATGCCCGCGGCCTCGGTCGGGGTGAAGATGCCGAGCCGGATGCCGCCGACGATCACCAGGGGCGCGATCATCGCCAGGATCGAGCCGCGCGCGGCCCGGCCCAGCTCGGGCCAGGAGAAGTCGCGCCCGCCCTGCCAGCCGTTCCTGCGGGAGATCAGCCAGGCCACCAGCATCAGGCCAAGGCCCAAAAGCACGCCGGGCACGATGGCGGCGACGAAAAGCTGGCCGATCGAGCTGTTGGTGGCGGTGCCATAGACGATCAGCACGATCGAGGGCGGGATCACGGTGCCGAGCGAACCGGCGCAGCCAAGCGCCGCGGCGCTGAAGCCCCGGGCATAGCCCTGGTCGCGCATCGCGGGCAGCATCATGGTGCCGATTGCCACCACGTCGGCGACGCCGGAGCCGGAGAGCGAGCCGAACATCATGCAGGCGATGATCATCACCATTGCAAGCCCGCCGGTACGCCGCCCGATCAGCGCCGAGCACAGGGCGATGATCCGCGGCGCGAGCCCGCCGTGGACCATCAGCAGCCCCGCCAGCAAAAACAGTGGGATCGCCAGCAGCGTGAAGCTGTTGATCCCCGCCACCGCGCGCTGCGCCACCACCAGCATCGGTGCGGTATCGGCAATCAGCAGGTAGAACATCGACGACAGGCCAAGCGCCACCGCGATCGGCGCGTCGATCAGCACCAGCACCACGAAGGCCACAAGGAGCAGGACAAGGGCCAGGCTCATGCGCGGCCCCCTTTCAGCAGCATCCCCAGAAGCGCCGCGCCGCCGCAGACCGGCAGCGCCAGGTAGAACAGCCCCACCGGCAGCGACAGCGCCGTGGTCTGGTGGCTCCAGGTGATGCCGGTCAGCCGGGCGCCGTTCACCGCCAGCACCACCAGGAAGGCGGCGCTCGCCAGCCCTGCGAGCAGCGCAAATGCGCGGCGCAGAAGCGCGGGCATCGGCATCAGGTCCAGCAGCCCTGCGCGGAAGTGGGTGCGGCGGATGAAGCAGGACACCGCTCCGGTGAAGGTCAGCCAGACCAGCAAAAGCCGCGGCAGCTCCTCGGCCCAGCGGGGGGTGGAGGAAAACAGGTAACGCGAGATCACAACATAGACCACCATCGCGGCAAAGCCCGCGACCATCGCGGCGCCGGTCCAGCGCGCCGCCCGGTCCAGCCCGGCTGCGGCGGCGTCAGTCGTCGAAGAGATATTCATGGTTGCATCAGTCCTTCCGGGCCGCGGCACAGCATGCATTCGTCGCAATAGGCCGCCACCACCACCCATTCGTCTGAGAGCACCTCGACCTCGTGGTCGAGCCCGGGCGGCAGGCGCACCGCGGTGCCTTCGGTCATCCGGTATTCCTTGCCGCCCGCGCGCAGCACCGCCTCGCCCTTGAGGGTCAGCGTCACCTCGTCACGCGGGTGGCTGTGGGCGACCGAGCGGGCGCCTTTTTTGCCCGTGGTCACGCTCAGCTTGATGAAGCCCTCCCCGCGCGCGGCGGGGGAGAACAGCACCTTTTGGCTGAAGTCGAAAAGCTGCACCGGATCGACCGATGCAACTTCCTTGATTTCCGGCGCGAGGCTCATTTCCGGTACTGGTCCAGGATGGAGAGCAGCTCCGCGCCATAGACTTCTTTCTGGCGTTCCCAGATCGGCGCCACGGCCTCGGCAAAAGCGGCCTTGTCGACAGTGTTAAACTCCATGCCCTCGGCCTTCAGCTGCTCGATCAGCGCGTCGTTGGCCTCGGCCACCATGGCGCGCTGCTTGCCACCCCATTCGGCCGCGGCCTCGGCCACGATGGCCTGATCCTCTTCGGACAGCTTGTTCCAGACCTGGTTCGACAGCGTCAGGGTTGCCGCGCCCCAGATGTGCTCGGAGAGGGAGACGTATTTCTGCACCTCGAAGAAGGAGGCGGAGTGGATGATCGCCAGCGGGTTTTCCTGCGCGTCGAACAGCCCCTGCTGCAGGGCGGAGTACAATTCGCCAAACGACAGCGGCGCCGGTTCCGCGCCGAGGCTTTCGAAGGTCGCCAGACGGACCTTGTCCGGGGTCACGCGGATTTTCAGCCCTTCGAGGTCGGCGGGCGTCTCGATCGGGCGGGTGTTGTTGGTGATGTTGCGGAAGCCGTTCTCCCACCAGCCGATCACCTTCAGCCCCTTGTCCTCCAGCATGTTGGCCAGCGCATCGCCCAGTTCCCCGTCCAGCGCGGCGAAGGCCTGCTCGCGGGAGCTCCAGGCATAGGGCATCTCGATGATGCCGACCCGCGGCTCGATCGACTGGAAGGAGCCGGAGCCGATGAGCCCCGCCTGCACCGAGCCGAACTGGAGCCCTTCGATCACTTCCTTCTCGCTGCCGAGCTGGCCGGAGGGGTAGACGTCGATCTGCACGCGGCCTTCGGTCCGGGTGTTCACGTCTTCGGCGAAGCCGGTTGCGGCCTTGTGCCAGCTGTGGCTTTCCGGCAGCACGTGGCCGAGACGGATGCTGACGCTGTCAGCCAGCGCCGCAACCGGGGCCAGGGCGGTGAGGCCCAGGGCCAGCAGGCCGCCGCGGATAAAGGTGGCATTAGTGTTCATCGTTCATGCTCCTGTTGGTCGGGGTATTGGCGGCAGAACACCGCGAAGTGGGGTTCCGCGCAAATAGGGTTGGGCTATGGATGCCAGAGGGTGTGTGAATGCATGCTCGGGCGCTTGCATTCAGGGCGAGAGAGGACGCTGGGCAATCGCACTGCTGGATTGCAAAGCGGCGCGTACCGCGAAGGGCGCCTGCCGGTGCTGCGGCAGGCGCCCTTCGGATCTGGTGGCGCCGACTGAGTACCCGGACGGTACACGGGGGCGTTAGATATAGCCGCGCGGACACTCGCCCGCGATTTGATCAGCTTGGCGGATCGTCGACGCCGCAATAGTCAGCGCCGGGTTCTCCGTCGCACCTTTGGATCGAAGCAAACCGGTTCTGGAGATCGAGGACCTGACGGTGCGGTTCGACATCCGAAACGAGCTGCTGTTCCGTGTCACCACCCGCGCGCTGGCCTGCGATCCGATCCTGATCCCTGCCAATGAGGCGGTCTCAGCCCTCGACGTCAGTGTTAAGGCCCCTTTTACGACCCCAACAGCAGACTCGATAGATGACCATGTGCCACACCGTTACTCTGAAATTTGGTGCCCAAGCTACGAAGAGGGCATGGGTCTACGATGGCTGACGTGTCGCCGCGATAGTGATGTCGCGGATATTCACGCCTTGCGGTTGGGTGTACATGAATAATGCCGCACGGGCGATGTCATCTGCGACCAGCACGCCGCCCATCGAGGTTTTCCAGCCCTCGTAGTCTTCCACGATTTTCTCGTCAGTTGTGTGGCTCAACAGCTCGGTTTCCACAGCACCCGGATAGATAGCCATCACCCGCACACCGCTGTCGGCCACTTCTTCGCGCAGGTTTTCGGTAATGCCGGTGACTGCAAATTTGCTGCCTGTGTAGGCAGCGTGATTTGGAAAAGTTTTTTTGCCCGCGATAGAGCTGACATTCATGATCGTGCCGCCTTTGCGCGCCTTCATGCGGCCCAAGACTGCCTGCGTCGCCCCGAGCAGAGCGAGTACGTTTACATTGAACATGCGCTGCCATTCCGACATGTCCTGCGCATCCAGTGCTCCGAGTAGCATGACGCCGGCGTTGTTCACCAGAAGATCGACTGGACCGTATGCTGCTTCCGCTTCGTCGATCGCAGCCGTCAGCGCGGCAGTGTCCGTAACGTCGACGGCGCGACACATCGCATTGGGCAGACTGAGCGCCTCAAGGCGGTCTGCACGACGGGCAAGTAGCAATAGCGGGTGTCCTTCATCTGACAGATGCCGCGTGATAGCGGCCCCGATACCCGAAGATGCACCAGTGATGACTGCGAGTGGTTTTGCAGCTTTTGTCATAATCTTGGCCCTTTCAGTTTTGGCGAATTGATGGGCCTAAAGTGGTATGGGTTCGCTGTTCCGTGAATGAAGGTTCCTATCGAAAACTTGCACTTTTCTATCGCAGTGCAGCTTGCAACTGATCCAAATGGCGTCATATGTGTTCAATTCGTCTCACAGGGCAAATGGGTCCACCATGGACATCTTTGACGAGCTGAAAAAACGGCATGGGTTCGAGCCCGGTGCAGGTTTCGTCGAAACCGCGCTGCCGGGTGTGCGTTTTTTCTGGTCCACTGAGCCTGTCGCGCGCGCGCCGCTGATCTACAATGCGGGGCTGGTGCTGATGTTGCAGGGCAACAAGACGGGCTATCTGGGGGACCGCGTTTTTCACTACGACCCCGATCATTACTTGGTGTTGTCGGTCCCACTGCCTTTTGAATGCGAGACTCACGCCACAGCTGACGAACCTATGCTGGGTCTGTTTGTTGATATCGAACGCGCAGATCTGATCGAGTTCCTGAAGTTGATGAAGCTGGACGGGCCGGTCCCACGAACGGCGACTTCTCTGGGTGTGACGCCCGCAGCGTTGCATGGAGAAATGCGCGACGCGGTTCATCGGTTGATGCGCGCGCTTTGTTCTGATGCGGCCAGCCAGGCGCTGGGGGCCGGTATACTGCGGGAGATCCTGTTTCACGCGATCGAAGGCCCGCATGGCCCCTCGCTGCGCGCGCTGGCGCAAGAGGGTACACATCACGGGCGCGTATCACAGAGTATCGTCACGATCCGTGAAAACTTCGCCGCGCCGCTCAGCGTTGACGCCATGGCCCGCGAAGTCGGGATGAGCGTGCCCGTCTTCCATCGCGCATTCAAGGCGGTCACCGGCACGTCGCCTCTGCAATACCTGAAAGCCACGCGTTTGGCGCGCGCCAAGGGTTTGATCCTCTCCGAAGGTTTGCCCGCAAATGAGGCCGCCCGCCGCGTGGGCTACGATAACCCGTCGCATTTCAGTCGTGAATTCAAGAAATACTTTGGGGTCAGCCCCAAAGATGCCCGTACAGGCTATATTCCCATTGACATCTAAGACCTTGCTGCTGGCGCTTCTGCAAGGCGTCGTGTTCTTTTAGCTAGAGGGTTTCGATGCGGCGCTCTTTCGGGAACCGCAGCGCGTTGCTCAGCCGTATGGCCGTTTCAACCGCGGCGGTGCCTCGCCATGGCCATGACTGCGTCAGCCCTTCGATGATCCGAAGAAGTTCGGCATCGGCTTCGTCCAGCCCGAAGCAGACCTGCCGTTCGCCCTCGGCAGCACCACCAGGGAGGGCGGAAGACGGGAGTTCGCTGCAAACGCGAGGAAGTCACTTTCTACCGGGAGCCGACATTTGCCCATAGTTCCTGCCTCACTCCGAAGAATGAGGCACAATAAGAGCACTGTATCGAATAATTCATGCTTGATTTCGCGCACTACCCTACTTCGAAGCCGACGTCGCATAGGCTGGTAGCAAAGAGACCATGGTAGGACGCGCACTACTGTGATTCCTTGCGTTTCTTCTGGAAGAACATCTCGTAGATGGCCCCTTGGGTCGCGTTGCCTACGACGAGCCTGTCATGCAAAAGCCGAGGAGCTGTGAGAAGCGGAAACCTGATACAGCCCAAAAGATCATCAAGGGAAGCCGGTGGTCGCTACACGGTCAGAACCGATCCCCTTTCGATGATCTGCGCCGGGAGAAACTGCGGTTGCAGCTTCGTGCCGTCTTCAAGATTTTCGATGATCTGCCTAGCGGCAGCGCGGCCCATTTCGGCGGCTGGCAGGTCGATGGTGGTCAGCGGCGGTACGGTTTCCACCGCCCAGTCGAGGTTGTCGAATCCCATCACCGACATGTCCTGCGGGATGCGCTTGCCCGCTTCGGCGAGACCGAAGTAGACACCGAGTGCGATTACGTCAGAAAAGCACAGCAGGGCGCTGGGGGGCGCTCCGGCGGCCAGCACGCGGGAGATCACCGATTTGCCGCCGCGGACATTGAGCTCGGTCTCGTGGAACTCTAGCGAGACCAGCCCGGCGCCAGCGGTTTCAGCACCCTGGCGCCGCGCTTTCGTCCGGTCACTGTCTGCTAGCGGCCCGTGGACCACGCCGATGTGCGCATGTCCGTGCGAGACGAGATAGCGGACCGCGTCGCCTGCCAGCAGGGCGTTGTCATAGCCGATGGTCGGGCTTGAGCTGTCAGGGTTCCAGACCGAGGTGAAGACATGCGGCACCTGCCGCCGCTCGAACATCTCGAGCAGCGACGGGCTGTGCGCTTCGCCGGTCAGGATGAAAGCCTCGGCGCCCATGCCTATCAACTTTTGGGCGCCACGCAGCTCTTCCTCGGGGTCGCCGTTCGAGATCGCCAGGACCAACGTGTAGCCTTGATCACCCAGGGTCGCCTCTATGGCTGCGATGAACTTGGCAAAGACCGAATGTTCGATAGTCGGGATGATCGCCGCGACAGTGCGCGACCTGCTGGTTGAAAGAGCACGTGCCGCAGGATTGGGCACATAGTCTAGACGCGCACAGGCTTCGAGAACCCGCTGCTGGGTGGCCTTGCTGACTTTGGAGCTGCCGTTCATCACGCGGGAAATCGTGGCAATGGACAGCCCAGTTGCTCTTGCAACATCCCTGATCCTGCCTCCGGGTTTTTTCACGTTCTCACATCCGATTTGCAATTTTCTTGACGAATCTCTTGCCATGATGATCGTATGAAACCGGTTACATGTCAATTTCGACGCTGTGTTGGCCGTGTAACCGGTTGCAAGGCCTGCCGGATGGGCGCGCCGCTCCAGGAGGAAGAGATGCTCCAGACTGCCCCGTTGGCCGAAGGGTCGCGCAGATATTACCGCGGATTGAAGCAGGCAAACTGCCTGCGGCTGGATGTCGGCTATGGCGAAGCCGGGCGGATCCGAGCCGCGGCGGGATCGGTTATATCAATCACTAATGTCGACGGCGGGGCGCCGGTCTGGCTGACCGCGCTGGCCGAGGATCGCCGGGACTTCGATACATCGCCGTTTGACCTGCCTAAGGAAGCGGCTGAGCCGATCGCACCGAGCGGATATGACGATAGAATGATACGCGCCCTGACCGAGGGACGCGGGGGACAACTTGAAGCGGCGCAAGGCCTGCGGATTCTCGGGGGCGGCGCAGTGGGCAATACCTTTCTCTGCCGGATGCGCCAAAGTGCCGAGGTCATTGTCATCCTCCCGGTCGCGGCAGATTACATTTCGGTCGGCGGTGGCGCGGCGGTCAGGGTCGAGATCAAGCCGCCAGACAGGCAGGAAGGCGGCCTGCTACTGCCAGAGCCTCTAGGCAAGGTGGTCGAGGAGTTTCGCGTAGTGCGCGGCACGGCGCAGGCCTATGAGGTGCAAAAGGGCCAATTCGTGCAGATCCTTGATGTCGAGGGCCAGCAATGCTCGGATTTCATGGCCCTGCGCGCCGATGCGCTGGAGCGCGGCATCGAGCGCGGCATCGATTTCACCGTCTCGCGCACCATGGCGCGGGCGGCCTATCCTCTACCGGGGCTCTTCGACAAATTCTTCGACCGGGACATCCGACCGCTGATGGCGGTGCGGCAGGATACCGTCGGGCGCCACGATACATTCGCGCTGGCCTGCACCGCGCGCGGCTATGAAGAGCGCGGCTTTCCCGGGCATCTGAACTGTTCCGACAATATTAGCGCGGCCTTTGACCCCTATGGCGTGGAGCGTCGTCCCGCATGGCCCGCGATCAACCTCTTCTTCAATTCGTGGATCGACTGGCAGCAGAACGTGCTGGCGGGCGACGAGGCTTGGTCGCGCCCCGGCGATTACGTGGCGATGGAAGCGCTGACCGACCTGGTTTGCGTCTCGACTGCCTGTCCCGACGATATCGATCCGATCAACGGCTGGAACCCGACGGACATTCACGTCCGCATTTACGAAAAGGAAAGCAGCTTGACCCATTCCGTCGTCTGGCGGGCCGATCCCGAGGATGCGGGGCGGATGACACGCCATTCAGCCTTTCATCCCCGCACCTCGGCGTTGACCTCGTCCTTTGGCCCGTCTCGCGATCTTTGGCTGCCGATGCAGTTCGATGGAACCGGCGCCATCGGGGAATACTGGGCTACCAAAAACGCCGCAACTCTTCAGGATATGTCCGGGCTGCGTAAGGTCGACGTGGTAGGCCCGGATGCGGAGGCGCTGCTGCAGCATTGTCTGACGCGAGACGTCTCCAAGCTGGCGCAGCATCGCGGCTTCTATGCCCTGGTCTGCGACGAACGCGGCTCGGTGCTGGACGACGGCACGCTGTTCCGGTTAGAGCCGAATGCCTTTCGATGGTGCTGCGGGTCTGACAATTCGGCTCTGCATCTGCGCGAGCAGGCCGAGGCATTAAGGTTGAAGGCGCAGGTTATGTCGTTAGGCCACCAGATGGTGAACCTGGCGCTGCAAGGCCCTAAATCACGCGACATCCTGCGCGAAGTAGTCTTTACCCAGCCGCAAAAGCCCGCGCTCGACAATCTTAAGTGGTTCGGCTTCACCATCGCCCGCCTGCACAACCGTGAGGGACCGATGTTCATGCTCTGCCGCACGGGTTTCACCGGCGAGTTGGGTTATGAGCTGTTCTGCGATCAGGCTGATGCGTTGGAAATCTGGGACGGGCTGATGGCAGTCGGAGCGTCGCAGGGGCTGGTGCCGATGGGCGGCCATGCACTCGACATGCTGCGGATAGAGGCCGGGCTGATGATCGCCGGGGCGGAATTCGGACCGGACGTCGATGCGATGGAATCCGGACTCGGCTTTGCGGTGGATTTCAACAAACCCGCCTTTATCGGCCGCGCCGCGCTAGAGCGTAATGCCGCGGCGCCACGGCGCAAGCTGGTCGGTCTGCTTCTGGATGGCATGGAGGCCCCGCATCATGGCGATGCAATCTTCCTCGGGCGCGAACAGATCGGCGTGGTGACCAGTGGCAGCCCATCGCCGCAGCTTGGCCATGCCATCGCGATGGCGCGGCTAGCCGTGGAGAATGCAACGCTGGGCACCGAAGTCGAGATCGGCAAGCTCGACGGCCACATGAAGAGGCTGCCGGCGCATGTCGTCGACCTGCCATTCCTTGACCCAAAGAGAGAGAAGGCCCGCGCGTGAGCACAGAGGTAAGAAACGACGTCGTTGTCACCCGAAACATCTGGAAGATTTTCGGGGGCCGCGCAGAAGAAGCGATGGAAGCGGTGCGCCGCGAAAATCTGTCCAAGGCGGAGGTGCTGGAGCGCTACCAGGCAGTGGTCGGTGTCAGGGACGTCTCGATCTCAGTCGGTGAGGGCGAAATCTTTTGCATTATGGGACTGTCCGGCTCCGGCAAGTCGACGCTGGTGCGCCATATCAACCGGCTAATCGAGCCCACGGGCGGCGAGATCCTGATCAACGGGGTGGATGTCGGCAGTCTTAATGCCGAAGAGCTGCGGGTGATGCGCGCCGATAAGATCGGCATGGTGTTTCAAAACATGGCGTTGCTGCCGCATCGTACCGTACGCGACAATGTGGCATTCGCTCTGGAGCTGCGTAACGTCGACGCCTTCACCCGGGCGCAACATGCCGAACGGGTGATCGAATTGGTCCACCTGCAAGGCTATGGCGACCGGATGCCCAGCGAATTATCCGGCGGCATGCAGCAGCGTGTGGGCCTCGCCCGGGCGATGGCCGCTGATCCCGACATCCTGTTGATGGACGAGCCGTTTTCGGCGCTCGACCCGTTGATCCGGCGCGGGCTGCAGGATGAATTCCTCGAACTCTCGCTGTCCATGAAAAAGACCACCCTCTTCATCACTCATGACCTAGACGAGGCGATCCGTATGGGCACCCGCATCGCCATCATGAAGGACGGCGAGATCGTGCAAACCGGCACGCCTGAAGAGATCGTCACTAAGCCCGCCGACGATTACGTTGCCGATTTCGTCGCCGGGATTTCTAAGCTGAAGCTGATCTTTGCCCATACGGTGATGCAGCCGGTCGCTGCCTATGAAGTGAACGGGCGCAGCCTGCCGCCGCTTACTGAATGCCCGCAGGCGGGCCCAGATGACAACCTCGACGTGCTGGTGACGCGCTCGGTGGATCAGGATAACCCGATTGTCATCATGGATGACAGCAAGCCGGTGGGCGTGGTCACCAAAGACGCGCTTCTGCATGGCATCAAGGGCGAGGTGTAAAACATGACGACGGAAGCGGCCCTGCGCCAGCCTATGACCGAGTTTGCTGGCAAGAACGGCGAGTATTACGCGGACACATTCCTCAAGCTGCAAAAAAACAAGCTCGAGCGTTTTCACCTCAACAAGGCGGCGCTGGTCGGAACCTTCATCTGGGCGGCGCTGCGTGGTAACTGGCTGCTCTTTGCCATCGGCTTTGCCGTCGACCTCGTGGCGGCGATCAACCTCGCGTTGGTCTACAAATACTCAAAGGCGGCGGCGGAGAATGCCGACAAGGATTTCCTTGTCGCCCGCTACGAGGGCTGGGCCCAGACGCATATCCTTGGGGCTATCATCACCTTCGTGCTGGGCCGGTTGATCTTTGCCTGGATCGCCGACCGGCTCTATGCCCGGCAATACGAACGCTGGCGGGTGGATCATTCTGTCAACCGCGGCACCCATGCAAAACGGCTGATGCTGGCCGGGCTGGTGGTGCTGCTGATCGTGCCGCTCATGCTGTATCGTTCGACCCAGTTCGCGCCGGACGACCGGACATGCATCCGCCAGCAGCGCGCCATTGCCGATGGCAAGGACGTGGCGTTCAAAAAGCGCTTTGACTGCGCCATCATCGGCGAGTTTCCGACACTGTTCTGGATTGAACGCCCAGATGAAGTCTCTTTCCCGCGCGATGACGACGGCAACCGGATTATGGTACGGACACCGGCACGCGAGGGTCTGCCGCCGATCAACCTCAACACCTATGTCAGCCAGGCGATCGACGACGGCATCGCCTACGTGACGATCTTCTACGGCTTCCTGTTCGATGGGATCACCAAGTTCCTACGCGGCATGCTCGGGGCGATCTCCTCGGTCTTCGTGGGTACGCCTTGGCCGATCACAATGGCGGTGCTGGGCTTCGCTGCTTACAAGCTGGCGGGACCTAGGGTGACAATCTTTGTCGCCGCCTCGCTAGTCTATCTAGCGCTCATGGGGTTCTGGCAGACGGCGATGGACACGCTATCGTTGGTGGTGGCAGCCTCGATCATTTGCGTAGTGATGGGCCTGCCGCTGGGAATATGGGTGGGCAAGTCGCAGCGCGGCCAAGCCATCGTCACACCGATCCTCGACGTGATGCAGACAATCCCGAGCTTCGTCTACCTGCTGCCCGCCATCGCCTTCTTCTCGATCGGCAAGCCGCCCGGCATCCTCGCCACGGTGATCTTTGCGATGCCGCCTATGGTGCGTTTGACAGCGCTTGGAATTGCCCATGTGGGCGAGAGCCAGAAGGAGGCGGCCATGGCCTTTGGCGCCAACCCCCAGCAATTGCTGACCAAGGTGGAGCTGCCGCTGGCCCTACCCTCGATCATGGCGGGGATCAACCAAGTGGTCATGATGTCGTTGTCGATGGTGGTGGTTGCTGCGCTGATCGGCGCTGGCGGCATGGGCTTCATCGTTACCGAAGCGCTTGAAAATACCGAAACCGGGCGGGGGATCCTCGCTGGAATCGGCATCGCCCTGCTGGCCATGATGATCGACAGGGTGGTTCAGAAGGCGAACAAGACCCGCCACTGAACAGGGGGTCGCCGAGCCGCGGCGGCCTGTACAACCAACAGGGAGCACACTATGAAAACCTTGAAGTATCTTCTGACGACCGCGGCGCTCGGCGCCGCATCAAGCGCTGCAGCCCAGGATGCCACCGTGAAGATCGGCGACCTGACATGGACCGGCGCACGCGCCATCGCCCATGTGATCGAAGCGGTGATCGAAGGTCCGCTAGACGGCGAGGCTGAGATCGTCTCGGGCCTATCGGACGGCTCGGTTATTGCCGCGGGCATGGACAAGGGCGACGGCTCGGCCGACGTTTATACCGACCTCTGGATGCCCAACCGCCAGGGGATTTGGGATCAATACATTGATGGCGCCGGTACCGTGGCGGTGAACCAGCCCTATCCCGGTACGCAGCAGATGTATGTGCCCGCCTATATGGCCGATCAAGTTAGCAGCGTCGAAGACCTGCGCAAGCCGGAAGTGGCAGCGATGTTTGACAAGGACGGCAATGGCAAAGGCGAATACTGGGCTGGCGACGCGGGCTGGAAGTCTACCCGGATGTGGCAGGTGAAGTTTAAGGATTACGGGCTGTCAGAACTCTGGGAGCCCGAGATCCTGCCCGACGCCACCTTCAAAGCGCAGCTCAAGACCGCGATCCAACGTGAGAAGCCGATCCTGTTCTACTACTGGACCCCCGAATGGGTGCATGCCGCCTATGACCTACATGAGATCGAAGAGCCCGAGCGCTATGACGGCTGCGAGGATCACAACCTCGACGCCGAGGATTGGCTGGAGACTTCAAAGTTCGATTGCAAAAGCTCGGACGCGCAGATTTATGTCGCCTATTCCAAATCACTGGAGAAGCGTAATCCGCCGGTTGCCAAGTTCCTAAGCCAAATGCAGCTTGACCCGAAGGTAGTCAATAACTGGATCCTGCAGATCGGCCGAGACGAGCTGGATCCGCGTGATGTGGCCGAGGATTGGGTGGCTGACAACATGGACATCGTGAACAGCTGGATCAACTAAGGCTGCGGTGCAGTTGCGGTGCGAGGGCCCCTCGCGCCGCAGATTGGTGTAACGCGTCATGGACGGCACTGCCGCTTCCTTTTCTGAAAACGCAGGCCGCGTTGTTCGTTCAGACTTCAGGAACGGCACGGAGTGCGGCGAAAAACGAGCGGTGTCACCGTCGAGAACCGCAGCATACGTGAAGTTTTTAAGCAGGTGAAGCCTTTCGGCGTCGACGTGAAGAGCCTAAAAGTCGTTGACTTGGCCCCGGCTGAGAAGGTTGCAACGCTGTCGCCATGGGGCGATTGAGATGGCCAAACGACAACAAATCGGAAGTTTGAGGCCGCTTTAGGTGGCTAAAGCCTGTCCTTTCCGCCATTGCAACCATCGAATGATCCGGATGCGCGCCCAATGTAGGCGAGGGCTGAAACCTTATTCCTCCACTTTTTCAATATCCATGCTTTCCGCCCGGCATGCCTCCAAATAATTGCGGCTTCGCAAGGTGCTCTCGCCGGACACTCAGAAAAATTTCGTTTGTCGGCGACGGTCTTCTCAGTTTGCTGCGCTTAACACAGGCGAACAAAAAAGGATTGCCCCATGCAGCGCGCCGCATTTTTAGTGCTTTTGATTTCTGGAATGCCGCTCTCCGCCGAGACCTTTTCGGCCGATGTGTGGGTAGACAACTGGTTCGAAATTAGGATCAATGGCGCACAGGTTGCCGAAGACAGCGTGCCCATAACCACGGAGCGTTCCTTCAATGCCGAGAGCTTTGAGTTTGAAGCAGAGCGACCTTTCGTAATCGGTCTCGTCGCCAAGGACTTCAAGGCAGATGATACCGGTTTGGAATACATAGGTACCCGACGCCAGCAGATGGGCGACGGGGGCCTGATCGCGCAGATCAAGGATTCAGCGGGCGCGACTGTCGCCGTCAGCAATTCCGCCTGGCATTGCCTGGTCATCCATACCGCCCCGCTAGACAAATCCTGCGAAGCTGAAGCGAACCCCGTTGCCGGTGCAGGCCCCTGCACCTTCGAAGTGATGGATGAACCTGACGGCTGGGATCAGGTGGGGTTTGATGCCTCGCACTGGCCGCAGGCCAGCACCTTTTCCGAACGCGAGGTCAGCCCCAAAGATGGCTATGACCGGATCGACTGGGTGGAGGGCGCCCAGCTGATCTGGGGCCCCGACCTCGAGCAAAGCAGTACAGTCCTTTGCCGCCTAGCTGTCAGGTAATGCGCATTGAACGGAGCCCAGATCATGACACGTCTCATCGCCTTTTCGATCACCATTTCCATGGCGATTGCCACCTCCCCTGCGGCCTTTACCCACGACGACCATTGCGCCGTCGTCAAGGCCTCTGTGGTCGACGCGGGCTTTGACGATCGCGACGCCGTGACCTGCACCCGCAGCCACGCGATCATCCAGTCCGATACCTATCCCAACCATGAGAAAATGACCGGGATCATCGGCACGAATGAACAGGTTCCTGTCCCGGCCGACTATGCTGCGCCGATCCTTCTTTCTCCAACGCTTGGTACCACCGCGCTGACCCGCGACGCCGCCTTGGGTGTGGCCGTGAATGGGGTGCCGATCTACGACTACACGGGCGGCGGCGAGATGACTGAGGCTGATCTGGCCCACCATCAGGCCCAGCATGATACGCTCCAGACACATCAGCTCGATGTTTGTGGTAGCCATGCCGGTCGAGGCGACGACTATCATTACCACGCCAAGCCAACCTGCATGATTGAACAAATGAAAAATGCGGGCGACAGCGCAATCATCGGCTGGGCCTTCGACGGTTTCCCGATTTACGGCGACAACAATCCTGACAGTTCGAAGATTTCCGCAGACGATCTTGATGTCTGTAACGGTCAGCCCGACGAGACATTTGGCTATCGCTACCATACCTCGGAGGAAGCCCCTTATATCGTGCAGTGCCTGATGGGCATCGTGGCCGACTTTGACCATCTTCCCCGCGTGTCGCCGCTTGTCGCAGCCAATGGAGGCGTCGCCGCGCCGGGAATGCCACCAAAAGGTGGTGTTCAAAACCTCGTTTTTAGCGAAAGACCCGATGGAAGCCGAAGCATGGATTACACCTACAAGGGGGAGGAATACTACATCCGTTACACGCCCTCCGGGACGCCCGGCTGCTATAATTTTTCCACCCGGACTGTGACGAACGAAGGAAATGAACTTACCGGTGAGTATTGCCGGTAACGACGACGCTATCAGGATCCGGTCAGCATATTGCGACGGGATGAAGGGCAGAGTGTGCGACCATTTCAGCATTGATGCGGGCAACGTTTGTGCCTGACCATCCGGGCCGGGCCCGACACCGCATCCTGTGGGAAGCCCGAATGACAAGTTCGGGAAAGCTGCAACGCAGCCTCGAGCTGTGTTGCCAACGGCAAGTGAGGGCCGCCTTTGCAAGCGGCCCAATTTCTTCAAATTTCCACGCTTTCGGAGATCGCGAGAGCATCTTCCAGCTCGACGCCGAGATAGCGGACGGTGCTGTCCATCTTGGTATGTCCGAGCAGGAGCTGAACGGCCCTCAGGTTGCCAGTTTTTCTGTAGATATGCGCCACCTTCGTCCGGCGCATGGAATGAGTCCCATAGGATATGGAATCCAGCCCGATGGACTTCACCCAGTCCCTCACGAGACGGGCGTACTGCCGCGTTGAGATGTGCAGACGATCGTGAAACCGGCCGGGCCAAAGGTATTCTGAGCCGACCATCATCGGTTCCTCCATCCATCGTGAGAGCGACCTGCGCGTGCCCTCTGTTATCTCGAAGCGCACCGGTCGCTGGGTCTTGCTCTGGACAATCGAGGCGCGTTCCTTGACCTGGCCCGAGGCGTAGACATCCGCGACCTTCAGTTTCACCAGGTCACAGCCACGCAGTTTGCTGTCGATAGCCAGATTGAACAGAGCAAGATCCCTGTGGTTCTCGGCGATCTCCAAACGAACGCGAATGGCCCAGACGTGTTTTGGCAGGAGCGGCCGTTTCTGACCGACAACGCGCCCCTTGTTCCAGGCCTGGCGGCGTGCGCGAATGGCGGGTAAATTGGCAATGGGCATGATAGGCTCTCCGATCCGCCACGCCCTTCCACGACACCAACCCGACGTTGGTGCATATTTGTAACATGCTAATCAGCAGCGCGGCTAATTGCGGTTAGGTCAACCGGGTGGTGAAATAGGGAATTCTCGGACCGAGAGCGAAGCTTCTAGGGGCAGGACCCATTGATTTCTGTTCCGCTGCGTGATTCACCGCGCCAAAACGAGCGGTGAACATGTCTGAGCTTTTTTGGCTGACGGATGCACAGATGGCGCGTCTTGAGCCGTATTTCCCCAAGTCGCACGGCAAGCCTCGCGTCGATGATCAGCGTGTCTTGAGCGGGATTATCTTTATCAATCGTAATGGCTTGCGCTGGCGCGATGCGCCCAGGGAGTACGGTCCGCACAAGACCTTGTACAACCGTTGGAAGCGGTGGAGCGATAGAGGTGTCTTTGCTCGGATGATGGCCGGTCTGGCCGCCGAGCATGGCGAGGAGAAGACCGTGATGATCGACGCAACCTATCTCAAGGCTCACCGCACAGCGACCAGCATGGCCGCGAAAAAGGGGGGGGGCTGGTCGCCTGATTGGTCGCACCAGGGGCGGCATGAACTCCCATCTGCGACAGCCAGGGCCGACCGCTCAACCTGTTCGTCACCGCCGGGCAAGTCAGCGATTACATAGGAGCACGGGCATTGCTGAGCAGCCTGCCCAAGGTGGATTGGCTCCTTGGCGATAGAGGCTACGACGCCGACTGGTTCAGAGAAGCATTGAAAGACAAAGGGATACGCGCATGCATCCCTGGTCGAAAGAAGCGCAAGAAGTAGGTCAGATACGATAAACGCCGCTACAAACGCCGCAACCGCTCCTCTCGTGACATTGCTTCGTAATGCACTGTCGGGCAGTGATGCGAGATCATGTTCGGCAGGCTGAAAGACTGGCGGCGCGTCGCAACACGTTACGACCGATGCCCAAAGGTGTTCTTCTCCGCCATCGCTCTGGCTGCAACGGTCATCTACTGGCTCTGGAACTCAATGAGTACAGACCCTAGTTTTCATGGCTGCCGACGAACATCCGATCCTTGGCAGCAGTGATATGGTGGCGCATTGTAGCTTCAGCAACCTCTGGCTGCTGCAGGCGGATCGCTTGCAGCACCGCGCGGTGTTCGGCCAGCACCAGTTCTTGGCGCGCGGGCTTGTCCAAGAGCGTCAGAGAGCGTGATAACTTCACCCCGAAAGCGATCTGGTCACCTAGCGATTCCAGTACTGAGGCGAAAAACGGGTTCTTGGTGGCGCGGGCGATCGCCAGATGCAGCATTTGGTCGGCTTCGACGCCCAGGCCGCTTTGCTCATAGGTTTGTTCCATTACCTGATAGGCGTGGTCCATGGCCGCCAGATCCTCGTCGTCGCGGCGGCGGGCAGCCCAAGCAGCTGCGGCGCCTTCAACATCAATGCGGAACTCGTAGCAGCGCTGTACGTCGGAGATCGATTCCAGCGGCGCAAACGTGATAAGCTGGCGGTCGGGCTGGCGCAGAACATAGCTGCCGGAGCCGCGACGCGACTGGATGATGCCGTCGTCGCGCAGGCGCGACAACGCAGCGCGCACAATGGGGCGGGAGACGCCAAAGGTCTGCGCGAGCACCTCCTCGGCGGGGAGGCGGCTGTGGACCGGGTATTCCTCGCTGAGGATTTTTGCCATGAGCTGATCGTAAACCTGATCTGCGAGCGAAGGGCGTCGTGTCTCTGCCAACGTGGTCTCCATTGTCTGGGTTCAGGCCGGGGTGTCATGTCCTTTATAGGCTTAAACGCGGCCGTTGAAATGGCCCGACGGCGCATCTGCCGTCGGGACGGAGGTAATCTCCCACAACCACTTCAGGTGCGGACTACTTGGCGGTAGCCGCAGCGGCTTTCTCCGTCGGTTTGCGGATCACGAGGAAGTAGACGAAGACCAGCGTCAGCAGCACGAAGAACAGGCTGTCGAAGTTGGTGAGGAAGGTCGTCGGGTCGCCGTTTGAAAGCGCCAGCGACCGGCGCAGGAATTCCTCGAGATTGGGGCCGAGAATATAGCCAAGCAGCATGGTGATCACCGGAAAGCCGTTCCGGCGCAGGTAGAAGGCCAGCACCCCCATAGCCAGTGCCATGAACATCTGGAAAGTCGAATAGGTGGCCACGTAGCTGCCGACTACCGCCAACAGTGCGATCACGGCATAGAGCACGTCCTTGCGGAGGGCGACGATGCGAATGAAGTAGGGGCCGATCAGGTAGAGCGTCAGGGGGATCAGCACCACGGCACTGAACAGGAGGGCGGCCAGCATCGGCGCGATCAGGCTGGCCTGTCCGGCCATCAGCTGCGGTCCCGGCTGGATGCCGTTGATGACTAGCACGCCCAGCATGATCGCGGTAATCGGATCGCCGGGGATGCCGAAGGTCAGCATCGGCACCATGGCGCCGCCGCAGACGGCATTGTTGGCGCTTTCGGAGGCGACGATGCCTTTGGGGTTGCCCTTGCCGAAGGTCTCAGGATCGTCGGAGGTGCGCACCGCCTCGGTATAGGCAAGGAAAGAGCCCATCGAGCCGCCGGCGCCGGGTAGGGTGCCGACGAAATAACCGATCAGGCAGGACTTCAGATAGCAGCCCAGGCCAATCTTGCGGATGTCGGCCAGCGGCGGCAGGAAATCCCGGCGTTTGATCTTCACCGTGTCCGCGGCCGCGGTGAGCATGCTGGTGTCGCGCGAGGCGCTGGCCTGCATCAGCACTTCGGCGATGGCGAAGGTGCCGATGATCACCGGCATCAGGTCGATGCCCGCGGTCAGGTTGGCATTGCCGAAGGTGAAGCGGGTGACAGGCTCCATCGCGTCAAGGCCGACGGTGGCCAGCATCAGCCCTATGCATGCGGCCAGCCCGGCTTGGGCGATGCGGCCGCGTTGGGCGATCACCACAACGATGAGGGCAAAGGCAAGAAGGGCGAATTTACCGGTGGTCTTCACGAGCAGCGACAGCTCAGCCACGAAAGGCGCGACCGCGATCAGTAGGAGCGCGCCAACGGCGCCGCCAAACATTGAGCCCAGTGCCGCATGTCCGAGCGCCAGTGCGCCCTTGCCCTGCTGCTGCATAGGATAGCCATCCAGCGCTGTCATCATAGAGGACGGCGCGCCGGGGATGTTGATGGTCGTTGCTGTGATGCTGCCACCGCACATGCCAGCCATGTAGATGCTGGCGCAGGCCATCAGTGCAGTCTCGACGTTGAGGGTGTAGGTGAGCGGCAGCAGCAGCGCCATTGCGAGCGTCGCGGTGAGGCCGGGAATGGCCGCGAAAATGGTGCCGATCACGAAGCCCAGCACCACATAGGTGAGGTTCATGGGCTCCAGAAGCAGCGAGAAGCTGCTGAGAACAAGAACGATGAAATCCATGGTTTACCCCCAGAACGTCGGGAGGCGGACCCCGAACAGCTGTTGAAACATGACATAGGCGATACCGGTGATCGCGGCGGAGAGGGCGGCCTTTTGAAGGAGTTTTTCGAAGGAGGAAAACAGCAAGATGATCGCCAGGACAAAAAGGCCGGAAGACAGGAAATAGCCAAGCGGCTTGAATGCCAGGATGTAGACGAAGACTGCCGCCGCGACGCCAAGGTGGGTCCAGTTGCGCGGTGTCTCTACCGCGGGGGTGGCGGGAGCGGGTTGGCCTGCGCGCAGCTGTTGCAGAATCAGAACGGCGGAAAACAGCACCGCGGCAGCGCCGACCAAGATCGGGAAGAAAGATGGCGTCAGGCCGCTTTCGGATGTTGGCGCGCCCAAGCTGAGCGCAAAGATCAGGTATCCCGCGGACACTGCAAGAGTGGTATAATAGAACAGCAGTTGCCTGTTTAAGAGCATCGTCTTCTCCCGGGCTGGATTCAGGATCGTGAGTGGTATGCGGGCCGAGGGGGCGGCGGTTCGTTCGGTCCGGTTTGCGGCAGTCGGGCAGGCGGACGGGCCGGCGACATGCGAGGCGGGTCTGGCATTATGCCCCCGGCGCCAGTCCGGGGGCATGGGGGAAGCAGTCGCGGTAGTGGCTTACAGGCCCAGCTCGTCCATCAGCGAGAAGGTTTTCTTCTGCAATCCGTCCTTCCATGCGCCGACTTCGTCAGAGCCGAGCCAGTCAGGGGTGACACCGACCTGTTGCAGCCAGCCCTGGAACTCTTCACTGTCGTATGCGGTCTTGAAGGCCGTTTCGAGCGTGCTCAGCGCCTCTGTCGGGGTGTCCTTGGGGGCGGCGAGGACGATGAAGCTGCCGGTCTGTAGGTCATATCCCTTAGAGGCTATGGTGGGCACGTCTGTGTAGGTCAGGTTCTGTACCGAGGTCAGTTCCACCACGCCTTTGGCATCGCCGGATTCGATGATGCCGCTGAAATCGCCCAAGCTGGATATCGCCGCATCCAGTTCGCCGGACAACAGCGCTTCGGCTTCGGCAGCGGAAGAGCCTGCATAGGTGATCACGTTGAAATCGACGTCCAGCAGTTTTTCCAGCTGATTGGCCGACAGATAAGGGCCTGAGCCCTTGGGGGCGACGCCGAGACGGACCTTGCCGGGATTGGCCTTGGCGGTCTCCACCAGTTCTTCAAAACTGTCGATGCCGGAGTGTTTGGAGACTACGATGGCGTCGGCCTCGCTGGTGATGCGGGCGATCAGTTCCATGTTATCCAGGGAATAACCCGGAACCATCTGGCCGCGGGGCAGGGTGATGATGCTGTCGTAGGTCATCACGCCGACGGTGTGGCCGTCGGGACGGGCGTTGGTCATTTGCATCAGGCCGGTAGCGGTCACCGCGCCGGCGATGTTTTCCACATAGATGGATTTGGGCAGTTCCTGCTCGGCGATGTTGCTGATCTTACGTGAAATCGCATCAGCACCACCGCCGGCGGGCCATGGTACGATCAGTCGGATATCGCGAGTGGGAAAGTCCGCCGCTGTAGCTGCGGTACCGATGATGCAGGCGCCGAGCGCGAGGGTCAGTTTTGTTTTCAAACCTTTAGATAACATGGACCTGTTCCTCCTTTACAGATTTTGTTGTCAGATACGTCTTGCAAGTTTCAGGACCGCACGGCGCAATCCGTCAGGATGCAGTTCGCCGCGCGCGGGTAGTGATCTCGTCGTGCCTATTTGCGGAATATGCGCGTCTCGCTTGTGCCTAGCGATACAGGGTGGCCCCCGCGCCTTAGGGGACCTTCAGCATCCTCCCACATGCTGCTTGGTCCTAGTCTGCGCTGCATTCTGCGCGCGCTTCGCGTTTTAAAACATATTACTGATTCAGGTTTACAAATCAACACTAAAAGTTACCAATTTAGCGGCTTTTCACCTAGTTTGCGCCTGTATCTGTTATCGAAAAATACAGATTCGGCGTTCATCCGCGACTCTTGGGGTGTTTTTTGCGATGTTGACAAAAATATGTAATCCAGATCCCGCATGTTTGGTGTGGGGGAGGCCCGCCTAGGGGCGGGCCGAAGCAATTGGTTTCACCCACCCGTGAGATCGGCTGGGAGGAGCGCCTCCGGGAGATTCTGGTAGCAGACCGGGCGTAGGAATCGGCGGATCGACAGGGTTCCAACTGAGGTTGCGCCAAAGTTGGTGCTGGCGGGGTAGGGGCCGCCGTGGACCATGGCATCGCAGACTTCGACCCCGGTGGGAAACCCATTGGCCAGAACTCGGCCAGCCATTCGTTCAAGCGTCGGTAGAAGCTCTTGTGCAAGGGGTAAATCGTTGTCGTCCATCTGTAGTGTGGCGGTAAGCTGCCCCTTGAAGCTGCGAGCGAGGGCGGGCAGCTGATCCGGGGAGGCGGCGCGGATCACCAACCCCAGCGGGCCAAAGACCTCTTCGGCCAGATCTTCATTTGCCAGCCAGCTTTCGGCGGAGACCTCGAGCAGCTGCGGCGTCGCAGCGCGGCCGTCGCAGGGAGCTGGCAGCAGGGTTTTTACACCCGCTCCATCCGCCATCCGCTGCGCTCCGCTGCGGTAGGCCTCGGCAATGCCATCGGTCAGCATGATTTGCGGGCCTGTAGCGGCGAGCGCGTCGGCGGTTGACTGCACAAAGGTGTCGGCATCCGGTCCATCAGCAACGATTGCAATGCCGGGATTGGTGCAGAATTGGCCTGCACCCATCGTTAGGCTGGCGGCCCAGCCCGAGCCCAACTCTTCGGCGCGCGCTGCAGCGGCGCCGGGCAGAACAAACATCGGATTGACGCTACCCAGCTCACCAAAGAAGGGAATGGGCTCGGGGCGGGCGGCGCAGAGATCAAATAGTGCGCGGCCGCCGCCAAGGCTGCCTGTGAAGCCTACCGCCTTTATCCGCGGGTCCGTCACCAGTGCGGCGCCGACGGCTCGGTTCCCGCCTTGCACTAGGCTGAAAATACCCGGGTTCATGTCCAGCTTTTTCAATGCTGCGACGATGGCATCGCCGACGATCTCACTGGTTCCGGGATGGGCGCCGTGGCCTTTCACAACCACTGGGCATCCTGCAGCCAGCGCCGCGGCGGTGTCACCGCCAGCGGTGGAAAACGCCAGCGGAAAGTTCGACGCGCCGAACACGGCAACAGGGCCGATCGGGCGCTGCACCATACGCAAATCCGGGCGCGGCTGCGGCTGGCGGTCGGGCAGCGCCGCGTCATGGCGGCGGTCCAGATAGGCACCGTCCAGGATGTGCTGGGCAAACAATCGCAGCTGGCCAGTGGTGCGGCCGCGCTCGCCTTCTAGCCGCGCCTCCGGCAGGCCGGTTTCCTGACAGCCGATTTCGGTGATCGCTGCTCCGTTGGCCTCAATCTCATCGGCGATCGAGTTCAGGAGCAGGGCGCGCTGCTGGCGGCTGCTGTCGGCAAAGCTGTCGAAAGCGGCCTCAGCGGCAGCGCACGCTTCGGCCACGAGGTCGGGCGTGCCGGCGGCATAATCGTGGGCTGGGCCGAATGCGGGCGTTGATGTGAAGCGTTGCGGCGCGTCGATATGTTGACCTGCGATCAGGTGTTTCCCATGCGGTTTCCAGGTCATTTTAACGTCCATTCCGTTCACGCCAGGTGTCAAATTTCACAAGGTTTTCCTCGTCCGTAGCGGGGTAGAGGCCGATAATTCCCGCGCCTGCTTGAACCTGCTCCAAGACGAAGTCCTCATAGGCTTCCATCTGGGTGCATTCTTCAGCGATTTCTTCGGTGAGATGAGCGGGGATCACCATGACGCCGTCACCATCCCCCAGCATAACGTCGCCGGGAAACACCGGCGCGTCGCCGCAGGAAATCGGAACATTGATGTCGATTGCCTCGTGCAGCGTTAAATTGGTTGGAGCGGAGGGGCAGGCAAAATAGGCTGGCATGTCTAACGCGCCGATACCCTCGGCGTCGCGCACGCCACCGTCAGAAACTACGCCGGCAACGCCGCGTTGCGCCAGCCGAGTAACCAGGATCGAGCCTGCTGTTGCGGCCCGGCTGTCCTTTCGCGCATCCATGACCAAAACGTGGCCCTCCGGACAGGTTTCCACCGCGACGCGCTGCTTGTGGTCGCGGCTGCGGAAGACGGTCAGAGGGTTGCGGTCCTCGCGTGCGGGGATGTAGCGAAGGGTGAAGGCTTGGCCTACCATCCGCACTGGCTTACGCTCTACCGGCAGGACACCCTGCACGAACTGGTTGCGCAGGCCGCGCTTGTAAAGGGCGGTGGCAACCGAGGCGGTCGAGACCTTCTTGAGCTTGTCTCGGGTTTCGGTTTGCAGGATGTATTCATTCATTTCAGGTTCCTATCGTAAGGCATTTTTCGGTTCGGGCGGTGGTGCGTTGCGATGTCAAGCGCACGCGCTGAAGTTAAAGTTGCGCCCGACTTGTAATTATTAGTACGGGATATCTGATGATGTTGTCAATATTAGTAATATTGACGGCGGGATAGATAGGGCCGTCCGCCTAATCTTCTTCCTGAGGTGGCCTCTAGTCGTATTTAGGAAAGCAGTGGACCAGCAAATCTGTTGAGCGAGAACCACGGATCCACAGAATTTTTCAGATCCGGCTGCGCTTTGGCTATCGGCGTGTGCATTGGCGCTGCGCCGTGAAGGGGGCGAGGCCAGGAAGACTTGCCACACTTATAAGTGGACGGGCATTCAACTGAGAAACAAGGCGATTAAGCGTCGGGTCTCGGCTAAGCTGCTTGAGGCTGGACCGGGCACTTAGGGGCCACTTATTTTCGGGCATTCACAACCTAGTCAGCGAAGTATCGAGAACGCAGGCTAGGCGTTGCAAACTGAAGTTGCGGACGCCGGACGGAAGGCGGTAGCGGCGGCCGCTCCAGATAGCTTCCGTCAGGAGGTCCTGAGGCCATTGCCGATTAAGTCACAGTGGGATTTCCATCGACGCCCGCGTTCCGATGCCGCATTTGCAGCGGCAAAAAATACGCCCCGTCAGCTCGTCTTCACGGTAGGTCCGGCCGAGGTTTTTCCCGTTTATTTGCTAGCCCATACGGTCGAGCAAGAGTTGTAGCTGAAGATAGTCAAAGCGCCGCCTTACACTGGGCAGTGCTAGAGGCCATTTTCCCGCTCCGAGTCAGAAGACCGGTCGACGGTTGCAGATAAATGCGCGGATTGAACCCAGCCAGGACGCAAGCTCGGTGGTAATTGTTCTTCCCTAACTTGGTCCAGTCCGCGGCTCGTTTCCGCGTATCGGGTCTCGCAGGTTCTTTTCCCGCATCTCATAGAAAATGGTCACATGAAGCGCGTGTGTCGCAAGCATCTTCTCGATCTTGGTATTCTCAGCTTCCAGTGCCTGTAACTGCTTAGCCACAAGAACTTTCAGGGTCACATACTTGGAACATCATTTTGGAACGACCGATCGCTAATGCGGTGCATCAGGCAGAGTATTTGGCTTGGGCACCAGCCTGGTGTTCTTTCAGGACGCTGAAGAACTGTTCTTCGCTAGAGCAGCGTTTCGACACCTCATGCGTTCTATTAGGGAGAGACAGAGAATTTCAATTCTCAAACTTTCAGAAGGGTGGATCAAAATTGCCCGAAGATTGGGCAATCCGGGAGCGTTAGGCGCCTGACAGCCTGATCGCGCCCCAAAAAATTGACACCTGTATTCCTGCGGCGAGAACATCGGAGCTAATCAAAAATCTAGGACCGAAAGAACAGGAGCATTGAGCGCAAGTGACCCATGCAAACACCGCATTTGACGCGCGATTGGCGGCGCTTCTGAGGCAGATCTACCCGAACTATGACATCGCGAAGCTCGCGACCCAGGTCGAGGCGGCTTTCTGGCCGGAGGGGGCGCATCGCCGCAGGCGTGGCCGTCGGCCGGGTAATCGGCTGTGGTCTGAACGCGATGCGGTATTGATTACCTATGGCAATTCGCTTCAGGACGGCAGCCACAAACCGCTTGATGTCCTGTATGACTTTTTGCTCAGCCGAATGCGCGGAGTGGTGAACGGTGTGCATATCTTGCCTTTCTTTCCCTATACATCGGATGATGGCTTTGCGGTGACCGACTATTGTGCGGTCAATCCGCAACTGGGCGACTGGGCGGATATCACTAGGATCGCGGAACATTTCCACCTGATGTCGGATCTGGTGCTGAACCACATGTCCAGCCAAAGCCATTGGTTCAATGCGTACCGCCAGGGCAACGCCCCATACGACCGTTACTTCTTCGAGGCGCGCCCCGAGGACGACCTGTCATCGGTGGTGCGGCCGCGCACCACGCCCCTGCTGCAGCCGGTCGAGACCCGCCGCGGCCGCCGCCACGTCTGGTGCACCTTCAGTCATGACCAGGTGGATCTGGACTTTTCTAACCCGGAGGTGCTGCTGGAGATGTTGGGGATCATCCGCCTTCACATCAGCAAAGGGGTCCGTATCCTGCGACTGGATGCGGTGGCCTTCATCTGGAAAGAGGTGGGGACACCTAGCATCCATCTGCCGCAGACTCATGCTATTATCCAGCTGATGCGGTTGCTATGCGACTACGCGACCGAAACCATCGTTTTGTTGACCGAAACCAACGTACCACGCAGCGAGAACCTGAGCTATTTTGGCAATCGCAACGAGGCACATGCGATCTATAATTTTCCACTACCGCCATTGATCTTGCATGCTTTGCAATCTGGAACGGCGCGCTACCTGCACCGCTGGCAATCGGCGATGCCGCCAGCGCAGCTGGGATGTGCCTACCTGAATTTTACAGCCAGCCACGATGGCATAGGCATGCGACCCGCCGAGGGTGTTCTGCCTCCGCGAGAGCGAGAGCGGATGATAGCAGCCACTCGGCAGGCGGGGGGGCTTGTGTCTATGCGGGCCAAACCAGGGGGCGGCGAGGAACCTTACGAGTTGAACTGCTCCTACTTTGAGGCGATGCGCTGCACATTTGCGGGCGCGGACAAGCTGCAGATCCCGCGGTTCCTGTGTTCTCAGACCATTGTGATGTCGCTGGAAGGCATCCCAGCTTTCTACATACACTCGTTGCTCGCCACCCCGAACGACTGCGACGCCGTCGAGCGGCGCGGCATGAAACGGGCCATCAACCGGCATCAATGGCATTACCCGGATCTACTGGATCGGCTTGATGATCCCCAGTCGGACCAGTCACGGGTGCTCGTAGAGCTGAGTCGATTGTTGAAGCTGCGCGGCCGCCAGCCTGCGTTCCACCCCAACGCAACGCAGTTCACGCTGGCGCTGGATGACCGCCTATTCGGTGTCTGGCGGCAAAGCCTGGACCGGGGCCAGTCGATCTTTGCGATACATAATGTCAGCAATGACATCGTGACCGTCAACCCAACGGGCATCAACCTTATCGAAGACGATGACTGGGTCGACCTGATTACGGGTGAGCGGATTGATCCGACCGGGCCTGGCATACCCTTTGCCCCCTACCAATGTCGCTGGATCAGCAACCGGGACTGAGCGGCCGGGTCAGGCATATTGCTCCTGATCGGCGTTGGCAGCCGATTTAAGGTCGGACAGGAAATCCGGATCGGCCGAATGCACTCGGTTCCAGGTTGGGATGAAAGGGGTTTCATGGGGGTTTTCCAGAAAGATATGGCCTGCGCGCAGAATGTTCTCCGCGAAAAGTTCGATTGACTTCTCCTCGTTGTGACGATCAACCGTCAGGCCGTTCATCCGGGCATCACTGTGGTAGCTTTCCAGCAGATCCAGCGCCGAACGGTAGTAAGTCGCTTTGAGTGTGCGGAATACGTTGGGTGTGAAAACCGTGCCGTCGGCCGCTAGCTTGCGGATGATTGCCTTGCAGATGTCGGTGGACATTCGGCTGAGACCGCGAGAAGCGTCTTCGGGTGACAGATCCTGATGTTTATGATCGTAGGCGTCGGAGATTTCGACCTGGCAGACCGATTTTGGTGCGAGGTTTCGCCAAGCTTCCGACAATACGCCGACTTCGAGCCCCCAGTCGGAGGGGATGCGCAGGTCTGCCAGCACATGGCTGCGCATTGCGAACTCTCCTGACAGCGGGTAGCGGAAGCTGCGTAGGTAGTCGAGATAGTCGCGGTCGCCGACCACGCGTTTGAGGGCGATCAGCAGTGGGCTCACCAGCAGGCGGGTGACACGGCCGTTTAGTTTGTCCGATCCGATGCGCGGATAGAAGCCTTTCGACATTTGGTAGGAAAATGCCGGATTGACCACCGGATAGACTAGCCGGGCAAGCATCTCGCGGTGATAGGTGATGATATCGCAGTCGTGGATTGCCATGACAGAGCTGTCGGCGCAGGCCAACAGGTAGCCGATGCAGGACCAGACATTCTTGCCCTTGCCGGGTTCCTGCGGAGCAAGGCCAAGCGTGCCAAGCCGTGCCTCGAGCTGCTGCATGCGTGGGCTATCGTTCCAGAGCACGATGTGATCCTGCGGAAGCCGGGCAAAAAAGGCGCGTGCATGGCGGAATTGCGCTTCGTCTGCCTGATCGAGGCCGATGATTATCCGGTGAAGATAGGGTACTTGTGCCAACTCATTCACGATGTTGACCAGTGCCGGGCCTTCCAGTTCGCGGAAGAGGCAGGGCAGGATCAGAGTTATGCGCCTGGTTTCGGCGTAGACCGAGAGCTCATGCGTAAGATCCTCAAGGCTGCGTGTGCGTAGATTGTGCAGCGTCGTGATGTTTCCGTTCTGGTGAAAATCAGCCATCGCTTTCCTTTTCCCTGATCAGTTCGAGCCCCCGCAGCAGGTCGAGGATCGCGACGTTCCAACCTTCGGGCCCCACATGTTCCGTGCGCCGGATGCGCCCCTCGGTTTCGCCGGGCAGCGGGGGCAACTCCGGTCCTTGCGGGTTCTTCACGATAAACCCGATGTCGGCGGCCTGCAGCATTGCAACGTCATTCGGCGCATCTCCGAGCGCGGCGGTGCAGGTGGCCGAGTAATGTGTTGCCAGCTCCCGCAGCCTGTCTGCCTTGTCGCCGCCGAAGGACAACGTCAAGAAGCGCCCTCCGCGTTGAGCCTTGAGGCCAAGATGCGCCGCCGCCGCAAGGAACCGGTCAAGATCCGCTTGGGTTCCCTGCCAGATTCCGGGCTCGCTGAACTTCCGGCAACGGGCCCTTCGGGCTGCCGCGCGTGTGAGGCCGGTCAAATCCGCAACTTCGCGATCAGACATCGCCCCAAAGCCGCGAAAACCCGACGGCATAGTTGCAATCAGTTCAAGTAAGTTATCGTATCGGCTGAGTTTTTCCGTGGATCGCTTGCCCGCGCCAAGCAGTCCGGCGCCGTTTTCTACTATTGCAGGCCAAGCATCAAACCCTATCGCGCGCCGTAGTGGTGCGACTTCCGCTGCGGTCTTGCTGGTTGCTATAATGACACCGGCCCCAGCCGACTTCAGCGCCTTTAGGGCCGGCCGGGCAGAGGTCCAGCGATAATCGTCATGGCTCAAAAGGGTGCCATCAAGATCAGTAAAAACAAGGAGTGGGGTAGGTTGCGTCATCTTTTGAGCATAGCCGACCTGCCTCAGATTTCAGAGTGGAGCCGTGATCAGGACTAAGGCGAGTGCCTAAATCGTGCTCGTCTCTGCCAATTTGATTAATCATTGGGCGCTCCAGATATTCCGTCTTGTTTTGTGCTGCTATCATCGCAGGGCCAGGGTCAGGATGCATTTAATTTCAACGCGCTGCGTGATCCACGGATCGGAAAACGGAGCGGTGACATGAGCAACCTTTCCTGGCTGACCGACAAGCCGATGGCCAAGCTGTCTGTGCCCCCTAAACCTGGGCCACTACTTTTGCCGGGGAGTGGGGATAAAAGATGGCTCGGAAACGGTATTCGGACGAGGACGTCCTGAAGCTTTTGCGTGAGATTGAACTGAGGCTAGCGGATGGCAGCGTCGTACGCAGTGCTTGCCGCGGTGTCGGTGTCAGCGATGCGACCTACTTTACTTGGCGGCGCCGGTTTGGCGGCATGCCTTGCCCGGCAGGGCATTGCAAAGCGATGTCCCGAGAGGGACAGGTCTCAGCTGTCGGAGCTGCGCAGCCTGGAGAAAGAGAATGCCCGGCTGAAGAAGATTGTGGCAGAGCTTGAGCTGGACAAGCTGATCCCCAAGGAAAACGTGAGTTGCCTAAAGCCGAAGGCCTGACGACGAGCCAGCTTCCTCAGACTGTCATTCACACGCGCCAGAAGCTTGCCACATCGGAGCGCCGGACCTGTCAGGCCGTCGGCTTTGCGCGCAGTTCCATGCAGTATCAGCCGGTGAAAAGAAACGATGACGGTCTGCGGCGTGCCATGATCCGTCTGGTGAAGAACTATGGCCGCTATCGCTACCGCAAGATAACTGAGCTGCTGCGGATCGAGGGCTGGCCCCCTCTCGGCAGATTGCTTAGCAATCGCCTGCCAAGCAATGGGTGAACCACAAGAAGGTTGAACGCCTTTGGCGCGAAGAAGAGCTGCGGCTACCGCGGCGGCACAAGAGGCAGAGGCGCCTCTACCACAAAGACCGTTCAATTATCCGGCTCCGGCCCCAGCATCCAAATCACGTCTGGAGCGTGGACTTTGTTTACGACAAGCTCAGCAATGGCCGAAGCTACAAAATGCTGACAGTTCTGGACGAATACACCCGCCAGGCGCTCGCGGTGGTAGTCCGAACCCGAATGCGTTCCGAAGACGTTCTGGAGGTGCCCTAAGGCCTGTTTCTTCGCCACGGGAAGCCTGAGTTCATCCGCAGCGACAACGACCCAGAGTTCGCGTCTCAGGCGACCCAGAGGTGGCCCGAGAAAGTTGGTGTGAACTCGATCCGAATTTATCCGGGATGACGTTGGGAGACCGGGTACAACGAGCGGTCCGATGGCACTCTCCGCCACGAGGTTCTCGATGCGGAATGGTTCACAACAACCAAACAGGCCCAGGTCGTCATCAATTGATGGCTCAGAGAATACAATCAAACTCGCCCGCGTCAGGCACTTAACATGCGCCCGCCAGCCCCCGAAACTCTACACCGAATTGGAACACAGAAATCGGGCTGGACAGTGGCGCAGCCTGAAATACCAGTGCGTCTACCTGCATGCTTGCGAGAGAGGATCAGAGACATAGGCGGCCATCCGGAAATGGATGACTTTCTACAGCCACCAGCGCCCTCACTCAACCTTGGGCGGAAAGCCACCAGCGCTGTTTTATTGTCCGAGAAATGCTATCAACCAACCCGATCAGCAGGTGCAAAGATTTGAGAATAGCTCAGAGTTAAGCGTCGGCACAATCGCTGTCCTCTAGAGAAGACATCGGACAAGTCAACTCCCAGCTGAAACCATCTGGAGAGTAGTCCAACATGACCTCTCCAGACATTGAAGAGGCCACCATCCGCTCCAAAACAGTGGTTCCGAACCCCTTGCGGTCAGGTTGAGTGACCGACGGCCCGCCCGATTCACGCCAAGTCATTCGGAACCTATCGTCCTCCGCCTCCCACGAGATATCGACATGACCCGTCTCTGTACTCAAACTGCCGTATTTTACCGCATTTGTTGCAAGTTCATGCAGCGCCATACCGAGGGACTGGGCCGCCGCAGCGGGGACCAGGATAGGCGGCCCTGACAATCGAACCCGATCGACAATGGCTTCGAAATGCGCCAATTGCCCTGTCACGAGATCAGAAAGAGCGACGCGCTTCCACTCGTTATGCACAAGGATATCCTGGTTTGCCGCGAGCGCTTGCAAACGCTGATTCAGTATTTCGACAAATTTCTCCGGAGAATGCTTCGCTGTCTGACGGGCGATTACCTGAACGATGGCCAATAGGTTTTTGCTACGGTGGTTCACCTCGCGCATCAGCAATTGCCTCAGAGCCTCTGAGCGCTTCCGCTCCGTAATGTCCTGAATTATCTTGATCAGGTAATCGATCTTGCCATCCTCACGGCGTACGCAACTGACTGTTGTATGCCCCCAGACGATCTTCTGCGTCTTGTGCAAGTAGCGCTTTTCTTGCTCGTATTCATCCTTTCCTTCGACCGTAAGCTGGTTCCAAGCAACGTCGATCAATGCCTGATCATCCGGGTGGGTGAATTCAGCAATGCGTCGCCCTTCTATCTCGCTTTCATCCCGACCGAGCATCCGTGCGAGGCTGCCATTCACCCTCAGAAGTGTCCCGTCTCCGCCAACGATACTAATGCCGACCCCGGCATTCTCGAACGTGGCTTTGAACCTCTGTTCGGTCGCCTCGATCTCTCGGGTTCGTTCGGCCACACGTTGCTCAAGTCGGTCGTTGGCCAGCGCCAGATTTGCGAGGGCCTGCCGCTGCTGTCGAGCGATGCCCGCGACGATCAATCCAGTGGTCGCCGCGATCAGAATTAATGCTCTCAGCATGTTCTGGAGTGCAGCAACATCCGCGCCCGATCGAGGTGAATACTCGAAGCTTTGCGCTTGGATCGCGATGGCAGCAGTCAGTACCAGCACCGCAAAGCTGACACCGCGAAACTCATAGCGCAGCGCCGCCCAGAGTATCGGCATTGGTAGGACGAATGCATAGGTAGCGTCCGTCGACAGAACCCAGAAACACAGTACTGAAAGCGACACTGCAATGGCAGCGCCCTCGAACAATTCTATGGGACTAGGCCTAACCTTTTTGTCCCACGCGTTCATGAATGAGATAGCCAGCGGGGTTGCGATCAGGATACCGGTGGCGTCTCCGAGCCACCAGTACGGCCACGTCTTCATGAACGGGTTCTTTCCGACGAAGGCATCAATCGCGCTTCCAAGAGTAGCGCTGAGTCCCGGCGCGACAAGCACGCAGACAACCAAGAACCTCAAGACTTGAGATAATCGTTTAAACCGGAAGCCTTCATCACCACTCGGCTTCATCAGCGTGGCAGCAAAGATCACGGCTATCGCGTTCGCCACGATATACCCAAATGCCCAACCTACTGGATTGTGAAACCAGACCGCATTGCCAGTCAGTTCACCAATGGCAGCCAGAGCGATCCACCATGACCAACTTTGCTTGGGCTGGGTCAAAAGCATCGCTAAGACGATCCCGTTTGGGGGCCATATGACAATCGGGATATCTGGTATCACAAGCACCCATCGGCCGAACTGCATCGCGGTTAAATAGGCGACGTAGAAAGCGATTAGCTGCTTGGTGGCAGGTTTACCCCGAAACACCCCCATTGGTCGCGGCGGCTCAACTGAAGGCGTTGGTGAGGTCCGAGACTGGGTGCTGGGTTTCATACGATTTGTTTCCTCTATGAGAAACGAGACCACACGATACATAACGTGCAAGTAAATCAAAGTCCTATTTGAGCACCTGCAGGACCCGCTGCAAGGATCATCGCCCTTCTGCCGCAGCCTAGCTTTGCTCTGAGCCCCAACCTTGGTCCGCCAGAAGCTGGATTTTTCCGGCTCTGTCACGATGACGGGCTGGTGACGCCATCGGGATAATGCATGGCAATCGGGACGTTGTATCCGATTGCGCTGTGGGGTCTGTCCTCATTGTAGTGCCGACGCCAATCCTCCAGCTTTTCGCGGGCATCTGCAAGGCTCATGAACCAGTGTGCGTTCAGGCATTCCGCCCGGAGCTTGCTGTTAAACGCCTCAATGAAGCTATTGTCCGTGGGCTTTCCAGGCCGTGAGAAGTCGAGGGTAACGTCGTTGGCGTAGACCCAGAGATCGAGGTCCCGCGAGATGAACTCGCTGCCGTTATCGACTCTGATCGTCCTGGGGTAGCCGATCTGCCCGCAGACCCGTTCGAGCGTCTGCACAACATCTTCGCCCCGATAGGTGAAGCGCGGATCGGCCGCAGGGCAGAGCCGGGAATGCGTGTCGACAACGGTCAGGATACGCAACCTCCTGCCCAGGGCGAGCTGGTCGTGAACGAAGTCCATCGCCCAGACATCGTTCGGCCCAACAGCTTCCTGACGGTCCTCTCTGAGCTTTGCCTTCACCCGGCGCTTGGGGTGCTTGTTCCTGAGCTGCAGGCCCAACTCGTTGTAAATCCTGCGTGTCTTCTTCATGTTGATCACCCAGCCCTCCCGTCTCAGAAGCACGTGGACGCGCCTGTAGCCATAGCGCACACGCGTCTCTGCGATCTCTTTGATCCGCCGTTCGACGGCAGCCTGATCCGTCCGCCGGGACTTGTAGTGGTAGGTGGATGTGTCGAAGCAGATGGCCCCACAAGCCTTCCGGATCGATACACCCCAATCGACGCACATCCCGGTGACAATCTCGCGCAAACGGCCAGGCTTCAGAGCTTTCGCCGAATGACATCCTGAAGCATCTCCCGGTCCAGCGTCAGGTCCGCCACAATCTTCTTCAGCCGGATGTTCTCGTCCTCAAGCGCTTTCAGCCGGCGCATCTCGTCCGGCAGAAGGCCCCCGTATTTTTTCTTCCAGTTAAAGTATGTCGCCTGGCTGATCCCGGCCTTGCGGCAGATCTCCGCGACCGGCGTTCCTTGCTCGCCCTGCTTCAGGATGAACGCCTTCTGCGCCTCTGTGAACTTCGATGCTTTCATGCGATTCCGCTCCTCTCCCAGCCAGGGAAATTTAGCGGAAAACTCCAACTCCGAACGATCCAGTTTTCAGGGGGCAGAGCAGCGTGCAAGGCAATGAATTTTCTTTTGGACCAGCTGTATGACGACCGAAACATTCGGTTCATAACACTTTAGGTTTCGTTATTCATTCACTTCCTTTCGATACGTGGAACGTTTCGTGTAACAAGAAGAATGAAGAAAAATTTTTCTAAAAGGCCAATTTTATTACTAAATCGCCGGGTTCAGATCGCCACTTTTCCGCCACACTTCAGGGTAATATTAGGGTGTGAACAAATGGTGAACTGTAAATTTGGTGCGCGGGATGTCTAACTACTTTATAAATAACGAAGTCTACTTCGATAAGGTCGAAGAGGTTACCGAAAACCACTTTGGTGTAAACCTAGTCACAATTTATGATGAAGAGTATGTCGATCCCGCATCCAACCTGTCAAGTTTGGTTGAAGAAATCGGCATCACTAACCTCAGGTATCCAGGCGGAGCGGCCACAGAGTACTATTTTGACATGGCGAACCCAAATGCAACTCTGTCAGACACTGATAATGTTCAAACACTTCTGCCCATGGATAAAATGTTTGAGCAAGCCGGGGAATCGCGACTATCGGTTTCGATTGTCCTTCCCACAAGGACGGGATTCGAGCAAACGGCCTACGATGCCATGCGTCTTGGAAATTATGGCAGTCGAAAAGAGATTAGCGAAGATTACCTGAGGGATCTGAAAGTCTTTATAAGATATATAGTTGAAAGCTCAGAGGAAAATGGGGTTCCAGTGTCCGCATTGGAGATTGGCAACGAATTTTGGGGGTCCGGAGAAATGACCGCCTCAGAGTATGGATATCTCGTGGCAAATTTGCTTCCTAAAATTGAGTCATTCTTCGAAGAGCTTGGTGCGGAGACGCCTGACTTGGTTGTTCAAGGCACTTCCTCCGCTTCTGAAGTGTATTCACCGAATGAGGATACCGTGGTCTACATTGATCCTGAAGCAGTAATGCACGGTATTTATTCGAAGAGATTCATCGATGAGAGGATGGACGGTAATGTGCCGAGCGATTGGATTCCTGTAGAAGTCAAAGGACAAGGTAGCGCGTATACGCAAATATCAAACATTACATCAGAAATCAACAAAATTCCCGGGTCGGCCGATCATATTGATGGTGTTCTTCACCACTACTATGTTAGCACTGGGTTAAATAGTGTTGACGAATCTCATCGCTTCATGTTTTCACAATACGGGCGCTTTGAAGAACTTTTAAATCGTTCTGAAAGTTTGGAGTCTCTTTCATTTCACGTTACGGAATGGAACACGAATTTTTATGGGCAGAGCGCAAGGGGCCTACAGCATGGGGCCATGATGGTCGAAATGTTTTTCGAACAGGTAACGCACGGCATTGATTCTTCTCAGATTTGGCCCTTGACGTTCGATAAAACACAAAACATCACCCTTACGGATGTCGCCCAGCAGAATCTTACAATTGCAGGGCAAACATATTCCCTTATGAGAGATAACCTGATTGGCATGTCGCCGATCCTTGACTGGTCCAAGGAAGGCGAAATCGACATGCACGGCTTCTCTGATGGTGAGGATTTCGTCTTTATCGTTTCAGAGAGAAGTGGAGGTGATAGTTCAAAAATATCTTTGGACCTCTCAGAAGTCATTGGAGAGGATATATTTTTTGTTCGGTCAACCATGCTATCGGACGGCGGGAAAGGAGGGGCTGATCACCGTGCTGACCCGGTTATTAGCATTGAGAAGCTCCAATCTACATCTGACGGTGTAATCTCTCTGGAGCAAGATCCCTGGTCACTAACCTTCGTTCAATTAACAAAAGTCAATAGTGGGGCTGGGATCGTACGCGGAAGCAGCGGTCAAGACAAAATAAATGGGTCCACTGCGGATGACTGCATTCATGGCCTCTCTTCTTCTGATTTCATTAACGGAAAAAAGGGGTTTGACTCTTTAATGGGCGGTGAGGGTGGCGATGAGATACTGGGCGGGGGTGGAAATGATCAAATTTTTGGAAACTCCGGAAAAGACAAGATCTCGGGAGGTTGTGGGAGTGATACCATATTTGGTGGAACATGGCATGATACCATTCGTGGATCCTTTGGTCAGGATCATATTTTTGGAGAAGGTGGCCGTGACGAAATTCATGGGGGGCGTGGGAATGACAAGTTGTTTGGGGGAGATTGGGATGACACTCTTTTTGGAAATGGGGGCGGAGACACTATTTTTGGGGGAAATGGTCACGATGTAATTAGTGGCGGTGGGGGCGATGATTATATCTCCGGCGAGGCGTCAAACGATTCGTTGCGCGGCGGAAATGGAGATGACACGATATTAGGTGGTGAAGGTCGCGATACCTTAAGTGGCGGTGTTGGGAATGATGTATTGGTCGGAGGATCTGATATAGATCACTTTGTGTTTTTCAAGGGCAATAGCAGAGACACGCTGCGCGACTTTGAAAGAGGTGTTGATGTTATAGATCTGAGAGCTTGGGGAATTTCCGATATGCTTGACATACAGGTTTCGGAAGACGTGTCACTCGGCGTTCTGTTCACCACTCTATCATATAATGGCGATGTCATCGTCTTTGAAAACACCGAAAGTGATGTAATATTATCTGCCCTTCATTATGATTTTATACTGACGTAGGGTTGAATTTTTTATTTCCAGCCTCTCCTGCGACGAGGCTGGAAATGATTAGAACCTACATTGGCACCTATCGGGTTCCCGATCGAAAAATGTAGCGTTCAATGTTTAAAAGCGCTTTCAACGTTTGCAGTGGCTTTGCGTGCGCCTTGAACACATCCTAATCAGTATCTTTATGGGCGCGAAACAATAGGATTCTTTTTTTGCAAGCTGCCTCGGTTGCTGCCTTGCCTTCCTCCTCCTCAATTCTTTTAGAAATGCACTCAATCAGACCATTGTCGACTGGCGGCAACCCAGAGCTATCGCCGCCTTCTTTAACCGACATTCGGTCAACGCTGTATTTTCTTGACGCTTTTCCTTTTAATTCTTCAATCGAAATCGGCTCAATGTTGTCCCATTTTATTTTTCCGGGCTCTTCAAACAGCTTACGCATTCCAAGTCTCCACAGCTTCCCACCCGTGGCTGACCGTTAAGTTACTTCATTATCCTGTCTACCCACGCTTCTTTGGCGCGGACACCATTTTGCCTCATTTATTTATTCATAGTCAGGATTGGTGAATAGAACGTAAATTTTGTCTCGAGTTTTCATCACATTGCGCAGGCATGCTTACCCGTCATTAGGGCCAAGACCTATTGTCCCGCACGGTTCCCTGGCAGGGACAGATGACTCGCAGCGAAGATCCGTTCTTTCCAGCTCATGCAGCATAGGAACGCAGGCCGGTCGGTAGATACCTAGAGTTGCAAATGTCGCTCGCTGCGCATGGACGCCGCACCGCGCCTTGCAGACTGAGGACGCAGTTAAAGGCAGAAAGGTCCGGATCCCCTGTATTCGATGGTGGGTGCTGGCTGCACCAGCGGCGAATGGCGGATTACGGTGTCGCCAGCGCGACGACGCTGCCAGCTTCAGGCAGTCGAAAATCCGAGTTTGCAAAGGTCACTATCTGCGCTTCGCTGACGTCCGTGCCAAGCGCAGCATCGCCTTGGCCACCTAAGCAACTCGCAGGTCCGCTCTCGGGAAGTATGTTGCGGCTGCAGCGGAGCCTTCGCTGCGCCTGGTTCGTGTGTCGCGATTGGGCTGGTGACTGGCCTTCGCTGACGTGAGAGGCAGGCGTTTAAGAACTTCGGGTAAGAGCAGCCGCTATGTGGGACTATTCTCCATTGCGCGTCAGTGGCGCAAGTGGTCGTTTTTCTCTGTAGCAGGAACTGGTAGGCTTAGCGGCGCGCGCATTTTCCACGATACAACGATCAGTACCGTTGCAAAGCTCTGTATTGTCGAGAAAACGGTCATTGCGGTTAGAAGGCCAAGCCAATCAGCCAAGATGCCGCTGGCGATGACAGGCAGCGAAAAACCGAAATAGGCATAGACGAACAGGCCTGCCGTTGCTCGCGCGCGATCATTCAGCGCGCGCTGCGAGATTTCAGCTAGCGAGGCCAAGTAGGTAAACCCGTAGCTGGCTGCACTTGTGATGCAGGTTCCCAAAAGAACGAGGGCCAGAAGCTTCAACCATGCGCCAACCATTAGAACAAAGAACCCAAGTGGGGTCAAAACGAAGCCAAGTGTCAAAGCTTGTTCGTTGGTCAAAAGACGCGCAATCGGTTGACATAGAAACCCGACGAAAATGGCAAGGAAAATAACCAACCCTGTCCAGCCACCCAGGTTATTAACGGCCAGTTCCAGTGGAACAACCGCAATGGTCATTCCGGTCGTGGACCATGCAAGGGCCATTGCCGCGCCGAATACCCATGTGCCTGCCGGAAACACCGGTACGCGCAGCAATGAGACAGATTGCGGCGTATCTGCGCGAGGGACAGCAAGAGTGATCAGTGCAAGGGCGGGTGCAATGACGAGCAAGACGACGTAACTGGCTGGCAGCAAGGTCGGGCCTTGAAGGCCTAGACTTATCCCAGTGGCTAGCGCTCCGCCACCGAAGCCGAGAGAGGTGGCGGAGGTCACGATTAAAGCAGCATTTTTTGCCCGGTCAGCGCCGAGGATTTCAGTCATGTATGCGGTTCCGGAGGTCGTCGCGAGACCGGTTCCCATCCCAAGCATAAATCGGGCGGCTACAAGGTTGGTCCAGTTCGGCTCGACTACGAGTAGGGCTGTCGCTGCGGTCCCCAGGATTAAAGCGATGGCGATGGGAGCCCGTCTACCGATCCGGTCGGATAACCCGCTGAGCAGCAACAAGGTTGGCATCAGCCCGCCAACATAGGCCGCGAAAGCAATGGTTACGGCTGTCGCCCCAACTTCGCTTTCTGCTGCATAGGCCTCATAGAGCGGAGCCTGAAGGTTCACAGTGAACGTTACTGTGAACAGGCCGACCGCGAGTAGCGAAACCGGGATCAGTTTGGTCATTGGAGGGCCTCATCGGTTGACATGCAACCGCATTGCCATGATGCAATTTGCATGACAATTTTTCTATTGTACTAGATACAGTCCGTTGACAAAGAAGCCTCGATACCTTCGTCTTGCCGACACGCTGTCTGCCGCGATCCGCGAGGGAAAGCTGGCGCCGGGAGCGAAGTTGCCCACGCATCGAGCATTTGCCGAGCAGTTCAATGTGGCCTTGGCAACGGCAACGCGGGTTTACAAGGAGCTTGAGCGGCGCTCGGAGGTGGTTGGGGAGGCGGGGCGCGGCACATTTGTGCGCGATCCTGGCTTGCCTCCGACACTTGGCGTTCATCAGACCGACACCGGGGGCTTAACAGACCTTGTTTTCAACATGCCCAGTGACGCGGGCGATGCCGACATACTCAGGACTGGGCTGCGGCGGTTAGCATCCGCTGGCGATCTCGACGCAATGTTGCGCTACCAGCCACATAGCGGGCGCGCGCACGAATGCCGGATCATTGCCGAAAGCCTCGAACCTGTCTTGGGTTCTGTCCCGCCTGAAAATCTGTTGATTACGTCTGGCGGTCAGCATGGCCTCGCGACCATCGCCTTTGGGATATTACAGGCAGGAGAGGCCATTGCTGTCGACACTTTGACCTACCCGGGCTTCAAGTCTGTTGCTGCCCTTCAGGGATTGGACCTCATTCCGGTCGAGGGGGTGGGCGGCGTCATGGTGCCGGGCGCGCTCGACAGGCAATGCCGAACGCGTAAACTGCGGTCGGTTTACCTCATGCCAACCGTGCATAATCCGCTGGGATCTGTCATGGACGTGGCCACACGGCAGGAAATTGTCAAAGTTGCGCGGGCACACGATCTTCTCATCATCGAAGACGGAGCCTACGCGTTTCTGGAACGCGATCCGCCTCCGAGCTTTATCACTCTCGCGCCGGAGCGAACGATCCACGTCGGAGGGTTTTCGAAGAGCTTGGCGACAGGGCTACGCCTCGGCTACCTCGTGGCTCCGTCGCGGCATATACCCCGCCTCCTTGAAGCAATCAGGGCAACGACCTGGAATGCCCCTGCGCTGATCTCTGCGCTTGTGACGGGGTGGATTGAAGATGGAACACTTGCCCAATCGGAAGATAACCGCAGGCGCGACGGTGCAGAACGGCAGGCCATCTGTCGAGCATCCTTACCTAATCTATCACTCAGCGCTCACCCCAACGCCGGTTTTTCTTGGGTCTGGCTCGAAAAGGGAATGCGCGCCGAGCCGATTGTCGTGGCGCTGAAGGCGCGTGGGATCTCGGTATCTGGTGCCGAGCCTTTTGCGACGACAACCGCGGTTCCACAAGCGTTGCGCCTCGCTTTTGGCGGTATTCCGAAGGAGGAATTAAAGGACGCTCTCGAGAAGGTTCGCCATATTGTGGAGGAGGTGGCGCTCGGTCAGGTTCCGTAGGTGGTAAAGCTGGCGGTCGGCACAAATACGTGCCTCACGGAATTCTCGCATTGGGATAACGGGGAGTCTGCTGCGCGGGTTCAGGTTCGCCCGGATGCTGCCGCCATCATAGTCACGACCCGCGAGCAACATGCTGGGGCTGAGCAGGTTGTCGACCATGACCTGATCGAAATCGAGAAAGTAGGAGGCCTGGCCCAGCGTGATCTTCTTGCAGACCCCGCCAGCGTGCAACGCCGGAGCAGGCAATATACGCTCGGCAATTTGCCGAGCGTGTCTCCATCGCATTTTTCCACTTGAATCACATACAGTGTTGCCTGCGCAACGTCTTTGCCACCTTAGTCCAGCAGCGAGGCAGGCCGAAGAAGTGATGGCTTCGGCCCGCCCTAATAATTCTAACGAGACGGCGGTTCAAAGAGAGAAAGCTGTTTTGAAAGCAGCTAGGGCAGCCGTTTCCTCTCCCGAGGCAAATGCCTCCATGCCGACGGGGCCTTCATAGCCCATTGCGTCAAGCGCACGTGCAACCCCGGCGTAGTTGATTTCACCGGTGCCCGGCTCGCAGCGGCCCGGGACGTCTGCGACTTGGATCTCCCCAATCCATGGCAGGCATGCTTTGCAGAGTTCGATCAGGTTTCCTTCGCCGATCTGCGCATGGTACAGGTCCAGGTTCAGGCGCAGCTGGGGGCGGTTGACGGCTGCTCTGCCTGCTCTGCCCCCTGAAAACTGGATCGTTCGGAGTTGGAGTTTTCCGCTAAATTTCCCTGGCTGGGAGAGGAGCGGAATCGCATGAAAGCATCGAAGTTCACAGAGGCGCAGAAGGCGTTCATCCTGAAGCAGGGCGAGCAAGGAACGCCGGTCGCGGAGATCTGCCGCAAGGCCGGGATCAGCCAGGCGACATACTTTAACTGGAAGAAAAAATACGGGGGCCTTCTGCCGGACGAGATGCGCCGGCTGAAAGCGCTTGAGGACGAGAACATCCGGCTGAAGAAGATTGTGGCGGACCTGACGCTGGACCGGGAGATGCTTCAGGATGTCATTCGGCGAAAGCTCTGAAGCCTGGCCGTTTGCGCGAGATTGTCACCGGGATGTGCGTCGATTGGGGTGTATCGATCCGGAAGGCTTGTGGGGCCATCTGCTTCGACACATCCACCTACCACTACAAGTCCCGGCGGACGGATCAGGCTGCCGTCGAACGGCGGATCAAAGAGATCGCAGAGACGCGTGTGCGCTATGGCTACAGGCGCGTCCACGTGCTTCTGAGACGGGAGGGCTGGGTGATCAACATGAAGAAGACACGCAGGATTTACAACGAGTTGGGCCTGCAGCTCAGGAACAAGCACCCCAAGCGCCGGGTGAAGGCAAAGCTCAGAGAGGACCGTCAGGAAGCTGTTGGGCCGAACGATGTCTGGGCGATGGACTTCGTTCACGACCAGCTCGCCCTGGGCAGGAGGTTGCGTATCCTGACCGTTGTCGACACGCATTCCCGGCTCTGCCCTGCGGCCGATCCGCGCTTCACCTATCGGGGCGAAGATGTTGTGCAGACGCTCGAACGGGTCTGCGGGCAGATCGGCTACCCCAGGACGATCAGAGTCGATAACGGCAGCGAGTTCATCTCGCGGGACCTCGATCTCTGGGCCTACGCCAACGACGTTACCCTCGACTTCTCACGGCCTGGAAAGCCCACGGACAATAGCTTCATTGAGGCGTTTAACAGCAAGCTCCGGGCGGAATGCCTGAACGCACACTGGTTCATGAGCCTTGCAGATGCCCGCGAAAAGCTGGAGGATTGGCGTCGGCACTACAATGAGGACAGACCCCACAGCGCAATCGGATACAACGTCCCGATTGCCATGCATTATCCCGATGGCGTCACCAGCCCGTCATCGTGACAGAGCCGGAAAAATCCAGCTTCTGGCGGACCAAGGTTGGGGCTCAGAGCATGCCCTCCGGAAAATCCATCTTCTGGCGGTCCAACGTTGGGGCTCAGAGCACGACGGCACTCAGTATTGGGTTGGAAAAGCCCGGTCGCATTCGAACGGAAAGTGGCTTAAACGAGCACCGGGAGCGGCACGAAAACGGGACACGTCCGATTTTCACCAGCAGTAGTATAATTCGCAAGCTGCATTTTATGTTCAGCAGCGCTGACGCTCCTTCATAAACTGACCTCTGTCTTGCAGGTTCCGAGCCGAAGATTTGTAAAAGACCGCCCAAACACTGTTGCGTTGGTATCCTAGTGAGCGCTGATAGCTGTTGGTACCTTCTATTGAGCCACATGCCGAAGGGTATCACCCAAGACCCCGTCCATCATCGACAGAATCTCACCGCAGCGGGCAACCTGCATCTCAACGTAACTTGCAGATGTGGTGAAACCCGTGACCAAGATCGACCAGATCGAGACGATGATCCTCGATATACCGACCATCCGGGGGCACGTGCTGTCCATGGCTACAATGCGGGTCCAGACAGCGGTTTTGGTTAAGATCAAGTTCTCTGACGGCTCCGAGAGCATCGGCGAGGGCACCACCATTGGCGGGTTGAGCTATGGCGTTGAAAGCCCTGAGGGCATCTGCTCCGCCATCGATACTTATATCGCACCAGCGCTCTTGGGTTGCAACGCCGACAACGTTAATGCGGCAATCCAGAAGGTCGACAAGTTGGTCAAGGGGAACCGGATCGCCAAGACGGCGGTGGAAATCGCGCTTTGGGACGGGCTTGGCAAGCGTCTCGGTGTCCCGGTCTCGCAGCTCTTCGGGGGTGCCGTGCATGATAGGCTCCCGGTTGCCTGGACACTTGCTTCCGGCAATTCCGAAACGGATATCGCGGAAGCTCAGGAGATGATCGAGACGCGCCGCCACAACATCTTCAAGCTGAAGATCGGCAAACGCTCCGTGCGGGAAGACGTGGCTCATGTGGCCCGGATCAAGAAAGCCGTCGGCGATGCGGCCAGTATCCGCGTCGATGTGAACACGGCGTGGTCACTGCAGGACGCGCGATGGGGCCTGAAGGGTCTTCAGGACGCGGGCTGCGAATTGGTCGAGCAGCCGGTACAAGCCCGCTACCGCCGAGCCATGGCGGAGCTGACCTGCGGCTACGAGATCGCGGTGATGGCTGACGAAGCGCTGAACGGGCCGGAGGATGCCCTGGCGGTTGCCGATGCCAATGCTGCGGATGTTTTCGCCGTCAAGGTGGCGCAGTCCGGCGGGCTGAAGCGGGCGTCGGAAGTGATTGCCATCGCACAAGCCGCGGGCCGCGGGCTGTACGGCGGCACGATGCTGGAAACCGGGCTGGGGACCGCGGCGGCGCTGCAGCTGTTTTCCACTGTCGAGACCCTGCATTGGGGCACCGAATTCTTCGGCCCGCTGCTGCTGACCGGCGAGATACTGGCCGAGCCGATCACCTATCACGACTTCTGCGTCGAGATACCGCGCGGCCCCGGCATCGGCGTGACGCTTGATCCCGAAAAGATTGCATATTTCCGCCGGGATGGCGGCCGGACCATGAAAACCGCCGCCGGGTAATAGCCCGCGGCACGGCATCAAAGCCAGCCCGACGCCCGCCAGGCGCCGTGGCTGTCAGGAGGAGGACGACTGATGTTCACACAATCCAACCTAGACGCATTCGAGGCCCGTCTCGACGGGGCGATCCAGGATGATCCCGAAAACGGCGTGTTCCGCTGCCGCCGGGACATCTTCACCGACGAAGAACTGTTCGAGCTTGAAATCAAGCATATCTTCGAAGGCAACTGGATCTATATGGCGCATGAAAGCCAGATCCCGGAGCCGGGCGATTATTTCACCCTGACGATGGGCCGTACGCCGGTGGTCATCACCCGCGATAAGGAGGGCGAACTGCACGCGCTGGTCAATGCCTGTTCGCACCGCGGCGCGCAGCTGTGCCGGTTCAAACGCCGCAACCAGAAGACCTTTACCTGCCCGTTCCACGGCTGGACCTTCTCGAACACCGGCAAGCTTCTGAAGGTCAAGGATCCGAAAGGCGCGGGCTACCCCGAACAGTTTAACAAGGACGGTAGCCACGACCTGACCAAGGTTGCCCGCTTCGAGAACTACCGCGGTTTCCTGTTCGGCTCGCTGAATGCGGATGTGCAGCCGCTTGAGGAGTACCTCGGCGAGGCGCGCAAGATGATCGACATTATGGTCGATCAGGCCGACGAAGGGCTGGAGGTGCTGCGCGGCTCGTCTACCTACACCTATGACGGCAACTGGAAGCTGCAGGCCGAGAACGGCGCCGATGGCTACCACGTATCGGCTGTCCATTGGAACTACGTTGCCACCACGGCGCACCGCACCGACGACGGCAAGGAAGACCAGATCAAGGCGACCGATGCCTCGAAATGGGCCAAGCAGCGCGGCGGCTTCCACGCCTATGACAACGGCCACATTCTACTGTGGACCGAATGGGCCGACCCGACCAACCGCCCGAACTTTTCGCGGCTGGAGGAATGGACCGAGAAATTCGGGAAGACCAAGGCGGAATGGATGGTGGGCGTTCTGCGCAACCTCTGCTTGTACCCGAACGTCTTCCTGATGGATCAGTTCAGCAGTCAGATCCGCGTCTTCCGCCCGGTCAGCGTGAACGAGACCGAGGTGACGATCTATTGCATCGCCCCCAAGGGCGAGAGCCAGGAGGCCCGCAGCCGCCGCATCCGCCAGTACGAGGACTTCTTCAACGCCTCCGGCATGGCGACCCCGGACGATACCGAGGAATTCCGGGCCACGCAGCGCGGCTATGCCGGGGCGGCCCATGCCCAGTGGAACGACCTGACCCGCGGCGCTACCCAATGGATCGAAGGTCCGGACGAAGACGCCAAGGCGCTCGGCATCAATCCGGTTCTTTCCGGCGCCCGCACCGAAGACGAGGGCCTGTTCGTCATCCAGCACAGCAACTGGTCCGAGCGCATGGGCGAAGCCATCGCCAAGGAACGCGCCACGGCGCCTGAGGCACGCACCGCGGCCGAGTGAGGAGGAAAAGACATGACCACCGAAACGCTTGAACGCACTGGCACCAGCCCGGCGATGAATTACGAAGCCATCCAGGCCTTTCTCTTTGCCGAGGCTCGTGCGCTGGATGACCGCGACTGGGACACCTGGCTGACGTTCTATCACGCAGACTGCCCGTTCTGGATGCCGGCCTGGGATGACTACGACACGCTGACGGAAGATCCGCAGAACGAGATGTCGCTGATGTACTACCCCAACAAGCAGGGCATCGAGGACCGCGTGTTCCGCATCAAGACCGACCGGTCTTCGGCGACCTCGCTGCCGGAGCCGCGCACCTGCCATTACCTGTCGGGGATCGAGGTGCTGAGCCGCGAGGGCACGGAGATCAAACTGCGCTTCAACTGGCACACGCTGAGCTTCCGCTACGGCAAGACCGACCAGCACTGGGGCACGTCCTTCTACACGATCGACGCCAGCGGGCCGAAGCCGCTGATCACCGACAAGAAGGTGGTTCTGAAGAACGACCACATCCACCACGTGATCGACGTCTACCACATCTGATCCGGGCCATTCCGGGAGACCAAAGACCTCCGCGCACCCACGGCAGGGTGCGCGGCCAAGGGAGGAGCATGCCATGACGAGCTACAATGTTGCCCTGAATTTCGAGGATGGTGTCACCCGCGTCATCCAGTGCGATGACGACGAGAAGGTGACCGACGCGGCCTTCCGCCAGAAGATCAACCTGCCGATGGACTGCCGCGACGGGGTCTGCGGCACCTGCAAGTGCTTTGTTGAGAAGGGCGAGTACGAGCTGGAATTCTACATGGACGAATCCATGAGCGACGAGGAGGCGGAACAGGGCTATGCGCTGACCTGCCAGATGACGCCGGAAAGCGACTGCGTGGTGCGCGTCCCGGTGCCCTCCGCTGCCTGCAAGACCGCGCCGGAGGCCGTCGAGGGCGAGGTGCTGGGTGTAGACAGCCTGTCGGAGACTTCTTTCGGGCTGCGGGTAAAGCTGGCCAAGCCGATCGGCTTCCTGCCCGGCCAGTATGTGAACGTCACCGTTCCGGGCACCGGAAAGCACCGCTCTTATTCCTTCTCCTCCGCACCCGGTGCCAGGGAGGCCACCTTCCTAATCCGCAATCTGCCCGGGGGCGTGATGAGCAGCTATCTGGGCGAGCGGGCCAAGGTCGGCGACAGCGTCACGCTGACTGGACCTATGGGCGCGTTTTATCTGCGCCCGATCGAGCGCGCGCAGCTGTGGCTGGCCGGCGGCACCGGCCTCGCGCCATTCCTGTCGATGCTGGAGCAGGTCGCGCAGCAGGGAACGGATCATCCCATCGTGCTGTACTACGCGGTGACCCGCGCCGCCGATCTGGTGGAGCTGGACCGCGTGCAGGAGCTGGCGGGCAAGACCGGCAATGTCACCGTGATCACCATTCTGGCCGCCGAGGAAGACGCGCATGAGCGCAAGGGCTTTGTCACCGATCATGTCACTGCCGAAGATCTGAACGGCGGCGACTGCGATGTGTATCTCTGCGGCCCGCCGCCGATGGTCGATGCGGTGCGGGGCCACTTCGGCAAGCTGGGGGTCGAGCCTGCGAATTTCTACTTCGAGAAATTCAACCCGACCGAAGCAGAGGCGGAAGCCGCATGAGCCGCCGGTTCGAGGACAAGGTAATGGTCGTCACCGGCGCGGCCCAGGGCATCGGCCGCCGGGTTGCCGAACGGGCAGCGGCCGAGGGCGCCCGGGTGCTGATCGTGGACCGTTCCCCCGCCCGCGAGGAGGCGGCGGAGATGATCCGCAGCGCAGGCGGTGAAGCGCAGGCGATCCCGGTAGATCTGGAAACCTGGGAGGGCTGCGCGGAGGCGATGCAGGCGGCCGTGGACCTCTGGGGTCGGATCGACATTCTGGTCAACAATGTCGGCGGTACGATCTGGGCCAAGCCCTTTGAGCATTACGAGCCCGGGCAGATCGACGCCGAGGTGCGCCGGTCGCTGTTCCCGACGCTCTACTGCTGCCGCGCCGCGATCGAGCATATGCTGCCGCAGGGCTCGGGCGTGATCGTCAACGTGTCGTCCATCGCCACGCGCGGGCTGAACCGCGTGCCTTACGCGGCGGCCAAGGGCGGGGTGAACGCGATCACCGCGAGCCTGGCCTGGGAAGTGGCCGAGCGCGGCATCCGTGTCGTCGCGGCGGCCCCCGGCGGCACCGAGGCGCCGCCGCGCGTGGTGCCGCGCAATCCCAATGCCGAGGAAGAACAGCGCGCGGACTGGTACAAGACCATCGTCGATCAGACGATCCAGTCCTCGCTGATGAAACGCTACGGCACGCTCGATGAACAGGCCGGCCCGATCCTGTTCCTGGCGTCGGAGGACGCATCCTACATCACCGGCGTCACGGTGCCGGTGGGGGGCGGAGATCTCGGCTGACGCCGGGTCGGGCAGGTCCTGAGGAGGGGCCTCAAATCCAATAGGAGGAACTCACAATGAAACGCGCAATCCTGGCGGCCCTCGGGCTCGCCACCAGCCTCGCTGTGCCTGCAGCCGCCGAGGAGAACATCAAGGTCGGCCTGCTACTGCCGTTCTCGGGCGTCTATGCCGCGCTCGGCAATGACATCGAGGCGGGCTTTACCGTCGCCCTGGAACAGTTCGGCAGCGAGGCCGGCACCGGGTTCGACATTGTCCGCGAGGACACCGAGGTGAAGCCGCCGGTGGCGCTGGGCAAGGCCAAGAAACTGATCCTGCAGGACAAGGTGGACGTGATGGCGGGTGTCGTCAGCTCGGGCGTCCTGGGGGCGGTGCGCGACATGGTGCATGGCGCCGGCGTGCCGCTGATCGTGGCCAATGCGGGCAATGATGAAGCGACCGGCACCAGCTGCTCGCCCTTTATCACCCGGATGTCCTTTTCAAACGGCCAGGTGAACCGCCCGATGGGGCAGTGGATGCATGACCAGGGCATCCGCAAGGTCTATACGCTGGCGCCGGACTATGCGGCGGGCCGCCAGATGATCGGGGGCTTTGTCGAGACCTTCACCGCCGCGGGCGGCGAGATCGCCGGGCAGGACTTCACCCCGTTTCAGAAGACCCAGGATTTCGGCCCCTACCTGGCGCAGGCCAAGGCCAGCGGCGCCGATGCGGTCTACGTGTTCTATGCCGGCGGCGAGGCGATCTCCTTCGTCAAGCAATACGACAGTTTCGGCCTGAAGGCGGATCTGCCGCTCTACGGCTCCGGCTTCCTGACCTCGCCGCTTTACGTCAACGCCGAAGGCCCGGCGGCCGAGGGCGTGATCACCGCGCTGCATTACGTGCCGACGCTGGAGAATGCGGCCAACGCCGCCTTTGTCGCCGCCTTCCAGGCCAAGACCGGGCGCCTGCCGTCGGAATTTGCCGTGCATGGCTATGACGCGGCCCGGGCACTGATCGAGGCGGCAAAAACCGGCGCTCGCGACCGGGCATCGCTGGCCGAGGCCCTGCGCCAGGTCAGCTTTGACGGGCCGCGCGGCAAGCTGTCGATCGATCCGGCCACCAACAACATCGTCCAGCCGGTCTATGTCTACGAGACCGTGGCGGGCGAAAACGGGCTGACCCAGAAGGTGCTTGCCGAACTGCCCGCCGAGGCCGACCCGGCCAACGGCTGCAAGATGGCCTCCGTCTCCAACTGACACTGCCGCCCGGCCGTCCCCGTGCGGCCGGGCCCACTCTCCGAGGAGGGCCTCTCATGGCACATGATCTTGGTTTCTGGACGCTTCAGGCGCTGAATGCGCTGCAACTGTCCATGCTGCTCTTTTTGCTTTCCATCGGCCTGACGGTCATCTTCGGGCTGATGCACTTCGTCAATCTTGCGCATGGATCGCTCTATGCGCTGGGCGCTTATTTTGCCGCCTCGCTGGCTGCCATCGGCGGCTACTGGATGGGGTTTTTCCTGGCGCCCGTGGCGGTGGCCGGGGTGGGCGTTCTGCTCTATTCCGGGCTCATCAAGCGGATGCGCAAGTCCGGACCGATGGCGCAGGTGCTGGTGACCTTCGGGCTGATCTTTGTGCTGCTCGATCTGACACGGATTTTCTGGGGCGATCTGGCGCTGGCCATCGAGGTGCCCTCGCTGCTGTCCGGCCGTATGGAACTGCTCGACATCGAGTATCCGACCTACCGGCTGTTCATCATCGCTCTGGGTCTGGCGATCTTTGCCGCGCTCGCGTTTGTGCTGGGCCGCACCCAGATCGGTGCGATGATCCGGGCCGGGGTCGACAATGATGCCATGGCGTCCTGTCTCGGGATCAACGTCGAACGGCTGTTCTTCATCGTCTTCTGCGTCGGCTGTGCGCTGGCGGGGCTTGCCGGGGTTGTCGCGGCGCCGCTTCTCAGCGTGACGCCGGACATGGGGCTGCAGATCCTGATCCCGACGCTGATCGTGATCGTCATCGGCGGTCTCGGCTCGATCAAAGGCGCGATTGCCGGGTCGCTGATCTACGGTTTCGTGCAGACCTTCGGCGCGGTGCTGGCGCCGCAGCTTGCCTCTGTACTCATCTATGCCCTGCTGGCGGCGGTCCTTGTGATCAAGCCCGTGGGCCTGTTTCCCGCGAAAGGATAAGCCGATGTTTCGTCACAACACGCTTCGCTGCACGGTGCTGGGGCTGCTGGCCGCCGCGGCCCTGTTCCAGGCCCTGACCGCCGGGTATTTCGGGCTGGAGATCCTGACCGAGATCCTGATCCTCGCCATTCTTGTGCTGGCGCTCGACATCGCTGCGGGCTTTGGCGGGATGGTGTCGCTGTGCCACGGCGCCTTGATGGGCGTGGGCGCATATGCCTACGCCATCCTGTCGGCCAAGGCGGGGCTTGCGCCGCCCGTGGCCATGGCGGCCGCCATCGTGCTGACCGGCTCCGCCGCCTGGATCATCGGCGCAATCTGCTCGCGCAGCCACGGCATCTATTTCATCATGGCGACGCTCGCCTTCGGCCAGATGGCCTATTCCTACGTCTTCGAAGCACCGGTCTTCGGCGGAGACGACGGGCTCGGCGGTATTTCCCGGCTGGATCTGAGCTTCATCGGTGTTGACCTGAAAGACAGCCGCAGCTTTGCGCTGTTCTGCCTCGCCATCCTTGGTGCGGTTTATGGCGTGTCGGTGCTGATCCTGCGCTCCGGGCTGGGCCGGTCGCTGGCCGGCGTGATGCACAACGAGCAGCGGATGCGCGCGCTTGGGCTGACGGTCTGGCGGGTCAAGGCGGATGTGTTCGGGCTGTCGGGCATGATCGCGGGCCTCGCCGGGGCGCTGGCGGCGCAGCACATCATGTACATCTCGCCGGGGCTGCTGAGCTGGACAGTGTCCGGCGAGGCGCTGGTGGTCGTCATCCTGGGCGGGCTGGGCACGCTGGTCGGCCCGCTGGTGGGCGCCGCCGCCTTTGTGCTGCTGAAGCATGAGCTGAGCGCGCTGACACCCCATTGGCACCTTGTTGTCGGTGTCCTTCTGATCGCCGTGGTGATGAGCCGCGCCAACGGGATCTTCGGCTGGATCGAGGCCCGCTGGGGCGGGCGGGACGGGCGCCGGGCGGAAAAGGCTGCGTGCAAGCAGAAGATCAAGGAGGTACTGAGCGATGCTTGAGACACGCAACCTGGACAAGAGCTTTGGAGCCGTCCACGTCACCCGCAACGTCTCGCTGAAACTGGAGCGCGGAGAGCGCCGTGTGATCCTGGGGCCCAATGGAGCGGGCAAGACGACGCTGTTCAACCAGCTGGTCGGGGAACTGGCGCCCAGCAGCGGGTCGGTTCATCTGGCGGGCGAGGATGTGACCGCCTTGCCGGTTGCAAAACGCGCCCGCCGCGGCCTGTCGCGCAGCTACCAGAAGAACACCCTGTTCGACGGTCTGACGGTCGAGGAGAACCTCGGTCTCGCCGCCGCGGTGCATACCGGCAACGCAACGCAGCTTTGGTCGGACAGCCTGGCCAAGCCCGAGGTCCGTGAGATCGTCCGCGAGGTCGCGGAGCAGGTCAACCTGATGCCGTTCCTTCATGCCCGGGTGTCTGAAGTAAGCTACGGCGTGCGCCGCCAGCTTGAAGTCGGTGTCGCGCTTGCCACCAGGCCGCTCGTGCTGCTGATGGATGAGCCGACCAGCGGCGTCGGGCCGGAGATGGCGAAGGGGTTTCACGATCTGCTGAACAACTTGCCGCGGGAACTGACCCTGCTGATCATCGAGCATGACATGGACCTGGCCTTTGACGTGGCCGACACGATCACTGTGCTGAACTACGGCGAAGTGGCGTTCGACGGTCTGCCGGAGGCAGCGCGCGGGTCCAGCCTGCTCAAGGAAATCTATCTGGGAGCTGGGAAGATGCTTGAACTTAACGGAATTCATTCCGGGTACGGCGAAACGCGGGTTCTGCACGGTCTGTCGCTGGAGGCGCAGCAGGGCCGGGTGCTGGCGATCCTCGGCCGCAACGGCGCAGGAAAATCGACCACGCTGAAGACCATCATGGGGCTCTTGCCGCTGAAATCCGGCGCGATCACCTTCGAAGGCAGGCCGATTGCGCGGCAGCCGTTTGACATTGCCAAAAGCGGCATCGCCTATGTTCCTGAAACCCGGGACATCTTTCCGTCGCTGACGGTGCGAGAGAACCTTGAACTCGCGGCCAAGCGGTTCGGCGGCGCCGAACCGGGGTGGACAATGGAGCGGGTGCTGGACCTGTTTCCCCGTCTTGGCGAAAGGCTGGACAACGGTGGCACCCAGCTGTCGGGCGGCGAGCAGCAGATGCTGGCGATTGCCCGCGGTCTGCTGATGAACCCCCGCCTTCTGATCCTCGATGAGCCAACCGAGGGCCTGGCGCCGATCATCGTGAAGTTGATCCACGACAAGCTGCAGGAGCTGAAGGCCGCCGGGCTGTCGATGATCATCGTCGAGCAGAACTTCGGGTTTGCGACTTCGCTGGCGGATGACGTCGTTGTGGTCGGCAAGGGGCAAGCCGTTTGGACTGGCAGCGCTGCAGAGATCCTTGCCGATGAGGCCGCACAGCACACTTGGCTGGGTGTATAAACGGGCGGCAGTTAACCGGTGCAGCGATTTCAGAAGACCTTTCTGGCCACTTTCTGCGCGATGCCGACAAAGTTCTTTACGTGCAAGCCCTGTTCATCCACACGATAGTTTAGGGAGAGTTCTGTGCGGGCTACTTCGGGTTCTATCTTGAGAAACTTCATGCCCTTCCGGGGGGCGTCAGCAACTGACTCAGGCACGATGCAGACGCCTTCTCCGACCGCGACCAGACCAAGAGCGGTTTGCAGGTCCATGCACCAAATGCGCAACGGTGCCTCGAAACCGGCTTCCTCGATCGCCTTCAGAACCATGTCGGCATAGCTGGGCCGGGGCTTTTCGGGATAAAGGATCAAATGGTGCGTTTTCAGACGTTCAAGTTTGGCAACCCTGCGTGTTCCAGTGTCGACGATATCAGGTAGGGCCAGGATAAGCCGCTCCTCTACCAGGTGTTTTGAAAGGAACTCCGGATCCTTCAGCGTAGGGCGCGCAAACACGACGTCGAGTTCGCGAGCAACAAGCGCCCTATGCAGCTCTGCGTTATTCATGGGAATGAGGCTGAGATTTACCTCCGGGTAATTTGCCCGGTACGATCGGATAATGTTGGGTAGAATCCCAAAGGTCGCGGAACCGACAAAACCAACGCGCAGCCGCCCCTCGGCACCCTGGCCTAAACGGCGCACTTCCAACCTAGTATCTTCAATCTGGGCTAAGATCGATTTTCCGCGCTCAAGCAATCGTTCGCCAGCCTGGGTCATCGTTATCGAGCTGCGACCTCTATTGAAGAGAATCGCGCCCAACTCTTCTTCCAGCTGCTTGATTTGGCGGCTAAGTGGGGGCTGCGCTATGTCCAAACGTTCGGCGGCCCGCCCGAAATGCAATTCTTCGGCCACGGCAATGAAATAGGACAGCTGTTTGAAGTTCATTATCAGGCACTCCCCGAGGGATACGTTAGGCGATCCTCCCAAATGAAAAAAGACCCCCGAGGATCGGGGGCCAGTTCGGTGGGAGGAGACGCGGTGTTATTCTGCTGCGACAGGCTGATCTGCGGTGGCTTCCTTGAGCACGAAGTCGAACTCGAAATGCAGGTCGGTGCCATGTTCGGGGGCAGCGGGCTTGAACTTGCCGATCAGGCTTTCTTTGACGGCGAAGACGCTGTCGTTCTCCAGCCATTCGCTGTCGGCATCGTAGATCTGGCTGATCAGCGGGCGGTAGCCGTCCTTGGAAATGATGAAATGCATGTGACCGGGGCGGTTCGGGTGGTGGCCCATGAAGCGCAGCAGTTCGCCCGCGGTTTCATCATCGGGGATCGGGTAGGGGACGGGGCGGACCGCGACGAAGGCATAATGGCCGTTCTCGTCGGTCTCGAACCGGCCGCGAAGGTTGTATTCGGGCTGGTCTGGGTCGAGGTTTTCATAAACGCCGTTCGGGGCGTCCTCCCAGACGTCGATCGTTACACCCGGAATACCGTTGCCATTTTCGTCTTTGATATAGCCCTCATAGTAGGCTGTCTCTTCGTTCTCGAAATGCTTCTTGATCGTCGAAGCGCCTTTTGGAAGCACTGGCGGATTTTCGCGATAGAAAGGTCCAAGTACGGTCGATTCACTTTCGTTGCCCTCGACAGGGTTGGTCATCATGTCAACCAATACCTCGATCCCCAGGATATCGGCGAGCAGAATGAACTCTTGGCGGTTGTCGTCACACAGCTGTCCGGCGCGGGCGAGGTAATCGCAGGCGGCCAGGAACTCGTGATGCTGAAGTTTCACGTCCTTGATGAAAGCGTGCATATGCTTGATGATGCCGGTCGCGATCTCGCGTTCGCGCTCCGTGATGCTGCCATGCTGGCCAAGGCTGCCGATCACGACGTCGGTAATGTTGTCTTGGTTGACGATGCCCATGGGTAAGTCCTCCTCCTGGCTGTCTGGGGGGACGGTTGGGCGGCGCTCCACCTTCCCCCGTCTGCCATCGAACTTCTCCCCATTCGCGTCTCATCCCAATGCCTGCGGCGGTATCGGGCGATACCGCAGACGGTTTTAGCCCTTAGGACAGCCCGTGAACCCCAGTTTGAATGCGCGCCTCTGCCGCGGCGTATCAGAGAGTATTGCCCCATACCCTGGCTGGCATGGCTTCACCGTGTCAGCGCGTGGCAACAAGGCTTCAGTATTTCAACGCATGGGAGGCTGAAGTGCTCGAAACCTTCAAGCATATCCAGAAGAACCTTGAGGCGACGCCGCACTTGCTGCGCCTCGGCCGTCTGTTTTCCGAAACTGTGCTGATTGAGATCGGCGGCAGTGAGTACTACCTGATGTTCGCGAAGGGGCATCTCGTCTCCGTCACCGAAGGCCCAAGCCGCAAGACGCCCTGGCGGTTCGCCCTGCGCACGGATGCCGAGGCGTTGGAGAAGTTCTGGCAGGCCCGTCCCGAGCCGGGGTTCCACGACATTTTCGGGCTGGTGAAGACCGGCCGAGGCCGGATCGACGGCGACATCCTGAGCCTGGTCAAAAACCTGCGCTTCTTCAAGGAAGTGCTGACACTGCCCCGCGCAAAAGAGGAGTTGGCCGCATGACTATCGAACCGATTACCGGCCGCTATGTCACTGTCGCCGTGGGCGGCGCGCCCCGTCGGATCTACTTCGAGGAAGCGGGGCAGGGCCGCCCGGTCATCTGCCTGCACACCGCCGGGGCCGACACTCGCCAGTGGCGGCACCTGATGAATGACGCAGAGATCACCGCCTCGAACCGGCTGATCGCTTTTGACATGCCCTGGCACGGAAAGTCGCTGCCGCCCGAAGGCTTCGAGACCGAAGAATACCTGTTGACCACCGAGGCCTATATCGAGACCGTGCTCGCTGTCGTCGACGGGCTGGGACTGGACCGCCCGGTGTTGGCGGGCTGTTCGATGGGCGGGCGCATCGCGCTGCAGCTTGCGGCGCTGCATCCGGAAAAGTTCAGCGGCTTCATTGCTATCGAAGCGTCGGATTTCCAGCCCGCCTGGTATGACATCGACTGGTTCCACCGCCCGGACGCCCATGGCGGCGAGATGGGGGCGGCGCTGGTTTCGGCCAACATCTCGCCCTACGCGCCGGATGCCGAACGCTGGAATACGCTTTGGATGTTCATGCAGAGCGGGCCGGGCGTGTTCCGCGGCGACCTGAGCTTTTACACCCGGGACGATAGCCTGATCCGGCGTTTGTCGACGATCGACACCGCAAAGGCCCCCGTTCACATCATCGTCGGCGCCTATGACCTGACCTGCACGCCGGAGGATGCCGAGCGGACTGCCAGGGCGATCCCCGGGGCCACGCTCACGGTGATGGATGAACTGGGGCATTTCCCGATGAGCGAGCACCCGGAGGGGTTCCGCCCCTTCTTTCTTGAGGCACTCGGGAAAATGCCGGAAGCGGCCGCCGAGGCGGCCTGATACCCAAAATTGCTCGGAAGGAGGAGCCATGTGCAAGAATGCCGGAAACCCCTGTCCGGGGTGCAAAAACCGCAAGAAACCCGACGTAGCATGGATGTTCTTCAGCGATGAAGAACACGCCGTGATCGAGAGCCAGCGGCGGGCCGGCCAGGCCCCCGCACCGCGCAAGACATCTGTGCGGAGCGGATCCTGACCTGACAGGCCGCAGTCCTCAAAAGCCTCAGAAAACCGGAACGAGACCATGACAAACCCCTGTATCATCTGCGTGGCGATCACCGGCAGCCTGCCGACCAAGGCCAACAATCCGGCAGTTCCGATCAGCGTATCGGAACAGGTGGAAGCCACCCATGAAGCCTTTGAGGCGGGGGCCACAATCGTGCATGCGCATGTGCGCAACGAGGATGAGACGCCCTCATCAGATCCGGAGAAATTCGCGGCTCTGAAAGAAGGTATCGAGAAACATTGCCCGGGCATGATCATTCAGTTCTCGACCGGCGGGCGGTCGGGGGCGGGCCGGACGCGGGGCGGCATGCTGCCCCTGCGGCCCGACATGGCATCGCTTTCGGTGGGGTCGAACAACTTCCCCACCCGGGTCTACGAGAACCCGCCGGAACTGGTGGACTGGCTGGCCTCGCAAATGCTGGACTTCGGCGTCAAGCCGGAGATCGAGGCGTTCGATCTGAGCCACATCCTGAAGGCAAAGCAGATGGCCGCGGCAGGCCAGCTGGCGGGCACCCCCTATATCCAGTTCGTGATGGGGGTGAAAAACGCCATGCCGGCGGACAGAGATGTATTCGATTACTACATCCGCACCATTCACCGGCTGTTCGGCGAAGGCACGCCTTGGTGCGCGGCCGGCATCGGGGCCAATCAGCTGGCGCTGAACGAATGGGCGATTGCTGCGGGCGGGCACGCGCGCACCGGGCTTGAGGACAATGTCCGCCTCGACCGGGACACGCTGGCCCCGTCCAACGCCGCTCTGGTCCGCCGAACCGCGGAAATTTGCGCAAGGAACAACCGCCCTGTCGCGACCTGGCAGGAAGCGCGGCGCATCCTCGGGCTTCGCCAGCCCACCGACAGCATGAACCGAGGCGAGACCGAAAAAACCGCGGCGGCCACAATTGTCTGATACGGCTGGATACCAGCGACTGCGCCTGGGGGACATTTCCGGCTCCGCTGTCGGGGCCGGTTTCCTTGCAGTCCTTGTATCTTATTCCGGTCCTCTGCTGATCTATCTCAGTGCTGCTGATGCCATGGAAATTTCCCGATCGGCATTCGCATCGTGGGTCTTCGCAATCTCGATCGCGGCAGGCCTGTCCAGCATTGTCCTCAGTCTATGGTTCCGTGCCCCTGTCTCGATGGCCTGGTCCGCGCCTGGAACCGTGCTTCTTATCGGGTTCGGTCCTTCTTTGTCTGTTGCCGAGATGGCAGGTGCCTACATTGCCGTCGCGGCGGCTTTGGTCCTCATCGGTATTTCCGGCCTGTTCGATTGGCTCGTGAAAGTACTTCCTCCCGCCGTAACGAACGGCATGATGGCGGGTATCCTGTTCGGTTTCGGCCTCAAGGCTGCAGGCGGGCTGGCCACAGATCCGGTAGTGGTCGCCGTTCTCATCGCAGCCTTCGCAATTTGCACCGCCACCGTGCCGCGCTATGCCGTGCTCGCCTTACTTGGGCTGGCGCTCATGCTCACCTCCATTGCTTATGAAACATCGATCACATCGGTGAGCTTCTCGATGGCGCAGCCACAAGTAATAGCGCCAGAGTTCTCGGTGGCAGCGATGCTCAGTCTTGCAGTGCCGTTGCTAATAACTACTCTCAGCGGTCAATATCTGCCAGGAATTGCGGTTCTGAGAGCCAACGGTTTCGCGGTCTCGGCCAATCCGATCATGATCTTTGGAGGACTTGCGTCCGCGGGCGCCGCGGTGTTCGGCGGGATCAGCACCGCGCTTGCTTCAATCACGGCTGCTTTCTGCGCAGGGCCAGACAGTCACGAAAACCCGGAGCGCCGCTACATTGCGGGTGTTGCCTGCGGTTTGTTCTTCTGCCTCGGCGGGCTCTTTGCCGGGAGCATCGTCGACATCCTGATCATGCTGCCATCTTCCGTCATCGCACTGCTGGCGGGGTTGGCGCTGCTGCAACCGATCCTGAAATTTGCCGCCGCAATGATGGCGTCCGAAGATGCGCAGGCTGGGCTGCTCGCCTTCATTTTCACCGCATCCGGCGTGTCGCTCTTTGGGATCGGCGCGGCATTCTGGGGAGTCGTGGCGGGCATCGTGTTTCATTTCCTGACGCGGTTTGGCCGCTGGATGATGGACCGGCTGCCGACGTGAGCGGTCCCTTTGCATGCGGTTTCAGTACAGCTGGGCAAGGATGACGGGCACCGTGATGACGCCGAAAAGCGACGACAGAACAATGGCCGATGCGCCGGTTTCACCGACTGAGTGGCGATCGCAGAACACCGCATAGGATAGAAAGAGCGGCATGCACGAAAACAGGACCGCTTCCCGCACCACCGGGTCCTGCCAGCCGAATACAGCGCCGAATGCACCGCCGACCACAAACGGGTGGATGATCAGCTTGGCCGCGGTGACGGCTGCGACACGCGGTCCGCTGCGCGACACCCGGAATTGCAGGATACTCCCGCCAATCACGAATAGCGCGATGAACGGCGCCGCGGCGACGATCGACGTGACCACCCGGTCCAACCATTCCGGCAGGGTGAGGCCGGTCGCGAGGAAGGCGAAACCGGCGGCCAGCCCCAAGACGACTGGACTGTGCGCCAGTGCTTTCAAAGCGGCACCAAAGGCGTTCTGACCGGATTTGTTCTCGGCGAGCAGCGCCAGTGTAGACACGACCGGAATGATGATCGCGACTTCGGCGAACACGACCCAGGAAAAGACCTTGGCCGCGGTGCCGGGTATGAAGGCGGAGGCAATCGGGAAGCCGAGAAAAATGGTGTTGGCGGCGGCCCCGCCGAGCGCCAGGATAATGCGCTGCGGGGCCGGTTCGTGTAGGGCAAAGCGCAGGACGGCCCACAGAACCGCGCTCGACAATAGCGATGCGGCGCCAAAGACGAATGCCTTGAGCCAGGAGAAATCTGCCAGCGTTTCGCCGTTTGCGATGGCGGAAAACAGCAGCACTGGAATGCAGGCATTCATCACGAACCGGTTCAGGACCGGCAGGCCGTCTGCGGGGAACCACCTGCGGGACACGAAGAGGCTGCCGATCCCGATCATCGTGAAGATCGGCAACATGAGGAACAGGACATCGGTCATGGCGAACCACTTTGGAAGGCGCCGCTTGCGCGCGTCTGCATATTGCCGGGCGCAGAGACGGAGCTGGCACAAGGGTGCCTGCGCTGCATTTGAAAAAGCGTGGCGCGGTGTGCGGCGGCGGCCCCTTTATTGTTCATCTTGCGGTTTGAAGACGCCGTCGAAGAAGTTTGAAAGTGCGGCGAAGCCGTCAAGCGGCAGGATGTGCGCCACGTATTGGTCCGGTCTGACAACGATCATACAGCCTTGTCTGCGGTCAATGCCGCGCATCGTGTAGATGTCCTGTCCCAGCTTGTGGTCGGTGCAGAAGATCTTCTCGAAATCGCGCAGGCCGTAGCGGCCTTTGGCCGGGCGCAGCAGGCCTGGCATATCGTCGAAGTTCAGCGCCTTGAAATCCTGCTGGAAGATGGCGCGCAGATCGATCAGGGCGTCTAAGTCTTCGTTCGCTCGGGTGTAGCGTCGGACCGGGGAGGCGGGATTGCTGTCCAGATACGCGCATAGCCTATGGATAGCGCCCCCCGCGGTTCCATCGTCATCCTGTCCGGCAAAGGCGTAGATGCGCCAGCGCCCGTCGGCTTCCGCGGCATGGCCGAGCTGCATGGGTTTGGCGTCTGCCAGCCGCAAGACCGGGGCCGAGTGAAAGCGCTTGCCGACAATTTGCCCTGTCGCAAGCGGTTGCTGCGCTGCCTTGGCTATGATGCGCGATGGCTCGTAGCGGACGGCAAGTCCGCCCGTGAATTCCAAGTTTTCTATGAACTGCTTCTGAAAGCGGGGCATTTCGCTGCCGTCCAGTTCGGACTGGCCGGGCGGCGCGCTCATGATGCGGGCCCATTTATGATCGGTTTCGATGAGGCGTTTGGCTTCCAGTCGGCGTTCGGCGGAATAGCTGTGCAGCAGCTCCGGGTCTGAGCGACCGGTCAGGACATGGGCCAGCTTCCACCCGAGGTTGAAAGTATCGCCCATGGACACGTTCATGCCTTGGCCAGCCTTGGGGCTGTGGGTGTGGCAGGCATCCCCGGCGGTAAAGACGCGCGGCGTACGGTGGGCAATTTGGTCGACGGGCACATCGTCGAATTTGTCTGTGAGCCGGTGGCCGATCTCGTAAACCGACCACCAAACCACCTCTTTCACGTCGATGGTGTAGGGGGACATGATCCGGTTTGCGGCGGCGATGATATCGGCGGCAACAATGTTGCGGTTCGATACACGTTCATTCGGGTTGAGCTTGTCGAGTTCGACATACATGCGGAACAGAAAGCCGCCTTCTCGCGGGATGATGAGGACGTTGCCCTCTTTGGCGGACTGGATCAGGCATTTTCGACGTAGGTCCGGAAAATCGGAATTCGCGAGAATATCCATCACCCCCCAGGCTTGGTGCGCTGCATCCCCGTGCAACTTGCCGCCTATTGCTCGGCGCACTGTGCTGCGCGCGCCGTCACACCCCACAACGTAATTTGCGCGTACTGTGATAGTTTTACCTGCGCTTCCATCTTTGGTCACCTTTTCCAAGGTAACAGTAACAGGGTGATCGCCTTTGTCCGGTTCAATCGCCACGTTTCGGACCCGCAATCCGTAATGTGGTTCCAAACGAGTTGGAGCGTTCTTCATTACGCCCAGAAAGAGCTGGTGGACTCTAGCCTGGTTGAGGATCGTATGTGGCATTTCCGACTGATCATCGGCAACGTCTTGGGCTATTCCGACGCGCTGGATATGGTCCGGCCTGGCCGGGTTCGGCTTCCAGAATGCGGTCTGATTGACCCAATAGGCTTCGCGCTTCACTTTTTCCGCAAAGCCGAAGGCCTGAAACATTTCCATGGAGCGGACGTTGACACCGTCGGCTTGGCCTTTTTCCATCGGCCCTTGCTTCGGGTCGACGATCATTGTCGAAATTTGCGGAAAGCCTGCCAATTGGGCGGCAAGGCACAGTCCCGCCGGACCGCAGCCGGCAATTAGAACATCGACCTCTTGCGGGATCCCGCGAGCCTTTGAGGTGTTACGGTCCAGTCCTGATGCTGGCGGCTTGACATCGGGGTCGCCGGGAGTAAATCCGTCAAGGTAGTACTGCATGGCCAGCTCTCCATTTTACCGCTGCCGAAGACGGCTGCCCCTGAGTGTACTTAGGGATACGCATTCTGATAAGGTATGCATGCATACTTTTCACCGGCAAGGACCGCGGTGTCCGCATATCCGGCCTAGGGGCCGAGGTTCTGGCCCGCCTCGCCGATGCGGCGGCTGACCAGGTCCGGGTCATCCAAATCGTGGGCCAGCATAAGCACCAGTTTTGCCAGCAGCACCGTGTGCTGCTCTTGGCCTGCGGCGTCCAGCGCACGGGCCAGGGCTTCATAGACGGCTTCAAGGTCGGCAGATTTCATTCGGGTTCTCCTGCGGTGGCACGGCTGAAGGCGTGCCGCAGCGCATCAGGCGTTGCCTGGCGCCAGCGGGCGGCGATATGGGTATCGGGGCGGATCAGATAGGCGCTGCCCGCAGTGGCAGAAAGAAGCCTGGCGGCTTCGGAGCCGGGCGGCAGCACGATATGGGTCAGGCCGAGGTCCGCGGCCGTCCCGGCCAGCTCATTGTCAAAGGTGACGAGGCTGAACCCGGGTCCCAGAAGGTCGGAGAGAAACCCGTCTGCCGTGCGGGCGTCGGGCAGCGCCTCACCGGGGCGGGGGCCGTCGGCGAACCCCGGATCGTCGGCCTGGACGGCGGGGCTGGCGGCATAGCTGTAGGGGGTCATCTGCCGCGGGTTGGCAAGCTCGCCCGCGAAGGGATGGCTGAGCGCGAGGTTCAGCGCGGCGTCGCGCATCAGCTCACAGCCGGGGCTGGGCGGTGTCATGAAGCGGGCGGATTTTGAGGCATTGGCAAATACATCGAGAGTCGCGCCGCGGCGTTCCGGCGTGTAACTGTCTAAAAGCGCAGCGCTAGCCTTGTCCCGCAGCACCCAGGCCAGTTTCCAGGCGATGTCATAAGCATCTGCCAGGCCATTGTTCAGCCCGCGCACGCCGAAGATCGGCACGATATGGGCGCTGTCGCCGATAAAGAACACCCGGCCGTCGCGGTAATCATCCAGCGCCAGCGTGTTGGCGGAATAGACACTCCACCATTCCAGCTCCCAGCCGCTGTCATGGCCGATGTCCCGCAGCACCGCGCTGACCGAGGCGCGCACGGTTTCCTCGCGAGTGGCCTCCGCCTCGTCCTCGCCGTCGCGCAGCTGGTAGTCTATGCGCCAGATGTCATCCGGCTGTTTGTGGACCAGAACGGTGCCACCGCGGCGGCAGTCTGGATCGAAAAGGGCGCGGCGGATGGTGGGATAGTCGTTCTGCATCTTCACATCGGCGATGACATAGCGGCCCTCGTAGTTCTCGCCCTTCAGGCGCAGTCCGCGCAGCTTGCGGATGGCGCTGCGGGCACCGTCCGCGGCCAGCACCCAAGCTGCGCTGATCGTATAGGTGCCGCGCGGATCCTCAATCGTTAGGGCGACGCCGTCGCAGGTGTCGCTGGCTCCGGTGACCCGGCTTTGCCAGCGCGCTTCGATCAGTGGCTCGCGGGCGATGGCGTTCCACAGATACTGCTCGATATATTGCTGCTGGATGTTGTACATGGGCCGGTATTTCTCTGCCGGGCTGTCGGGCATGTCGAACTCGAGGATCTGGCGGCCACGGTAGAAACTCCGCCCCGTAGTCCAGGGCAGTGCTTTTTCCAGAAAAGGCGCCACTGCGCCGATGCGCTCGAAGATGCGAAAACTGTGGCGGGCGACACAGATGGCGCGGCTGCCGTCGTTGAAGGTGGATTTGGCATCAAACAGCACCGAGCGCACACCGTGGCGGGCAAGGGCAAGTGCTGCTGTCATGCCCACAGGACCGGCACCCACGATTGCGACCGGGGTTTCAGTTCCAAGATGGCTGCGGTCTGCGGGCGGATCGAAATGCGGGTATGTGAAGTAGAGCGATTCAGTGTCGCCGCGGCCTGCCGGTCTCATACGTAAGTTCCTCCTTGTGCGGGAAAAATATAGCTGCCGGGCTGATGTCCTGTCTGTCCTCCATGAGGGGGGACATGATAGTTTGGGGCGATGGCTTCCTGTATTCGGCATATCAATACGTGTCTTGCGCTGCTGGGCAGTGGCGGCTTTGCGTCGGCGTTTTCAGAGTTCATGGAAACGCTGGGGGCCGATCAAGTGATGGTGTTTGCAATCACTGAACGGGATGCGCGCTGCCTGTTTTCGCGCCATTACCGCAACGCCGTGCTGGCCGAAGAACTGTCAGCGCAATATCTGGATGGCTGGTATCTGCAGGATCCACTGCTGCCGGAACTGATGCAGCTGCAGCCGGGGAGCGTCCGGCTACAGCGGCTGGAGGCGGCGACCGGCGCAATGGGCAGCGATTACCGACGGATTTTCTTTGATGAGCCGGGACTGCGAGCGAAGACCACGGTGTTGGCCGCCGGAGAGCGGTTGAAGCTGTTTGTCAGCCTATATCAGACCGGTGGCGCGCAGCCGGAGGCCGATGCGGAGCTTGCGCGCATTGCTGGTCGGCTGGCGCTGATGCATTTCGAGCGTGTCGCCGATAGCGCCACACCGCCTGCTCTGGACGCTTTGAGTGAGCGGGAGCGTGCGGTTTGCCTAGGGATCCTCGCGGGACAAAAGGCGGAGGTGATCGCGGCGGAACTGGAGGTCGCCCCCAACACGGTGATCACCTATCGCAAACGTGCCTACGCCAAGCTGGGGATCAATTCGCGTGCGGGGCTGTTCGCGCTGTGCAGAGACCCAAGTTCCTCGGGCTGAATTGCTGCAAACGCGGCGGGCGGGCCGCGAGAGCTGCCAAAAAAACGTCCCGTCCAGGCAATGGACGCCTGAACGGGGGAGGGTTATCCCACCGTGCTTCCCAACCAAAGGGTGAGGGCAGGGAAGGCGATTAGCAGGGCAAGCCTGGCTACGTCGGCGATGATGAAGGGCACCAATCCTTTGAAGATTTTGACGACCGGTACTTCCGGTAACACTGCCTTGAGAACAAAGACGTTCATACCGACGGGCGGTGTGACAAGGGCGATTTCGGTCACCACGATCACAATGATGCCGAACCAGACCAGGTCAAAGCCTTGGGAAACCACCACCGGTGCGAACAGCGGCACGAAGATCAGAATGATGGCCATTGAGTCCATCACGCAGCCCAGCACTAAGAACACCGCCATGATTACGAAAATCAGCGCGATGCCTTCGAGCCCGCTTGCCTCCACCAGTCCGAGTACACCTGCGGCAAGCCCGGACAGGGTAAGCAGCTTTGAGAGCATCAGAGCGCCGAACAAGACAGTATAGAGAGATACCGAGGTATAGGCGGTATCAATGATAATGGTGCGCAGTACGCTCCAACCTAGCCGTCCGTGAAAAGCCGCGATCAGGATGGCAAGACCGGCTCCCATACCTGCGGCCTCGGTGGGGGTGAAGAGTCTGGCATACAGCCCGCCGATGATCAGCCCGAATAGCAGCAGGAAAGGCCAGACGCCCGACAGCGCCCGGATCTTTTCCGGCCAGGGGGTGCTCTCCCCGCGCGGCGCATGGCTTGGATTCAATGCGGCGATAATTCGGATCGCCACCATATAGGCCGCCAGACCGATCAGCCCCGGTACAACTCCGGCAATGAACAAGTCGCCGATGTTGGTCTGTGTCAGAATTCCGTAGACCACCATGATGATCGAGGGGGGGATCAGGATGCCGAGCGTGCCGCCGGCGGCAATGGTGCCGGCCGCCAACTCGTCTGAGTAGCCGTATTTTTTCATGCTCGGGTAGGATACCTTAGCCATGGTGGCGGCGGTGGCATAACTAGAGCCGCAGACCGCTGAGAAGCCGGAGCAGGCGGCCATGGCGGAAAGCGCCAGCCCGCCGCGCACGTTGCCCACAAAGGCATAGGCGGCGCGGAACAGATCGTGGGCGATCCCGGTCTTGGAAATGACGTTGCCCATCAGGATGAACATAGGCACCACAGCAAGGTCATAGGACAGTACCGCGTCTGAGATCGTCAGCGGCACCAGCTGCAGCGCAATGTGCCAATTGATTGCCAACCCGATACCAACGACTGAAACAGCGATAAGAGAAAAGGCTAGCGGGATCCTGAGGAAGGCCAGCAGGATGGCCGCAGCCATGGACAGAGAACCGGCAATCACAGAACTTCTTCCTTTTGTGTATTTTTAGCGTCGGCCAAAGTACTGTCGAAGACGACGGCAAGTGAGGCCAATGCAGACAGTGCGCAGCTTAGGGCAATGAAGAAGTAAAGCGGTGCGCGCGGTATCCGAAGCGCTTGGCTGACTTCAGATATTTGCATTGCATTGAGGCCGTGTTTTATGAACAGCCAGGCCATCACGCCGAACACGCTTGCGACCAGGAGCCCGATTAGAGTACGCCACCATGCCAACTCAGGGCGGTCCAACAGTTTGTCCAGAAGGTCGATTGTAAGGTGCGCCCCTGCAGCTGTCACCAATGGAAGACCGGCGAAGACAACCAGTGCCATCAGATGCTCGGTAATGTCATTTGCACCGTAAACAGGTTCACCGAACAGTCGTCGGCCAATCACATCAACGAAAGTGAGAGCCACCATGGCGAGCAGAAACAGGGCCATTGCCATTTCTACCGCGCGGCGAATTTTCAGAGATAGAGTACGCATATTACGGCCTCCTTTAGTAGAGAGGGGACGGTGGAACCGTCCCCGGGTGGTTTGCCGAAGAGCGTTATTCTGTGGCCAGTTCGGTGTAGGTCTCTTTGTAGAAAGAGAGCATAGCTTCCGGGTCTTCTACGCCGGATGCCTTTGCCTTTTCGGTCCACTCCCATACCATCACTTCATAGATACTGTTCACCGCAGCAATCAGCTCGGGCGAGGCTTCAGCAATCTCGTGACCTAGAGCGGCCAGCTTTTCCCTGGCGGCTGGGTTCTGCTGATCGAAGTTCTTGCCCCAAGCTGCTGACAAGGTTTCACCGGTGATTGTTTCGATCGCAGCTCTGTCGGCGTCGCTGAGCCGGTCCCATTTGGCGCCATTCATGATGACGAAGAAGGTCGCGTCGTAAAAGCCATCGGGAAAGACGGTATGATATTTGAGGCTGTTTTCGAGGCGGAAGTTGATCACAGATTCCATCGTGTGCAGCGACCCGTCGATGACACCGCTTTCCAGCATTTCATACGCTTTGGTGGCGGGTGCTGCGACCGGAACCGCTCCCAGTTCGCTTAGCAGTTCTTCCTGGATCGGGCCTCCCATACGGAATTTCTGACCGGCCACTTCAACCGGCGTGGTAACTGCTGAGCTTCCGTGGTGCAGCTGGCCGCCGCCGAACATGCCCACTGCCAGCATTTTCACACCGTCGAAGGCAGGGTTGCTGGCCAGGTATTTCTCGTAAGTTTGCCAAAGCGCGCGGCTTTGTGCCTCTGCATCGGTGCCGGCGTTGGGAAATTCTGCGAACCACAGCGGGACGAAGCGCTCTGGCTCGTAAGTGAAATTGCCCCAAGTGATGTCGGCGACACCATTGCGGGCCAGTTCCCAGTGCTGCGGCGGGCTAGCCAGCGGCGCGGGTAGGATGGTCACGGTGACACGGCCTTCCGTGACCTCGGCGACCTTTTCGGTAAAGGGCACGAGAAAGTCGGTATGCACAAAATGCGTTGGCGGAACCCAGGATGACAGCGTCAGTGTCTCCGCGTCGGCGGATTGGGTGGTGGCGCTCAGGACTGCGGTTGCGGCGATGGCACCTACAAGCAAATTTCTAGCTGGGTTGATCATTTGTTTCCTCCCTTGGAAAATAATCGTGTCTCTTCATGTGTGCGGATTTGGTCTGGGTCAGCTGCTGGTCCGTGATCGGGCCAAATCAGCAAATATCGCAGCGCCTAGGGGAATGATTTCCGGGTCAAAAACGAACTCTGGGTGATGCGGCGCCCGTCCATTCTGGCCGATGAAAAAGTAGCTGCCCGGCACTTGGTTCAGAAACTCAGAAAAGTCCTCGGAGGCCATCAGGCTGCGCGCGCCTAGGACGACCTTCTCCGCACCGGCGACTCGTCTGGCAGAAGCCGCCACTGCGGCGGCCGCGTCGTCATTGTTTCGAGTTACAGGAGCAATTTCGGTGACCTGCAGATCTACCTCCACGCCGTAAAGGCTCTCGGTAGCAGCGGCGGCTTCCTTTAGCAGTGTCGCAAGCCTGTCCCGCACATCCTGTGCGTTGCTGCGCATTGTACCTTCAACCCAGACTTCGGCAGGCAGCACATTGCGAACCGTGCCCCCGCTAAGGACGCCAAAGGAAATCACACCGGCTTCCCGCGCATCGATGATCCGGGTCGAGGTTTGCTGTACCATGCCAATAAAAGCTGCGGCCGCCGCGATAGCGTCCTCGCCGGTATGTGGCATTGATCCGTGGGCGCCATTGGCGCGAATGGTGACGTCGATGTTGTCTGCTGACGCCATTGCTGCAGCAGAGGGGATGCCAACATGGCCGGCAGCCAGGCCGGGCAGGTTGTGCAGAGCGTAAATCTCGTCACAGGGGAAGCGTTCGAATAGGCCGTCGGCCAGCATCGCGCGGGCGCCGGTCAGCAGTTCCTCGGCTGGCTGGAAGATGAAATGCACGGTGCCGCCGAAATCTGGGTTGTGTGCCAGATAGGCTGCCGCAGTCAGCGCAGTGACGGTGTGACCGTCATGGCCGCAGCCGTGGAACCGCCCCTTGACCTTGGAACGGTAAGGCACATCGGCTTCCTCTGCCATTGGCAGCGCATCCAGCTCGGCACGGAAGCCGATGCGGCGGCCTGGCGCTGCAGCACTTGCGCCTGCGCCGTGAAGGGTTCCGACGACACCAGTCCCGCCAAGCCCGGTGGCAACTTCATAACCGAATTCCGCTAGCCGACTGGCGACGAAGGCAGCGGTTCTGGTTTCTCTAAAACCGGTCTCGGGGTGGCTGTGGAGATGGTGCAGCCAGCTCTCGGAAGTGGGCTTCTGGATGCTGTACCACTCTGAAAACATGCGTCGGATCCCCTTTATATCTCATGATGAGATGGTTGTTGTTTGAGATTAAATCTGCAAACTGATTGGAGCATAAGAATATTGCTCTTTAAAATCAGGGTATCGACCGATACCTTTTTTGCACCGCCGCACAGAAATTATGTAGTTGGATGGAAATGAAAAAAGTCTTCAAAAACGAAAGGTTGACCTACCGGCTCGAGCTCGTGGCGCAGGAAGCGATCCGTGCAAACGACGAGATATTCTTGCGCGAAACGGGTCTGCGCATCCGGGAGTTGCGGGTCTTGAGGTTGATCGACGACACGCCCGGCACTACGTTTGCGGAGATCGCCAAGGCCACGGGGCTGGAGCGCAGCCTGACATCCAGGATTATACGAACCCTTTTGGGCAACGGTCTGATTGAAAGGGAGAATTCAATCGAAGACGCGCGGGTGTTTCTGCTGAGAACAACTGCAAGAGGGCAAAACATACGCCGCATCGCCCGTCAGTTATCTGACCGTTTGGAGACCATACTGACCCAACCGTTATCGGAACAGGAGCTTGCAACGCTTGACGGAATTCTTGAGCGGCTCGGCAATTGGATCTCCTCGGAACGATACCGGGCCGCTCTGGCTATTGATTAGGCAGCCTGTCCTCGCGTTTCTTCCCAAAGAAACCTTCAGTAAACGTTGCTGCTCGATCCAACCGGCCTTGCGGCAGCGTAGCGCCTGCGGCAAGTCCATCTCGCGGCAGGCGGAGACTAACAGCCTAAACTGGCCATTTTCCTAGGGTCAGGATTCATAACCAATAGATGACGACTGCTGCGAGGGCGATGGCTGAAAGGAAGACCTTGGGACAGCGGTCATAGCGTGTCGCCACGCGCCGCCAGTCCTTGAGCCTGCCAAACATGATCTCGATGCGGTTGCGCCGTTTGTATCGGCGCTTGTCATACTTCACTTTCGCCGTGCGCTGATTTCGGCCAGGGATACAAGCGCGTATCCCTTTGACCTTCAACGCGTCTCGGAACCAGTCAGCGTCATAGCCGCGATCTCCGAGCAGCCAGTCCACCTTGGGTAGGCTGCTCAGTAACGCCCGCGCACCGATGTAGTCGCTGACCTGCCCAGCGGTGACGAACAGCCTGAGCGGTCGCCCTTGGCTGTTGCAGATGGCATGCAGTTTGGTATTCATGCCGCCCTTGGTTCGCCCGATCAGGCGACTTTGCCCCCCTTTTTCGCGGCCATGCTGGTCGCTGTGCGGTGGGCCTTCAGGTAGGTCGCGTCGATCATCATGGTCTTCTCTTCGCCGCATTCGGCAGCCAGCCCGACCATCATCCGCGCAAAGATGCCTTTCTCGCTCCAACGCTTCCACCGGCTGTAGAGCGTCTTGTAGGGACCATAGGTGGCAGGAGCGTCACGCCATCGCAAACCATTGCGATTTATGAAGATAATTCCGCTCAGCACCCGCTTGTCATCAACCCGAGGCTTGCCATGCGACTTCGGGAAAAAAGGGGTGAGCTTGGCCATCTGCTCGTCGGTCAGCCAGAAAAGATCGCTCATGTCACAGCTCCATTTTCCGAGCCATGAATCACGGAGTGCGGCGGAAATCAATGCATCCTGACCCTAAGGCGCTTTCAGGAGGTTTTTCTGACATTGTTGACTCTGTGAAAGTTTTCTTGCAAAGTTTCGTAAGAAGCCCATTCCACTGCAAGGTCTGCAATTTTGTCCGCCCCTCTCCGCTCCAAACTGACCCATGCGCTTGAAACCGGTTCGAAAGCCGAACGGGCCATCGCCAATTTCATGCTGAGCACCTTGGATCAGGTGCCGTTTGAGACTGCCGCCAGCCTGGCCGCGAAGGTCGGGGTGAGCGAAGCCACCGTTGGGCGCTTCTGCCGCGGACTTAGCTACGCCAGTTTCAAGGACCTGAAGGAGCATCTGAAGGGGGATTTGGGCGATCACCCCTGGCTGGTCAGCGACCGGCTGAACGAGCTGCGCAAAACCGCGCGCGATGACGAGGGCCATCTTGCGCAAGGCATGGAGCTCGAGATCGCGGCGGTGGTGAAGATCTATGAATATGCCCGCTCCCCCGAATGGCAGGCTGTCGTCGCCCGGCTGGCCACCACCCAGAATGTCTATGTCGCCGGGTTTCAGACCGAGCGCGGGCTTGCCCAGTATTTTGCTAACCAGATGCAGTATCTGCGCGACCAGGTGACCCTGCTGGATCTGGCCGCCGGCAATTTCGCCGAGGTGCTGGCCTCGGAGCAGGACGCCTGCCTGGTGATCTTCGAGGCCCGGCGGTATTCGCGGCTGGCCAAGCTGCTGGCGCGCTCCGCGAAGGCGGTCGACATCCCGGTCACCCTGATCACCGATGCGTTCTGCGACTGGGGCCATGAGGCCGCGGACGAGGTCTTTGCCGTGCCGACCCAGTTCAACCAGTTCTGGGACTCCACCGCACAGATGGCGAGCCTGTCCAACCTCATCATCAATGGCGTCTTCATGGAGCTGGGGCCGCAGGTCGAAGGACGCCTGAACCGCATCGCGGACCTTTATGGCCGTTTCACCGGCCATGTGGGTGATCCGGTGTCCGCCATTGAAAAATAACAAGAACTTGGAACCCGACAGGAGACTGAAGATGACACTGAAAAAGACTGTGACCCTTGCGCTTGCGGCAGCGGCCATGACAGCCGGGGCGGCCTCGGCCGAGGGGCTGCGCCTTGGCACCGAAGGGGCCTATCCGCCGTTCAACTACATCGAATCCGACGGCAGCATCGCCGGTTTCGATGTGGAAATCGGGCTGGAGCTGTGCAAACGCATCGGTGAGGACTGCGAGGTCGTGGCGCAGGATTGGGACGGCATCATTCCCGGTCTTCTGGCCGACAAGTACGACTTCATCATCGCCTCGATGTTCATCACCGAAGAGCGCAAGAAACAGGTCGATTTCACCGATCCCTATTACCTGGCCGCGATGACCCATGTGGTGCCGAAGGGTTCGGACATCACCGAGTTCACCAACGAGGCGCTGTCCGGCATGGTGATCGGCGCGCAATCGGGCACCACCCAGGCCGACTATATCGAGGCGGCCTATCCGGATGCTGACATCCGCCTCTACCCGACGCAGGACGAGGTCAACCTCGACATGGCCTCGGGCCGTATCGACCTGCAGGTCGGGGACATGCTGCCGATGCTGGACTGGACCACCAAAAGCGACGATGGCAGCTGCTGCGAACTGGCGGGCGAGCCGATCACCGATCCGGCCTTTGTCGGCGACGGTGTCGGCATTGCCGTGCGCCAAGAGGATGACGCGCTGCGCGAGAAGCTGAACGCCGCGCTGGCCGAGATCCGCGCCGATGGCACCTACAAGGCGATCAATGACAAGTACTTCGACATCGACGTCTACACGATGAAGTAACCGGGGCATCTCCCTGGTCCCTCCAGCCTGAAAAGGTCATCCATGTTTGAACTGTTCTCATACGGTGATGTCGGCTGGGGGGACGAAATCCTGCAGGGGCTGGCGATCACGGTGCAGCTGGCCATCGCCACCTTGCCCGTGGGCCTGTGCATCGGCTTTCTGGCCGCCTTTGCCTCGATGTCCCGTGCGCGGCCGCTGCGGTTTCTGGGCTTCGGCTATACCACCATCATGCGCGGCCTGCCCGAAATCCTGACGCTGTTCGTGGTCTACAACGGTGCCGGTCTGCTGATCAATGCAGCCCTGCGCTGGTGGGCGCCTGAGGCCTCTCCCATCGACTTCAGCCCGTTTGCCGCCGGTGTGGTGGCGCTTGGCATGGTGTTCGGTGCCTTTGCAGCCGAAGTGCTGCGCGGCGCGTTCCAGTCGCTGGACCGGGGCCAGGTGGAAGCGGGGCGGGCCATCGGCATGAGCAGCCGCCAGATATTCCTGCGCATCCAGCTGCCGCAGGTCTGGCGCTTTGCCCTGCCGGGGCTGGGCAACCTGTGGATCAACATGCTGAAGGATACCGCGCTGGTCTCCGTCATTGCGCTAGATGATCTGATGCGGATGACCAAGGTCGCCGTGGGTGTGACCAAGCAACCCTTCACCTTCTACCTGCTGGCCTGCCTGATCTACTGGGCGATGTGCGTCCTGTCGGAACTGGTGCTGGCGCAGATGGAACGCCGCGCCAACCGCGGCATCCGGAGGGCCTGAGATGAACCCCTTTGAAATTCTGGTGCAATACTGGCCCCGGCTGCTGGACGGCACGCTGATGACGATCAAGCTGACGCTCATGGGGGCGCTGATCGCCGCTGCGGTCTCCCCGGTGCTTGCGCTGGTCCGCGTCCATGCCGCGCCGATGGCGCAGGCGCCGCTGCGGATCTATGTGTCGTTCATGCGCGGCACCCCGATACTGGCGCAGCTGTTCCTGATCTTCTACGGCTCGGGTCAGTTTCGCCCGCTGCTGCAGGAGTGGGGCCTGTGGAGCTTTTTCCGCGATCCGTTCAACTGCGCGCTGCTGGCCTTTGCACTGAACTCCACCGCCTATCAGAGCGAAATCCTGCGCGGCGGCATTCTGGGCGTGCCGCGCGGCGAGATCGAAGCCGCCAAGGCCATCGGCCTCAGCCGGCTCAAGACGCTGCGCCGGGTGGTGTTCCCGCATGCCTACCGGATTGCCTGGCCCGCGCTCGGCAACGAGGTGATCCTGCTGATGAAGGCCAGCGCCCTGGCCAGCGTCGTCACCGTCTTTGACCTGATGGGCCGCACCCGGCAGGTGTTTTCCAAGACGTTCGACTTCTCGGTCTATCTCTGGGCTGCGCTGATCTACCTCTGCATCACGGCCATTTTTGTCCTGCTCTGGCGGCAGGCTGAACGCCGCCTCAGCCGCCATATCGGCGCGCGCCATACCTCCCAAGCCACCGCCCAGCCCCTGAAGGAGACACGGGCATGACCGCACCGGATACCATTGTGAAGGCCGAAGACATCCACAAGTCCTTTGGCAATGTCGAGGTCCTCAAGGGGATCTCGCTGGAAGCCCGGAACCACGACGTGATTTCCATCCTTGGCTCCTCCGGCTCGGGCAAGTCGACCTTCCTGCGCTGCCTGAATTTTCTGGAGACGCCGACCTCGGGCAAGGTGACCGTGCACGGCGAAGAGATCCTGGTGAGGAACGGCAAGCCGCAGAGCGCGCGCCACATCGAGGCGATCCGCGCCCGGCTGGGCATGGTGTTTCAGCAGTTCAACCTGTGGACCCACCGCACGGTGCTGGAAAACGTGATGGAAGGGCCGGTCCAGGTCAAGGGCGAGAGCAAGGCCGAAGCCCGCGACCGCGCCGAAATGCTGCTGCGGCGGGTTGGTTTGCAGGAGCGCATGCAGATGTACCCCGCACAGCTGTCCGGCGGCCAGCAACAGCGCGTGGCGATCGCCCGCGCCCTGGCGATGGAGCCCGATGCGATCCTGTTCGACGAGCCGACCTCGGCGCTCGACCCCGAGCTGGTGGGCGAGGTTCTGAAGGTGATGCAGGACCTGGCGGCTGAGGGACGCACGATGATCGTCGTCACCCACGAGATGGGCTTTGCCCGCGAGGTGTCCTCGGAGGTGGTCTTTCTGCACGAGGGCCGCATCGCTGAGCAAGGCCCGCCCGAAGAGATGTTCACCAATCCCAAAACAGACGAATTCCGCCGGTTCATCGCCAAGGCGATGTAATCCCGGCCCTTATTCAGGTTTCAGATATGTCCAGTGACGCCCCCATTTCGCCCGCCCCGCTGCACCAGGGCATCCGCATCGAGAGCGCCGAGCTGCGCATCGTCAGCCTGCCGTTGCTGACCCCCTTCGTGATTTCTTCCGGCACGATGACCGCCAAGACCTTTCCGCTGCTGGTGCTGAAGGGCGAAGGCATTGAAGGCGTCGCCGAAGCGGTGATGGACCCGGCGCCGGATTACCTCGAAGAGACCATTTCCGGCGCGATGACCTTCCTGCGTGAGGTTCTGCTGCCGCAGATCGTCGGCAAGCGCTTTGCCTCGCCCTATGAGTTGCAGCCGATCCTGTCGCCCTGGCGCGGCAACCGCATGGCCAAGGCGGTGGTTGAAATGGCGTTCTGGGACCTTTGGGCCAAGAGCCTTGGACTGCCTTTGCAGGCGGCTCTGGGCGGTACCGGCGATCATGTCGACGTCGGCGTGAGCCTGGGCATCGCACCGGTGGAGACCACGCTGGAGCGGGTCGGCGCGGCGCTGGAGCAGGGCTACAAGCGCACCAAGCTGAAGATCGCACAGGGCCATGACGTCCGCATCGTCGAGGCGGTCCGCAGTGAATACCCGGACATCAAGCTGACGGTCGATGCCAATACCGACTACGGGCTGGCGGATCTGCCGGTGCTGCAGGCGCTGGACGATTTCGGGCTGGATTACATCGAACAGCCGCTGGCCTATGACGACATCCACGACCACGCCAAGGTGCAACGCAGCCTGCGGACCGCGATCTGCCTCGATGAAAGCATCCGCAGCGCCAGCGACGCGCGCAAGGCGCTGGAAACAGGCGCCGCGCGGGTCATCAACATCAAAGTCGGTCGCGTCGGCGGCTTTGCCGAGGCGCGCGCCATTCACGACACCTGTGCAGCCTTCGGCGTGCCGGTCTGGTGCGGCGGCATGCTGGAAAGCGGCATCGGCCGGGCGCACAACATCCACCTGGCGACACTCGCCAATTTCACCAAGCCCGGCGACACCTCCAGCGCCAGCCGTTATTTCGAACGCGACATCACCAACGAGGCGCTGGAGGCGCGCAATGGTGAAATGCCGGTGCCCCGGCAGGGGCCGGGCATCGGCGTCACGCTGGACCGCGCCTATCTGGAGACCGTCACCGACCACACCGAGGAGGTCACCGCATGAACATGCCGAACGCAGGGCTGCTCCTGCGCGAGCTGAGCGGCGTGGCTGAACTCAAGCACGCGGAATGGTTCCAGAAAGAGGTCTGGGGCAAGGACGATCCGCCGGACAACTCCGATCTGATGCTTGCGATCCAGCACGAAGGCGGGCTTGTCGCGGGGGCCTTCAAGGACGGGCGCATGCTGGGATTTCTGTTCGGCTTTCCGACCAGCCAGCCGCATATCCAGCACTCGCACCGGCTGGCCGTGCATCCCGACAGCCGCGGGATGGGATTGGGAGCGAAGCTGAAATGGTTCCAGCGCGACTGGTGCCTCGCACGCGGTATCACGCTGGTCCGCTGGACGTTCGATCCGCTGCGCCGCATCAACGCGGGGCTGAATATCGCCCGTCTGGGCGGGTCTGCCAGCACGTATTACCAAGATTATTACGGCGAAATGGTCGGCATCAACGCTGGCATCCCATCCGACCGGCTGCTTGTCGACTGGCATCTGACCGCTCCGCGCGTTGAAGCGCTGGCAAAAGGGCAGGCAACGGCTGTCGCGGACGGGGCAGGGGAGACCTTGACGGTAGAGGTTCCCAAAGACCTGGACAGGCTGCGGGTTGCCGATCTGGACGCGGCCATTTCCGAGCGGCTCCGGGTGCGGGAAGAAATGACTTCCGCCTTTTCCCAAGGATACAAGGTCGAAGGGTTCGACACCGAGGCCTGCTGTTACCTTTTGGCCAAGGTCGATGGGGCGGCGTCATAACCAGAAGACCGGAAATGCTTGGCGGGTAATGCCAGAAAGGTGACTGCAGGGCAGCAGCCACCGCGAGCGCCGTCACCCCTTCGTTTCTTGGGCCGACTTGATCCATTTGTGGCGGTCGTACTGAGGCTTTTGTGCGCGTTCTGAGGGGGAGGCGTGTGTCTGTCAGGCTGCTCGTCGATCCGCCGGTAGAGGAGCGGTCCTGTCGCGGCGCGGCTTTCTGCGGAGCCGAGCCTGCAGAGCTGTACGCATTGATGTAGCCTGACATCAAGGGGACGATTTTACCCATGTCACCCGTGGCTCCAGTCTTGGCAATTTAACTCAATCTTATTTTTTGCTCCGTATTCCAAGTCCAGCTGGGAGAATCCCACGCGAAGGGAATTGGAGAAGCCACGGAATGCAGTTCGTATCCCATAATCAGCCCGATGAAACGCATGAGAACCGCCCATTGGTGACCGTTTTCTGCGCGGTCTGGCACAAGCAAACCGACAAGCTGGAGCTGCTGCGTTCGCATTGGGAAAACCTGAAAGCGCAGTCCATCCCTGTTGAACCCTGCTACATCTTCGACAATGGAGATGAGGCCCCGGATTGGCTGGACGCGCCGTGGCATTCCTTTTCCGCTCCCCTGACCATCTACGAAGCCTGGGCTGCGGGGGTGGCGCTTGCCAAGACCCGCTATGTCATGAACCTCAACATGGATGACCGGCTGGCGGTGGGCGCTGCGCAGGAACTGGTGGAGGCCGCGAGGACGACCAAGTCTGCCCTGGTCGGCGGCGACTGGCTGATCTGTTTCGACCGGGAGCATCTGTCGCTGGAGTTTCCGGTGACGGGGATCGAAGACACCCAATTCGTGCCGAACTGGCCGCCGCGCCCTCAACAAGGGCTGAGGTTGGGCAGCGGATCGGGCGAGCGCGGCACCTTCGGCGCCGCCACGCTCTGGGATCTGGATATCGTCGGTAAATGGTACCCGACCTATTTCGGCAATGGAGAGCCGATCCTGTCGATTGGTGATACGATCTTCTGGACCCTGCTGCAGCAGAAGAAACTGAAGCTGACACGCCTGCCGAAGATCATTGGCCGCTACTACTCCGATCCGGACGCCCAGGCGGAATTCCGGCCACACAAGGACAATGAACTCGTCAAGACGGAAGGGCTGAGCAAGAAGTCCTTTGCCAACGGCGTGCTCAGCAATGATTTCTCCTGGTACAACAAGCCGGAGGCCTTTGCCGCGCGCCGACCGCTGAACAAGATCGAAAAGCAGAGCGCCAGCCTGGAAGCGCGCTACCGCAGGATCTTTGGCCTTCCCGCGCAACCGGTTGCCGCGGAGTAACAATGGCGGCAAAGATCTATATCACGGGCAGCGGCGGCATTGTCGGCCGTCATGCGCTCAACGCGCTGGCCGAGCTTGCCCCTGGGGCCGAGGTGATCCGCAACAGGGCGGACCTGACCAACCTTGCGGAGACCACTGCGGCATTGGCAGAGGCGGGCCCGCTGGACCTCGTTATTCACCTGGCCGCCATGGTTCCGGTTGCAGATGTCAACGCCAACCCGGCCAAGGCCTATGCGGTCAATGTCGGCGGGACGATCAATCTGCTGTCGGCGCTTGCGGGCTCGTCCGCCCGGATGCTGCTGTGTTCGTCCAGTCATGTTTACGCCAGCCGGGAAACCCCGATTTCGGAGACGGCGGAGACCAAGCCGGTCTCGGTCTACGGGCAGAGCAAGTTGATGGCTGAACAGGCCGCACAGGAAATTTGCGCCGCGTCGGGTCGGTCGCTGTGCATCGGGCGCGTGTTTTCCATTCACGATCCTGACCAGACCGGCAGCTACCTGCGACCGGCGCTGGAAAGGCGGTTTGCCGAGGCTGATCCGGACGCCGAGTTCGAACTGTATGGCGCCGACGGTCTGAGGGATTTTCTCGCCGCCAGCGCTGCGGCGCGGTATCTGGTGCGGCTGGCGCTGTCGAACGCGGAAGGCGTGGTGAACGTGGCCTCAGGCAAGCCGATGACGGTGGCTGATTTCGCCCGGTCCCTGGCGCCGTTCCCACTCAAGATCAAACCCATGGGGCAGAGCAACAATCTGGTCGCGGATGTTTCGCGCCTGCACGACATACTTGGAGAAGGTAATGCCTGAACAGATTTCCATCGTTATCCCGACCTTCAACCGGGCGGAGATGCTGCCAAAGGCCATCGACAGTGCTCTGGCGCAAACCCATCCCTGCGAGGTCATCGTAGTGGATCACGGTTCGACCGACACTACGCCGGAGGTTGCGGAACGCTACGGTGACAAGATCATCTACGTGCGCCGCGAGCGCGATTTCGGCCCGCACTTCTGCTGGCTGGAGGGGGTGCTGCATGCCTCGGGAGAGTATGTGCATCTGCAGTATGACGACGACTGGATTCACCCCACCTTCATCGAGAAATGCGCGGCGCTGCTGAAAGGTGACGTGGGCTTTGCCTTTACCGGCGCCGAGGTGGTCGACGACAGCAGCGGCAAGCAGATGATGACCCAGTTTCTGGATTGGTTGCCGTCTTCGGGGGTCTTTGAAAACCATCTGGCCGAGGAAAAGATCGTCGGATCGCTGATTTCGCCCGGTGCCGCAGTGTTTCGCAAACAAATCCTGATTGACGCGCTGTACCAGGGGCGGTTGCCGCTGCAGGGGCATGAGTATCACGGCGTTGGGCCGGATATTTTTGCGTCGCTGCTGTCGATGCTGCGCTACCCCAAGGTGGGCTTTGTCAAGGAACCCCTGGCCAGCTTCCGCGCCCATGATGGCAGCATCACGATCGATGCCTTCAAGGATGCGCGCAAGAAGGCCGAGATCGCGGCGGCCTACAATGAGGTGCGCCACTACTATGTGGAACTGAAGGCCATGCAGGCTGTGCGGGAGGCACGCGCATGAACATGATAGCCCGAAAGCCGGTGACCCTGGCGGAGGAAACGATTTCGCAGGCCGAGCTGGAAGCGACGGCGGAATGGATGCTGGCCGGCAACCGGCTGACCAAGGATGCGCTGACCGTAGAGTTCGAGCGCGAATTCGCGGAGTGGATGGGCTGCAACCACGCGGTCTTCGTCAACTCGGGCTCTTCGGCCAATTTGCTGATGATCTACGCCGCCAAGGAAGCCGGGCGGTTGCGCAACAACAAGGTGATTGCCCCCGCCGTCAGCTGGGTCACTACGGTATCGCCGCTGATGCAGCTGGGCTTTGACGTACGACTTTGTGACTGCGACCCGGACAATCTGGGCCTCGACCTCAACCATCTCGAGGAGCTTTGCCGCAAGGAAGCGCCGTCGATGCTCATCCTGGTGCATGTGCTGGGCCACGCAAATCACATGAAGGAAATCAAGGAGATCTGCGACCGCTACGACATCCTGCTGCTGGAAGACAGTTGCGAGGCGCTGGGGTCCACCTATGGGGATCGCAAGCTGGGTTGCCACGGCGCGGCGGGCAGTTTTTCATTCTACTACGGCCATCATATCTCGACCATCGAAGGCGGCATGGTCGTCACCGACGATGCCGAGCTGCACCAGGTGATGCTGTCGCTGCGGTCCCATGGCTGGAGCCGCGACCTGGATCCGCAGCGCCGCGAGCGGTTGAAAAGCCAGCACAAGATCGACGAATTCCGCAATTTCTACACCTTCTACCATGCGGGCTTCAATCTGCGCTCCACCGACCTTCAGGCCTTTATCGGGCGCATGCAGCTGAAGAAGCTGGATGACATCTGCACCGTCCGGGCGCGCAACTTCGACGCCTATGCAGAGGCTCTGCCTGGTCACTACCGGCAGCGCAGCGATACCGGGCTGCTGTCGTCCTTCGCCTACGGCACGTTGGTGGAAAACCGGATGGAGGTGTTTGAAACGCTGAAGGCGCACCAGATCGAATGCCGCCCGCTGATCTGTGGCAACATCGCGCGCCATCCCTTCTGGGTGCGCGAATATGGCGAACAGATCCTGCCCAATGCGGACCTGGTTCATGAATTCGGCATCTACTTGCCGAACCACCACAATCTGGGCCGCGCCGATGCGCAGAGGGTGGCGGAGGTCTTTGCTTCCGTTGCCCGGCCAAAAGACATGAGCGCTGCAGCGGCCTGAAAAGGACGCGAGCCAAGGTGGCTTTGTGAAAGCCACATCACAGAACACGACGGAATACGGTCTATGAAAAAAGCTCTGATTACAGGCGTTACCGGGCAAGACGGGTCTTATCTGGCGGAACTGTTGCTGGAAAAAGGCTATGAGGTACATGGCATCAAGCGGCGCGCCTCGTCGTTCAACACCCAGCGGATCGATCATATCTACCAGGACCCGCACACGGATCACGCCCGCTTCAAGCTGCATTATGGGGACCTGACCGACACCTCGAACCTGACCCGCATCATGCGCGAGGTGGAGCCGGACGAGGTATATAACCTCGGGGCGCAATCCCACGTGGCGGTGTCCTTCGAGGCGCCGGAATATACCGCTGACGTGGATGGGATCGGCACCCTGCGCCTGCTGGAAGCAATCCGCTTTCTCGGGCTGGAGGAGAAGACCCGCTTCTACCAGGCCTCGACGTCCGAGCTTTATGGTCTGGTTCAGGAAACCCCGCAGCGGGAAACCACTCCGTTCTATCCCCGGTCACCCTATGCGGTGGCCAAACTCTACGCCTACTGGATCACGGTGAACTACCGGGAAGCCTATGGCATGTATGCCTGCAACGGTATCCTGTTCAACCACGAGAGCCCGCGCCGCGGCGAGACCTTCGTGACCCGCAAGATTACCCGCGGGCTGGCCAATATTGCGCAGGGGCTGGAGCCTTGTCTTTACATGGGCAATATTGACGCCCTGCGCGACTGGGGACACGCCAAGGACTATGTGCGCATGCAGTGGATGATGTTGCAGCAGGAGGCGGCGGATGATTTTGTCATCGCGACCGGACAGCAGTATACGGTGCGCCAGTTCATCAAGTGGGCGGCTGCGGAACTGGGGATCATGCTGGAGTTCTCTGGCAGTGGTGTAGAGGAAATTGCAACGGTGGCCGCGATAGAGGGGGACCGGGCGCCTGCCCTGAAACCCGGAGACGTGATAGTGCGGATCGACCCGCGGTATTTCCGCCCTGCTGAAGTGGAGACCCTGTTGGGGGACCCGACCAAGGCGAAGGAAAAGCTGGGTTGGGTGCCGGAGATCACGGCACAGGAAATGTGCGCCGAAATGATAGCCGAGGATTTGCACACAGCCCGCCGCCACGCGTTGCTCAAGGAGCACGGCTACGAGATGCCGGTCTCGCTGGAGGACTGAACGCATGAAGATATTCGTGGCGGGTCACCGTGGTATGGTTGGCAGTGCGATCATGCGCCAGCTCGCCGAGCGCCGGACCAAGGGGGAGCCGCTGGACCTGGTCACCCGCAACTCCGCGGAGTTGGACCTGACGGATCAACAGGCGGTCTTTCGCTTCTTTCGGGCGGAGCGGCCGGACCAGGTGATCCTGGCGGCGGCACGGGTGGGGGGCATTCATGCCAACCACACCTACCCGGCGCAGTTCATCTACGAAAACCTGATGATCCAGTGCAATGTGATCCACGCTGCCTATGAAGCCGGGGTGCAAAGCCTTCTGCAACTCGGATCGTCCTGTATCTACCCCAAGGAGGCCGACACCCCGACCCGGGAAGAGCAGCTGTTGTCCGGGCCGCTGGAGCCGACAAACGAGCCCTACGCGATTGCAAAGATTGCAGGCATCAAGCTGTGTGAAAGCTACAACCGCCAGTATGGTACCGATTACCGCTCGGTCATGCCGACCAACCTTTATGGACCGGGTGACAATTTCCACCCGGAAAACTCGCATGTGCTGCCGGGGCTGATCCGTCGTTTCCACGAGGCGGTTCAGCAGGGGCACCAAAAGGTCGTGATCTGGGGCAGCGGCGCGCCGCAGCGGGAATTTCTGCACGTTGACGACATGGCGGCGGCATCGCTGTTCGTGATGGATCTGCCGCTGGAGACGTACCAGCGCGAAACCAGTCCGATGCTGTCACATATCAATGTTGGCAGCGGCAAATCGCTGGACATCAGGTCGCTTGCCGAAATGATCGCCCGCATCACCGGTTTCCGCGGAGAGCTGGAGTTCGACACGACCAAGCCGGACGGTACGTTGCGGAAATTGATGGATGTGTCGCGGTTGTCGCGGCTGGGCTGGGAAGCCAGCATCGACCTCGAGGAGGGGATCGCGGAGACATATCGGTGGTTCCTGCAGCAGAACCAGGGGTCTTTGCGCAGCAAGTGAACACGTAAACTGCAGGCGGTGGCAGCGATGTCGCAAAGCCGCATCTCGGATGACGACCGCCTTGCATCGCCACAAGAGGGATCACCGCTTTCTGCGACCCGCCGCCGGTCTATGGGCGCTGCAGGGGCTCTGGAAGTTGAAGGGGAACTACTTCGTACGATCATGCGTTGCTTTGGGGAGCGAACCCAGAGGGAAAGATGACATGACCGACAAAAAGGGCGTTCCGCCAACCACCACCGATGCAGGTATCCGTGTCCAAAGTGACGAGCATTCGCTCACGGTAGGTCCAGATGGGCCGATCGTGCTGAACGATCACTATCTGCTCGAGCAGATGGCGAACTTCAACCGCGAGCGGATCCCCGAACGGCAACCCCATGCAAAGGGCGGTGGTGCTTTCGGTCGTTTCGAAACCACACAGGATGTGTCGCGCTACACCAAGGCCAAGATCTTTCAGCCGGGGGCGTCCTGCGAGGTCCTCGCGCGGTTCTCCACAGTGGCGGGGGAGCGCGGCAGTCCGGATACCTGGCGCGACCCGCGGGGTTTTGCCGTCAAGATGTATACCGAAGACGGCAATTTCGACATGGTCGGCAATAACACCCCGATCTTCTTCATTCGTGATCCGATGAAGTTTCAGCACTTCATCCGCAGCCAGAAACGTCGCGCCGACAACGATATGCGCGACCATGACATGCAGTGGGACTTCTGGACGCTGTCCCCTGAAAGCGCGCATCAGGTGACGTATCTGATGGGTGACCGGGGCATCCCACGCACTTGGCGCGAGATGAACGGCTATTCCAGCCACACCTATTCTTTGGTCAATGCCGAGGGTGAGAAATTCTGGGTGAAATTTCACTTCCACACCGATCAGGGTGACGGCAACGCCTATCTCAGCCAGGACGAGGCGGACAAGCTGGCCGGACGTGACGGGGATTACCATCGCCGTGACCTGTTCAATGCGATCCGGGATGGCAATTACCCCAGCTGGACGCTGAAATGGCAGATCATGCCCTATGAGGACGCCAAGACATATCGCATTAACCCGTTTGACCTCACCAAGGTGTGGCCGCATGCGGATTATCCGCTGATCGAGGTCGGCAAGTTGACACTTGATCGCAATCCGACGGATTTTCACACCGAGATCGAGCAAGCGGCCTTCGAGCCGAACAACATGGTGTCGGGCGTCGGGCTGTCTCCGGACAAGATGCTGCTGGCGCGTGGTTTTTCCTACGCCGATGCGCACCGGGCACGGCTCGGCGTGAATTACAAGCAGATCCCGGTCAACAGTCCCAAATGCCCCGTCTACAGCTATTCCAAGGATGGGGCAGGGCGGACCGAGAAGGTCTCGGACCCGGTCTATGCGCCGAATTCCTACGGTGGCCCGGCCGCGCAGCCCGACATCGGCGCAGAGGCGGGCCTGTGGCATGCGGATGGCGACATGGTGCGCGCTGCCTATACCCTGCGCGAGGACGATGACGACTGGAGCCAGGCGGGCACGCTTGTCCGCGAGGTGATGGACGACGCCGCGCGGGCGCGTCTTGTCGACAACGTGGTGGGACATCTTTGCGACGGGGTCAGCGAAAAGGTGCTGGAGCGTGCGTTCGAATACTGGCGCAACATTGACCGCGAAACGGGTGACAGGATCGAAGCGGGGGTGCGCGACAAGCTTGGCGGCAAGTCGGACGCGCCGGGCCTCGCCTCTGCCGAAAGTATCTCTGGTCGCTGACCTGGGCGTAGCCTGATACCGCGCCGCGCGGATTGCAGCATGTGAACTGCACGGGCTGCCAAGGAGACGCGCTTGCCCGGATATTCAAGGCCGCCTTGGTTGCAGGGCGGCCTTGTTCTGCGAAAGCGCCTGCGCAAAAGGGCCGCGCTAGGTGTCAGAGTGGTCAGGCAACAGCTGTTCCAACACGTTCTTGGCGGAGCGGAGATAGTCCTCCTGCTTGTCGGCGGCCATCCTGTCCCACGTGCGATACACTTGGCGCAGGCGGGGATTTTGGCTCAATTTATCCGCATTGCGTAAAAGAAAGTCCCAGTAAAGCGGGTTGAACGGGCAGGCGTCGGGGCCGGTCTTCTGTTTCACGTCATAGCGGCATCCGGCGCAGTGATCTGACATCTTGTTGATGTAATTGCCACTGGCGGCATAGGGTTTTGATCCCAGCAGGCCGCCGTCGGCAAACTGGCTCATGCCGATGACGTTCGGCGCCTCAACCCATTCATAGGCGTCGGCGTAGACCGCCAGATACCATTCGTGCACCTGAAACGGATCGACCCCCGCAAGCAGGGCAAAGTTGCCCGTCACCATCAGGCGCTGGATGTGATGCGCATAGGCCTCTTCTCGGGTCTGGGTGATGGCGGCGGCCAGGCAGGCCATGTCGGTCTCGCCGGTCCAGTAGAATTCCGGCAGGGGGCGGGTCGCCTCAAGGAAATTCTGTTCGGTATAGCCCGGCATGTTGAGCCAGTAGATCCCGCGCATGTACTCGCGCCAGCCGATGATCTGGCGGATGAACCCCTCCGCCGCGTTCAGCGGCGCGTGGCCTTCGTAATAGGCGCGCTCGACCCGGCGGCAGACCTCCAGCGGCTCCAGCAGGCCTGCGTTGATGTAATGCGACAGGACCGAGTGGTAGAGGAACCGCTCGCCCTCCAGCATGGCGTCCTGATAGTCGCCGAAATCCGGCAGCGCCTGTTCCACGAAGCCTTCAAGCGCCTCCAGCGCGCCGGTCCGCGTCACTGTGAACCAGAACGGGCGCAGGCTGCCGAAATTGCCGCCAAAGCGGGCGTCAACCAGGTCCAGAACCTCCTCGGTGATGCTGTCGGGCGTGGTTTGCAGCGGGCGTGGCAGGAACATTCCACCGCTCGCGGGCTTGCGGTTCTCATCGTCGAAGTTCCACCTGCCGCCCTCCGGCTGATCGCCATTCATCAGCAACCCGGTCTCGCGGCGCATTTCGCGGTAGAAATACTCCATCCGCAGCTGTTTGCGCCCCTCGGCCCATTGCTGAAACCGCTGGTGGGAGCAGAGAAAGCGGCTGTCCTGCCGCATGTCCAGTTCGGCGCCCGCCTGTTCCGCCCAATCCAGCAGCGCGGACTTCAGCCGGTATTCTCCGGGCTCCGTAACCACCACCCGCGCCTGCGGATGGTCCGTGCGCAGCCGGTCGATCTCGCCGGTCAGGCTGCCGGAGTTGCCGGGATCGTCCAGCCGCACATAGCGCAGCTGCCAGCCGTCGGCTTCCAGTTCCTGCGCGAAATGGCGCATGGCCGAAAACACAAAGGCGATCTTCTTCTTGTGGTGGCGGACATAGGAGGCCTCTTCCATCACTTCGGCCATCAGAAGGATGTCGCGCGACGGGTCCGCGTCCGTCAGCGAAGGAATATTGCGGCTGAGCTGATCACCCAGGATGAGGATGAGATCGCCAGCGGCAGCGGGTTCGCCTTCGTCGGTCATTTCGCCTCGCCCGTGAAGGTCATTGCACGGGCCGCATGGTGGCGACCAGCTCGGCAACCTTGACGCCGAACTTGCGCATCTCGGCCCGGTTCATGATGACGCCGTCCCCGGTCAGGTACAGCCAGTCGGTGGCCGTCAGCCGGTGCCCGCCGGAGCGTTCCGGCAGGATGATCTCGTAGCTGAGGCGCACGGTGGAGCCGGAAACCGTGCCCTGCGCCTCTCCGACGATGTCATCGGCGGTGGCGGTGAAGCTGTTTCCGGGACCAAGCCGCAGATGCCATTTGCGGCTTTGGCTGGTGCCGTTTGAATAGGTGAATTCCTCGCTCAGCGTGCCGGTGTCGCCGTTCCATTCCCCCACCATGCGGGCAGTGAAGCTGTTGGACATGCGGCCATCGGGACCGAAGATCACCCCTTCGGAGAGGATCTCGCCCGAGAGGTGTTTGGTCAGGACGAAATCGGGACCGGTGCCGGAATAATCCTCGGGTGCCTGCGCGCGGAAGCTGAACAGGTAGCTGCGCGCAAAGGTGGCAAGAAGCAGGACTGCTAGGCAGATGGTGAGGAGTTTCATGCTGTTGCTCTTTCGGATGGCAGGGTCAGGGCAAAGGCGAAGGCGACGGTCTTCAGGATGCAGGGCAGAACCGCATAGGACAGGGCAAGGGCGCGCAGCGCCTGCGGGCTGTTGTCCGCTCCGGGTCGGAACCCCTGTTGCTGCAAAAGCGGCAGCGCCAGTGCGGCGGCCAGCGCCAGCGCCAGCTTGCCCGCGAAGGACCAGATGCCGAAGGCGGCGGAGGCATTGAGGCCCGCGCGGGTCAGCGCGATGCTGAACATTGCGGGCAGCAGCACCATGTCAGCCCCAAGCGTGGCGCCCGAGACCGCGCAGATCAGGGCAAATCCCGGCAGGCTGCCCGGACCCAGCGCCGCGGCGCCGGCAAAGCTGGCGATTGCCAGCGGCATGGCGATCAGCAGCGTCTGCTTCGCCCCGATCCGCTGGCTGAGGCGCGCCCAGAGCGGTACGCTCAGCCCGGCGCAGAGGAAAAACAGAACCAGCAGCGGCCCGGCGTAGCCCGCAAGCTGCAGGTGGTCTTCGACATAGAACAGGAACAGGGTGGAGGTCAGCGCCACTGGCAGGCTGTTCAGCACTGCGAGTGTCAGCAGGCGCAGCGCCCCGGCCTGTGCGAGGGCCATGGCTGACAACGGCTGGCCGGTAACCGCCGGGCGCCTCCAGACCGGCCGGGTCGCCGCCGCGGTGAACAGGGCAAAGACCCCAAGCACCAGACCAAAGACCGCGTAGCCTTGACCTGCGGCCCCGAGTGCCACCAGAACCGCCGGTGCGATGGCCGCGAAGATCACGCCGCTCAGCATCCCGGCTTCGCGGAAGGCGGCCAATGTCAGAAGTTCTCGCGGGGTGGATTGTTTGGCCAGCGTGGCGCTGCGGCCGTACAGCAGGATCATGCCCAGACTGTAGGCCGAGAACAGCAGGAGCAGCACCAACACCAGTTTCGCCACCGCCAGCGGCCCGGCCGTCAGCCCGAACAGCAGCGGAAATCCGATCGCCAGCCCGCCAGCGGCCGCCAGCGCGAACCACGGCTGCATCTGCGGCCAGCGGTCGATGGCCCAGCCGATCAGCGGATCCTGCACCAAATCGAACAGCCGGATGGCCAGCAGGATGCCGCCAAGCGCGCCCAGCCCGATCCCGAGGTTCACCGAGGCAAACTGCGGCAGGTGGATGTAGAGCGGGATCCCCGCCGAGGCGAGCATCATCGCATAGAGGCTGACCCGGGGATACAGCATCCTCAGCCCAGCAGCGCGCGGGTGAAGCGGGCAGAGCGAGTGTTTTCGCCCACAAAGATCGACATGAAGCTGCGCTTGATCCCCGGCTGGGACAAGGTGCAGGCGCTGCGGCCATTGCGCAGGAAGCGGATCCGGTCCGGACCTTCGCTGACCGCAAGATAGCGGTCGCCGGGGGCGACGCCCTGAAAGCAGGCCTCGAACCGGGCGCGGCCCGGCGCGGCCTGACCGAGCCGCCGCATTTCGCGCAGGGTGGCCTCGACCAGATCTTTCTGGCTCAGCTGTCGCTGATAGGTCAGCTCAAGCGCGAAATCCTGGCCCCAGTCCAGCGGTGCACCACCGCGGGTGAACAGCCGCGCCTGATAGACCGGGACGCCCAGCAGCCGGAAGGTCGCCGCGCCGCGCTGTTCGGCCCCCGGCAGCAGCGATTGCACCGCAGAGGCAAAGCCCGCTGAGGGAGCCGCGAGCAGGCAGAGGGTCAGGAGCAGCTTAAGCATGGGCCAGTTCCACCTGCACGACATTGGTGTGGCCGATGGCAAAGGAGGCAGCGCAGATCTCCAGGTAGTACTGCCAGTTGCGGAAGAAGGCCTCGCCATAGCCGAGGTCCGTGATCCGGCGCTTTTGCGCCGCCAGACGCTCGGCCCAGATCCGGCAGGTGCGGGCGTAATCCCCGCCAAAGGCAAAACTATCGGCCACCTGCAGCCCCGCCGACCTGGCCTGCTGCGCGATCACCTGATCGGACAGCAGCATGCCACCGGGAAAGACATACTGGCGTATGTAATCCGAAGAGGTCCGGTAGGTCTGAAAGAAATCATCCCGCACCGTGATCGCCTGCAGCAGCACCCGGCCGCCTTCGGCCAGGCTGTCTTTCAGCTTTGCGAAATAACTGGGCCAGTAGCGCTCGCCCACCGCCTCAATCATCTCGATCGAAACGATATTGTCGAATTTGCCGCCAATGTCGCGGTAGTCGCGCAGCTGGATGTCGGCGCGCCCGTCCAAGCGGCTTTCGGCATAGCTGTGCTGGTTGCGCGAGATGGTGACTCCGGTCACGTCGCGGCCCTCGGCGCTGGCCTGCTCGGCAAAGCCGCCCCAGCCGCAGCCGATCTCCAGCACCCGCTCTCCGCTCCCCAGCCGCGACAGGATGCGGGCATTCTTGCGGCTTTGAGCCTGCGCCAGATCATCGCCCTCCGCGTCGAACAGGCCGGACGAATAGGTCATGCCGTCGTCCAGCCACAACTGATAGAACTCGTTGCCGACATCATAATGCGCGCGGATGTTGCGGCGGGCACCGCGCTTGGAGTTGGCGCGCAGCAGCGTGTCGACGATGCGGAACTTGGCCCGGTTCAGCGGGCTGGCCTGATCATAGCTGCCCAGATGCTCGCGGTTCTGCATTGCCAGCCGCATCAGACCCTCGACCGACGGCGTGTCCCAGAGGCCTTGCACATAGGCCTCGCCCAGCCCGACCTGGCCGTGCGCCACCATCGCCGAGACCGCCGCCCAGTCATTGATCTGCATCTCGGCCTCGGGCCCGCGGTCGCCGAATTCATAGCGCGCGCCGTCGGGGGTGCGCAGCGTCAGGCGGCCCTCACGCAGTTGCGCGCAGGCCGCCAGGAATTGCGACTGAAGGGCTTTGTCCGTGAATGCCATGATGTGTTCCTTTGACCGGGAAGGGAGTGAGAGAAGTCATCATGCGGACAATCCGCATGGCGCTGGCGATGCCGTCTTCGTGAAAGCCGTGGCGGTTGTAGGCCCCGGCAAACCAGGTGTTGTTCTGGCCCTGCATCGCCCGGATCTGGTGTTGTGCCCGCAGGGCGGCCTTGTCGAAAACCGGGTGGGAGAATTCGACCCGGTCATAAATCTTGTCAGCCGGGATCGGACGCGAGGGATTCAGGGTGACAAACAGCGGATCGCTTTCCGGAATGCTTTGCAGCCGGTTCATCCAGTAGGTGACGCCGACGCCGCCGTCCTGGCTGCGATAGGCCCAGCTGGACCAGCAGCTGCGCCGCCTGGGCATCTGGCCTTCGTCGCAGTGAAGCACAGCGGTGTTCGGCTGGTAGCGGATCGCCCCCAGCGCCGCGGCTTCGGCCGGGGTGGCATCCGCGCCAAGGATCGCCAGCGCCTGATCGGAATGGCAGGCCAGGATGATCTCGTCAAAGGTCTGCGCGTCGGCACCCTGCGCCTGCACCGACACACCGCCCGCCGAGCGGACAACGCGCTGAACCGGGCTGGCGGTGCGGATCACGCAACCGCGGGCCATCAGCGCGGCCTCCAGACGGCGGACGTATTCGATGCTGCCGCCCTTGACCGTCCACCACTGGTGCTTGCCGGTGCCTGCCAGCAGCGCGTGGTTGCGAAAGAAGCGGACCAGAGATTTTGCCGGGAAGGCATCGACGTCGCTGACAGGGGTCGACCAGATCGCGCCGCACATCGGCATCAGGTAATGGTTGCGGAACCAGCTGCCGAGGCCCAGCTCTGCCACCAGCTCGCCGATGGTCTTGTCGTCATCGGTGGCGGCGGCCTCGGCCCGTTTGCCGAAGCGCACGATATCGGCGACCATCTTGTGGAACTGCGGCCGCACAAGGTTGCGCTTTTGCGCGGTCAGCATGCGCAGGCTGTTCAGCCCGTACTCCAGGCGGCCGTCGTCTATGCTGGCGCAAAAGCTCATCTCGCTTTTGATCACCGGCACGTCCAGCTCGCGAAACAGGCGGGTCAGGTAGGGGTAGGTGGCGTAGTTGAAAACGATGAAGCCGGTATCGACCGGCTGGTCGCCGTTCTTGCCCGCCATCACGGTGCGCGCGTGACCGCCCAGACGGGGCGCGGCCTCGAACAGGGTGACGTCATGTGTGCCAGCCAGGTAATAGGCGGCGGACAGCCCGGAAATGCCGCCCCCCACGATGGCGATCTTGCGGCGTGGCCCCTGTGTTTGATCCAGCATGTGACGGTTTTCCTTGCTGTTGTTTGGACCGGATACGCCGCAGGCAGGAATGCGGATCACATTTTTCCCGATAAAACTGTGCGACCAGTGATCCGGGACCGCTGCACGCCCGTATCCGTTGCATGATCGAACATGTTCCAGCCCAGACCTTTCACGCGCGCCGGGGGAGGCTGAAAAATGCCTTTCGCTACGGGGTGGATTTCATCCTGACCGACATGACAGACGGCGCACCGCCGCTGCTGTCGCGCAACCGCTTCAACCTGTTCTCGGTCCATGACCGCCGCCACGGCGGCCCCCGCGGCAGGGGGCGTGGCATCGCCTGGTTCCGCGCGGAGCTGGAACGACGCGGTTTCGTGCTGGAGGGCGCAGAGCTGTTGCTGCTGACCCAGCCCAGCTTCCTGTGGTTCCATTTCAACCCGGTCAGCTTCTGGATCGCGGTGAGGGACGGCCGCCCGCGCGCGTTCATCGCCGAGGTGAACAACACGTTCGGCCACCGCCACTGCTATTTCGCGGCGCATCCCGATTTCCGTCCGATCCGGCAGAGCGAGGTGATCGAGGCGGAAAAGCTGATGCATGTCTCTCCGTTTCAGCAGGTGGCCGGGCGCTATCGCTTCAATTTCGGAATGACCGAGCACGCCTTCAACATCCGCATCCATTACACCCACGGGGCCGAGGGCGTGCTGGCCACGCTAAACGGCCTGCGTCGGCCTGCCACCACCGGTGGGCTGGCGCGCGCCGCGCTGCGCCGACCGCTGGGGGCGGCGCGGGTGGTGGCGCTGATCTACTGGCAGGCGCTGAAACTGTGGGTCAAGCGCGCGCCCTTCCTGAAAAAGCCCGCGCCGCCGGAGCCGCTGATTTCAGACAGCTCAACGTTTTCGAAAGGATAGGCGTGTGACGCAGTTTGCAGGCAAGACCTTCTGGCTGGTCGGCGCCAGCCATGGGCTGGGCCGCGAGGTCGCCCGGCAGCTCGACCGCGAAGGCGCGCGGTTGATCCTGTCGGCACGCTCGGCGGAGGCGCTGGAGGCGCTGGCGGCGGAACTGACCGCAGCAAGAGCGGTGCCGGTGGACGTGACGGACATGCAGTCGGTCCGGCAGGCCGCGCAGCAGGCCGGGCCGCTGGATGGCATCATCTACAACGCAGGCACCTACGAGCCGATGCGCACCCAAGACTGGGACAGCGCCGCGGTGCTGGCGATGAGCGACGTGAACTTCACCGGTGCGCTGCGGGTGCTGGGGCAGGTGGTGCCCGGTTTCGTCGCGGCGGGCCGGGGCGATATCACGCTGGTCGGCTCGCTGGCGGGATACCGGGGCTTGCCGGCCTCGATCGGCTATGGCGCCAGCAAGGCGGCGCTGATCAGCCTCGCGGAAACCATGCGGCATGATCTGAAGGGCAGCGGCGTCACCCTGCGCGTGGTCAATCCCGGCTTCATCAAGACCCGGCTGACAGACAAGAACGGTTTCAAGATGCCGCAGCTTATGACACCGGAGGCGGCCGCCGGGCACGTGATCGCCGCCATGCGGTCAAGCCGGTTCCGAACGGATTTTCCGCGGCCCTTTTCCTATGCGATCAAGGCATTCAACCTGTTGCCCGATTGGCTGGTCTACCCCGGCAAGTAGGCCCACCGCCGCGGCGGCGGCCTCTGTCAAATCCGGAACAGGGGCTGCAAAAGGCGCGGCATGAAGGCCTTGAAACGCAGCGGCGCATCGGTGGCAGCCAGGCAAATGCAGGGATCTCCCGCATCCGCCACCGGCGTGTGCTCCAGCGTTTCATCGCCGATTTCCACGTCACCAACCCCAAAGCGCCCGGTCTCGTCGCTGAAACTGCCCTGCAGTACCAGGGTCAGCTCCAGTCCGCTGTGGCTGTGATCCGGCACCGCCTGTCCCGCAGGTATGTAGAGCAGGCGCGCGGACCCCATTTCATCCTCGAACAGGATGTTCTGCTTTACGCCCATGCCCAGCGTCTTCCAACGCGGCGGCTGCCCCTTCAACGACTGCATCACCGGGCCCGGATAAATGCCCTTGGCGTCATAGACCGGCTCGGGCGTGGCAGGCTCATCCAGCCGCGCCATCAGGTTCGATTTGGCATTCTGCGACATCGCCACGCCCGTGGCCTCCTCCAGCAGCGCGCCACCGACGGCCTGATGCGCGCCAAGCGCAGCGCGGCAGTCGCGGCACAGGGAAAGGTGGCTGGCGACGACCATGGAAAAGGCATGCGGCAGGCTGCCCGCCGCATAGGCTGCGATCATCGGGTCGGGGATATGATGTGTGATTGCAGACATTCAACGCAATCCTTTTAGTTCCTTGCGCAGCCGCCCAAGACCAAGGCGGATGCGCGATTTGACTGTTCCCAGCGGCAGGCCCGTCTGGGCGCTGATTTCCTGATGGGTCAGATCACCGATATAGGCCTTCTCGATCATTTCCTTCTGATCGGGGTGCAATTGCGCGATGGCCTGTTTCAGATGCAGTGTCTCTTGTTCTAGGGCCAGGATCTGGGTGGCATCGGGCTCGGTGCCCGGATCCTCGCCCAATTCGTCAGGCACGGGACGGTTTTCCTTGCGCAGGATGTCGATATGGCGGTTCCGCGCGATCTGGTAGATCCAGGCCGACGCCTGCGCCTTGTGCGGATCAAACAACGCCGCCTTGCGCCAGATCGTCAGCATGACATCCTGCACGATCTCCTCGGCAAGAGCGGGGCGGGCACCGCAGCGGATCACAAAGCCCTTCAGGCGCGGAGCGAGATGGTCGAACATGTCGCCAAAGGCCGCGCGGTCCCGATGGTCGCGCACAGCCAACAGCCAGACCGTCAGCTGCGAATAGGGTTTATCATTTGACACTACTGCTTTGCCCTCAGGGAATGCCCGAAGCACGGAGTTTTTTTCGGGAGGCCTGTCCAAGTTTAGTGTCAGCATAGTCCGGATACGGTGCGGCATGGAAGTTGGATCATGTCTTGCCGAGAATTTACGGCCCGGTGCTGGGAAGAGCAGGACGCCAGTCCTACTTGATGATCCGAACCGCGGTGCGCGGCGTATTCGGGTTAGTCATCAACAAGAGAGAGTGGAGCCATGCAGAATATCGTAGTCACCGGTGGGTCCGGTGCGATCGGGTCCACTTTCGTGAGCGAATTGGCCCGCAGGTATCCGCAGGCGCGCGTCCACTGTCTGTCGCGCGGGGCTGTTGCCGCCGCCTCGCCAAACGTTCGGTGCCTGCAGGTGGGCTACGAGACCGAAGACAGCCTGCAAGCCGCAGCCGAGCAGGTCGCACAGGCGGGCGCGGTCGATCTGGTTGTCGTGGCGGGCGGGATTTTGCACCAGCACGACATCATGCCCGAAAAGTCCCTCCGGGAGGTGAGCGCGGAGAAATTCCTGACCCTTTTCACGGCCAATACAATTGCCCCGGCGCTGATCGCAAAACACTTCCTGCCGTTGCAGCCGCGCGACAGGCGGGCGGTGTTTGCTGCCCTTTCGGCCCGCGTCGGCAGTATTTCGGACAACCACCTGGGGGGCTGGTATGCCTATCGCGCCTCGAAGGCGGCGCTGAACATGGTCATCCGCAATGCCGCGATAGAGACCCGCCGCCGCAATGCCGAAGCCATCGTGGTCGGGATGCACCCGGGCATGGTGAACAGCAATCTCTCTCGCCCGTTCCAGCGCAACCTTGCCGCCGGGCAACTGTTTTCACCGGAGGTGTCCGTGGCCCGGATGCTCGACGTGATCGACAGGCTGAAGCCCGAGGATAGCGGTCACTGCATCGCGTGGGACGGTACCCGTATCGCCCCTTGAGCGCCCCGCTGACTGCCACCGTGTCCGCCTGTCCGTGAAACGCCCCCCCCCACGAGGCGCGCCGTCACAGGCTGGGGCCAATCATGCCTTATTTATGTCGCCTTGCTACTGGAATTTGACGGCCAATTAAGCGTGCCGAAGGGGGCGCCTCCTTTCTGGGGGTGCCGGTGTCCATTGTTCTTGTCATGTGCGCCCGGGCATGCTGCGGTTTTGTGCAAAACCTGGAGAATTGTGCCGTGCCAGTCATTGATGTTGTCAGGACGGAAGGAACCCCGCATGAAAGCGCGCACGGGCTGCGGGAGGATACGACCTCGCGCGGGGTGGATCTGGACGGCGCGCGCATCGTCGCCACATACGCGGATGGCAGCACCGAAGTTCTGACCTGGCAGGCGCTGGATCCCTACACCAACGGCGGGGCGACCGGGCAGGGGATCGATCTGTTTTTCGGCAACGATTGGCACGCGCTCTCCACCAGCAAGCTGCTGACCTCTCTGGAGATCGACCTGCAGCCAGCAAGCTCGGTCTTTGATACGACCTTTACCACCGATGATGACCCGGCAGGCGGGTCGACACCGGGGTCGAAGAACGGGTTTCCGTTCCACCTTGCCCCGGAACACGACGGGATGTCGGGACAGTTGGCAGTTACCTATTCGGGTGTCGTCAATCTGGAGGGCAGCCCGGCGCAGGGGGACTTGTACACCACGATGGTGGTGGATTTCACCGGCCTGCCGGAGGGCGGGTTTCTCGGCGATCTGAAGTGGAATTCGGATATCGACACGATGAAGGTCGACGGAGACCTGGTGCCGACGTCCGTGCCCTGCCTGACCCGGGGCACATTGGTGGCCACCCAGGCCGGGGAGGTGCCGGTCGAGGCATTGCGCCCGGGGGACATGGTGCAGACGATGGATCGCGGGTGGCAACCGGTGAAGCTGGTGCTGCGCCGACGCGTCACGCAGCGCGAATTGGCGCGCAACAAGCGCCTTTATCCTGTGCGCATCCGGGCCGGTGCGCTGGGCGAGGGGATCCCGAAACGTGATCTCCTGGTGTCGCGTCAACACCGCATGGCGGTTCGCTCAGGAATCGTTCAGCGCATGTTCGACTGTGAAACCGTGCTGGTGGCCGCGATCCGCCTGACCAGCCTGCCGAACATCCATGTGGACGAGACGCTGGAGGAGGTGGAGTATTTTCACCTGATCCTCTCTGCGCATGAAATCGTGTTTGCCGAAGGTGCCGCCACGGAAAGCTTTCTGGCGAACCGGCAGACCATCGGCAGTCTGGCCCCCGCGGCCCGCCGGGAGTTCACGGCGCTGTTCCCGGAGTATGTCAACGGGCAGTGCAATCCTGCCCCGGTGCGCAAGCTGCCTTCGCGGCTTCGGCAGAAAAGGCTGATCCGGCGGCATCTGGAAAACCGCAAGGATCTCTACTGCGTCTGAAGGCGGATGCTGCCTGCTGTCATTGGAGGTAATCCATCGGCTATAGGGGGCGGGGCGGATATTCTGCTCGCCCCCTTGGCTATTTCGGTGTGATGGCTGTATGGTCGCGGCCTAGAAACTTGCCAGCCGTCTCAGGTCCGCAGGCCAATGGCCTGCCGTCCCCGCAACATCTGCCAGCAGTTCATCCTTATGTGTCAGGCAAGGGACGTGTAGATGACGCTGCTTCAGAACTTTCAGGGGCAAACGGCCGGGATCGAAGTTACGGAGCCCGCGGCCTCCCGGTTTTGCAATGGTGTGCTGGGCCTGCATTGGCAGGCACGGGGCGGGCGCGGGGCCGGTGGCACCTATTGGTCCGATGTGCCGCGGCTGATGCTGTTTCTGGATGACATGTCCAGCGTCAAGATCAGCGAAGGCGGTGCGGATCCCCGGCGCGCGGGGCGGCCGGTTTCGGATATTGTCTATGTGCCTGCCGGGTATACGCTGCGCAGTCACTTCACCGCTGCGCTGGAGTTTCGGCACCTGGACCTGCATTTCGACCCGATCTGGCTGCGCGACTACCTAGGGCCCGCGCTGGGAGAGACGCTTGCCGAAGGGTTGATGAACCGCATGATCGAGCGCGACGCGCCGCCGCAGGTGTACAGCCTGGCCGAGCTGCTGATCGACGAGATCTCCGGCAATGCCTTTGATGATCTTTACTTCGAGAACCTGACCCGCGCGGTTCTGATGGCGGCCCTCGCGCCGGAAATCGCGGCGCCGCAGCGCTGCTCGGGGCGGTTGACGTCCTACCAGATGCAGAAGTTGAAGACGGCCTTTGCCAAGCGCGGAGGGCGGCGGATGCCGGTTTCTGACATGGCAGCGGTCGTGGGACTTTCCGAAAGCTGGTTTTCGCACGCGTTCAAGAGCACAACCGGCATGTCGCCGCTGCAATGGCAAAAGGAGCAGCGGGTGCGCAGTGCCCAGGAATTGCTGCGCGAAACCGGGCTGAGCGTGGCAGAGATCGCCGGGCGCCTTGGCTTTGCGGACCAGTCGCATTTCACCAAGGTCTTCCGGGCGGTGGCAGGGCAGACGCCAGCCAACTGGCGCCGCTCGCTGACCGGCTGAGAGGCCCCCGCCGACAGCAGCGGTTGAAGGAGGCCCGGACAGCCAGCTGTCCGGGCCCCCCTGTGTCACCAGCGACGGGTCAGCGTCGCGCTGATCGTGCGGGCTGGCGAGTACCAATTCGCCCCGATGCCGCCGGTCACATGTTTTTCGTCCAGAAGGTTGCTTACGTTCAGCTGCAGGCTGGTGTCCTCGGCCAGGTCATAACCAAAGGCCGCATCCACCACGGTGAAGCTGTCGCCCTGGCGGGTGTTGGCGTTGTCGAACCACATTGCCCCCGTGTAGCGCGCGCCGAGACCAAAGGTCATGTCGCCGCGTCCGCCTTCGCCCGGCAGCGTGTAGTTCACCCAGACCGAGGCCACGTTGTCGGGAACGAATTGCAGCGCGTTACCGCTGTTGCCATCGTTCCGGATCTCCGAGTCCATATGCGAATATCCCGCGATGATCGAGAAGTTGCGGTAGAGGTCGACCTTTGCTTCCAGATCGATGCCGCGGACACGGGATTCGCCGATTGTCTCCTCCCGCAGGGTATTGGGATTGGTCACGGTCATGTTGAACTTGGTCAGGTCATAGATCGCGGCGCTGAGCAGGGCCCGCCCGCCTGCCGGGCGATATTTCACGCCGGCTTCCAGCTGGCGGCCACGCTCAGGCTCCACCGTCAGCCCGGCCGGAACGACGGATTCGGCATAGTTGCCGTAGACCGAGAGGTCCGGTGTCACCTTGTAGGTCACGCCGAGGCGGGCCGTGGTGTCGCTGTACTCGCCGCTGCTGACGTCGTTGTTGAACAGGTTGGTCTGGGTGGTTTCGCCCTTGTCGTAGCGCAGGCCAAGGTTGGTGATCAGACGATCGCTGAAGGTCAGCTCCTGCTGCAGGTAGAGGCTCTTGGTCGTGGTGTCGGTCCGGCGGTTCTGATACGGCGTCAGCCCGTCCAGGCTGTAGCCTCCGGTATAGGTGAAATTGTCGTAATCGGTAATCGGGTCCGCCGTCGTCCACCAGCTGGTGCTGTATTCGCTGGAATCAGAGTATTCCACCCCGGCCAAGGTTCGGCTTTGCACCGCGCCCAGCATTGCGTCGTATTGCAGGTGCGCGTTCACGACGAAGTCGTCGCCTGCGCTGTCATTGGCAAACAGGAAGCGGTCGGTTGCGCCATCGCCGGGCGAACGCCGGTCATCCAGATAGATGTATCCGAAGTCCGTTTGCTGGTCCGAGTAGCGCGCTGAGACACCCAGTTGCAGACCGTTGCTGAATTCGTGATCGAACATCAGCGTCGCGGTGGTGCGGTCCACGCCACGGTAGTTGAAGTCAGGTTCACCAAAGTAGCGGCTGGCCTCGAAATCAGTGTCGACCGGATGGCCACCACCACCGGGCACGGAGTCGCGGTCCAGATGATCCAGCGCGAACACCAGCCGGGTCGCATCGGAGGGACGCCAGGCCAGGCTGGCCGCCAGGTAGGTCTCGTCGTCCTGCGAATGATCCCACTCGGCATCGGCGTCGCGCAGCACGCCGACCAGGCGGTAGGCCAGCGTGCCGGTGTCATTCAGATCATCGCCAAAGTCAAAGCCTACCTCTTTCTTGTTGAAACTGCCAAAGGACAGATAGGTCTCGCCGTGGCGACCGGACTTGGGCGTCTTGCTGACAAAGTTGACGGCGCCACCGGGGTCGGAGATGCCGAAGGTGGTGGAGTTGCCGCCCTTGACGACCTCAACCCGGTCAAAAGCATAGGGCTCCTCGCGCACGCCACCGAAGTTGCTGCCGATGCGCAGCCCGTCGCGGTAGGTATAGGCATCAAAGCCGCGGATCCGGAAATAGTCGAAGCGGTTGTCGGCGCCATAGTAATCCGTGACCACGCCGGCGGTGTAGTTCACCACCTGTTCGATGGTTTCGGCGCCGCGGGCCTGGATTTCACGGGCCGTGACCACCGAAATAGTGGCCGCAGTGTCGAGGATATCGGCTGACAGGCCCGAGCCGGCGGTGGTCTCGTCCGCGACGAAAGTGGTGCTGTCGTCACCGGAATGCACGGTGATGGTCTGCAGCACGACCGGGTCGCTGGTGTCGTCCTGTGCCAGGGCCAAGGCCGGGGCGCAGGTCAGGGCAGAGCAGCCGAGAAGAACCGTGGTCAGGCGACGGGCCGTGCTGCGGCCGCCGCGAAGAGTCAAAAAGTCAGGTTGCATGTTATTTGTCCCGTAGGAGTGTGAGTGGTGGTCCGCGCATGCGGGTAAAGGAGGTCGGCGCACAGCTTGTGGGCCGGGCCGGAAATGAAGACGGTGCCGCTGATGCCGCCGGACTGTCCGCGGACAGAGGGGCGTGGCTTTTCCTTCGTTCGCGGCGCTCTCTACGCAGGCTCGGGACGGCAGGTATTGTAAGTTTCAACTTTTTTGGTTGGTTTCTGCGGTTAGTTTAGTGTTTTTGTCGGAAAAGCATGTCGGATCCGCGCTACATCGGTTGACCGCTGGCCCGCCCGGGGGCTACCGGCAGCCGAAAGCGCCGATTGGATCAGGAGAAACCCATGCAGACGAGACACCCCGGGCGGTTTGGAATGGCGGTATGGCGGAGCCTGTTGCGCGCCGCGATGCTTGTGCTGCTGGCGGCGGTACCGGTGCGGGCCGATGATCTCCCAATTCGAATCGAACATGCGCTGGGCACCACGGTGGTGCCGCAGAAGCCTGAGCGCATCGCGGCTGTCGGCTGGAGCAACCACGAGGTGCCATTGGCATTGGGGGTTGTGCCGGTGGGCTTTGCCAAGGTGAATTTCGGCGACGATGACGACAACGGCGTCTTCCCCTGGGTCGAGGCGCGGCTGGCGGAGCTGGGCGCAGACATGCCAGCACTGTTTGACGAGGGGGACGGCATCGATTTCGAGGCGGTGGCGGCCACCAAGCCCGACCTGATCCTGGCGGCCTATTCGGGCATCAGCCAGTCCGATTATGACACGCTGAGCAAGATTGCCCCTGTGGTGGCCTATACGGTTGGCCCCTGGGCGATCACCTGGCGAGAGATGATCCGTCTGAATGCGACGGCGATGGGGCGGGCCGCGGATGGTGAGGCGCTCATCACCCGGATCGAGGGCCGGATTGCCGAGGCCGTGGCCGAACACCCTGAGATCAAGGGGAAACGGGCGATGTTCATCACTCACCTGCGGGCGCGGGATCTGAGCGTAATCCGTTTCTATTCGGCCAATGACCCGCGGGTGCAATTCTTTGAGGATCTCGGCATGGTCTCCCCGCAGAGCGTGCAGGACGCCACCCGGCCGGGCCGCTACTCGGGCGAGATCAGCGTCGAGCGGATCGATGAGTTCACCGATGTCGATATCGCCGTGACCTATGGCAATGACGAGCTGCTGCAAAGCTTGCGCGCCAACCCGCTGACCGCACGAATGCCGGTGATCCGCAATGATGCGCTCGTGCTGATGAACAACGATCCCATGGGCACAGGTGCCAACCCGACACCGCTGGCGATCGAATGGGTGCTCGACACCTATGTCGACCGTCTGGCCCAAGCCGCGCGGCAGGCCGAATGAGCATCGCGGGGTCCGGTGCAGAAGGCGGGGCGGTCTTGCGGCAGGCGGGATCGCGCGGCGGCAGGATTGGCGCGGGGCAGAGCGCGGTTCTGCTGATACTGGCCCTTGTCCTCGCAGCTGCCGCCTCGCTTGCCTGGGGCGCACGCCCGGTCGGTTGGCAGGACATCCTGGCCGCGCTGAACGGGCAGGGCGAGACGCTGGAGCAGGCGGTGGTGCAAATGCGTATCCCACGAACGCTGTTGGCCCTGCTGGCTGGGGCCGGTCTTGGGCTGGCGGGGGCGGTGATGCAGGGGGTGACCCGCAATCCGTTGGCGGATCCGGGCATTCTGGGCGTCAACGCGGGGGCGGCCATGGCCGTCGTGATTGGCGTCGCCTGGTTCGACATGCAGTCTCGCAGCGGCTTCCTGTGGACGGGCATTGGTGGGGCCATGGCGGCTGCCTGTTTCGTCTATGCGGTTGGCAGCTTGGGGCGCGGTGGCGCGTCTCCGCTGAAGCTGGCCCTCGCAGGGGCGGCGACATCGGTGGCGCTGGCGTCCCTTACGGTGGCAATCATCCTGCCGCGCGGAGACATTGCGGACGGCATCCAGAGTTGGCAGATCGGAGGTGTCGGCGGGGCGACCCATGATGCGATCCTGCCAATGCTGCCGTTTCTGGCGGCCGGGAGCCTGCTGTCGCTGTGGTCCGCGCCCCGGCTGAACCTGCTGGCACTGGGGGATGATGCCGCCGCCGCCCTTGGCGAGCGTGTGGTGCTCGCCCGGTTGGTGGCAGCGCTGGGTGCCGTCATCCTGTGCGGCGCGGCGACCGCGATCTGCGGTCCGATCGGTTTTGTCGGCTTGGTGGTGCCGCATGCGTGTCGCTTGCTGGCCGGGGTGGATCACCGGGTGCTTCTGCCGCTGAGCGCGCTGGGTGGGGCGATCCTGTTGCTGCTTTCGGATGTTGTCGGCCGCCTGCTGGCGCGGCCGTCAGAACTGGAAGCCGGGGTGGTGACCGCCTTTGTCGGGGCGCCTGTGTTCATTGCCATCGTTCGCCGCAAAAGGATCCGCGCACTGTGATCCATTCCTCCGTTTCGTCCCTTCAGACTGGTATGGCGCAGCCTGATGCGCTGGTCGCGCAGCGACGTTTCCGCAGCCTGCGCCAAGCGCGTCGGCGTGGGCTGTTGTCGGTGACATTGCTGATTGCCGGGCTGGTGCTGGGGGGCATCGTGCTGACCTTGACCGTGGGCCAATCCGTGACCGCGCCGCTGGACGTCTTGCGGGTTCTGTGGGGCGCAGAGGTGCCGGGCGTAACCTTTGCGGTGCGCGAGTTGCGGTTGCCTCGGGCCATCGTGGGGGCGCTCGCGGGGGCAAGCTTTGGTCTGGCAGGGGCCGCCTTCCAGGTCTTGCTGCGCAACCCCCTGGCCAGCCCCGACATCATCGGCATCTCCGCGGGGGCCAGTGCCGCCGCGGTGGGCGGCATCGTGTTCTTGGGACTGGGCGGCGTCTGGATCTCAGTCTTTGCGGTGGTGGCAGCCTTGGCCGTCGCTGCGGCGATCTATCTGCTGGCCTGGCGCGACGGGGTCGCGGGCGGGCGGCTGATCTTGGTGGGGATCGGCGTTGCCGCCATGTTGAACAGTTTCGTCGCCTACGCCCTGTCCCAAGCCCCGTCCTGGAGTCTGCAGGAGGCGTTGCGCTGGCTGAGCGGGACGCTGAATGGCGCCACGCTGGTGCAAGGCCTGCCACTGGCGGTGGCGCTGCTGGTGTTCGGCGGGGTGCTGCTGGTACAGAGCCGTGCCTTGGCGGCGCTTCAGATGGGCGATGACACGGCCGCTGCGATCGGTGTGGCGGTGCCGCGCACCCGGCTGCTGGTGGTGCTGTCGGCAGTGGCGGTCATCGCCGTGGCGACGGCGGTCTGCGGGCCGATTTCCTTTGTCGCCTTTCTGGCGCGCCCCAGCGCCAGCCGCCTGACCCGCGCGGGCGGTCCGCTGTTGGTCCTCTCGGCGCTGGTCGGGGCGCTGCTGGTGGTGCTGGCCGACTTTACCGGCCAGATCCTGCTTCCTGCGCGCTATCCGGTCGGCATCGTGACCGGCGTTCTGGGCGCGCCTTACCTGCTTTACCTGATTGTACTCATGCACCGAAAAGGAGCCGCCTGATGCGCCGGAACCAGCTGGTCGCCGAAAACCTTCATGCCGGATACGGCGGTCGCCGCGTGCTGCGCGGGGTGGATTTCGAGGTGCCGATGGGGCGGATAATCGGCATCGTTGGTGCAAACGCCTGTGGCAAGTCAACGTTTCTGCGTACGCTGTCCCGCCTGCTGCCACCGGAGCAGGGGCAGGTGCTGCTGGACGGGGCAGACGTTCACCGCATGGCGCCGCGCCGTCTGGCCCGCAATCTGGGCCTGTTGCCGCAGACCCCGATCGCGCCGGAGGGGATCACCGTTCTTGATCTTGTTGGCCGCGGCCGACACCCGCATCAGGGGCTGTTTGCCCGTTGGACTGCCGCTGACGAGCGGGCCGTCCTGGCAGCACTTGAGGCCACCGGCACCGTCGATCTGGCTGATCGGGACGTGGACGAACTATCGGGGGGGCAGCGCCAGCGGGTGTGGATCGCCATGGCGCTGGCGCAGGAGACGGACATCCTGTTGCTGGACGAGCCCACTACTTTCCTCGACATCAACCACCAGATCGAAGTGCTGGATCTGCTGCACGACCTGAACCGGGAACGCGGCACGACCGTGGTGATGGTGCTGCATGATCTGAACCTGGCCGCCCGCTACTGTGACTGGCTGGCGGCCATGGCAGAGGGGCAGCTTCGCCGTGCCGGGCCGCCGGAAGAGATCCTGACCCCGGACATGGTGGAAGAGGTCTTTGGCCTCAGGTGCCAGGTGGTGCCGGACCCGGTTTCGGGGCGACCGATGATGTTGCCAATCGGCCGCCACGGCGTGCTTTGATCTCTCAGCGCCTGCGGGCCTCTGCGTGCAGGACCACTTCGGCCGCGGCGCGGGCATCCTCGCCCGCATCGTGATGTTCAAAGCATAATCCCAGGTGGGTCTTGAGCGAGGCCAGCCCGTGGCCGCCGTTGCCTTTGAGCTCCGGCCAGGCGCGGCGCGCAACCGTGACGCTGTTCTGCCAGCCCCATTGCGGCTCGGCCCGCTGCAAACCGGCACAGGCGGCGCGGATCGCGCTGCGGTCAAAGCCCGAATGCTGGTAGACGGTGCGGTCGCGTAGCACCTCGTCCAGCAGGTCGATGACACTGCAGATCGTCGGCGCGCCCCGGACCATCTGTGCGGTGATGCCGTGCAATCCGCTGAATACCCAACGGGTTGTCAGAGGGTTGACCAGCGTCGACCAGGTTTCGATCGAATTGTCCGGGCGCACGCAGGCTACCCCCACCTGGCAGATGCTGCTGCGGTCGTGGTTGGCGGTTTCCACGTCCAGCGCAAAGAAGCGGAACGGGCCGTCCGGCATCGGCGGCGGCGTCGCCACAAGTGGCTGGTTCATCAGGCCGGGAAGGGCGGGGGTGTTTGTCATCGAGGCCTCCGAGACCGGCTGCCGCCGTGCGGGGCGCCAGGAAATCGGGGCAAATAGACAGGCAATTGCCCGCCTTGGCAAGCGCGGCGCCGGAAAGGCGGCACGTGGCAGGACAAGTTTCGCTTGCTGCGGATCTATATTTCGATAAAACGTGAATTATGGAAAAAGAGATTCCCCTACGCCTGTCCGTGCTGGGACATCCCCAGCGGCTGTCCGTGTTCCGGCTGCTGATGCGTCGTTACCCGGACCGCGTGCCCGCCAGCGAGATCGGTGCGGCACTGGACGTGAAATCCAGCACATTGTCGTCATATCTGTCTGCTTTGATGCAGGCAGGGCTGGTGACGCAGACCCGCGAAGGAACCTGGTTGTACTACCAGGTGGATCTGGGCGGCGTCCGCGAAACGATGGATGCGTTGTTCTTCGATTGCTGTCGCGGCCGCCCGGAATTGTGTCTGCCCGTCCGGGCGGACTGGAAGCAGGATAACACCGGGATGACGGATCCGCGATACAACGTGCTTTTCATCTGCACGGGCAATTCCGCGCGCTCGATCTTTGCCGAGACGCTTCTGCGCAGCATTGGCTCGGATCGCTTCAAAGCCTTCTCGGCGGGCACGAAACCCTCGTCCGAGTTGAATCCCTTTGCGGTGGAGACGCTGCGTGCCAAGGGGCATGACGTGACACCCTTGCGGTCCAAGAACATCAGCGAGTTCATGGGGGGCACCGCGCCCAAGTTCGATTTCGTCTTCACGGTCTGCGATCAGGCTGCCAACGAGGACTGCCCGGCCTGGGAGGGGCAGCCGATTTCGGGCCATTGGGGAATGCCGGACCCGGTGAAGGCGGAAGGCAGCGACGCGGAGAAAAGTCTCGCCTTTCAGCAGGCCTATGGCACGCTGAAGAACCGGATCCAGGCCTTCGCCGCACTGCCGATTGCTGAGCTGGACCGGATTTCTCTGCAAAAGGCGGTGGATGACATCGCATTGAACACCTGACGGGCCGAGATCGCCTGTCCCTACCGGATACGAAGGAAGACCATGACTGTATATGCTTTGAACGGCCTGGGCCGGATGGGTAAGCTGGCGTTGAAGCCCTTGCTGGCCAGCGGCGCGCAGATTGCTTGGATCAATGATGCGGTGGGCTCACCCGAGATGCACGCACATCTGCTGGAATTCGACACCGTGCACGGCCGATGGCAAGCGGAGTTCGGCTATGACGATGACAGCATCACCATCGACGGCACCCGCCTGCCGGTCCATTGCGCCCGCAGGATCGAAGACCTGCCGCTGGACGGGGTCGATGTGGTGATCGACTGCACCGGCGTCTTCAAGACCGAGGCCAAGCTGGCACCGTATTTCGAGGCGGGCGTGAAAAAAGTGGTGGTTTCGGCCCCGGTGAAGGACGGCGATGCCGCCAATATCGTCTATGGCGTGAACCACGACATCTACGAGCCGCAGCGCCACCGCATCGTGACCGCCGCCAGCTGCACCACAAACTGCCTGGCACCGGTGGTCAAGGTCCTGCACGAGGCCTTCGGGATCAAGCACGGCTCGATCACGACAATCCATGATGTGACCAACACCCAGACCATCGTCGACCGGCCTGCCAAGGATTTGCGCCGGGCACGCTCGGCACTGAACTCGCTGATCCCGACGACCACCGGCAGCGCTACCGCGATCACGCTGATCTACCCGGAGCTTACGGGCAAGCTGAACGGCCATGCGGTGCGGGTGCCACTCCTGAATGCCTCGATCACCGACTGTGTGTTCGAACTGGAGCGCGCAACCAGCGCCGAGGAAGTGAACGCGCTGTTCAAGGCGGCCGCCGAAGGCCCGCTGGCCGGAATCCTCGGCTATGAGGAGCGGCCTTTGGTGTCGGCGGATTACACCAACGATACGCGCTCCTCGATCGTGGATGCGCCCTCGACCATGGTGGTGAACGGCACCCAGGTGAAGGTCTATGCCTGGTACGACAACGAGATGGGCTATGCCCACCGGCTGGTGGATGTGGCCCGTATGGTGGGTGACAGCCTGTGACACCGCGCCCTGATACCCGTGCCGTGCCGCCCAGCGGGCTGGCGGCCTATGCGGCGGTGACGGCGGCCTACTGGGCCTTCATGCTGACCGATGGCGCGCTGCGGATGCTGGTGCTGTTGCATTTCCACACGCTGGGTTTCAGCCCGGTGCAGCTGGCCTATCTGTTTGTCCTGTACGAGGTTGCGGGCATGGCCACCAACCTGTCGGCGGGCTGGATCGCGGCCCGTTTCGGGCTGACCTCGACGCTCTATGCGGGCCTTGGCCTGCAGGTGGTGGCGCTGGTCGCGCTGGCGCAGCTGGATCCCGGCTGGCAGATCGCGACCTCGGTGGCCTTCGTGATGGCGGTGCAGGGGCTGTCGGGCGTGGCCAAGGATCTCGCCAAGATGGCGTCCAAATCCGCGGTCAAGCTGCTGGCGCCCAAGGAGGGCGACGGGCTGTTCCGCTGGGTCGCGCTGCTGACCGGATCGAAGAACGCGGTGAAGGGGCTGGGCTTCCTGCTGGGGGCCGGGCTGCTGGCAACCGCAGGCTTTGCCTGGGCGACGCTGGCCATGGCGGCGGTGCTGGCGGTGATCCTGGTGGCGGTTCTGCTGGCCATGCCCGCAGGCCTGCCGCGCGGGCGCAAAGGGGCCAAGTTCTCCGAGGTGTTCTCGAAATCCGCCAACATCAACTGGCTGTCGGCGGCGCGGGTGTTCCTGTTCGGGGCCCGCGACGTCTGGTTCGTGGTCGGCATCCCGGTCTACTTCTACGCCGTGCTGTCGGACGGCAGCGAGGCGGGCAACCGCGCCGCCTTCTTCCTGATCGGCAGTTTCATGGCCGTCTGGATCATTCTTTACGGCGCCGTGCAGGCAGCGGCACCGCGTCTGTTGCAAGCCGCGCGCCGCAGTGAGGCGCAGCTGATCGCGGCCGCGCGCACATGGGCGGCGGTGCTGGTCCTCGTGCCCGCGGCACTGGCCGCCGCCGTGCTGGTGGCGGGGGCGCCTGCGCCCTGGCTCACCGCGGTGCTGGTGGCAGGGCTGCTGGTCTTCGGCGGGCTGTTTGCCGTCAACTCGGCGCTGCATTCCTACCTGATCCTGGCGTTTTCCAAGGAGGAGCGGGTGACCATGGACGTGGGCTTTTACTACATGGCCAACGCGGGTGGACGGCTGCTGGGCACGGTGCTGTCGGGGCTGACCTACCAGATCGGCGGCGTGCCTGCCTGCCTCGGCACCGCCGCGGTGATGGTGGCGCTCAGTGCGCTCGCGGCCGGGCGTCTCGATGGACGGCCCCAAAGCGGCATTCAGGCGTGACCTTCCCTTGATGACATGGCTCCCGGCCGTGGGTGCCGTGTAGTGTCTCTGCCCCGCCGGACGGCCTTGCGGGGCAGGACCGTGCCGTTGCAGCCGTGCACGCCGGTCGCGGGAACTAAATCGCTTCTGCGGGGTTGAGGTGGTGACTGCAGTTGATTGCAGCCCTGCTGAAAGGAGTGAGGAAAATGCTTGGTTGGGCACTTACATTTCTGGTCATCGCGCTGATCGCGGCGCTGCTTGGATTTGGTGGCGTTGCTGGTACCGCTGCCGGGATCGCGAAAATCCTGTTCTTCGTCTTCCTGGTTCTGTTTGTCATCGCACTCGTGGCGCGCGCGATGAAGGGCAAGCCCCCGGTCTGATATCCGGACCAAATCTGAATACTGCGTAAAACCCGGCGGCACACCGCCGGGTTTTGCCATTTCGAACTGGGATGAAGATTGATGTGAAGCGCTTTCAGTCGGCGATCTTGTCCATCACGCGTCCGATGGAAAAACCGTGCAGCATGGTGGAAAGAAGTATGGAAAGACCGATCAGCACCCACAAATCCAGCTCGTTGGTGAATTCCATATGGGTTCCGGCATAGCACAAGTAGTAGATCGATCCGATGCCGCGCACGCCGAAGACGGATACGATCAGACGGTCCCGGCCCGATAGATCCGACCCCACGAGCGAGATCCAGCCTGCGATCGGGCGGATCACGGCGATCAGTATCAAGGCCATCAACACGTGGGTCCATGTCAGGTCCGCAAAAAGGACCGGCAGGACGTGGCCAAGTGCGACGAGCAGTAGGGCTGTCAAAGCGTGTTCAATGGTTTCACAGAAGTCGTGCAGGCGGCGGTGGAAGCGATGGGCGCTTTCGATGCGGCGCAGGGTCAGCCCCATCATCGTCACGGCGATGAAACCGTAGCCTTCGACAAGCTCGGTAGAGCCATAGCACAACAGAACCCCGGCAATCGCCACAACACCCGAGCCCGTGTCGGCCAGAACCGCATGGCGCGGCACGTTGAACAGGACCTGCCCCAGTGCCCAGCCGCCACATGTGCCCATCAGGGCTCCGACGAAGATACGATAGGCGACGTCCACCACCAGCCATTCGGCCAGCCACCCTTCAGGATGCAGGCCTTGCAGGGCAATGATGATCCCGAGATAGACGAAGGGGAAAGCCAGACCATCGTTGAGGGCCGCCTCGGTCGTCAGGGTAAAACGCACCGGGTGCTCCTTGCCTTCCTGCGGCGGGCCGACCTGCACATCGCCTGCGAGGACCGGGTCAGTCGGTGCCAGAACCGCGCCCAACAGCACCGCGCCTGCCACGGTCAATCCGCCAATGGTCGATCCCATGAGGGCCACGGTCAGGATCGTCAGCGGCATCCCGATCAGCAACAGCCGCGCCGTCGCCCCCCACTTCTTCCATGGGCCAAGGCTGTCGAGGCGAAGCCCTGCGGTGAACAGGGCGATGATGACCGTCAGCTCGCTGACGATCTCCCAAGGTTTCGGAGCGTGTCTTGGATCCGGAAATTCCGGGAGGCCTGGCACCAGCCAGTAGCTGGCCATGCCCAGCAGGATCAAAAGTGGCGCGGCAGCGGGCTCACGGGTGGAGACGAAACGGGGCGCCCAATGGGCCAGGATGATCACAATCCCAACCGACGCCAGCAGCAAATGATAGGGGGCGAAACTGTAAATATCCGCGAAATTCACCATCGTCATCGATATGCGTGCCCCTCAGCAAGACCAGTCGTTCTTTCGGCGCACTTGGCTTGTGTGTTGGATGTCCTGTTCGGTGCGCCTTTCTGCGTTGGCGCAAAGGTTGCGAGAACGACTGAGGCGCAGCATGGTCGGCCCGTGGCCGGGAAACCAGTCCATGCTGCGTCCCGAAGTCTGGTCAACTCGGCGCCTGCCGGAACGGGGGCGGGCCGGTCAGGCAATACGTTCACAGAGTTTGCGATTGATCTCCTTGGCGCGCTCCACCAGCTTTGCCAGCGCGGGATCATCCTCCGCATCGGCGTCGATCTTGCGAGCCTCCTGCGCCCAGTCTCGGATCTCCGCCTCTGCCTCTTCCAGCGTTTGAAGACTGTCCTGTTGGCTGTGACGGGTTCTGGTCCGCTCGCTTAGACGTTCGCTGAGCGCGCTGCAAAGTTCGGTGTGCAGTTGTTCCAATCGTTCATTCGGGAGTTGCATTTTCACCTCCTTCGCATGCGTACAGGGACCCAACGCGCAGACCTGCGGGTTGGTTCCAGACCGGTGGGATGCACCTGGGGCGCCCCGGCGGCGTATCGCCTGCACCGAAGGGTAAACGAACAGCCGCCGCTTCTGAGTGGTGAAGCGGCGGCTGCGGGCATGTGTCGGGCCTGACCGGGAGGAGAAGGTCAGCGGTGGCTTTTCACCGCGAGGCCGATCAACATGCCGACGCCTACTGCGGCAGCCATCGACAGGCCGGGGTTCTGGCGCACGAAACGCCGACCGTCTTCCGCCAGACCGTCGAGAGATTTGACGGCCTGCTCGGCGTCAGCGGCCATTTTCTCTCGGACCTGCGTTCCGGACTCGACGATCTTGTCCGCCGCGGTCTGGGCAGCCTTGTTCAGCGACGCCGCCGCTTCCCTCGCATAGGCGCCCGCTTCGGACACGTCGGTTTTCACGGATTTCTTGCTCTGTGTTTCAGCCATGTCTTTTCTCCTTTCGAAGGGTCAACGAAGGCGCTCGGGCAAAAGTTCCGTATGTTGCGAAGTTCTGCGCTGCTGGCATGCGAAGGGCGCGTTCATCCCAGTGCAGGCGGCCGATGACAACGCAGACGAGGGCAGGAGTTCGCCGGTGGCGGAAAGCAGGGCGCGCGTACTCAAGCAGACAGGAACTTCTGCCGGGCTGGCGGGTTTGTCTGCATATGACGCAACTGAAAGGACATGGCATGCTGAACTGGGCCTTGGTTTTTTTGGTCGTCGCAATCATCGCCGGCATCTTCGGATTTGGCGGCTTCGCTGCGGCGTCCGCCGGGATCGCTCAGATCCTTTTCTTCATCTTTCTCATCCTGTTCGTCGTTGCCCTGCTGCTGCGGCTCAGACGGTGAGAGCGCAAAGGCCGCGGGCAGTGATGTCCGCGGCCTTTGCCTGCGCGAGGTGAGGTTCAGCCCGCCTGTGGCGCGACGCTGATCAAGCTGATCGGAACCATGGGGGCCGCTTCGCGTTGTCCTCCCGCCCTATATGCCGAAATTCAGATAAGGAGCTTTCCATGACTGACTCGCTTTCTACCACCCCGAGTGCGGATTCCGTTGAAACCGGTGTGCGGGATACTGCCGCGATTGCCAAAGGGCTGACAAATGTCCTCGCGGACACCTACCGGCTGGTGTTCAAGACGCACGCCTATCACTGGAACGTTGAAGGCCCGGCTTTCTATTCGATGCACAAGCTGACCGAAGAGCAGTACGAGAACATGTTCGCCGCGGCGGACGAATTGGCAGAGCGTGTTCGTGCCCTTGGCCATCTGGCGCCGTCGCGCATGCAGGACATCCTGGACTGTTCGCGGATCGAAGATGCGGAGGGGGACCTCAACGCGCGCGAGATGGCGGAAGACCTGGTCGCGAGCCATGAACGCATCGCGCACCGCTTGCATGCTCTGGCCGAGATGGCCGCCGATCGCCGCGATATCGTGACCGAGGATCTGGCAACGGCCCGCTCCGCCTTTCATGAGCAGGCAGCCTGGATGCTGCGGGCGATTGCAAAATCCTGATCGGAAACGAGACACGGCGGCAGTCAGCCCCTGCCCCTTGCCCCGATCGGTTCCGGGACCGGTCGGGGTTCTTTGTTCAGGTCGCAACGGGTCATGGTGTAAGGGCGATGCGCGAAGGCTTGCTTTCAAAGAGGCCGAATAGGGAAACGGGCCGCTCTGGGCGGCCCGTCCGTGAGTGCATGCATGTCCGCCCGAAGCGGTCTGCGTTCTTAGACTTTGAGCGTTTCGGTCGAAGAAAAGAACATGGCCTGGCTGACCGCCGAACGCACTTGCTCTTCCGCATAGGGCTTGGAGATCAGGAAGGCAGGTTCCGGCCCTTCGCCGGTCAGCAGCCGTTCCGGGTAGGCGGTGATGAAGATCACCGGGCGATCGCCGTGCTTTTCGAGGATGCCATTGACCGCGTCGATGCCGCTGGACTTGTCGGCCAGCTGGATGTCGGACAGGATCAGATCCGCCGGTTCCTGGGCTGCCAGTTCCAGTGCGGCGGTCTCGGTCCGGGCGATGCCCGTGACCTGGTGGCCCATGTCGGTGACGATGGCTTCCAGATCCATCGCGATGATTGCCTCGTCTTCGATGATCATGATGCGCCCGGTGGTGGCGCGCGACATCTCCTGATAGGCGATGGAGATCAGCTCCGACGCCTCTTCGGTGTCGATCCCCATGATTGTCGCCGTGTCAGCTGCGCTGAACTCCTCGATGGTGTGCAGCAGCAGGGCCTCACGGGTGTTCGGGGTCAGTCGCTTGAGGTAGCGCTGGGCCTTGGCCGCAAGGCTCGAGGGATCGTCGTCGTCCTGGGCCAGGGCGCCGGAGGACGACCAGATCGCATGGAACACCCGGAACAAGGCCAGTTTCGGGGGCAGGGTGCTGTCATAGTCAGCCTGGTCTGCCAGGATCGCCTCGAGTGCGGCCAGTGCATAGTTGTCGCCACTGGTCTGGCTGCCGGTGAGCGCTCGGGCGTAGCGGCGCAGATACGGCAGGTTCGCCCCGATCTGACTGGCGATGAGATTTCCCGGTTGATCGGTCATTTTGCGAAGTCCCTTTTTTTGCAATATGTATGGAACAATACGCGCTGCTGTGCGTTTGGTTCCAGAAACTGCGTAAAAAATAGTGATGGATTGCATGACACAGGCACAACGCGCCCGGCCACGCGATGAACAGGCCGATCGCGAAATCGATGAGAACCTTAAGCGGGCATTCGACCAAATCGCGAATGAGCCCGTACCGGACAGGTTTACCGATTTGCTGAAACAATTGCAGCAGAAGGAGGCCGCCTCGGCCGCCGGACGCGGTCAGGACGGGGAGGCCGGGGCCAATGGCTGACAGAAAATCTGCCTCCGAACCTGCCGACCCCAGAAGTGAGTTGGTGGAGCATCTTGGTGCGCTTCGTGCCTTTGCGATCAGCCTGACACGCAACAGCGCGACCGCCGACGACCTGGTGCAGGACACATTGATCAAGGCCTGGACGAACATCGACAAGTTTCAGGTCGGATCGAACATGCGTGCCTGGCTCTTCACGATTTTGCGCAACACCTATTATTCGCTGCGTCGCAAACGCAAGCGCGAGGTCGAGGATGGTGACGGCGTGCTGTCGGGCGCCCTGGCCCAGAAACCGGACCACGACGGACGCCTGCACATGCGGGACTTCCATGCCGCTTTTGCGCAGCTGAACGATGAACAGCGCGAGGCGCTGGTCCTGGTGGGTGCGAGCGGTTTCTCCTACGAGGAAGCGGCCGAGATGTGCGGCGTGCGGACCGGCACCATCAAGAGCCGGGTCAACCGGGCCCGTGCGCGCTTGTGCGAACTGATGGAAATGGACGGCAGCAGCCGGATGGAGTTGACGGACTCCGTAACCGCAGGAATTGTCGCCCAACAGGGCGCCGCATGATCAACATTCCACGCCTGCAGTCAGGCGGCCTTCTGATGCGTCTTGCGGCGCTGATGACGGTTGCGCTGTTGCCCCTTGGCATGATCGCCGTCTACCAGACGAACGCGGTGGTGAACGAAGCCACCCGTCTGTCGCATGCCTCGTTGCAGGCCCGCACCGAGCGGGCCGCAGCGCGGCAGCGCGAGCTGTTGCAGCGCGCGGGCGGCGCGACCGAGGGGCTGGCTGCATCCATTCTGCCGGTGTTGGATGATCCCGCAGGCTGCTCCGAGCTGATGCGGACGTTTACGCAGGGCCCGAACCCGTTCACATTTGCCGCCTTTCTCACGCCCGATGGCCGGGTCGATTGCGCGTCGGCAGGAACGTTGGAGTGGGTGTCGGAGAAGTGGCTGTCCCGAAAGGCGCAGGAATCGGCGCGCCTGACCTTCGCGGTGGACAGAGGTCTGCTGGGCAGCGAAGGCCCGCAACTGGTCGCAACCAGCCCGGTGCAGCGTGGGGGGGTGCTGCTCGGCTACATTGCCATAGCGATTCCCCATCAACTGGTCGGATCGCTGCCCGGCAACCCGGGCAGCGGAGATGAAGGCATCCAGTATTTCACGATCGACGCCGAGGGTGAGGTGCTGGCAGCCAGTCTGCCGATGGAAAAGGCTAGGATGGTCTTGCCCAAGACCGTGCCATTGAATGAGCTGGTCAATCGCGCCGGCGACAGTTTCTTCGAAGACGCGCGCACCGGTCAGGAGCGCTTTTTTGCCGTTAGTCGCATTCTGCCGGGCGAAGTCGCCGTGGTCGGCAGCTGGCCGGTGGAAGATGCGATGCTGGTCAGCTCGAACCCCGCGTCCCTGATGACGCTGGCCTTCCCGGTGCTGATGTGGCTGGCCGGGATCGCGGTGGCGATTTTCGGGTTGCAACAGATGGTGATCCGCCACCTCAGCGCGCTGCGCCGGGCAATGCGCCGTTATGCGTTGGGCGAACGTGAGGCGCCGCAGCTGGAGCTGAACGCGCCGCCGCGCGAGTTCGAAGAGGCCCGGCAGTCCTTCAACCGGATGGTGCTGATCCTGAGCGAGGCCGAGCGCCGCAGGGAACTCGACCTCGAAGAAAAGACCATCCTGCTGCGTGAGGTGCACCACAGGGTCAAGAACAACCTGCAACTGATCGCGTCGATCATGAACATGCAGGCTCGCGGCGCGCGCACTCCGGAGGCGCGACGGATGTTGTCGCAGTTGCAGCGCCGCGTGCGCGGGCTTGCCACCATTCATCGCAGCCTGAACACGAACCCGGATGTGACCACCGTCGGCAGTCGCGAACTGATCAAGGAGCTGATCGGGGAGATCGGCTCGATGGCGCCGGGGACGGGCAAGGCGCTCAATATCGAGACGGACCTCGCGCAGGCCCCGCTGAGCCAGGATCAGGCGGTGACCCTGTCCATGCTGGTTTCGGAGGCGATGACCAATGCGATCAAATACGTAGGTACGCCCGAGAATGGACGACCGGAAATCCGGGTCACTCTCAGGGAGACGGCGCCAGGATGGTTGGAGCTTGAGATCAGCAACACCACGGGTAAGCCTCTGTTGCCTGAGGAGGAAACCAGCGACGGCACGGGCATCGGCGCGAGGCTGATGGCGGCGTTTGCCGCACATCTGGACGGGCAGACCGAAACCCGCGAAACGGAAGACCGCTTCATCTATCGGTTGGGCTTCCCGGCGGCCGAAGGGGCAGAACCGCCCCGGCCGTCTTTGCCGGAGCAAGAGTGCGATGCCAAAGCAGCTGCAAGCTGAGCCGATGGAAGATGACTTCCAGGTTCTGATCACCGCCGAACAGGCCTGGCCCGCGTTCGAACGTGCGGTGCTGGCCGCCCGGCGCGAGGTGACCGGGTGTTTCCGCTTGTTCGACCTGTCGACAAATCTCCTCAGCCCCGAAGCGCGGGCGGTCGGCGACACCTGGTCCGACCTGATTGCTGACGCGCTGCGTCGTGGGGTCCGGGTGCGGTTGGTGGTCAGCGACTTCGATCCGGTGATGGCGGCACCTCTGCACGCGGCGGCGCAGAAGACCGTCGCACAGGCCCGCCAGATTGCCGACACGCTGGATGCCGAGGCCGCCGGGCGGCTGTCGGTCGTGGCTGCGTTGCATCCTGCCCGGGCGGGGTTGCTGCCGCGTCTTGCGCTGTCGCCCTTCGTGCTGCGCAAACTGCGCAAACTGCCTCGGCGGCTGCAACCGGCCGCCGCGCGGCGGTCAGCCGTGCCGCAGCTGTATCCGGTGTCGCACCATCAGAAGGTTGCAGTCATCGACCGGGAGATCCTCTATATCGGCGGTCTGGATCAGAACCGCCGTCGCTATGACACGCTGGACCACGACCAGCCGGCCCATCAGACTTGGGCAGATGTTCAGCTGCTGCTGAGTGGTCCCGAAGCGCGGGAGGCTGCCGATCACCTGGATCGGTTCCAGGATGAGATCGCGCTGCGGCAACCGCCGCACAGGGGCAAGCATGTGCGCCGCACGCTGTCAGTCCCGCGCCGCGCTGGCTTCTGGGCGCTGTCGCCGCGCACCGTGTTGCGAGAAATCGAGGAAGATCATCTGGCGGCCTTCGAACGTGCGCAAAACCTGATCTACCTTGAGACGCAGTTCCTGCGCTCCAGCGCCATTGCCGCGGGACTGGAAGCTGCCGCGCGGCGTAACCCGGATCTTTCGCTGATCCTGATCCTGCCGGCCCTTCCGGAAGACGTCGCCTTTGACGGCAACCAGGAGCTGGATGCGCGGTATGGTATGGCCTTGCAGGCGGAGGCGCTGGGTCGGGTGATGGATGCGTTTGGATCGCGGGCGTGCATCGCCAGCCCGGTGCAGCACCGGATGGCGGCACGAGACGCCCCTTCGGTCCTGTCCGGGTCGCCGGTGATCTATGTCCACAGCAAGGTTTTGATGACCGACCGCGATTTTGCGATGATCGGATCTGCCAATCTCAACGGTCGTTCGCTGCGCTGGGACACCGAAGCGGCATTGCGGATCACCCAGCCTGACCGGATTGAGCGGTTGTGGAGGGCGCTGGCCCGGCACTGGTGGCAGGAGGATCTGCCGGAGGCGGCGCTGGATCCCGTGCGGGCCGCTGGGTGGTGGCAGCAGCAGATCCGGCGAAACCAGGTTTGCCGCCCCGAGGCCCGGCGCGGATTTCTGGTCCCGCACGACCCGGACAACATGTCCGAGTTGCAACAGCGTCTGCCCGGGGCCACCGAGGATATCGTCTGAAGGCGGCCCGTGAAAGCCGCGTTTGCCGACGGGGGAGGTACTGAAGCTCCCATGCGACCGGCTTGGCCCAACGCAAGCAAACGACCCGGCACCTTGCGGCACCGGGTCGTTTGCGTGTTCAGTCCGGGGGTCGGACGGCGTCAGACCTGACGCGGAGTGGACTTGGGCCCGAACAGCAGCCAGCAAATGAACCCGATCAGGGGCAAAACCAGAACAAACAGAACCCAAAGGACCTTGGCACCTGTGCTGGCCGAAGAGCCGATGATCGACACGATGGCCCAGATCGCCAGGACCAGAAGAATGAGACCGCCGATACCTGCAAGTTCAACCATGGGTTAGCTCCTTTGTTGCCACTGTGAGGCGAGGCTGTGCATCTGGGTGCCTGTCGCCGTTGAAAGGAAAACGTCTGGCCTGTCGAAAGGTTCCGCAAGTCACCTGTCGGCGCGGCGCAGCGAGGCATGTTCGGGAACGAAATCGCCCGACAGCTGGGGGGCTGCCGGGCGACGTGGTGAGGTTTGGAAGACGCCAGGATTACTGCGCTTCTTGCGATTCCTCGGTGATTTCATTGCCCAGTTTGGACACGTCGCGGCCGAAGCCCTCGGTGGTTTCGCAGGCGGCCACTCCGATCAGTAGGGCCAGGAAAAATGGCATACGCATGATGCTTCCTCTTTGCAGATGTTGCAGTTACTTCAGCTTCGAGGCGACGTTGGCGGCAAAGGCGTCGATGACCGCCTTGTAGAACACCTCGCTGTCGATGCTGACCTGTGCAATGTCGGTCCCAGCGGGGTAATAAGCGTTGAGCTGGTCTGCGCTCACCGTCAGGTCATAGCGCAGGTCGTCCGCGGCATCCGGCATGTCGATGTCGACATCGCCCTTCAGGACCCATTCCCCGACACCGAGAGCCTGTTCGAAATTGTTGGCCAAAGCCACTGAATCGATCTCGATGTTGATCTCAGCGCCCTTCTGGGTGTCATCCTTGGCGATCTGGTTCACCAGCTGGGTCGCCAGGGCGGTTTCAAGGTCCGTCTCCAGGTCGACCCAGGCTTCCGCTGCGCTGTAATTCTCGATTGCGGACAGATCCGCAGTCACGTCGATTTCGGAAACCATGGTGGTGGCGGAAACGGCTGTGGCCATGGCCGAAACGAGAGCGGTGGTTCGGATCAGGTGAGTCATTTTCAATGTTCCTTTCCATGTCTTCCCCGTGCCGGGGATCTGTTATGGAAACGTTGATCCGGGCAGGATGGTTCCTGCCATCGCGTGAATTCTGCAGGCTCTCGGATGTCTCCCGGGAGGGCGGGGCACGGCTGCAGGGCAGGGGAACTTGACTTGTCACCCAAGCGTTGAGGTTGAGTAACCGTATAACCACATGCAGGACATTATGGATAACTCCCGACATCCCGCCGCCGAGGTACTGGACGACGTTTCGCAGATCATCGAGGACAATGACGGCTCGGTAACCGTCAGCCGCCTTGCCGAGGAACTGGGCCATAAATCGCTCTCCGCGGTTCTGGCGGTTCCGGCACTGGCGGTGGTGTCACCGCTGAGCGGCGTGCCGCTGTTTTCCTCGACCTGCGGGATCCTGATCTGCCTGGTGTCCGGTCAGATGTTGTTCGGGCGGTCCAACCTGTGGCTGCCGGACTGGCTGGGCCGCAAGCGGATCGAAGGTGCGCGCGCCGAGAAGGCGATCTCGGCGATGCGCCGCGCCGCAAACTGGTTGGATCGGCACGCGTCCAAGCGGTTGCAGGTGGTACTATCGCAGCCCTTCATCTCGCTGATCCGGCTGGTGTGTCTGTTGTGTGGCGCGCTGATGCCGGTTCTGGAAGTGGTGCCCTTCTCCTCCTCCATCCTTGGCGCGGCGGTTGCGCTTCTGGCCTTGTCCATGCTGACACGCGACGGGTTGATCGCAGTGCTGACCCTTGTGGCGCTTGCCTGTGCCGGTGTCGGAGTGTTGGTGGGGTTGTTCTGACCCGCGATTGCGCGCCGCGGCACTCAGGTGCCCGCGGCGTATTTTTTGGGGCCGCTTGCAGAGGATGCAAAGAAAAAGACCGGGTTCCGCATCGGAACCCGGTCTTCTTGTGCCGCCCATTTGCCTAAACCGGTACGAGGCAGGAAAACCGGCTAAGGGACGAGGCGAAGGGGCGGCGTCCAAAGGGGTCAGGCAACCCCTTTGAAACCGTGAATCTTACGAGCCTTGGTATTCGGGCAGGCCGTTCAGCTCTTCCTCACTCATGTGAGTGGTCACGCGGATGTCGCCCTCGGCTTCGTGGATCGTCAGGTCGGACATCGGCAGTTCAACCGGCTTCTCGCCCAGACCCAGGAAACCGCCAACATCGACGATCAGTGCTTCCACACCACCGGTGGTGTTGACGATCACTTCGGACACTTCGCCGATATGCTCGTCCTTGGCGTCATAGGCAGGCGCGCCGGTCAGGGCTTCCGCGGTCACTTCGTTCATGTCCAGCGGCTCCATGGCGGTCGCATCCGCATCGGCGCTCAGCGTGGCATCCAGGTCGGTCGAGCTGCTGGACTGAGCGGTGGTGGAGTCTTCGTCTGCAGTGTCGCTTGTCGGGGCAAGCGGGGTGGTCGTGGCCTTGGCATCGCCCATGGCATTGGCGTTGGCGTCGGCAGAGACATCTGCGGCCGAGCTGTTCACTTCGGCGTTGGTCGCGGCGGACCCGGACAATGCGGCTCCGGCTTCGGTATCTGCAAAGGCAGGTGCAACGGTTGCGGCAATCAGAGAAGTGGTCAGCAAAAGACGTTTCATCGGTTTGATCTCCTTTGTGTTTCACTCATCAGCGCGCTTGAGTTACAGCCACTCAACTCGCCGCGGCTCGGCATGGTTCCGGGCGAGGGTGAATTTTTTCAAAAAAAGTTTGGCGGCCCCTGTAGCGCCGGAATCCTGTTAGATTTCATCGCAGTAAGCGGAGCTTGGCGCATGGGGCCTGTGTTGGCGGCAGGGAGAAATGAAGCAGCGCACCCGCGGAGACCGCGGATGCGCTGCGTGTCTTTGCTGAAGGGGAGGGTGATCCGCCATCCAGGTGGGACAGCCCCAGGTCTGGCGCTCAGGCGACGGGGGCGGTCGGAGAGATATTGGGAGCGGGTTTCGGAGGTGTGGCAAGCATGCGGCCACACCACAGCAACACCGGTAGAGCCACGATAGCGCCTATCGGCCCCCAGATCCAAAGCCCGAAAACTATTGCCCAGAACACGAACAGCGGGTTCAGGTGCAATTGACGTCCAACAAAGTATGGCGTCACGAACTGAGCTTCGGTGAGGTTCAGCAGCAGGAACAGGAGCGGCGGCAACACGGCTCCGGCCCCGCCGATCTGGGTAAGCCCGGCAATGGTCAGCCCGACAAGGATCAACAAGGGGCCAAGATATAGAATGAAATTCAGCATGGCCGCCGCCATGCCCCATATCAGTGCGCCGGGCAGGCCGATGACCATCAGGCCGGCCGCCGTCGCCACGCCGAGCCCGCCGTTGACGATGGTCACGGCGGCGAAGTACCGGGCCACGGCGCGCTCGGCACGGAAAAAGCGAACCGAATGGCGTCCTGACTGCTCATACAGTTCGTTCCGCGTGAGCACGAAGAAAAACAGTGTCCCTGCAAAGATGAACATCTGCGCGCCGAAGTTCGGTGCCAGCCACAGGGCGTCCATCAACGTCGGAAGGCCGCTGCCTTCGTCCTCCTCGCTGCTGCCCATGGTCTGTTCCAGCTCGCTGCTGATGCTTTCAATACCGCGCAGAACGCCCGATGCCATCTCCAGCCAGCCCCGAACCTCCCGCTGGATGCGGGGGATGTTGTTGGCAAGCGTCGACAGCAAGGGGTCGAGGGAAAGGATCAGCAGCGCCAGCAGCGCGGTGGACAAAAGCAGCAAGCTGGAGGCAACCACCACGCGCCCGATGCCAATTCGTTCGAGCCGGTCGGCGAGGGGCGACACCACGATGCCGACCACCAGCGCAAACACAGCGGGGGCCAGTACGGGTTTTGCAAAATACATGGCCGCCGCAAGTGCGATCAGGGTGATGATCAAGAGCATGACCCTGATGGCACGCCGGGCCGTTATCGTTTGCCACATGGGTCACGATTCCCTGTCGATGTATTGTCCTGACCGGCAGACGGCCGGTCAGATGGTCTTGGGCGGGACGGGCTACAGATCCGAGGAGCCGTCATGAGTGGGGACGTACTGGGCCGTTCTGGCTGCAACCGTACGCGCGGTTTCCGTCACCGCGTCGCTCAGCGAGCTGACGAGCTGCTCTTCCTGTCGTGTCCGCGGCATCAGGGCCGCGGCGAGGGCTCCGAGTCCGAATGCGGCCCCGCCAAGCGCGACATACCGAGCCGCTCGGGACGGGGCGCGCGCGCGCCGCTTTCCGGAAGGCGGCGTAGATTTTCTGTTTGCAGCCGACAGCAACATCGCAGCACCGGTACCGACCCACGCCAGATCGCCGGCATTGCGCTGAACAAGGTCCAAAGCCTGACCCGCCGCCTCGTGGCCAGCCTCCTTCACAGCCGCAGCCGCCTGAGCCGGAGAGAGGCTCTGGGTGAGACGGCTGATCGACTGCTCCAGCGCCACGCGATTGCGGGCGGCTTCGGCTTCGAGAGCCTCCAACTGCATCTTTGTGTCATCATTTGACATGGGGAGCCTCCCTGATGGCATGGGTGTCCTTTCGCAGGCTTTGCAGGCTGCGGCGGGGCTTGAGGTGATCGGGATCAAGACGGGGGCGGGCCGCCGCCGCC
>NZ_AP040863.1:0-245000 GCF_055398055.1 Leisingera sp. S2M4
CTGTTGTTGCGCCAGCAGCAGTGCAGGGTAGCTATGATCGGACAGGATAACCGCTGAAGGCATCTAAGCGGGAAGCCCCCCTCAAAACAAGGTATCCCTGAGGGCCGTGGAAGACCACCACGCCAATAGGCCGGAGGTGTAAGCGCAGCAATGCGTTCAGCTGACCGGTACTAATCGCCCGATAGGCTTGATTTGATCCAGTAACAGACAGTGTTACAGGAAACAGAAAGAAAACCATCCAAAACACAAAACCTGGACAACGTTGATTGTAACCGACGCAGGTTGTTCTGCCTGCCGCCAATCGGCGGTGACATAACAACCCAGCGGCAACGCGCATTTGCTTCGCAAACACGCTGCCTGCCGCTCGCCTGCCTTGCTCCGCAAGGCCGTCGGATTTGGATTTTCCTCGGTTTGGTGGCTACAGCACAAGTGAAACACCCGGTCCCATCCCGAACCCGGAAGTTAAGCACTGTCGCGCCGATGGTACTTGGGCTCAAGCCCTGGGAGAGTAGGTCACCGCCAAACCTAGTAAAATCCAAAACCTCTCTTCAACGATACAAGATTACCCGGAAAACGCGCCGATACGGCAAGTCACCGGATAATAACCGGCCTCAAGTAGCGATCCGCGCGGTAGGCCAAAAAAAGTGTCGCGGGATGGAGCAGCCAGGTAGCTCGTCAGGCTCATAACCTGAAGGTCGCAGGTTCAAATCCTGCTCCCGCAACCAACACAATTTCCTTAGAAATATCAAAGGCTTCTGGCGCGCCGCCCGAAGCCTTCTTCGTGTTCGCGCCTTCCGCACCCGTCGCCAGCCGCAGCAGTCCGGCCAGATCCCCCTCCAGGGTCAGATCCAGGCCAGTGCCGTCCGCCGTGGGCGTCAGCACGATCCGCTCAACCAGCGCCCGCAGCGCCTCCTTGGCCTCTTCCATGCCCTCGGTCGTGCCAAGGGACCTGATCAGCCGCGACACCCGTTCGCGGTAGGCCTCCGCCATCGACGGGTGAAACACCACCGGGTCCGGGGCAGGGGTGTGCGCCAGCTCCCGTTCGAGCTGCTGGCGCCGCGCGTCGAGCTCGATCATCCGGTCTTTGACCTGCTCCGCGGGCACGCCCGCGATGATCGCATCCACCAGCTTCTGATGATCCCGTTTTGCGCGGGCCAGTGCCTGTTCCTTTTCCTTGCGGCTCCCGGCGGCCGCCGCCTTCAGCCGGTTGCGCTCGGCTGTGTATTCTTCGCAGAAGACCTGCACCGCGTCCGGATCCATCAGGTGGTTCGCCAGTGCATCCAGCACCCGGGCTTCCAGGTCGGCCTGTTTGATCGTGCGCTTGTTGCTGCAGACCGCGGCCCCCTTGTTCCGCGCCGGGGAACAGCCGAAACTGTCCTTGGAGATCTTGGCAAAGCCGCCGCCGCAGCAGCCGCAGGCCATCAGGCCGGAAAACAAGGTCTTGGGGCGGCGCCGGTCCCAGACCGGCACATTGGTGCCCGCGGTCTTCAGTCCGCCCTGGCGTGCCCGGACCGCATCCCAGAGATCCTGCTCGACGATCCGCAAATGCGGAACGTCGGTGACCGTCCACTCGCTTTCCGGGTTCAGCCGCGAGATGCGCTTGCCCGTTTGGGGATCCTTCACGTAGCGCAGCCGGTTCCAGACCTGCCGGCCGATATAGAGTTCATTGTTGAGAATTCCGGTGCCGCGCTGGCGGTTGCCATGGATGGTGGAAGCGCCCCAATGGCGGCCGGACGGCGCGGGCACGCTTTCATTATTGAGCGCCTCTGCGATCTTCTTGGGGGACAATCCCTTGGCATAATCCTGGAAGATCCTGCGCACGATCTTGGCCTCTTCCGGGTGGATCTCCCGCTCGCCGCGGATCACCTCGCCGCTGGACGTGAGTTGCGGCTTCATGCGGTAGCCGTAAGCTTTGCCGCCTGCGGACTTGCCCTCCAATGCGCGCCCCTTCAGGCCGCGGTGGGTCTTCATCGCGATATCCTTGAGCTGCAGCGCATTCATCGTCCCCTTCAGCCCGATATGGATCTCTGAAATCAGCCCTTCCGAGAGGGTCTCGATGGGGAGGCCATTGAAGCAGAATTCCTGGTAGATGTGGGCGATGTCGGCTTGGTTGCGGCTTAGGCGATCGAGGGCTTCCGAGACCAGCACATCGAAGGTGCCGCCGCGCGCATCGCGGAGCAGCGACTGCATGCCGCTGCGCATAAGGCTGGCGCCCGAGATAGCGCGGTCGGAGTAGGTAGCAACGACTTCAAGCCCCTGCGCCTTGGCGTAGTCCGTGCAGCTGCGGATCTGGTCCTCGACGGAAGCGTCGCGCTGCAGATCGCTTGAATACCGGGCGTAGATGGCGGCGCGGAGTTTGGGCTGGGACATCGGTGCCTCCGAGGATTGGTTCTAATCTGGTTCTTTGCCGTCCCGGTGGTCGGCGCGGGCTGCCTCGCGGGCCAGGGCGCGCATCAACGCGTGTAGCTGCGCCTCGGTGCCGGGTACATCGGCCGGGCGGACGGTGGTTTTACCAGCGGGCGCATCGGGTGCCCGCTGGCAATTGACATAGCTCTTTTGGTCCCGTGCCATGGGCCGAGGTCTCCCGCCGCTCCCGGACACAGGCCCGGGGCGGTCTTCTGATGCTGCTGATCTGGCCGGGAACTGCCCCGGCGGCTGTTGGCTTCATCATAACGGGAGCGGGAGGGCGGCGGGCCCCGTGAAAGCGGGGAAGATGCCGACCAGGGGCGGGTTTATGTGGATAAGCCCGCTGGCGAGGCTCTTGTCTGGCGCCGCGCGGCGGTGCCGGGAGGTTTGCTTCCGGCAGGTCACCGGGCGCAAACTATTTCCGGGAAGGAGTTATCCGGAACTTGCGCCAAATGCAGTGGCTTCGTTTGAAATATCATCTCCGGTACCTTCCGGTTCATCAGCCGAAGTGCTCCTGCAGAGCAGGTCTTTGAGCCAAGACTTGATGGCTTCGCCGTCAAACTCCCTTTCCCGAACCAGAACCGAGGCCATCTCTTTGAGAAGGTTCTTGTGGGGGTACAACAAAGCACGCGCGACGTCCTCGGCATGGTCGAGCCGTTCCTGCAGGCGCTTGCGTTCTTCCGCAGTCAAACGGGCAAAGTCCGGGGTCCCAAGCCAGGCGTTGCCATGAATGCCAAGCCCGAGTTCGTAGTCCATCGCCAAGGATAGTTGCGCGGCCTGCGCGAGATCCGAGGCTGAGCCTCCGCCCGCCCCTGCGGAGATTGTCCCGAACACGAGCCGTTCCGCCGCTCGGCCTGCGAGGTGGATCGTCATCTGCCGGTCGAAATCTGCTTCCAGTCCGGTACCCGGCGGCGTTGTACGCTCGGTTAATCCTCCGGTCGGGCAGAGGCAGACACGTTTGATCTCTTCCCCGTAAAGCCATGCCGTGATGACGTGCCCGCATTCATGCACGGCAATGCGCGCGTCCAAGCGGCTTCGGTATCTCTGTCTCTGGCCGAGGATCCGCTCCAGAAATCCGGGGTCGAAGCTGCGACCCTGGCGCCGCGACTTGGCGTGAGCCTCGCGGATTTTTGCATCGATCACGGCGGGGGTTTGCCCGGCCAGTTTACGGGAAAGGGGGCGCAGATCTTGCCCGGAGTCCGGGAAGGCTTGCTCAAGCATGACCAGGATCTGTTGCCGGGTTGGAAGCGGCATCTCGTGATGCAGGTCGAAACGGCCAGGGCGCAGGATAGCCGGGTCGATTTTTCCGGGAAAATTTGTAGCGCCGATTAGCAGGATACCCTCTTCCCGGTGCAGCAGATCGATCTGCCGCAGGAACTCGTTGATCACCTGCTGGCGGTAGGCTTGGTTGCGGTCACCGGTGTCGGCGCGAGATCCGCAGCTGTCGATCTCATCAATGAACAGCACGCAAGGCTTCCGGGATTTGGCGTCCCGGAAACAGGTCAGCATGGCGGCAAGCATATCGCCAAGGTGGCCGTTGGCCTGCCAGGCGCCAAACGATCCTTGGATCAACGGGACCCCGGCTGATGCGGCGATGGCCTTGGCAAGTACGGTTTTTCCAGTTCCGGGTTCTCCGTAGATCAACAGAGATCTGGACATCTCGCTCCATTTGAGTTCACCGCGCTGCCAGCTGTGGAGATCCGCAACCAGATCTGCCGCCGCCTGGTGCGCAGGCGAGGTGCCGCCGATGTCCTTGAGGGTGAGGGCGTCGGCTCCGCCAGCGTGCCTCCTGGTCCGGGAAACTGCCGCAGCCAGGCGCTCTGCCGCGCTGCGGGCATACGGGGCGCGCAGTGCCAGCAGAAGCTCCGGGGCACCCAGTCCGGCCAGCGCACTGTTGTCAGGGAGAAGCGGTTCCACGGCCGCGCGGTCGATTTTGCCCGTGGCACTGTGACTGTGCTCCAGTTGCGTGATGAGGATGTCGCGGCTCAACGGCTCCAACTTCACTGGGTTGGGTAGGACCGTACTGAGATTGTCCGGGAGGCTTTCACCGTCCGGAAGCAAAACAAGCAGCGGGCAGGGCTGCTGCAGCGCCTCGCAAAGGTTGCGCTCCAACCGGTAGAGGTCGCCGGTTCGGGAAGACCCGGTTGACGTTGCAACTTGAAGTACCCGAAGTGTCTGATTGTGGTCCCGTCCGTCGCCCCGCGTTGTGACCTTCCAGCCCTCGGGCAAAAGACCGCAACGGCAGGCCGCCAGGATGAAATCCGCGTTTGCGGTGCGGAACCCGGAAAGGACGGTAACGGCACCCGGAGCCAACACGGTGTCCATGACATTCCGGGAGGAAATGAAGGTTGCTGCAAGCCGCAGCGCGATGAGGCTTCGGCTTCCGGGCAGGACGGTTGCAGGGCGGCTGTGCCCTTGGTCGTCCAGCGCCCATCCGTCTACTCCGCTTTCCCGGAGTTGGTCTAGCTCTGCGCTGTCCCGGTGCTGCGCTCTTGGCAGGTCGTTGAGCGCGTCCAAAAGTTTGGATTTTGGATGGTCTTGAAAAGCGGCGTCACGTTTGTTAGCGGCGCTGAGCTGATCTGAGATCATCCGGCGCAGGACCTGTTTGCCAAAGGAAACCCAGGCGGGACGGGGAGAGTGAAGCGGGAACTGTGTCATCGGTTGTCTCCGGATAAGATGCAGGCAAAGGGGCGCCGCCCTCCCCGGATTCCGGGTTCGCTGGGGCGGCACTGAGGGGGGCGGATGGAGGAGTGTCAGGCCGCGCCGTCAGTGGCGATCTCGTCCAGCATCCGGAGGATCTCCGCGGTCACGTCTGCGAAATAGATCTCGCTCCTGACATTGATGGATCCGGCGTAAAGATCGGGCGGCGCGATGCTGTCCGGGAAGGCGGTCTTGAGCCTGGTATGCAGCCGCTTCTCTGTCTGCAAGGCAAGCTGCCCGGTCGCCATCGGGACAGTCTGCAGGATCTGCGCATCCAGGTCGTGGTGCTTCAGCAGCTGATGGCGCAGGCGGGAATCCGGGTTACGGGAAAAGCCAAGCTTGACGAGGAGCAGCCCGGAGGCCAGCCGGAATTGCATGGCATAAAGATGGCTCGGTGCCGCGGGCCAGTTGTCACCGCAGTTGCCGCACCCGAAGCGGCCGGTCTGCATGTTGGCACGGGCCACCCTTTGGGTGTGCTCGCATTTAAGATGGCGGTACAGACGATAGTTCGGGTCCTCGTCCGGATCGGGGCTGATCAGCTCCCAGCCCTGGGCTTCGGCCTCGGCGTGCTCTTTCCGGCTATGGCAGAGCTCGCAGCGAACGTCGCAGATCCCCGCAGCAGCTCTCTTGACCAGTTCGAGCTGCCGCCGCAGCTGGTGACCGCAGTCTGCAATGTATAAAGCGTAGTGCCGGTCTTCCGGATCGCGGCCGACCCATTGCAGCCCGGCTGCCGCGGCGTCGGCCTGCCACCGTTCTTCAATGCAGTGCGGGCAGAGCGGCTGGTTGTTCATCAGCACAAAGAGTTTGCTTACGTGCGTTGCCCCGCACGCCCGGCACGCCAGCAGCAGGTGGTAGCGGTCCTTGACCCGCTGCAGGATGCCGAAGCCTTTGGCTTCGGCGGCCGCGCGCCAGTGGGGGTGAATGGTGAGCGGGAAGGCGGCGGGGGTGGCGGTTGATGTATGGGTCATTGAGAACTCCATTTGCGCAAAGCGGGAGAGGGGGCAGGCGCCGGATATGGGGCACCTGCCGGAAAAATCTGGAATTGGGCATGACGCGGCCGGGCGCAGGCGGAGAGATCCGCTGCGGGCCGGGTCAGGTTATGTCAGGGGGATTGGGCGGATCAGACCGGCGCGAAGTCCGGGGCTGTCACTGCCATCTCCACCACGGCGTCGACTTGCCGCGCCGCGCGGTTCAGCGCTTCGCGGACACCGGGATCATCGGTGGTGAAAAGGTCCCGGTGCTCATACATCAGATGCTGGAAGTGTAGCGCCTCGTCTGGGGTAGTGGCTTCAATGAGGAAGTGCATCAGCATGCCCATACGCTGCAGCGGCTGGTCTGATGCGGAAGAAGCCGGGGCGGAAAAGATATCGGAAGCCAAACGCAGGCAGTCTTGCCATTGGTTCTCCGCCGCCTCCGCGAAGCCGCTGCTCGAAGGATCCCAACTCATGGAATGCGACAGGTCGCGGTCCATCTCAATGGCAGCATCCACGGCTTCGATGAGCACGGTGAAAGTCCGGGAAATCGGGGTGGTACACTCCTCGGAAATCCGGCAGAGCGATGCTGGGCGCAGGTCTTTTGCCGCGCTCGAGCGCGTGATAACAGGTGCGATAGTCATGTTGGTCTCCTTAGCCGAGATCAGTGTGATTAGAGCGTAAGCAAGGGGTGGAGCCCTTGCCTACGCTCGTTATTATATGGTACCAAAAAACCAAAAATCAATACGAGATTAGCTGGCATGGCAAAAAAAACCAGAGGAAGACCGGCGGTCGATACGGAAGCTGTGAACCTGCGATTGCCGCGCGAGATGATCGAAGTTGTGGATGCTCAGAGGCGAAATGAGGAAGACCTTCCAACACGGCCAGCCATGATCCGGAGGATGCTAAAACAGTGGTGTCATGATCGTGGCATAGACGTCGAGGAATAGTCTGCCTCGGAAAAGGCGAGCGCTACATCCATCCAGATTATCGAGAAACAAAATTGCATCCACGGCCTTTGGCAGGAGGGCGTCTGGGGCAATGTCTTGTGAATGCCCGAAGGTTTTGGGCTCGTCTGGAGAAGTAAGACCAACCTTCCCGGACACCGGCAGGTGGCGGAACCAAGCCGTTCGAAACAGTCCAAATGCAAGGCCGGGAACCGGCCGCGCAAGCACCCGGAGGGCTGCTGGAGCGCCTCCCCGGCGTCAGGGGCAGACGAGGTAGCTTCAGCTACCTATAGTCTGTCCCTATGGGGAGCATCTGCGCGCGTTCGGCGCGCCATTTTATGCTGCCCCAAGTCTCAGAAAAACAATATGGCAACAGAAATCCGATGATTTACAGGGTGTTATCGGTCGGATCCGCTTTTGCGTTTTCGCTGAGGTCGCGTACTCAATGAAAAAAGGAGTACCGCGGCATGGCATATCAATTCGTCCATATCGAAACCTATTCCCGAAAGCCCCGGAAGGTGAAGGGCACGAAAGACCAGTGGAACAGCACGCAGCAGGTGTTCGAGGAAGCGCAGCGCAATCCGGACTTCTCCAAGCATGTCGAAAACCCGCGCGCGCCGTTGCCGGTTCTAAGCCGAGGGGCGATGGCCGTCAGTGATCTTCAGGCGCTGCACGATCGGCGATGCAGCGAGATCCGGGAAACCGTGACCGCGAAACCCGGAAAAACCTACAGCCGTAGCCTGCGGTCCGATGCGCCGACATTGTACACTGAGATCCACTCGCACCCGATGTCGTCGAAAAATTTCCTGGAGGATCGGGCAAAGCACAAGAAAGAGATCGCACGGTGGGCAGACCTGGTTGTGCGAGATTTCCGGAAGCGGATGCCGCAAGGGGTCGCCTTCGCTGGGGTCATTCACCTGGATGAAGCACATGTTCACATGCACATCCTTGCTGTGAATGCGGAGGACCCGCGGCTCGATGCCAACAAGCTGCACGTGGGTAAAGCGGCGGCTGCGGAATACAGGGCCGCGCATGACAAGCCGCAGACACTTTCGTCATTGCCGAAGCCTGCATTGCTGCGAAAACCGAGAAAGCCGAAGAAGCCGCGGCCCAGCAAGAACCGAGTCACCCAGAAAAAGAATATGGCAAAGCATGAAAAGGCATTGGCCGAATGGGAGGCCGCTTGCGCCGAGGTCGAGGCCGTCAATGCCAGAAAGCTCGAAGAATGGTCCGTAGATAGTGGGCGGCACCTGCATGCCGCCCGGAAGAAAAGATCCGGGAAGAACCCTGAGAAGGCTGCTTTCGCGGCGGCGATGAAAGCCTTTCAAGACCGCTACTACGAAGCGGTCGGCAGACCCTGCGGGCTTCTCCGGAAAGGGCCAGGCCACGAGCGCCTGACGACCAAGCAATACGCTGCGCGTAAAGCCGGGGCCAAAGCCCGGGCGGAGGAGCAGCTGGCCAACCTACGGTTCGAAACCAAGCTAGAGGAAAGGGAGCAGGCGCTGGAAGCGCAGGCACGCCGCGTCGCGGCGGACAAAAATTCCTTGAAGAAGAAGGAGGCAGAGGTCACGGCAAGAGAAGAAACGGTGTTGAGTAGGGAGAGGGAGGTTGAGGCGAGGGAAAGGTCATTGAAAGAAAGGGACGAACGGGCCGCGCAGCGGGAAGAACAACTGGCGGAGCGGGAAGCAGCAATTCGTGCCCGGGAAGAAGAGATCAAGTCGGCTCAGGAACGGGCAGAGGCGTTTAAACTTGGATTGGAATTGATCCGCACAGACCAGCTGCGATGGGTGCCCGATAAGAAGGACTGTAGAGGCAGGCTGGTGTATGGCCCGCGCGATGCTGCGGAACGCCCGCTGCCTCTGAAAATGCACGCCCGGCTTGAACCAGCAATGTCGCTGCTCGAAATCCTTCTGAAGATCATCGCAAAGATAATTGAGGACGCATTGCGCGAGCGCAGACGGGAAATCGCCCGGGACGCCGAGACAGTGGCGGAGTGCCGCCGCCAGCTCGGCCTTCAGAAGGATCCTCTAGTCGCCGGGATCGTGCAACGTAACAACACGGACCCAAGGTTCGACGTTTGACTTTTGCAGGCTGAATTTTGGGAGGCTAATTTGTCTCCTTACGCATGTACCCAGTTTTCAGTTCCCTGAAGCGTCACAGCTTCACCGGGTGAGGGTCACAGTTCAGACCAAGATTATCTCTGTAGAGATTGCGCCGCAATATTCCGGTACATGTCGAAGCCAGCAGCATAGGCGTCTTTCAGGTCATGGTCGGGAACAAAGGTTCTTTCGGTCTGCGGCGGCGTCAGCACCGTCTCGGCCGTGACCGCCTCGCTTGCCATCAACCCCAGACGTGCCGCGCCCAATGCCGCCCCTTGTGAGCCGCTGCCGGGCAGCTTCAGGGTGAGCCCGGTGATATCAGCGATCACCTGCAGCCAAGTCTCCGACCGGCTGCCGCCGCCTGCGACGCTGACGGTTTTGGGCAGCGAGCCCGCGGTCTCCAGCGCGGCGCAGCAATCGGCAAAAGCATATCCGACGCCTTCCATGACCGCCTGCGCCATATCGGGCAAGCCATGGTCCCTACGCAGGCCATGAAACGCCCCGACTGCATCCGGGGCGTTGTGCGGGGTTCGTTCACCCGACAGATACGGCAGGAACGTGATCGGAGACGGCGCTGTGACCGGCTCCACCATGGCTGCAAGCGCGGCCGGTGTCTTTCCGGTAATTTGACCGAACCATGCGAGAGCATCCGTGGCAGACAGGATCACTCCCATGTGATGCCAGGTACCGGGTATCGCGTGGCAAAAACTGTGAACAGCGCTTTGTGTGTTCGCCGCAAAGCGGTGGGTGACAGAGAACAAGACGCCCGACGTTCCCAAAGACAGAAATCCATCCCCCGGATTGACGGCCCCCAGCCCGCAGGCTGTTGCAGCGTTGTCGCCAGCTCCCCCGGCAACGGCAACGGACCCGACGCCCCACGCGGCCCTCAATTCGGGGCGAAGGTCACCGGCACGCGCGCTGCCTTCCACCAGACGGGGCACGTGGTCCCGGGTCAGGCCGGTGGCGGCCAAGAGCACATCTGACCAATCGCGCCGTGCAACATCCAGCCAGAGTGTGCCAGCTGCATCCGACATCTCGGACACATGCTCTCCGGTCAGCCAAAGGTTCACGTAGTCTTTCGGCAGCAAAACCTTGCGCGTGCGCGCAAAGGTGTCCGGTTCGTTCTTTTGAACCCACCTCAATTTGGGTGCAATAAAGCCCGCCATGACGATGTTGCCGCCGATTCCGCGGAAATCAGCGCGGTCTTCAAGTTCGGCACATTCCGCATGGGAGCGCCCGTCGTTCCAGAGAATGGCGGGACGCAGAGGCACGTCATTTTCGTCCAGCAAGGTAGCACCGTGCATCTGCCCTGAAACACCAATGCCGCGCAGCGCTGCAAATTCAGCGGGCGCTTGAGCGCGCACCTGTTCGATGGCCGCCGTGCAGGCGTCAATCCAGGCCTGGGGGGCCTGTTCACTCCACAACGGGCGGGGGCGGTCGGCGGTCAGCCCGCCATGGCCTTCGGCGAGGGCAGACTGTGTATCATCAATGAGGAGTGCTTTGACGCCAGAGGTCCCCAAGTCTAATCCAAGATACGTCATGGAGCCCCCGCGCAGCAAAGAATTTGGCCGTCGGCGCAATATGCCGGTGACGCGGGAAACTTAGAGCAGGCTGCCAAGATAGTAAAAGGCCAATTCGCTCTCCTGCGAGATCCGAACATAACCGTTCACAAAAGCACCAGGCTTGGGCGAGGCTCTTCATGCTGAGCGTGAGAGCTTTCAGCCCAATTTGGACGTTTGCACGATGCGCGGCGACGTCCCCGCTGCAAGAACGAAGGAACCAGCCAGATTCCACGAGAGCGGACCTTTAGGGCTGCACAGTTGACCAGGACAATGCTGCGCCCCGCTCGAAGGTCGGCGGGGCGCAGATAAATGCATTTGCAAACTCAGCCTTCTAACCATCTGAACCGGTCAATGTCACCGCGACGCAGCAAGCGTAAGCTGACATTCGCTGCAACGTACGAAACCCAGATTGAATACCGTAGCTCGTAAGCTACGTCCGAGAGGAACTACCGAGGTGTTCAAATTCGGAGAACGGTTGTCGCGGTTTGCGGTTCCAATCTCGTGTATGCGTTGAGCTTGGCTACCCTAGAACCCACGGATATTGTCTTTTACTGCGGACAAAGCCATGGATGTTCCCCTGCGATTAAGCGTCGGACCGCTTTAGCAGCCTGCTCGGGGCTGCAATCAGGAGGAGCGTTGGTTGGGTCAAACAAATCATGCGCACAATCGAAACTCGGCCCTCTGTTCGTTCGAGGCAATCCAAGCAAGTTGAGCGCCAACTCCTGCAACTGTCCATAGTCCTGAGTTTCATACACTTTGTAATCCGGTGAGAACAACTGAACCGTTGCACCATCAAGCCCGCAACAAATGTCAGATTGACTCAGCCCCTTTTTCGAGACCTGCCGCTTGATCATCTGCACGTCCAGTGGATCTCCTTCAGGGCCAAGGACATAGGATATGGTGTGGCGGAAAGTATACATATTGAAAGCGACGCCAGGCGCTCCATCTTCTAGCCAGTTGGCAAGCTCCGATAGTCGTTCAACATTCATACTGGCTCCTACCTCAACGCCCTTGCAATCCTGCCCGCACGAACTCGTAGAAATATCGCACACATTTAAGCTCTAGAGGAGCCAATCCTTTGGTCTCATGAGCGCCTGCTCGCCGCCCTGTTCGTAGAGCTCATTGAGGCGGTAGACACTATTCCGGCTGTATCCCATTACCATGTAGGCCTGCGAAACGCTGCCGAGCTGCTTGGCAAGCTCCAGCAGCTCCAGTTTCGGATTGATGATCTTATCCTGAACACTCGTCATTGATCGACACTCCTTGCTTGCGCTCCTAACGAGAAAGAATGTCAGATCAAGTCGCGTGCTCTGCATATTAGCTCACACATAGCAGACCCACGTAAAAGCACAAAATTCAGGATAGTCCCAGAAAACCAGCCTGGACCCGGACCTCGTTACCTGCACATAGGGCACTTGGCAATCGCGGCTAGCGATGCCTCTCTGGCCGCAGCGTATTTCGCAGCGAGGGCCTCGCGTTTTGCATCCTCTGCGGTTCTGCGCGCATTTTGCTCTGTCTGAACGCGCTCGAAGTGTTCACTGCTTCTGCGGTTTGCTTCCTCGGCCGCCGCCCGCTCTTCTTGACTGCAGACCCTTCGGCGGACATGATTAAGTTCTACCTCCTTACAGGCGGTTAGGCTAATAACGCCGTTGACTGATCTTTGTCTTGCGGCCTCGGCGGCATTGGCGGACGCAATGGCTTTCTGGTTCAGAACTCTGAAATATGCGTCATCCCCCATCATGCTCCGATCGAGATTTGCCATGGCAAGCTTCAGACCAGGAGAGACATTGGGCATACCTACAAGCATATTGGACATCGTGGTGGTCCCGGTGGGACTTTGCCCTGGTCCTGGCTTGTTCAGCGGATTGTCTTGGCTGAACTCATGTACCGCGATTGATGCGGCACGCGCCCAGCTTTCACGTTCTTGCTTTTGCCATCCCTTTGCTTGGCGGATCCGCGAATTGAGAACATCATCGGCTTGGGCAAAAAGCTTCATATTCCTTTCAAATTCCTTAAGCTCATGGTCAAGCGAAAGTTCTCTACGAGGCCGTTCCTCTGTGAGGAAGTTGGGGGCAAACCCGGGCGCTCGAGGCAAATTCGCCGCGACAGGCAACAACGTTCGGAGGTATTCGATTTCGGCACCGCGCCGCTCCACAAGTTCGGGTCCCGTTTTCGCCCAGCACTCCATTCTCTTTGGTGTTTCTGCCTTTGCTTTCCGGTAAAAGGAAATTGATCTCGTGTTGCTCCACTTGGGTTCCGCAAAAGGCAGCACATCTCCACATTTCGCTGCAACCCTGGAAGACAGACTATGTTCAGAGTAGTGTGGGCCATGGTCGTGTCGTTCTCTGAACACCCGAGCACCATACCCAAAGAAGTAGCGCCAAAGATCATCCGATTTCCACCGCGCAGGATTTGGGAGGTCTCCGACTTGGAAGCCCGGGCTTTCATTCCTTGTGACCGTATGAGGCAGCGTAGTCGTTTGACACGCCTGTAATATCATGGCTCCCCAAAAGGCTAGATTAAAGATAGTGGTACGCAACTCATCCTCCACTCCAAATTCGTTAGTAGACGCAGTTTTTTCACACGTCATAAATGAATAAAAATCACTACGATCCGCATAAGTTCAACCGCCAAATCTGAACCTTCTGTCTCTCAGCTTCGCTATGTCGCCCTGGGGTGGTAATCCCCCGGACCTTATGGAAATGCAGAAGTAGAGCTTTCTCGACAAGAAGACTTGTGCCATCAGCCGGGAGAGTTCCGGTGAGAACTTGCTGCGACCCTGCTATTGCAACACTGTGCCATCGAAAGGCGGCAGCCAGCCCAAAATCGGCATTCGTAACAGGCGCGGCGATGCCTCGCCACACCCGCTTCTTTAAACGAAAATGAATGCGTCTTCGCTCAAAAAGTCCGCCGAGGTTGCGTCATTGTTCAGCAACGAATCTGAATATCGAAAAGGTTGTCGTACGTATAGCGAGCCCTCAAGGCCGTTAGTACCTTTTATACGAGCTTCCAAAAAATCTCCGTCACCTCGCTCGGTATAAAATGTAATATTGTCGATACTTGTACCGGACCCCCAGACTTCCTCTTTCACTACAATGAAATCCATTTCACCATTTTGACGAAAGTCGTTCAGCCAAACAGAATTAGCTCTGTTGGTCAGAGACGGGGGATGCCATACGAAAAAATCATCTCCTGTCCCGCCGTAGACCTCGATAGCAAGACCTGGTTGAATGTCTATAATATCATCACCGCCAAAGGCCTTAATATGACCGTCGAAATATGGAGCATCTTCGCCTGCAGCCAAATTTTCCAAACCATCATTTCGAATAAAATCAGATTCGTTAGTGCCGGATAGCAAGTCATAAGAAGCCCTCCCATACCTGCCAACTTGGTACCACTCAGCAGTTGGCGTCCACTGAAGTAGTGGTAATGTACTGTCCAAATATTCGTACAGCGCTTCCGGTGTTCGGCGAGCCACGCCCTCTAATACAATCAATTCAGCATTTTCAGCTGAGTCGAACAAGATACTACGATCCCCTACTGCGTCTCCATTCAAGTCTATATCGAACCCCAAACCATCTTGACGCGACCGCATAGAAGATATGCCTCCTCCAACGAACACGTCATCCACAAAATAAGATTCAATTTCTAGTTCAGCGAGATCCAATACGTCGCCGGTTTCGACTGAACCTTTTATCTTTAGGGCTTCGCCGCCTTCCGAGCCTTTGACGATGATCGTGTCAGAGCCACGACCAGCTCTAACTATGTCACCATCAAGTCCAGCAGTAATGATATCGCTTCCCCCACCTCCGATCAGCTTGTCGCGTCCGGCACCACCAAACAGAACATCTTTGCCACTACCGCCGATAAGGTGATCTTTTCCGTCTCCGCCATAAAGAGTGTCTGCACCACCACCGCCGAAAATCGTGTCGCGCCCCGCGTCACCGTACAAGTTATCTTTACCGCCATTACCCTTCAACTGGTCTCTACCGTTCCCGCCTTTGAGAAAATCTTGTCCAACGCCGCCTCTAAGCGTGTCGTTACCCCGACCGCCAATCAATTGATCGTCTCCCGATTTCCCGATCAAAGTATCGCGGCCCATTCGACCGTCCAAGAAGTTGTCACTTGAAGAGCCAGCTAGCCTTTCGTTTGAACGGTTGCCTCGCTCCAGTGTCTCGTAACTTCCAATAATTAAACGCCAGTCTGCAGGCCCTTCGAGATCAGAATCGACTTCCAGCCATGCCGCGCCGGTATATTGTGGGCGCCAGATTGCATAGTCTGGCGCCCGTACAGTTTCCGTCGAAACTGCATTGTGAAAGCCCGCAAACATAGAAGACGGACGGCCCTCTTCATAGTCAAAGCTCGCAACATAATAACGGCCTTTTTCTACGCCGCCGACAATCTCCATCCAGTCGCGATCTCCAAATGGTTCGGCTTCGCTAATCTCATAGAATGAATCTAAAGTCCCCGAGACCCATTCCCCTATAACAACTGAACTCGGGCTAAGTCGATTGTTTCCGTGATCGTCATCAAGCGGTACGATTTCAATTTCGAACCCCCCCACCGAAAATCCACCGGTGTGATACGGGCCAACTTCCCGGTCAGGGTCAAACACGCTTTCGACTGAGACACGAACGTCAACTTCTTCACCTGGCTCAAGGTGTGGGTCTCCAAAGTTGTCTCCGATACGCACAGACGTAATTGTCTGCTCGACGTTACCGATGGACATTTGGTCAATATCAGACTCGAGGCTCCAAGAGCTTGCACCACCAACTTCACTCACGGTCACCCTGAAAGTTTCAGGAATTTCACCCGACTGCGCGCCGGTTGTGCCGCGCACTACGACGTCGTAGTGGAAACCTGCACGAAGGGTGAATATATAGTCGTCAATATCGGCGACACCGTCGAGGTCTTCGAGTTCACCAACGGTCAGAGCTGCGTTTTCGGGTGCCACAGGAACAGCGTCATTCCCAGTTCCCACTAAGTCAATTTGTTGCTTCGTCCCCGCAACATCACCTTCAACGACCCGAAGGAAAAACCTTCGATCCGAAGCGGGTAGATCTGAAAAGTCTTCGCCACTTGAATACTCTTGTGCCCAGCCGTCAAAGCGTACGGCCATGCGAACGAGGCCACCTTCGTTTAAAGTGGTTACCAGTCTATCACCTGGATCCCAATTACGTACAGAATAGCCATTTTCAAGCGTAACCATGCTTCCGGCAGGAGCTGTGAAGCCGAACTGAGAATCGTATCCCGGCCAAGTCGGCGACGGAAGCCATAGGGCTCCGTCGACCAAATCATCGCCAGCCAAGACCTGTACCGTGTAAGTTGTGAACGGCTTGGCCAAGAACTCGAAATAGTCATACTCCGGGTTGCCAAAGGTTCCTGCCGAATCAAGTTCAGCCTGTGTTAGTGAAAATTCGTGCGGGCTACCGACTTCAAGAAAAATGGCTGTTCCTGCAGTATCAGCTACCGAATCATAAATCGTTGGCATGACATTCCCTAAACAAAAAAAGACTCAACCAAGTACATCTACTATACGATATCCTCCAATTCCCCGAGCTCTTTTCTCAAGCCTAGCCTGTAAGAGTTGGACACCATACAGCCACCGGTTTGATTTACCCCATGAGCATCTACGGTTTGACTTTGGCTAGCGAAGGTCCAACCCACGACGGGGGGATCGATATTGTCAACAACGCCCGTGTCATCTCTACCTTCACAAGTGGAAAACAAGAAAATCATAGCTGGTTCCGCCATGTGGTTGCCTATTGTCTACCTACGGCAAAGCCTAGCTGCGAAGTCGCCGCGGCCCTGCTACGGCACAAACGCAAGTCAGGTCGGATCCCAAACTGTTGAATGCTGCCCTCGGCGAGAATACGTCGGGTTCCTGCGCTTAGTGGCCTCTGGTGCTGACCGTAGTGTCAGTCTAACCGACCACCGCCTGCCCGATGGCGGCTTTTGGGACGTTGGTCCACAAACGTCGCACCTGCAGCATTTCTGGCGCGAAACTCCATTTCGATGGCAGCTTCGGGCTGGCTGATGTCATCTGGCATCGGGCGCGAGGTGCAGTATCCCTGTACCCCGATGCCGCGCCGCCGAGGCGGCAGTGAGCCCATTGCGGCTACAGCCGGGGAGAACAATTTCGCGAGTACAGCAAGACGCGCATCACCTCGAACGGCCCATTTCGGTTATTCGCGACGGCTTTTTCGAACAGCTGCTATGCGGGCAAAGCCGTTATGTTGTAACTCAATCTCAATAGGCGGGAACGGTCCTACGCAGTCACTCATCTACTTTTGTCGAAAGATCCGTTTCTGTGCGAGACCTTGGGAAGCAAGTCGGGTGCAACTGCAATATTCTGTATGTCATTCGCCTTAAACAATCTTGCCCGGGTTCATGATGTTTGCGGGATCCACGGCTTGCTTAACCTTTGCCATGAGTTCGTAGGCGGCTCCGTGTTCCTCAGCCATGTACCGTTTCTTGCCAGTTCCAACACCGTGCTCACCAGTGACCGTCCCCCCGAAGGACAGGGCCGCGCGATTGACTGCAGAGGCAAGGGCCTTGGCGCGCGACATTTCTTTCTCGTTTCCTGGTTCTACGAGGATCAAAAGGTGGAAATTGCCATCACCAACATGGCCGACGATTGGCGCGATCAGCCCCGACTCAGCGATGAGTTGCTTGGTCCGGCCGATACAGCCAGCCAGCGCAGAGATCGGCACACAGCAATCGGTCACGACACCTTCACAGCCTTTGCGTAGAGACTTTCCAGCGTAATAAGCGTTGTGGCGCGCCTGCCAAAGGCGGTTGCGATCTTCAACTTTTGTGGCCCAGTCGAAATCCGAAACACCGAATTCCTCACCCACGCTTTGGAACATGTCGACCTGTTCCCTCACACTCGCCTCGGAGCCGTGGAATTCAAGGAAGAGATGCGGCTTTTCCGGCAGGTTCAGATCGGGATTGTAGATATTCATGCCCTGCATCTGCACCTCGTCAAGTAGCTCGATCCGCGCCATGGGAATGCCCATCTGGATCGCCAAGATTACGGTGTTCACTGCATCCTCGATCGTATTGAATGCACAGGTCGCGGCCAGGATCGACTCGGGCTGGCCAAACAGGCGCACTGTCAGTTCGGTGATGATGCCCAAGGTTCCTTCGGAACCGACAAACAAGTGTGTAAGGTCGTACCCTGCAGCGGATTTGCGTGCCCGTGAGCCGGTTTCTATTACTGTGCCATCCGGCAGCACGACCTCAAGCGCCAGGACGTTTTCGCGCATGGTGCCGTAGCGAACCGTGTTGGTCCCCGATGCCCGCGTCGCTGCCATCCCGCCAAGGGTTGCATCCGCGCCTGGATCAACCGTGAACATCAAGCCGGTGGCCCGCAACTCCTCGTTCAGCTGGGTGCGCGATACGCCCGGCTGCACGACGGCGTCTAGATCACTTTCGTTAACTTTGAGCACCCTGTTCATCCGGCTGGTGTCAACACTGATCCCACCATGAATCGGGATTACATGCCCCTCAAGCGAGGTGCCGATGCCGAAGGGCACAACCGGCACGTGATGCGCCGAACATATTCTCATGATGTTCGAAACTTCTTCGGTGTTTTCGGGGAAGGCGACGGCATCCGGTAATGCGGGTTCCGAGTAGGCTTCGTCCCGTCCATGGATCTCGCGTATGGAGATACCAGTGGACAGCCGGTCACCCAGCAGAGACTGCAACTCGGAAATGGCAATGGCGATGTTGTCTTGCGTCATTACAGTTCCTCAGTTCTTGTCTTGATAAAACCCACTCAGGTTTTCGGCGGGGGCGTCGAAGAGGGGGCGCCCAAGGTCGCGGCGATATCTCTGCCGCCATGGAACTCGATCAGCGCGTCCTGATCCCGGAAGGCCTGATCGTTAACGGTCTCGGGGTCACAGATTTTGCGCAGCTCGGCCTGCATCGCAGCAAGACGGTCTGCGTAGGCTGGGTTCTGTGCTTGGTTGGTGGTTTCTTCAGGGTCCGCAGCCAGATCGAAGAGCTCTGGCTCGAAGCCAACATATTCGATGAGTTTGAGATCCCCCTTACGCACCATAAAGGCTCCCGACACTGCGCCTATCGCGTGGTATTCGCTGAATACGGCACGGTCCAGGTCTTCTCGGGTCATCGCGATTTCATAGAGAGATTTTCCAGGCCGTTCTCCGGGCAGGCTGGCATCGAAATGATCGATGATCGTTTCCGAAATGTCGAGTAGACTGGCCGCGGTCCCAACCTTCTCAGGGAAGACAACCTCCGAAGATGGCGCAGGCGCCACAATGAGCGGGATCGCTGCGGATTCCTCGTACATGTTCATCTTGCCCCAGAGACCGCGAACCCCAAGGTTTTCGCCATGGTCACTGGAGTAGATAATCGTGGTGTTATCGTACTGCCCGGTTGCTTTCAGCGCTTCGACAATCCGTCCGACGTTGTGGTCCAAATAACTGGTCAGGCCATAGTAGGACGCGATGGCGACGCGGCGTTCTTCTTCGTCTTTCCAGCCTTCTTCACCCACCATCGCGTCCGCAGTTTTTTCGATCCAAGGGTGCTGTTTGTATCCATCCCGTGGCCGCAGCTTGTCTGGAGGCAATTTGTCCAGCGGGTACAGGTCGTAGAATTCTTGGGGGGCAATCAACGGGTGATGAGGAGCTACCAGTCCGACATACAGGCACCAAGGCGCCTCGCTCCCTTTGACCTCAGCAAGCCAATCACAGGTGCGATCGGTCACCGCCTGATCATAGCGCGTGTAGCTGCTTTCGCCGGGGCCGACCGTGTCTCCCATCATGCGGACATGTTTGTTGTAGACCCGTTCGCCCTCTCGGCGAATGGAGCCCCAAACCATGCCAACACCGTCCGCGACGTGCATCGGAATATGCTGAACGTCAAATCCTGTGTCATCGCCGTCGTTGCGATAATGCAGCTTACCGATGGATTCGACGCGCACCCCCTTGTCCTGCAAGGCATGCCCCCATCCGCGCGGGGTTCCCGTGTAGGGCATCGCGTTGTCCCACAGACTGATATCATGAACGTATTGCCCGGTCGCAAAGGAAGCCCGCGCCGGAACGCAGATCGGCGACGGGGTATATGCATTTGTGAAGCGCGTTCCGCGTTCAGCGAGCGCATCAAGGTTCGGGGTCCGGACGACAGGGTGACCAGCGCAGGACATAGCGCGGGCCTGGTGCTGGTCTGATAGAATGACCAGAAGGTTGGGGCGTTTGCTCATGCGTTAAATATCCTCTGGGGCTTCTGCGGATGGAGAGAAGTCGATTGTCTGCGCGGCTTTGGCCAGTGCTCTGATCGCACCGTGAATCATTTCCCTTTCTTCAGGGCTCAAAGCTCCAAGCAAGTGCTGTTGCCGCGCGTCCAGTTCAGGGCCAAGCTTGTCGTGCGCGTTATGTCCCTTATCCGTGAGTTTGATCAGATGCTGGCGCTTGTCATTAGGATAGGGCAGAACCTTGACATACCCTTCCGCGGCTAACGCGCTCAGCATTTTGCTGAACTGGCTTTTGTCCAAGCCGGCCGCCTTGCGCACCGAGGTTGTCGTGTCAGCGATTCCCCAAGCGACAAGGCGCAGGATACGCCATTGAGCAAGATTCAGGGTTCCATGCTTTGCAATGATTGCCTTGGCCTGCGCGTTTAACGCCGAATGCAACTGCGCAATCTGGAATGCCAAGGGCAGACCCAGATCAATTGCTGTATCAGCTTCGGATTTCTTCATGACATCTCCATTTCAATTTCACACTCTCAGCAAACAGGTGGAAATGTCAACCTTTTCGTTGACTTTTCCACTTACATCAGGAATCGTCATGCCTCAGAGGAGGACCAACATGCAAAGTTTCCTGAAATCCTGTGCTGTTCTGGCAGCAGCAGCGCTCGCTCCTGTTTCGGCAATGGCAGACGACTGGACGCCACCCGGACCCATCAAGCTCATGATCGGGTTTAGTGCCGGTGGCGGCGCGGACACCCAAGCGCGCCTGATTGCCGAAGCCATCGAAGACAAAACCGGCTGGAACATTCTACCTGAACAAGTCACCGGGAACAGCGGCCTTAACCTGCTTGCAGCCTTAAGCAAAGAGCCGGGGGACGGCTCCGCTATTGGCATGATCGTGTCCGAAACACTCGCCTACAACCTCGTCGCTGCACCAGAAAGCGGGCTGAAAGCCAATGACTTCACGCCATTGGCGACGACAGCGGCCTTTCAACTCGGCCTGGTGGCTATGGCCGGTGGCGAGTTCGACAGCTGGGAAAAAATTCAAACGGCAGCCGCCGCCGGAAAGACAGTGCGTTTCGGGACAGCAACTACCCGTCAAGGCGATGTGGCCTACCACCTTGGAAAAGGCGCCGGGATTGACTTCAACATCGTTTCAGTGAAGGGCGGCAAAGCGATCATGAACGGGATGCGGGCCGGCGATCTCGATATCGGCTGGGTTGCCGGAGCGCAGGCCAAACCCGTGGCGCAAGGCGAAATGGTCAACGTCGCACGCGCCATTCCGACTCCTCTTCGGGAAACGCCCGATGCACCCTCAATCACGGATCTGGGCAGCAAGTTTTATCTCGACGGCTATTTTATGTTCGTTGCTCCCCAAGGCCTTAACCCTGAGGCACGTGAAGCCATTGCCGGTGCTATCGAAGACGTTTTGAGCGATAGTGAAACCGATGCTGCCAAGTTGGTAAACCGCGCCTTCGGCGGCCCGACCGTGATTACTGGTGATGACTTGGACGCCATGCTTGCCAAGGCGGCCGAAGACTCCCGAGCTCTACTTGAGGATGTGGCAGAGTAATTTTAGCAGAAAAGCTGCGGGAGGGTATTGATGGGGTTCCTTGGTAGACCGAATACCTTGATTGGCCTTCTTGCCATCGTCTTTGGCATTGTCGCCATCACCGTGTGGATCCCCTTGGACACGGGTTCAGGCATCGTCGAAAAAATGCGGGGAAAATATCGTGTGGGCGATGCCCTTGCCCCCACGATGGCCTTCGTCATGCTGATCTTTTCCGGGCTGCTGTTGCTTTTGGAATCCCGCCATACTGCCGATCAGCCGACCATTTCCCGCGGCCATCTGACTTTTGCTGCAATGGCATTTCTTGTCTTCGTCACATCCATAGTACTCATGCGATGGAGCGGCCCGGTTGCCGTCACTCTTACGGGATTCGGTACCGGGCTGGAGGTGAGTTACCGCGAATTGCGAGACACAGTGCCGTGGAAGTATCTCGGCTTCCTTTTGGGAGGAAGTTTTCTTGTCGGAACCTTCATTTGCATCTCATCGCACGAGCGCAAGGTGTTTTTCTTCGTAATCGGGTTGCTAGCCGCCCTGCTGATGATTGCACTTTATGATCTGGCCTTCGACGACCTCCTTCTTCCCCCGAATGGTGATGTATGAACGAAGCTCTTACTTATATCTGGCTTGGAGTCCTCGCTGTTTTTGATGGGCCTGCATTGTTCAGCCTTGGTGGCATCAGCATTCCTGTCGCCTTAGTCATGCTGCTGTTTGGGTTACTGACAGGGATTGCCGTTGGCGCCACCCCCGGTCTGGCCGGGCCCATGGCGATGGCCGTCTCCCTGCCAATCCTGATCTCGGTCTTCGGTGTTTCCGCCGATGCGCTGTTGCCGGTCTTTGCCTTCCTGATCGGAATTATGAAGGGTGCGACCGTAGGGGGGGCGGTCCCGGCCATTCTCTTCAATACACCGGGCACTCCGGATGCGTTCATGACCACGCTTGACGGTCACCCAATGACGCAGCGCGGCACACCCAATCGCGCATTGAAGATCGCGCATTTCTCTTCGGTTTCAGGAGACACGATTTCCGACATCGTCCTGTTTGTATGTGCCCCATTCCTTGCGGTCATGGTCGAGTCCGTATTGGACCTCCCTGAAAAAACCGCACTTATCATCCTGTCACTTTCATTCATTGCCGCGGTCATGGGCGGCTCTGTGGCAAAAGGGCTGATTTCTGTGAGCTTGGGGATGCTGGCCGCCTTTGTCGCCACCGGGCAGGATTTTCACCCGCGGTTGACGCTAGGTGTAGAGGCACTCGCCGATGGCTTCCCCCTCATTGCCGCCGTGCTTGGTGTTCTCATTCTGGGAGAGGTTTTCAAGTCGATCTATGACATGTGGCTGGGAGTTTCCAGAGATCCTTCCTCAATTGGCCCAAACGAGCATCACAAAGATGGCCTTCAGCCTGGCGACATTCGCCGCATCCTACCTGTCATCGGGCGTTCTTCTATGATCGGCTGCATAGTCGGCTCTTTGCCAGGTGTCGGCTCGACATTGGCTGCGACGCTTGGGTATTCCTTGGGTAAGCAGCGTCACGAGACAAGAAAACCGGCCGGTGCCAAATCCTTTGGCGAAGGGATCCCGGAGGGTATTGCAGCAACAGAGGCCGCGAACTCCGCGGTGTCCGGTGCAAACCTAATCCCCGTGCTTTCACTGGGAATCCCCGGAAATGCTGCGGCAGTCTTTCTGATCCTGGCAGCAGACAGCATCGGCGGGTTCAACCCCGGGCCCTCCGTTTTCAATTTCACGGCCCCTGAAATCAATCCCGAATTGGTCGTCGCGTTCGGCATCTTCACGCTGATGGCCGTTGGAAACATCCTAAACTGGACCATCGGCGGTCTGTTTATGCGCTCCATGGGCGTCATGGCCAAGGTGCCGAACAGAATTCTACTCCCCATCGTCCTTTTGGTCACGCTGACAGCAATTTACGTGCAGGAAACCAGTTTGACAGCACTATGGATCGCAATCGGCTTCGGGTTCCTGGGCTTCCTTTTTAGGGTGCTGAAAATCTCGGTTCTGCCTTTCGTGATCGCATTCATCTTGGCAGCCCCCCTTGAGAACACTGCGAGGCAAGCATTCTCGGCAGCCGGTGGAGATCCGTTTTTTCTGTTTCACAGCAAAATTGCCACCGGCATGCTGGTGGTCACGGTGATGTTGGTCATGTGGCTATCTCGAAAACGAAGAGCAACTTAGCTTGTTCCGATGGCCAGTTTTCAGGTCGATTTATCCGGAGTCGGCACCCGGAATAGAAATAGCCCCTTTCTTTCCTGAGGCAGTACAATCATGCAACCCAGCCCTTTCAACATAATGTCCAAGCCGATCGGCCCCCGTTGCAACATAGATTGCAAGTATTGCTACTACCTTGAGAAAGAGAAGCTATTCCCGAGCGAAAAAAAATTCCGCATGTCTGACGAGGTGCTGGAGAGTTATATTAGACAGACCATCGAGTGCTCTTTGATGGCTGGCATGTCCGAGGTGAGTTTCGCTTGGCAAGGCGGCGAGCCAACTATGCTCGGGGTCAACTATTTCCGGAAGATTGTTGATCTTCAAAAGCAGCTTTTGCCTTCAGGCATGAAGGCCACCAATGCCTTTCAGACAAACGGTATGCTACTCAATGATGATTGGGGGCGTTTTCTGCACGACAACCACTTTCTTGTCGGTATCAGTATCGATGGCCCCAAGAAAATCCATGATCGCTACCGAGTCGACCGGGCGGGTCGCCCCACTTATGATGCGGTGATGCGCGGGCTCGATATTCTGAAAAAGCACAATATCCAGCACAACGCTTTATGCACTGTCCACAGGGCGAATGGCGGCAAGGGCAAGGAGATCTACAAGTTTCTGACGGGGTTGGGCATCGACTTCATACAATTCATTCCAATTGCCGAGCGGAAAGGGACAGATGGGCTCGCAAGCGCACCGCAAGTGGATCAGGATCCAGGTAATAGCGTTACCGAATGGAGTGTTGCACCACGAGCCTACGGCAAGTTTCTCTGCGACGTGTTCGATACTTGGTATCGAAACGACATCGGAAAAATCTTTGTGCAGTTCTTCGATGTGCAGGTCGGTCTATGGATGGGTCGTCCATCCACCCTCTGCGTCTTCGCCGAGACCTGTGGCAATGGCCTCGCTCTGGAACACGACGGAAGTCTTTATTCCTGTGATCACTACGTCTATCCGGAATACCGCCTCGGCAACATCACCGAGGAACCGATGGAAAAGTTGCTTTGGAACGATCGACAGGAATCCTTTGGCTACGCAAAAAAAGGAGATCTCACTGCGCAGTGCCAGTCCTGCGACTTCCGTTTTGCCTGCAACGGCGGGTGCCCAAAGCACAGGTTTTCAAAGTCGAAAAACGGTGAACTCGGGCACAATTATTTCTGTGAAAGCTACACGATGTTCTTTCGCCACGCCGGCAATAGGCTGAATGACATCGCGCACCGGCTCGCCCAACAGGCCAGCCGTAAGTGATCCGCCGCACTTTCAAGAATTGACAGCACTTCAGTACCGGCCATTCGCACAAGCCTCAGCGAAAGTCTGCAATCCGCCCGCCCCCCGAGAAACCTGCGCAGACGCAGCGAAAACCAAGCAAGTGCAACGAACGGCAACAAAGGTCCACTAAGCGGACCATAGAAGTTATCGGACAGCTGCAGGTGCGGCGACCGGCGGCTTCTTTCGGTGCTCTTGCAGCGTGGGACCGCCGCCCAGTTCGTCGAAACCAAGACTTTGTAAACGCCACTAACTGCGCTCCTCCGACCTTCGAGCGGGGCGCAGCATCGTCCTGGTCAACTGTGCAGCCCTGGAGGTCTGCTCTCGGCCCATACCGGACTTTCGCCAAACTCTCAGACTCCGCACTGCAGCTTCACCGAAACGGTCATTCGCCGTAAGTGCGAGCTTGGCAACTCACGGATGGGCGCGCCGTTGGGGGCCGCTGACTTGCTCGTCTATGGCGACTTTGGGCCTAAAGGTTTTCCCACATCTGTGTATCGACCACAGGAGCACTGCTTCTGAGCCATGACACGAAGCTGTCAGCTGCCGTTCCCGCGCGTGTGCTGTTTGGTAAAGCAACCGTATACCATACGCATTCGATTTGCCGCGGATCGAGCTTTACCAGCGCTCCGGACTGTAAGGCCTTGGCGCATAAAACTTCATCCGCGAGAACTACTCCTTCACCGTCTACAGCCGCCTCAATTGCGAGTGATAAGTCAGAGTAGACCCGCCCTTCCTGCCAGCACAGGGATGACGGCTCATGCGCGGAAAACCACTTGTGCCAGATCTCCCTGCCATTGTCGTGGACCAGCGGCACACTGTTCCAGTTACAAGGCCCGTCAGCCAGCAACCGGTTGTACAGTTCGGGAGTGCAAGCTGGAAAGCCGATGATGGGAAACAACCTTAGCTGTTGCTTCTCGCCAGCCGATTGCCGCGTCTCGAAATGGATAACCACATCCGCATGGCCTTTACCCAGCTGAGGGGGCTGCCAAGCGGGGCGCAGATCAATGTCGATCTTGGGATACTCTTCGCAGAATTCAGTGATCCGCTTGCGTAACCACAATGAGGCCAACGCCGGTTCCGCACTGACTACCAGCGTGCCGCTCCGTGTCATGCGAAGCATTCCGTCGCAGGCGTCGTTCAGGATCTGAAAACCGTTGGAAACCTGCGGCAGCAAGGCACGGCCGTCCTCGCTCAATTCTACGCGGTTGCCGAGTCGGCGGAACAAGGCCGTGCTCAACCATTGTTCCAAGGTTTTGATATGCTGACTGATTACGCTGTGGCTCACGTTCAGTTCCGCGGCAGCTTTAGCAAAACTGCTGTGGCGGGCGGCGGCCTCAAAGGCGCGCAGAGCGTTCAAATGGCGGAGTGAACCAAGCATAACTCACCGTATGAAAAAGCGACGCTGAGGGCAAGATTTACCCGTTTTTCGAATTTGCCACCCGCCGCTACCGTTTTGGAACGCAAGGCACACAGAGGAAAACGGAGGGCCGCATGGCCGATCAGCAAGCAAAACTGAATACCGGCCTATCGCTTCGGGTGGCGGATCTCCACAAGTCCTACGGTGCGCTGGAAGTTCTGAAAGGTGTCTCGCTCGAGGCGCGCGAGGGCGATGTGATTTCTATGCTGGGCTCATCCGGGTCGGGCAAGAGCACTTTCCTGCGCTGCATCAACCTTTTGGAAACGCCCAATGCCGGCACGATCACCGTGCATGGCGAGGACATCAGAATGAGCACCGACCGGCACGGTGTGTTCAAGCCGACGGACGCCAAACAGGTAGAGCGCATCAGGTCGCGCCTGGCCATGGTCTTCCAATCTTTCAACCTGTGGTCGCACATGACGATACTGGAAAACGTCATCGCGGCTCCGCTCCACGTTCTGAAACAATCCCGTGCCGAAGCCACCGAAAAGGCTGAAGCCATGCTTGAACGCGTCGGCATGTATGAACGGCGCGACTACTATCCCTCACATATCTCTGGCGGCCAACGGCAGCGTGCGGCAATCGCCCGCGCCCTGGCGATGGAGCCTGAGGTGATGCTCTTCGACGAGCCGACCTCCGCATTGGACCCGGAGTTGGTAGGCGAGGTCCTAAAGGTGATCCGCTCGCTGGCGGAAGAGGGGCGCACCATGGTCGTGGTGACGCATGAGATGGCCTTTGCCCGGGATGTGTCCAAAAAGGTCATCTTTCTGCACCAAGGCCTGATCGAGGAGCAGGGCCACCCCTCCCAGATGTTCAGCAACCCGAATACGGAGCGGTTCAGAGACTTCCTCTCAAATACCCGGAATTGACTGCGCCGGAGATGCGAATTCACAACAAGCAACAGGGAACCATCCGCATGACTTTCAAGAAAACCATCCTTGCCGCTACTGCGGCAGCCATGACCCTGATGGGCAGCACTGCTATAGCCGAGGCTCTGCGCGTCGGCGTCGAAGGCGCCTACGCACCTTTCTCCAAGAAAGAAGCCGACGGAACTCTCTCCGGCTTCGATATCGACATAGCCTATGCGCTTTGCGAACAGCTGGAGCGCGAATGCGTGCTGGTTGAGCAGGAATGGGATGGCATGATCCCGGCGCTGATCGCCAACAAATACGACGCCATCGTCGCCTCAATGTCGATCACCGAGGACCGCAAGAAGAGGGTCAGCTTTTCCGAGAAATACTACGACAACCTGTCGCGCTTTGTTGCAAAGGACGGAGCCGAATTCGAAATGACCGCCGAAGGCACAAAAGACGTGAAGATCGGCGTTCTGCGCGGCACGACCCTGCAGTGCTATGTCGAAAAACATTTTCCTGAGGCTGACATCAGGCTCTACAACACGCAGGAAGACGTTTTCGCGGACCTTACTGCCGGGCGTTTAGATCTTCAGCTGAGCAACACTCTTGGCGCACTTGATGGGTTCTTGAACACTCCGCAGGGTGAAGGTTTCTCTTTCTACGGCGAAGATCTGGATGATCCAGCCTGCTTGGGTGAAGGCGTTGGTATCGCTGTGCGCAAGGGTGACCCGCTGGCAGCTGAGCTAAGTGCAGCAATCAAGGAAATCCGCGCAGACGGCACCTACAAGAGCATCAACGACAAGTACTTCCCCGTCGACATCTACGGGAACTGACCCCGCAAGGTGCGCCTTGGCGGCGGAGCCCGCGTCACCGCCGCCCTTTCAATTTCCCACTAACACCGCAAGGGACAGAGGCACATGCAGCTGATTTACGAATACCGGCAGATACTTCTGGAAGGCGCCGGCGTCACCGTCTCGCTTGCAATTCTGTCGCTGGTCTTGTCGGTGATCTGCGGACTTGCAGGCGCCTTTGCCAAGCTGTCTCAGTCCCGCGGCATCCGCCGGGCCGGCAATACTTACACCACCTTCGTGCGCAGCGTGCCGGACTTGGTGCTGATGATGCTGATTTTCTACGGTGGCCAGGTGATGCTGAACGATATCGGACGCATTACCGGCCTCTGGGGTTATGTGGACGTCAATCAGTTCATTGCGGGTGTACTGACATTGGGCTTCATCTTCGGCGCCTATATGGCCGAAACCTTCCGCGGCGCGATCCTTGCTATCCCGCGCGGGCAGATCGAAGCGGCGATGTCGGTGGGCATGAGCCCGCGCCAGATCTTCCGGCTGGTAACCTGGCCGCAGATGGTACGCTATGCTCTGCCGAGCTTCACCAACAACTGGCTGGTGCTAATCAAATCCACCGCACTGGTGTCGGTGATCGGGCTGCACGATCTGGTCTGGAACGCCTTTGCTGCGGGCCGTTCCACACACAAGCTGTTCACTTTCATGATTGCGGTGCTGGTCATCTACCTGGTGATCACCGGCATCTCCGATCTTCTGCTGCGCTGGGTCGACCGTCGCTACAGCACTGGCGTGAAAAGGGCCTGACGATATGGAAACCGAACGCACTTTCCTTGAGTACCTCCGCCACATCAGCGAGAACCGCGCGCCGCTGGATTTCCTGCTGATCTGTGACAACCTCGGTAAATTCTTCGAGGGCGCGCTGGTCACCCTGCAGCTGACATTCCTGGCGCTGTTCCTGGGCGGCCTCCTGGCAATTCCCATGGCCATTGCGCGCGCCTACCGCAAGCCGGGGTGGAGCCAGGCGATCTGGGGCTATACCTACGCTTTCCGCGGCACGCCCCTGCTGGTGCAGACATATCTTTTCTACTTTGGCCTTGGCCAGTTCGAGGTAGTACGCAACTCGTTCCTTTGGGGACCGGTCCTGAGCGATCCATGGTGGTGCGTGCTGATAGCTTTCACACTGAACACCGCCGCTTATACGACAGAGTTCCTGAAAGGTGCGATTGAAACCACCCCTGAGGGCGAGATTGAAGCCTCCAAGGCTTGCGGCATGTCCTCCTTCACCCGGATGCGGCTGGTGGTGCTGCCGAGTGCATTCCGCCGGGCGCTGCCCGCCTATTCCAACGAAGTAATCTTCACTCTGCACGGATCGGTAATTGCCAGCACCGTAACCCTTCAGGACCTTCTAGGCGTCGGACGCTGGCTGAACGGGCGCTACTACCTAGCTTACGAGGGCTTCATCACGGCGATGGTCTTCTACATGGGCATCGTCTTCCTGATCTCCCTTGCCTTCCGCATGGCTGAGAAACGCTACCTGCGCCACTTGCGTCCGCGTGAGGCCAACCCCTCAAACCAGGCCGAAGCCACCGCTTGAATTTCTCTTCTTTAGCCAAGCCCTTTCGCGCTGGCGCACCCCAAAAAAATCGACTGTCGAAAGGTACCCCGATGACTAATGCTACTCCAAAGAAACGCGAGCTGATCGAAGGCCGCGCCGCAGTGATCGTCATTGATATCCAGAAATCAACCTTCGCTCCGATCCCCGACGAAGAACGCTCCATCGCTCATATGCCTGACTATGCGGAGCGAATGGCGCGCACCAAGGCGGTGATCGACAAGGCGCGAGAAAAGGACATCCCCATTATCTTCATTCAGGAGATCCACCGCGCCAATCTGATAGATTTCGGCCGCGAGCTGGACGGGGACGAGACGGTGCATTGCCTTGACAGCAATCCGCTCACGGATTTTGCGGAAGAGGAATTGGGAATGCGCCCCGACGACTATCGCATCTCCAAGCGGCGTTACTCGGCCTTCTACGGAACCGACCTTGAAATCCTGCTGCGCGGTCTGAAAACCGAAACCCTGATCCTGACCGGCGGTCTGACGGACGTCTGCGTGCATTACACTTTCGTGGACGGTCACCAAGGCGACTACTTCTGCCGTGTGGTGGAAGATTGCGTGGCAGGATCCAGTATCGAAGCTCACAACGCTTCTCTGAAGGCGATGGAATACCTCCAGCACGGTGCGGTCCGTTCCATTGATGAGGTTCTGTGCGCCATGGATCAAGCTGGCGGCTGACCCCAGGGCAAGGACGACGAAAATGCAGACCAACAGCAACATCGCAGCCGCAGGACTGGCGATGACCGCCTCTGCCATCCTCAGCTTCATCGACAACTTCGTCATTGAGGTCGCTCAAGAGGCGGGGCTCTGGCAGTTCCAGCTGTTCCGCACTCTCTTTGCAGTGCCCATGCTAATGATCGGTGCGCATCTGCTGAGCCAGCCGCTGCGGGTGGTGAGCCTGCCGAGGCTATCGCTGCGCAGCGCGGCCGTCTCCATTGGATTGCTGATTTACTTTGCCGCCCTTGGCACACTGCCGGTTGCCCAGGCCGGTGCGGGACTGTTCAGCGCGCCGATCTGGGTTCTGCTACTGTCAGTGCTCCTGTTCGGCACGCGGCTGAGCGGTCTGCAGCTGCTGGCGATTCTGACAGGTTTCGGCGGTGCGCTTATGCTGCTTCAGCCAGACTTCGCGGCGCTGACCCCTGCTGCGCTGATGCCGCTCGCCTCGGGGCTATTCTATGGACTTGGCATGCTGCTCACCCGCCACATATGCGCAACCGAAAGCGCCCCGGCACTGGCAATGGGGATCTTCCTTTTTATCGGCGCAGCAGGCATTGTCATGCTGGCCGTCGTCAGCCTGATGCCCGATTCCGACACCACCGGGCCCTTCCTGACCCGCGCCTGGGTCACGCCCAGCACGCGCTTTCTATGGCTAACCCTGTTCCAGGCCGCCGGGGCCGTGATGGCCGTCTCGCTCATCGCGCAGGCTTACCGGATCGGCACGCCGACTTTTGTATCGGTCTTCGAATACTCCTTCCTCATCTTCGCCTGCCTCTGGGGCTTTCTGCTCTGGGGTGTGGCGGCCACCAACCTCGCTTGGGCCGGGATTGCAGTGATCATCGCCTCAGGCCTGGCCATGTCCCTCCTTCAGAAAAGAGATGCCTGATGCCCCCGCTTCCTTCAAATCTTGCCATGGTGCCGTTTGTCTCTGTTGAACACATGATGGGTCTTGTTCACCACATTGGCATCGAACGGCTGCTGCAAGAACTGGCTGCCGAGATCGAGAGCGATTTCAAACGCTGGGAGAGCTTCGACAAGACCCCGCGCGTGGCCTCCCATTCGCCCGTCGGTGTCATCGAGTTGATGCCCACATCAGACGGCGAGATGTACGGGTTCAAATACGTGAACGGCCACCCCAAGAACACCAAGGAGGGGCTGCAAACCGTCACCGCATTCGGCCTTCTGGCGGATGTCGACACTGGCTATCCGAAATTGCTGACCGAAATGACGCTGCTCACCGCGCTGCGCACTGCGGCGACCTCAGCCATGGCGGCGAAACACCTGGCCGCCGAGGGCGCGAAATGTATGGCGATGATCGGCAACGGCGCGCAAGCGGAGTTCCAGTGCCTCGCCTTTAAGGCCGTTTGCGGCATTAACACCGTGCGGCTTTACGATATCGACCCGGTCGCCACCGAAAAGGCTGTCGGCAACCTCGCGGGCAGCGGCCTCACCGTGGTTGCCTGCAAGAGCAGTGAAGAGGCAATGGAAGGTGCAGAAATCATCACCACCTGCACCGCCGACAAGCAGTATGCCACGATCCTTACCGACAACATGGTCGGCCCCGGTGTCCACATCAACGCTATCGGCGGTGACTGCCCAGGAAAGACAGAGCTGCACCGCGACATCCTGCTGCGTTCGGAAATCTTCGTAGAATACCCGCCGCAGACCTGGATCGAAGGCGAGATCCAGCAGTTGGAGCAGGGCCACCCTACCACCGAGCTGTGGCAGGTGATCACCGGCCAGCAGGAGGGCCGCAAGAACGCGCGCCAAATCACGCTGTTTGACAGTGTGGGCTTTGCGATCGAGGATTTCAGCGCTCTGCGCTATGTCCATCGCGCAATTCAAGGCACCGCGTTCTACGCTGATCTGGACCTTCTGGCCGACCCGGATGATCCCCGCGACCTGTACGGCATGCTAACCAGAGCGAAAGGATGACCCCTTTGACCTCAGTTCACGCCGGATCCTCGATCGTCTTGTAACCTTCGCTACCGTCAGCAGCGAAAGTCGCCTCGCGCAGGTAGACTTCGTCGAAGTCTACCTGCGGTCGCATGGGGTGGCGCCTGTGGGGCGCTTTGCCTCTCCCCATTGCAAAGATCGACAGCTTCCCGCTCCAATGTCGATCACCCCGGAACCAGCGGAGTGGACCTGCCGGAGTGTCCGTTTCTGAGGTGTGTTCGGGGTGCGTTCGCTCCTGCGGCGAACTTTCAAAATCCGCCCGACCTGCTGGGGGCTTCTCGTCCCGCGGTGCTAAACGAATGTCTTGTTTGGGCTGCCTCGAGCCGATCACGGTTAGCCAGGAACGCTATCGCGGCGGGCCGCTTGGTGCTGCACCGCCCCAAGGCAGCATAGAGCCCATACCTGAAGTCTGCCATAGTCACCGCATGCGCTCGCAACACAAGAACTTTGGCACGTGCTTAAGTATAGGCATTCGGATGCATCAAGAAAACCGGACATTGATAGCGGCCTCTGACCGAAGCGGTCATCTAAAAGCTCACAAACACAGCCCGCCTTTCTAGTTAGGCCGAGTCGATCAGCATCCACCATTCGAAAACGTTTCGCGCGGCTTTCGTACGTCTGGCGATTTGGATGCGGCTGCAAGCTGACAAAAAATGGCGGCTTCATACGCCATAAGGACACAACATCCGATCCGCCGCGAGGTGATCGATGAGTCGGCGTACGCGTGTCGTGAGGTGCCGGTTTTGGGGAAAGAGCGCGGCTACAACATACGGCGTAACACGGTACTCGGCGAATAGTTCGACCAGCTCACCGGATTTCAGGGCATCCGCGACTGTGTAGGCCGGGCATCGCGCGATTGCCGCGCCCGCTGCGGCGATGCGGGCGGATCCTGCCGGTGCGCTCATGCGAAAGCGCCCATTTACCTGAACTGCTGCTTCTTGGCCGTCGATGTCAAATCTCCAGACGGAGGGCTCGGTCATATTGCCATCAAGAATACACTCGTGGGTGGCTAATGTGCGGGGATGGGTGGGCGTTCCTGCGCGCTCTAGATAGGCGGGTGATGCGCAGACGACCAAAGGCATGCGCCCAAGTTGCCGCATTTTGAGTGAGCTGTCGCGCATGGGCCCGATCCGGATCGCAAGGTCGATCCCCTCTTCGACGATAGAGACCTTTCGGTCCGAGAATTGCAGATCAAGTTCCACATTCGGGTGTTTCGCGGCAAATCGTGCGAGCGAGGACGCCAGCCGTAATGTGCCGAACCCCGTCGGCGCAGAGATGTGGATCACGCCGCGCAAAGACATCTGTTCATTCCTGACGCGTTCCTCAAGCTCATCAAACCCGTCGAGGAGCGGCTCGCAAAGGGCTAAGTATGTCGCGCCCGCATCCGTCAATGCCACGCTGCGCGTTGTACGGTTGAGCAGTTGCACACCGAGAGCATTTTCCAAATCGGCCACGTATTTGCTGACCAAACGCGAAGAGCGCCCCATCCGCTGCGCCGCGACGGTGAATGACGCGTGCTTGGCGACCAACGCGAATGCGCGCATGCGATCTATCTTGTCCATGTTATTGCGCCCTTTCAGGGCCCAAACTTGCACCAAAATAGGCGATTATCGCAATCCCATGTAGCAGCTATCTCTCCCCAAGGCGCTCAAAATGACTGGAGACACCAATGCCAAACGCCGTTCGCATTCACCATTTCGCCAAATCAGGGCACGCACATCGTGCCTTGGTCTTTGCCAAACTTGCCGGGATCGCCCATGAGGCCGTGCCTGTTGATCTGGCCGCTGGCGCGCATAAGTCGCCCGAATTTCTGGCCATGAACCCGAATGGGCAGGTCCCGGTTCTGGAAGATGGCGATGTGGTTGTGCCGGATTCCAATGCGATCCTTGTCTATCTTGCGCGGGCTTACGCGCCCGACTGGATTCCCGACACGCCAATAGGCGAGGCAGAGGTTCAGCGCTGGCTTACGCTTGCGGCGGGTGAAATTGCCTTTGGGTCCTGTGCCGCGCGTTTGATCACCGTGTTTGGTGCGCCACTGGATGCGGAGTTCGCGGCCGAAACCGCTGCAAAGGCAATGCAGAAACTGGAACAGGGGCTTGAAGGGCGCGACTGGCTTGTTGGGGACCGCCCGACAATCGCCGACGTCGCGGCCTATTCCTATACCGCGCATGCGCCGGAGGGGAACGTCTCTTTGGATCCCTATCCAGACGTGCGTGCTTGGCTTGCCCGTTTCGAAGCCTTGCCCGGATTCGAGGCGATGCCAACGACCGCAGTCGGTCTGTTGGCCGAATAAGGAGGGAGCGAAATGACAGTCGACGCCCCCGCCATCCACTGCCGCCTTTCACCAAGCAAGCGGCCATCGAAAAGGTGCGCCTTGCCGAAGACGGATGGAACGGCCGTGACCCCGCCAAGGTCGCACTGGCCTATACCCCTGACAGCAAGTGGCGCAAACGGGCGGAGTTCCCACAGGGCCGCGCCCAAATCGAGTATTTTCTGACCTGCAAATGGGCCAAAGAACTGGTCTATCGGTTGATCAAAGAGTTGTGGGCCCACAACGGCAATCGCATCGCGGTGCGTTACGCCTATGAGTACCACGATCATAGCGGCAACTGGTTCGGCGCCTATGGGAATGAAAACTGGGAGTTTGACGAAAACGGGTACATGGAACGCCGCTACGCCAATATCAACGAACACCCGATCGCAGAGGCGGATCGCAAGTTCCGCTGGCCGCAGGGGCGTCGCCCGGACGACCACCCAGGCCTGAGCGACTTAGGCCTCTGATCCAGTCGTCGGGGGCATCATATCGCCCCCGACTCCAACAATAACCGCGGAAAGGTCAGTTCATGACGCAAGTTCACAGATCGCATAAGGGGGAGTTGCTGCTGCAGAAACGGCGCAATACGCCCCAAGAGCTTTCGGATGGAATTCCGCATTACATCAGCCATGACATGCCGCAGCAGCATGCGGATTTCTTCGCGGGCCTGCCCTACCTTCCTTTGGCAACGCTCGACCAGCGGGGGCGGCCTTGGGTCAGTCTTTTGGTGACGGCGTCGGAGGGTGATCCATCGCTCGGCACCACGGTGTCGGAAGGCAACACAACGGATGTCTTGGCAGAGACCAACCCGTTTGATCCGTTCGCACGGGCATTGCAGCAAGCGCCCGCGACTAGCGGTGAAAAGCGTCTATTTGCGGGGGTTGGCATTGATTTCAGCAATCGTCGGCGCAACAAGATCGCGGGTTCCATCAGCGAGGCCCGCATTGAAGAGACGGGCAAGGTCCGCCTTCGGCTTCACTCTGATCAGCACCTTGGGAATTGCCCGAAATACATTACTGTGCGCAGGTTGGCGCACATACAACGCAGGGCCGAACTGTCGTTTGACAGCTTTGATAGGATCACATCCGCCCTGCCTGGGGACGCCAAAACCGTGGTTGAGCGTGCAAGCTCCGTCTTTCTCGCCACCAAGCACATCACGCAGGGTGATGCCTCGGGCGTTCAAACCGACATGGGCGTAAACCATCGTGGCGGCGCGCCGGGCTTTACCCGCATCTACGAACAACAAGATGGCGAGCAGATCACGACCTATCTGGTTTTGCCGGATTATTCCGGCAATCGCTTCTATCAGTCTTTGGGCAATATCGAGACAGACCCGCAGGTCGGGCTCGTGTTCCCCGATTTTGCTACAGGCGATGTGCTTTACATCACTGGCGAGGCTGAAAACCTGCTCGACAATGAAGCCGAGATCCTGATGCCACGCTCCAATCTACTGACGCGTATCAAGGTGACGGGGGCAGTTCTGGTCAAAGAAGGGCTGAACCTGAAACTGACCTCCGAGGAGCAGCTCTCGCCCTATAATCCGCCCGTCAGGCTGTTGCGGCAAGAACTGGAACAGAGGGGGCACGCCCCATTAGCCGATGGCAAGTCCGCGCTCTCTGCAGCGTTCGTTTCAACGCAAACTCTTTCCGGCAGCATCAAGACATTCAACTTCAAGCTTTCTTCACCCACCAATGCGCCCTTACCCGGGGGCTTTGGTGTCTTTGATTTCTCAGGCCTGCTGAATCGCGGCTACAGCCACATGAACGAGGCCAATCCCCAGCTGGTGAACGAGGATTTCGTCCGGACATGGACGCTTTCCAGCGCGCCCAAGTTTGACCCGAATACGAACGTGTTCCGGTCAACCGACAAGGTCAGCGTAACCGTGAAACGCAAACCGGGCGGTTTATTGTCAAATGTCCTGCACGACAATGCCGGTGCGCTTGTCGCCAACAATCTGCTCGTCGCCTTCAAGGGAACCGGCGCAGGGTTCACCTGTTTCGAAGAAGGCCCTGACGGCACGGCCCCAGCTGTCCCGCCAAAGATGCTTTGGATCGCAGGTGGCGTTGGCATTACACCTTTTATGTCGATGTGGGACGGTATACTTCAAGTTGCAAAAGCACATCCGGATCAGATGTCGACCGACATCGTGCTTCTGTTTGCCGGACGTGATGACGATATCAATGTCTTGAAACACTTCGGCCTTCCTCAGGGCGCGCGGCCCGATCACGTGGCGTTTCGCATATCTGCGTTTCAGAGCGTGGGCGGACCTGCATTCGCTGCATCTACCGCGCGGGACGGTCTGCGTGAAACGCTCTCCGACAACGTGCTGAAAATCGAGGAGCGACGCATGGATATGGGTGACATATCAACCGTCTCAGACCTGAACGAACGGGAGGTGTATTTGTGCGGACCCGATGGCCTAATGAACGGAGTCGAGGCCATGCTGACCCAATTGGGCATTGAGGAAAGCCGCCGACATCGCGAGGCGTTTGCCTTTTGATATCGTTCTCTCAGGTCGCCACCCTGTCATAGGCCTCCACAATCGCAGAAGCACGAACTTCGACGTCTTGGCTCGTGAAACCTTCTGTCAATCGGCACGGAACTTTGACCCCCTGTAGGCATCCAAAATTGACCCCCTGTTTGACGTGCGGTTAGCTGGCCCGATGCGGCGCAGCCTCCACACAGCGAAGCCGTATCGGGCCAGCGTCGGCTCGACTATTCTCGGATTTTGAAGTGCCAGCTCTTGTTGCCTGTTTCGACGATGTCGCAATGGTGGGTAAGGCGTTCGAGCAGTGCAGTGGTCATTTTGGCGTCGCCGAAGACCGAGTGCCATTCGCCGAAGTCGAAGTTGGTCGTCACAATGATCGTTGTGCGCTCGTAGAGGCGACTGATGAGATGGAACATTAGCTGACCACCGGTTTGTGCGAAGGGGAGATAGCCAAGCTCGTCGAGGATCAGGAAGTCGAGGCCGCACAGCAGATCTGCCGTGCGTCCCTGTCGGTCGGTGCGGGCTTCCGTATCGAGTTTGTTCACCAGGTCCACGACGTTGAAGAAGCGCCCCCGTCTGCCGCGGCGGATGCACGCCCGGGCGATGCTGACGGCCAGGTGGGACTTACCGGTCCCTGTGCCGCCGATCAGCACGACATTGCGTTGCTGCGCCAGAAACTCTCCGGTCGCCAGATCACGGACCAGCGCCTCGTTGACCGGCGTGCCTTCGAAGTTGGACTCATCGACTTCTTTCGCCAGGGGCAGCTTGGCAATCGTCATCTGGTATTTGATCGAGCGCGCCTGCTTCTCACTGATCTCGGCGTTTAGCAGATCGCCGATGATTTGTTGCGGTTCGTGCTGAAGCTTCACCGACGTGGCGATGGTCTCATCGTAGGCGGCCTTCATGCCGTAGAGCTTCAGCTGGCTCATCGCGTCCAGCACCTGTGATCTTTCCATGGATGTGTCTCCTTAGGCTGTCCTAGCGTTTGCAGTCGGCCACAGGCTCACAGGTCAGTCGCAGCGCGTCGGGCGTATCGATGGTCAGCGGCGGCGGCGGCTCACGATGCCGGGCCAGAATGTTGATGACGACCGAGGCCGCGGGAAGCCTTTCGTTCAGCGCTTCGGCACAGGCAGCATCCACTGCATCCAGCCCATCGGTGGGGATCATGCTCAGGATCTGGACCATCTGTCGGTCGCCATTGGGCACCTTGCCCAGTTTGCGCTGAATGCGCCTGATCGCTGATGGCAGCTCCCAGTCCTTGAAGGGAGCCCCATTCTTGAGGGCGCCAGGCTTGTGGGCCAGCACCGGGATGTAGTGCAGCGGATCGTAGATGGTCTTGTCGCGCCCGAAGGCTCGATCATGCCGCCCTACGATCTTGCCGTCCTGCCAGAACTCGACCCGTTCGGCATAGGCGCGGATCTCGATTGGCCGGCCGACGGCGCGGCCATCCACCGAACAGCGGTTCTTGTCGAACCGGACGAGACAGGTCTTCGAGACTGACGCCGGAACAGCGTGGAATCCATCAAAGGGGCCGACACATGGCACCAGACTCGCCCGCTCGCCCTCGAAGACCTCCCAGATCGTGCGGTCTCGAAGCTCCTGATGCGGATGAGATTTGGCCCAAGCAACGCAGCGGTCCTCGAGCCAGGCGTTTAGTTCGGCGTAGCTCTTAAACTTGGGCCTGAGCACGAAGAAGCGACGCGGGGCAACGCCGACCTGGTTCTCGACCTGCCCTTTCTCCCAGCCAGACGCCGGTGTGCAGGCAACGGGATCGATAAGATAGTGTCCGCACATGTGCTGGAAGCGCCGATTGTAGGACCGGTCGCGGCCCACGAAGATCGTGTCTACCGCCGTCTTCGCGTCCATTGTCCTCGGATCAATGGCGGATCAATGAACGCTGTCGTAGATCCCGCGCGTGCAGGCTCCGCCGAAGAAGGCGAAGGCCTTGTCATGGGCATCGAAAACCATCTTTTGCGTCTCGCGCGGATAAGCCCGGACAAACAGCATGCGGCTGTGGCAAAGCCGGACATGCGCCACCTTCACAGTGGTGGTCGCGCCGTCGATCACCACAATCTCGTGGCTCCAATCGAATTGGTAGACCTCGCCCGGATCGAAGATCAGCGGGACATAGGTCGCCGCGGAGGCCTCTTGTTCTTCCTTGGACCACGCGGCCGCGTAACGCGGGACAGCATCATAGCCGCCGTCATATCCAAGGGCTCTCAGTTCTTCGAATATCCGGATGCAGGTTAACCGCTCGGGCTTTGGCTTCCTCGCATTCGCCGCCAACATTTCTTCGAGCTTGTCTTTCCATGGCCCGATCTTTGGCAGAGGCTGAACGCGGCGGTTGTAGGTTGCTTCCGTCACACCAGATCGGATCACCTTTCGCACCGTATTCCGCGATACCCGCAGTTCCCGGCAGATTTGCTTGATCGGCTTCCTGTCCTGAAAATACGCCCGCCGGATCTTTGCTATCGTCTCCACGACCAGCATCCCAATCTGTGCTCCCCGATAACCTCGGGGGCATGATTCACATCAGTGTAAGGGGGGCATTTTGGGACGCCTATTTCCCCGCTACGGGGTCAAAATTGCATGCTTGTTCACACAATGTATCCAGAACCTAAGGTAAACCAAATCTACAAGAAGACGGGTAACCTTCGAGCAATCCAGCTGCTGTTGGGCCACACCAAGATGAACGGCACCGTCAGATACCTAGGTGCTGAGCTTGAAGTTGCTCTGGCCATTGCCGAAGCTAGCGAAATCTAAAGGCATGGGCGTCTTCACGGACGGTCTATCCTCGCCGTTAAACTGCGGCAATGATCGCCTCGCCAGGATATGCTGCCCGCTTGCTCGCCGTCTGCTCCTTGCGCAACTCGGTCCGCGTTTTCATCCGGCATCGGGAGTGAGCGCGGGTGCATCGCCCTCTGACAGCAGGCCTGACAGCCGTAGCGCCGCGTCTTTGAGACGATCGACATGGGCGATAGCGTCGCTCATGGACAGGCGCTGCGCCGGTGCATGGAAGGACAGGGTGGACACCAACCGCCCGTTGCCGTCAAGGATTGGGACGGCCACGGCGATCATGTCTTCCATGAATTCTGCGTTGTCAGTGGAATAACCCCGTTCGCGGGCCTCAAGTGCTTCCTCAATCAATGCGTCGGGATCAGTGATCGTGGTCGGTGTGCGTGCGTCCAGTTGTGTTGCCAGCGCGTAGTTGCGCAGGTGGCGTCGGTCGAGGCTGCTGAGGTACATCTTGCCGCTGGCGGTGCAATAGAACGGCACACGGGTGCCGACGGGAAGCTGGATGCGCAGCGGCCATTTTGTTTCGACCCGATCGAGATAGACCATCGCATCACGGTCGGCGATCGCGATGTTGCTGGTTTCGCCGATATCTTCGGCCAGCTTGGCAAGGATGGCAACCCGCGCGGTCCGGATACGCAGCGATGACAGGATGCCGGTGGACATGCGGCGCATGCGACGGCCGGGGGAATAGCCCCGGCCGTCGATCTCGCGTTGGATGAAGCCCTCGTTCTCCAGCGTGGTGAACAGCCGGTGGATCGTGGGCTTGGGTAGGCCGAGGCTCTGGTTCACCTCGGTCGGGGTTACAGGCACCCCGGCCTCCGCCATTTCCTCAAGGACAAGCAGCAGCCGCAGGTTCGTCGGTATCGCGCCGTCTTTTCCCCTGTCGTCTGTCATGGATGTGCCTTGTTACCGAATCGTCATGCCACGTTTACCTGCCCGGGATCAGGAATGTCGAGAGACCAGGCACGAGTGCTACGATGATCCAGACCGACAACAACGCAAACAAGTAGGGCACCGTATAGCGCAGCAGTCGGAAATACGGTACGCCGGTCACGCCCGACGCGACATAGAGGTTGAGACCGTAGGGCGGCGTGATGAAGCCGATGGAGGCCCCGACAAGGAAGATCACTCCGAATTGCACCGGCTCGACCCCCACCGAATGCGCGATGGGCGCAAGGATCGGAGCGAGGATTATGGTCACCGGCAGGCTTTCCAGCACCATCCCGGCAACAAAGACGATGGCCATCGAGGTGAACAGTACCGCGTAGTAGCCGCCCATGCCGCGCACGAAATCGCCGATGATGTCTTGGGCACCGAGCACAGAGAGTATCTGTTGCATCACCACAGACACTGCGATCAGCGGCGCTAGGATGCCGGTAATCTGGGCGGAGCGCATGGTGATCGAAGGCAGTTCTAACGGGCCAAAGCCCTGCACCACTAGGTATTCGGAGATGCTGCGTTCACGGAATTCTCGGTCCTCTGAGGGGCGGCCCATCATGGCGTGGACCGGGAGGCTGAGAAAACCGACGATGATGCAAAAGCCCACGGTCACGCCCGCGGCTTCGGTGGGCGAGAACTTGCCTGTATAGATGCCCCAGAGCACCAGGCCGATGGCAAAGAAGCCCAGCCATGCGCCGATACCGGTTTTCACCACCCGGGCCAGCTCCAGCCGGATCAGGTGGCCCCAGCCGTTCCTCGTGCAGATGAGGAAGGCCACCAGCATCATGCCGCCGACCATCATGGCGCCGGGGATGATGCCGGCGACGAAGAGCTCAGAGATCGGCAGGTTCATGAGGAAGCCGTAAACGATGAAGATGATTGAAGGCGGGATGATTATGCCCACTGTGCCGCCTGCCGCCGCGGTAGCCGCCGAAAAGCGTTCGTCATAGCCCCCCTTGACCATCTCGGGGTGCAGCATGGAACCGATGGTCGCTGTGGTGGCCGAATTCGAGCCGGAGATCGCGGCAAACAGACCGCACGCTCCCAGCGAGGCCATCGCCAGCCCGCCGCGCAGCCAGCCCAGACAGGCGTAGGCGAAATCTGACAGCCTCCGGGCGATGCCTGATCGATTGATAAGGTCGCCGGTCAGGATGAAGAGCGGCATCGCCAGCAAGGCGAAGCCATCGGTGAACACATCCGCCAGCGCCGCGCCGGTGTTTATCAGTGGCAAGCCGAGCACAAGGCTCATGCCGATCACCCAGTAGCCGATGACCAGGAAGACAGGCACCCCCAGCATGAACAGGAAGGTGACCGCTATTGAGACGAGAATGGTCCAGGATCCGTCAGTCATATAATTTACTTCCTCAGTTCGCGCCGATGGCGACGGGCGCAATCAAATCGCCGCCTTTGCGGAAGTTTCCGAAGTCTTCCAGCCAGTTCTCCATCGCCCGCGCTGCGATCAGGAGGAAGCTAAGTGGGACGGAGACCAGGAACCACCATTGTAGCACGTTGTCGGTGCCCAGCAGGATCTGGAAGTTGGAGGCAGAGTTGGCGGCCACCTGTGTCGAGGTCACTATGATAATCCAGGAAAACCCGATCCACAGCACCGCATCCAGCGTCAAGCACAGGAACTGCAACCCACGCGGCATATTGCTGCGAAACTCGGCAAAGGCCAAGTGGGTCCGAAGCTTCACGTTATAGGCACAGCCGGCCCAGGTCATGATCAGGAACATGAACGGTGGCAGCGTGGTTGACCACGGGGCCTGGACATTCAAAACAAAGCGGCGGAATACTTCGACAAAAATGATGGCGCCGATCAACAAGTAGGTGGACACCATGACCGTGGCTTCGAACTTGCGTTCGATCCAAGGCGCGAAGTGATAGACGACAAGGAACAACGCGCCTCCCAGTAGGGTGACAACCCCGCCCAGGACCCACGCGGCCTGTGTCTTCAGGGCTTCGCTGATCATCCAGGCATCGTTGGACAGGACAGCGCTGAAAATATCGGCGATATCGCTCACAATAGTAGACATTCCGTCTCCTCCTCGGGACAGGCTTGGGCGTTCGTTTTTTGCTTTATGGGTAAAGGTCGCGACGCCCGGTAGGCAACCGGGCGTCGCGACGGCAAAGTCCTAGCCTTTCCACCAACGGCGGGGTTCGACGTTTTCGGGCTTCATGTGGGCGGGTACCTGGCGAGCGACACGATGCAGCTCGGTATAGGTGTCGATGCCACCGGCCCATTTGTTCAGCCGGTCTCGCCATTGCGCCCAGGGTTCGGGGTTGTACTCGGGCGAACACATCTCCTCGGCCATCTTGATCTGATCGTCGGCGAGGAAGGCAGGGCGCACATTGTGTTCGTCAAACAGTGTGCCGGGCAGCACCGGGTCCGAGAAACCGACCGTCTTGACCAGTGCCGCCTCGTTTGCCGCCTGAACGTGGACCTGAGCCAGGTAGGCGGATTCCATGACCGCATCTTGGAGGTGGCCGTCGAGGCTGTCAAAGACCTTGGCTGACATTGAGGTGTGCTCGGTGCCGCAGAAGAACTTCAGGTCGACCGACTGCGAGACCACGGGCGACATGTTGGCATAACCCACTGCCGATGCCCAGGTTTCCGCGCCGTCGATCAGGCCGGTCTTAAGCCCGTCGAGTGTTTCTTCCCAGGCCACGGGCACCGGGTTGAGGTTCAGCTGCTGCATCGCAATACGGCCCAGCTGGGTGCCCGTGACGCGGTTCTTGGTGCCGAAAAGCTCTTCAAGCTTGGTGACGGTCGGTCTGTCTTCGAAGGTTTTACCCATCTGCAATCCGCGCAATTCGCAGTGGCTGAACAGGAATTTCAATCCGTGTCGCTTTTCCAGCGGCTCGCGCAAGATGGCGTTGGATTCGGGGCTGTAGAGGAAGTGGTACTGCGACGCCCGCCCCGGGAAGACATAGGCATAATCCAGCACGTTCAGGTAGGGCGCACCGCCGGCTGAGTTCTGGGTCGAGGCGGCATAGATGTCGACGATGCCGTTCTGAGTCTTCTCGACACAGGAAAGCTGACCGCAAATCTGGTTGTCGCCGATGAATTCAACACGAATTTCGCCATCTGTGCGCTCTTCCAGGTCGCGGGCGAACTCAAGGCAGCCGGCGCGCTCAATCAACAGGTTACGTGCATTAAAGCCCGAAGCTCCGAACTTCAGCGTGTGTCTGGCTTCTTTTTTGTAGCGCTTCTCATAGGTCGATTCTGCCGCAGCCGCCAGCGTGGGCAGTGACACCGCCCCCGTCAGGCTTCCCAGCCCCAACACGGTCGAAGACAGGCCGTAACGCCCAGCCACCTTGAAAAAATCTCGGCGCGAAACGCCCCTTAACTTTTCGGAAATCTTCATGAACTTCTCCTCCCGTGTTCATAAATTGTCTTTTTTGAGACTTGCAGTATCATTTTTAAGATCATATGGATGTTGACGCAAGGAAAACTTGCACTCCGATTTCCTGGGACTGGGAGGACCCGCTCGATGCAGACAAAGCAGGCCGATTACATTGTTGTGGGTGGGGGGTCCGCCGGATGCGTGCTGGCGAATCGTCTGAGCAAGGACCCGGCGAATCGCGTCATCCTGCTGGAAGCCGGCCCACGCGACTGGAACCCGTGGATCCACGTGCCAGTTGGCTACTTCAAGACGATGCACAACCCGAGCGTCGATTGGTGTTACCGAACCGAGAAGGACGACGGCCTGAATGGCCGCTCGATCGACTGGCCGCGCGGAAAAGTGCTGGGCGGGTCATCTTCTCTCAACGGTTTGCTCTATGTGCGCGGTCAGGCCGAGGATTACGACCGCTGGCGCCAGATGGGTAACGAGGGCTGGGGTTGGGACGATGTCCTGCCGCTGTTCAAACGCTCCGAGAATCAGGAGCGCGGTCCAGACGAGTTTCACGGCACCGAGGGCGAGCTTTCGGTCTCGAACATGCGACTGCAACGCCCGATCTGCGATGCCTGGGTCGCGGCGGCTCAGAACGCGGGCTACCCATACAACCCCGATTACAACGGCGCGACGCAGGAGGGCGTAGGGTATTTCCAGTTGACCACACGAAATGGTCGCCGTTGCAGCTCTGCCGTGGCTTTCCTCAACCCGGCGCGCAAGCGGCCCAACCTGGAAATAATCACCAATGCCCAGGTCAGCCGCGTCGTCATCGACGAAGGCCGCGCCACCGGTGTGACCTATTTAGACGGTTCGGGGCAGGAACAGACTGTCAATTGCACCCGCGAAGTGGTGCTGTCCTCGGGTGCTATCGGCTCGCCGCAGATCCTGATGCTGTCGGGTATCGGCGAAGCCGATCAGCTGAAGGACAACGGTATCAAGGTGATCCGAGATCTGCCCGCAGTGGGCAAGAACATGCAAGACCACCTGCAGGCTCGGCTGGTCTTCAAGTGCAACGAGCCGACACTGAACGACGAGGTACGTTCGCTTTTCAACCAGGCGCGGATCGCGGCGAAATACGCGCTTTTCCGTTCCGGCCCGATGACAATGGCAGCCAGCCTCGCGGTGGGTTTCATGAAAACCGGCCCGCACGTGGAAACGCCGGACATTCAGTTCCACGTTCAGCCTTGGTCGGCGGACAGTCCCGGCGAAGGCGTACACCCCTTCTCAGCCTTCACGGTTTCAGTCTGCCAGCTCAGGCCCGAAAGCCGGGGCGAGATCGTGCTAGATGGCAATGATCCGCGCAGCCATCCGAAAATATACCCCAACTACCTCGCGACTGAATTAGACTGCCGCACTATCGTCGAAGGCGTCAAAATCGCTCGACGGATCGCGCGGGAAGAGCCGCTGAACGCCAAGATTGCCGAAGAGTTCCGCCCTACCAGGGACCTCGACCTTGACGACTACGACGGTACGCTGGATTGGGCGCGCAACCATTCATCCTCAATCTATCACCCCACCGGCACCTGCAAGATGGGACAGGGGCCGGGAACGGTGGTGGATGCGCGGCTTCGGGTGCATGGCATCCGCGGTCTGCGCGTGGCTGATTGCTCCATCATGCCTGAAATTGTCAGCGGCAATACCAACGCGCCCGCCATCATGATCGGCGAAAAAGCCAGCGACATGATCCTTGAAGATAGCGGCTAAGCCGCCCTCACACGTTCCCCCCAAACATATCACTCAGGAGAAACGCCATGAAAATGACGACTGAAGAAGCTTTCGTGAAAGTGCTGCAGATGCACGGTATCGAAAAAGCCTTTGGGATCATCGGTTCGGCCATGATGCCGATTTCCGATCTATTCCCGGCGGCTGGGATCCAGTTTTTTGACTGCGCCCACGAATGCAACGCCGGGATGATCGCCGATGGCTATACCCGGTCCACCGGTAAGATGTCGATGATGGTGGCGCAGAATGGACCCGGGATTACGTCTCTGGTGACGCCGATCAAGACGGCCTACTGGAACCACACCCCGCTTTTGATTGTGACGCCCCAGGCGGCGAACAAGACGCTTGGGCAAGGCGGTTTCCAAGAAGTTGAGCAGATGGCACTGCTAGAAGACATGGTTGCTTACCAAGAAGAGGTGCGTGATCCCTCGCGCATGGCCGAGGTTCTGAACCGTGTGATCTTGCAGGCCAAACGCGCCAGCGCTCCGGCTCAGATAAACATTCCGCGTGACTACTGGACCCAAGTGATCGACATCGACCTGCCCGCCATTGTCGAGTTCGAACGCCCCTCGGGCGGAGAGGAGGCCGTGACCCGCGCGGCGGAGCTTCTGTCTTCGGCCAAGTTCCCGGTCATATTGAACGGTGCGGGCGTGGTGATCGGTGGCGCAATCAATGACTCCAAGGCCCTGGCTGAACGGCTGGATGCCCCGGTCTGCTGTGGATACCAGCACAACGACGCTTTCCCCGGCTCGGATCCGCTGTCGGTTGGTCCGCTTGGCTACAACGGGTCGAAGGCAGCGATGGAGCTGATTGCCAAGGCCGATGTGGTGCTAGCATTGGGCACCCGGCTCAACCCGTTCTCGACCCTGCCGGGCTATGGCATCGACTACTGGCCGAAGGATGCCAAGATCATCCAGGTCGACATCAACCCCGACCGTATCGGCCTGACCAAGCCTGTTTCGGTGGGCATCGTCGGTGATGCGAAGAAGGTGGCCAACGGCATTCTTGCGCAACTGTCTGAAGACGCTGGCGATGCGGGCCGGGCCGAGCGCAAGACGCTGATTTCGGAAACCAAGTCGCGGTGGGCGCAGGAGCTAACCTCGATGGACCACGAGGAGGACGACCCGGGCACCACCTGGAACGAGCGAGCGCGCGGCCGCGAGCCCGAAAAGATGTCACCGCGCATGGCTTGGCGTGCTATCCAGCAGGCGCTACCGAAAGAGGCGATCATCTCCTCCGACATAGGTAACAACTGCGCCATCGGCAATGCTTATCCGACCTTCGAGGAAGGCCGCAAGTATCTGGCGCCGGGCCTCTTCGGGCCCTGTGGCTATGGCTTCCCGGCCATCATCGGGGCCAAGATCGGTCGCCCGGATTTACCGGTGGTGGGCTTCGCTGGTGACGGTGCTTTCGGCATTTCGATGAACGAGATGGTCTCGGTCAGCCGCGACGACTGGCCGCCGATCACCATGGTGATCTTCCGCAACTACCAGTGGGGCGCCGAAAAGCGCAACACGACGCTGTGGTTCGACGACAACTTCGTAGGCACCGAACTCGCACAGGACGTGAACTACGCGGCCATCGCCCGCGGCTGCGGCGTCGAGGGCGTGCAGGTCTCGACGATGGAGGAGCTGACTGAGGCATTAAACTCTGCCGTTCAGGCGCAGATGAAGGAGGGCAAGACGACCTTCATCGAAGTTCTGCTGAACCAGGAATTGGGTGAGCCTTTCCGCCGCGATGCGATGAAAAAGCCGGTGTCGGTAGCGGGCATCAACCGCGACGACATGCGTCCTCAGCCGATGGCCTGCTGACGAACTCGGGACCCGGGGCGCAGCTGGTGCTGTCCCGGCCTCCGCGTCCACCTAGGCTGTCCTTCCGCCCGGGTGGGCGCTTTCAGAAAGGGAATTATGATGCAAGTGACAAGCGCATCCAAACTGTCGATGGCCGGTTTGGGGGATTTCGTGCGTGGCAATGTCCAGGGTTTCTTGGTGTCCGTGGTGGTCGCCGTATCGGCACAGTTCCTGTCGGAACACTACGGCGCTCCGGCGATGCTGATGGCGCTGCTCCTAGGGATCGCGTTCCACTTCCTGTCCGAAGAAGGTGCCTGCAAGCCGGGTATCGAGTTCACTGCCCGCACCGTCCTGCGGTTCGGCGTGGCACTTTTAGGCGCCCGAATCTCGGTCGAGTTGATGGTGGGGCTTGGGCCGCAACTGGTCGTCGTTGTTATTGCCGCGGTGATTCTGACAATACTCTTTGGCTTCCTTGCTGCCCGCCTTCTGGGCCGGGGGTGGCGTTTTGGTATTCTGACCGGAGGATCTGTGGCAATCTGTGGTGCATCCGCGGCAATGGCGATCTCGGCGGTGCTGCCTAGGAATGAGCAATCCGAGCGAAACCTGATTTTCACGGTGCTCTCGGTCACCGTCTTGTCGACCTTAGCGATGATTGCCTATCCTATTCTTACCGAGGTTTTCGAATTCAACGACGAGGTGTCGGGCGTTTTCCTTGGCGGTACCATCCATGATGTGGCCCAGGTGGTCGGTGCGGGCTTTTCCGTGTCCGAGGAGGTCGGCGAGGTCGCGACTCTTGTAAAGCTGATCCGTGTGGCGATGCTGGCCCCTGTAGTGCTGGTGATCTCGGTGCTGGTGCGGCGTAACTTTGCCGACGAGATGGACGGCAAGCGGCCGCCGATCATGCCGTTCTTTGTCATCGGCTTCCTTATCTTTGCGACGTTCAATTCTTTCGGTCTTATCCCCGGCGTGATTGTCGAATTCCTGTCGTCGCTCAGCCGCTGGGCGCTGCTTATCTCAATCGCCGCGGTGGGCATGAAGACCTCGCTTAGGCGCATTCTTGACGTGGGCGGCCAAGCGATTGCGCTGATTTTAGCCGAAACCGCTTTCATAGCCGCCTTCGTTCTGTTGGGCGTTGCCTTCCTTGGTCACTGATAGGAATCGTCATGAAACCTCTTGAATTGCTTCTGCAAAACGCGGCTCGCTCGCAAAAGAAAATCGTGCTGAGCGAAGGCGATGACCCGCGTGCCGTCCAAGCCGCCATCGAAGCTCGTAGACAGGGGATCGCCCGGGTCGTGATGATCGGACCTGAAGTCGTAATCCGCGCGCGTTTCGCGGCGCTTGGCGCTGTGCCCGACGCAGGTGTCGAGATCCATGACCCCGCAACTTCGCCCCTATTCGAAGAGCTGGCCGAGGCGTTTCATCAGCGACGTAAGCACAAAGGCGTGACAGCCGAGCAGGCCCGCGAAGCCGCCCGGTCGCCTCATGTCTTCGCGGCGCTGCTGGTGCATACGGGCCATGCTCATGGCACCGTTGGCGGCGCGGCAGCGACCACAGCAGAAATCGTGCGCACCGCAATCCAGGTCATTGGCCCGGCGCCGGGGACCAGCCTGGTGTCGAGTTTCTTTCTGATGTTGTTTTGTCAGTCGCATCACATGAAGAAGGGCGCGCATGTCTTTGCCGACAGCGGCTTGGTCGTGGACCCGGATGCCGAGGAAATGGCCCGGATTGCTCTGGCTTCGGCGCGGTCCTATAACGTGTTGACCGGTGATGTGCCACGAGTGGCGATGTTGTCCTTTTCGACGCGAGGTAGCGCAAGCCATACCTCGGTGTCGAAAGTGGTGGCCGCGACCGAGATTGCCCGGGCCGCCGATCCCAAACTTTTGATTGACGGCGAGTTGCAGTTCGACGCAGCCTTCGTGCCCGATGTCGCGGCCTCAAAGGCGGGAGATTCGACGTTGGGTGGCAATGCCAATGTCTTCGTCTTCCCAAACCTCGAAAGTGGCAACATCGCCTACAAGATTGCGCAGCGCGTGGGCGGAGCGGTGGCCATCGGACCGATCCTCCAAGGCCTCGCCAAGCCGGCCAATGACCTGTCGCGAGGTTGTTCATCTGAGGACATCCTGCACATGATCGCTGTCACCGCCGCGCAGGCGGAGCATGGCATCTAAGCGATTAACTACGTGTACTATTTGCGAATTGCGGCGGCTACTGTGATCAGCTCCACCTGAGTGGTCCGGTTTGATTGTAAATGCATGGCCGACCTCTGGTCTATCGGGACGATTGTTCCCGGGGTCGGCGGGCGATAGCGCAGGGCTCTGTGTGGTCTCTTTGTGTTGTAGTGTCTCCTCCATTGTTCGATCAGGATCTGTGTCTCGCGCAGGCTGTAGAAGATTTCACCGTTGAGCAGTTTGTCCCTCGTCAGGGATTTTGGGACAGATGGCAGCCTGATCTAAGAGAGGGCTTGGCGCATCTTGTTGGTCTGATTATGCGGCGGATTTGCGGTGAAGCAACCGCCGGGTTTCGAGGGTCCTTCGTTTGATCCTTTCTCGCTGTTTCAGGATGGTCTGGCCGCGCCCGAAATAGACATCCGCCGGAGTGAGGTTTTGCAGGCTCTGGTGATAGCGCCGGTGGTTGTCGTGGTCGACAAAGGCGTCGATCTGTTGCCTGAGATCACCGGGCAGGTCGTAGTTTTCCAGCAAGATGCGGTTCTTTAGGGTCTGGTGCCATCGCTCGATCTTGCCCTGGGTTTGCGGATGATATGGGGCACCGCGGACATGATCCATCTGCGGTCTTCCAGCCAGTCGGCTAGTTCACCCGAGATGTAACTCGACCCGTTGTCCGAGAGCAGGCGCGGCTTGTGCAGGACGGTTGCCTGGTCACACCCCGAAGCCTGCAGCGCCAAGTCGAGGGTGTCGGTGACATCGCCTGACTTCATTGTCGTGCCAAGCTTCCAGGCGATGATGTAGCGGCTGTAGTCATCAAGGATGGTCGACAGATAGCACCGGCCCCAGCCGATAACCCTCAGGTAGGTGAAGTCAGTTTGCCAAAGCTGGTTCGGACGCGTTATCTTGTCTTTGAACGCGTCTGCCGCCGCCAGAACCACATAGGTCGGGCTGGTGATCAGATCGCAGGATTTGAGGATGCGGTAGACCGAAGCCTCTGACACAAAATACTTCTCCGTGTCAGTGAACTGAACGGCCAGCTCGCGCGGCGACAGATCGCTTTCCTTCAGGGTCAGATCCTTGACCTTCTCGCGAACAGGCTCGGGTATACGGTTCCAGACCCGGGACGGCTTGGGGCTGCGGTCCTCAAGCGCCTCAGGACCGCCGGATTGATACCGTTCATACCAACGATAGAAAGTGGTCCTAAGGATGCCCAGCTTGTCCAGCGTGCGTTTGGTCGGGAGATGCGACCCTTCGACGAAGCGGATAATCTCCAGTTTCTCAGATGCGGGATATCTCATTCGTCGTCGTCCCCATCCGCGATCATGCTTTTTTTGAGCAGTCGCAGTTCAAGGGCCTGCTCCGCAACCACTTCCTTCAGATCGCGTGCCTCACGGCGCAGATCTTTGACCTCGGTCGATGTCGCTGCACGCGCCGTATCACCCGCCAGGTGCTTCTTCCCAGCCTCAAGGAACTCCTTGGAGCAGCTGTAGTAGAGGTTCTGTGTGACCTGCCCCCCGCGAGTCCCTCGCTCATGACGAGAGTCTGCGGGTTTGTGCTCTGCTACCCAACCTTGGACCGCCGGAAGCTGGATTTTTCCGGCTGTTTCACGATGACGGGCTGGTGACGCCATCGGGATAGTGCATGGCGATCGGTACGTTTTATCCGATCGCACTGCGACGTCTGTCCTCGTTATAGTGTCTACGCCAAGCCTGCCGCACCCGTCTCACTCAGAAGGATTTCGCTGCATATGCGGCGTTGAGCGGGGGCCGGTTCAGCACGGGGCTTCCGGAAGGTTTACTTCAAGCCGGTCACAGGTCCGGTGCGGAAGGAAAATACTCCGGCCGGGCGCCTGCCTTGGCAAGCAGATCCATCACCTCGTTTTTCCAGCCGTCCTTGATCTGCAGCGCGAGCTGCGACAGCGGGCGGAACACCGGGGAGATGATGGTGTATTCGTAGCGGAAGCCGCCTTCCATCTGGCGGAAGACCACGCGGCCGCCGGTGATATCGACCTCGTGCTCGGTCACCGCGGTCAGCGGGTCCACAACTGACAGGCAGCGCCCGGCGCTGATGAAGGGCATCATCGGCAGAAAGAACTGGCTGTCGAGGACGACATTAGGTGTTGCGCCGACATTGCGCAGTTCGGCGACGGTTTTCTGGTGGGTGATATGGGTGCTTTGCAGCAGCCCCAGCGGCACGTTGTCGAGATCTCTCCAGGCGATTACCTGTTTTTGCGCCAAGGGGTGGTCCTGCGAGATGGCGCAAAAGCAATCGGCGGCAATGGTCTCCTGCCGGAAGGTTTGCGCCGAAGCTTCGCGGCCGATCATGTCGGCAAAGCCGAAGTCGAAGCCCTGGGTTGCGGCCAGTTCGCGGATCTGCGGAGAGGTCCGCGATGACAACGAGATGCGGATACTGGGGTTGCTGCCGACAACGCGGCTAATGTAGCGCGGGAAGAGGAAGATGGACGGTCCCGGCATCGAGGCCACGTTCAGGCTGCCGCTCTGGCCGGCGGTCAGGCTTTTCATGGTGCCTGCGACATTGCTGAGCCGGTCCAGGATGTCGCTGGTTTCGGCGTGCAGGTAATGTGCTTCGGGTACCGGCACCAGCTGGCGGCCGCGCCGTTCGAACAGCTTGAGGCCCAGCGATTCTTCCAATGACCGGACCGCCAGGCTGACGGCGGGCTGGGTGCGGCCCAATTTCTCGGCAGCGGCAGAGAGCGAAGATGCTTCCATCACCGCGCGGAACGCCGTCATTTGCGAAAGATTCATGCAGAAAAATCCCGTCTTATGAGTTCGGCTTCGCGCCTGTTATATATAAGCTCAACTTTGGATAACTGAAAGTATTAAAATTTGTATTTATTCAATATCTGCCTCATCCTCTTGCAGCAGCATTCCCCGGAGCAAAACCCGGGCCAGACCAACAGGAGAGTTAAGATGACCATGATGACACGGCTGAGCGGGGTAATCTTGGCAGCGTCGCTGGTGGCGGGTGCCGCCGCGGCCCAGAGCCCGACCTTTTTCCGCATCGGCACCGGCAGCGCCGGCGGCACCTATTTCCCGATCGGCGGCACCATTGCCAACGGCATTTCCGCGCCTCCAGGCTCGCGCCCCTGCGACGAGGGCGGCCAGTGCGGCGTGCCGGGGCTGATCGCCATCGCGCAGTCCACCACCGCGTCGGTGTTCAACAACACCGCGGTGCAGAACGGCGAGCTGGAGGCCGGCATGGCCGCTGCGGATGTCACCCGCTCGATGTACCTGGGCGAGGGCAAGTTCGACGGCAAGCCGCATGAGAAGCTGCGCATCGTTGCCAACCTCTATCCAGAAGACCTGCACCTTGTGCTACCCAAGGGCCAGTCGCTCAACGACCTTGGCGACCTTGCGGGCAAGCGGGTGGGCATTGCGCAGGCGGGCTCCGGCACCCAGGTTGCGGTGCTGCAGATGCTGGACGCCTGGGGCGTGACCCGCGACAACATGGACGAGGCCGAACTGAACAACAGCCAGTCGGCGGAGCGCCTGGCCGACGGGCAGCTTGACGGCTATTTCTACGCCGCAGGCTGGCCGGTGTCGGCGATGGTCCAGCTGGCCACCACCAAGGGCATGGAGCTGCACAGCTTCACCGACGAGGACCTGGCCAAGATCAATGAGATCATCCCGGCCTACATCCCGTCGAAAATCCCCGCCAATGTTTATGACGGCGTGGATTACGAGGTGAAGACCCCGGCGGTTTCGGCGCTGCTGGTTGTCTCCTCCGATCTGCCGGACGAACTAGTCTACGGCATCACCGAAGCGATGTGGAACAAGAACACCCGCAACCTGCTGGATAACGGCCATGCCAAGGGCAAGCAGATCACGCTAGAGACCGCGCTGGACGGGATCGGGTCGCTGGGCGTGCCGCTGCATCCCGGTGCTGAGAAGTTCTACAAGGAAGCCGGGCTTCTGAACTGATCCGGCCTCTCTCCCCCGGATCAAACCCAGCGGGCGGCCTACCAACGCGGGCACGCCGCCCGGATTGTCTTTCACGTTACTCAGAGCAGGAAGGTACGCTATGAGCGACGCGCCTCAGCAGACCAGCCCCGAACTCACGGCCGAGGAACTGGCCGCGATCGAGAAGAAATACGACGAAGGCGCCGCCACGCGCGAGGTCTCCACCCGGTTCAGCGCCTTCCTGCGCTATGTCGCGCTGGCCTTTGCAGGCTATCACTACCTCACCGCCGGCTTTGCGCTGCCGCCGGACTATTGGCACATGGGCTGGCACCTGTCGGGGCTGTTCATCCTGATCTATGCGCTGTTCCCGCATCTGAAGAGCAAGACCGCCTTTGACCTGAAAACAGGCGCCTTTCACCTGGGCGGGGTGCCGTTCCTGGATGTGCTACTGATGGTGCTGGGCACCGCCTCGGCGCTCTATCTCGGCTTTGCCTGGCACGGCATCCCGATGCTGGGCATCGAAGAGCAGACCTTCCGGATGGGAAACCCCAACAGCTATGACATGGTGTTCGGCTGCATCCTGATTGTGCTGGTGCTGGACATCGCCCGGCGCACGCTGGGCTGGATCCTGCCGCTGATCATCTGCGTGTTCATCGCCTATGCGCTGTTCGGGCCGGTGTTTCCGGGCATCCTGCAGCATCCGGGCGTCAAGTTCCGCACCTTCGTGTCGTCGATGTATTTCCCGCAGGAAGGCATCTTCGGGGTGACGCTGTGGGTGGTATCGACCATCGTCTTCCACTTCGTGCTGTTCGGCGTCATCGCGCAGCGCACCGGGCTGGGGCAGCTGTTCATCGACAACGCCACCATCTTGGCGGGCCGCTACACCGGCGGGCCGGCCAAGGTCTCGGTGGTGTCCTCTGCCTTTTTTGGTACCATTTCCGGCTCCTCGGTGGCCAACACCGTCTCTACCGGCGCGCTCACCATCCCCAACATGAAACGGCTAGGCTACCCGGGTCATTTCGCGGGCGGGGTTGAGGCGGCGGCATCGGCCGGGGGCCAGATCACCCCGCCGATCATGGGGGCCGCGGCCTTCATAATGGCGGAATTTCTGGAGGTGCCCTACACCACCATCGTGATCGCGGCGATCTTCCCGGCGCTGCTGCATTACACCGGCGTCTTTGCCGTGGTGCATCTGATGGCGCGCCGCCTGGGCCTGAAGGGCATGTCCAAGGACATGCTGCCCAAGCTGGGCGCGGTCTGGTGCGACGGCTGGGCTAACCTGGTGCCGCTGGTCGGCCTGCTGACGGTGCTGTTCTCCGGTTACACGCCCTATATGTCCGCCTTCTGCGGCATATCGCTGGCGCTGATTGCAGGCATGAGCCGGATGAAGGCGCCGCTGACCCTGGCCTATCCGACCGCCTTCATTGCCTTTGTGCTGTGGAAATACGTCGGCGGCGGTTTCGATCTGCCGATGTCGCTCTTGCTGATGGGCGGCGCGGTGCTGGCCTGTTTCAACCCGCAGGAGCGCACCACCATGCCGGAGATGGCGGACACGCTGGAGACCGGTGTTAAATACGCGTTGGCGGTCGGCGCGGCCTCGGCGGCGGTCGGCATCGTGATCGGGGTGATCAACACCACCGGCGTCGGCTTCCGCATCGGCTTCATGGTGACGCAGGCGGCGGCCAATCTGGGCGGCGATCTGCACGGTCTGTTCAGCATCGGCAGCTTCGAGCTGTTCAGCGTCGAGGACCTGACCCTGTTCATCAGCCTTGTCTTCATCGCCATCGCCTGCATCCTGATGGGGGCCGGGGTGCCGACCACGGCGCTGTACATCATGCTGGTGTCGGTGGCGCAGCCCGCGCTGGCGCAGCTCGGCATTCCGCCGATCGCCAGCCATATGTTCGTGCTCTACTACGGGGTGGTGGCGGAGATCACGCCGCCGGTCTGCACCTCGGCCTATGCGGCGGCGGCGATTGCCAACTCCAACCCGTTCCGCACCGGCCTGTCGGCGTTCTCGCTGGGGCTGGGCAAGGTGGTGGCGCCGATGGCCTTTGTCTATGCGCCGGTGCTGCTGTTCGTCTCCTCTACCGGCTTCGACTTTGTTGAGTTCACCTACACAGCGGCGAGCTGCATCGCCGGGGTGGTGGCGCTGTCGGCGGCGGTTGTCGGCTACTGGCTGGCCCCGATGGGCATGGTGTTCCGTATCCTGCTGGCGCTGGCCGGGCTGATCTTCATCGCGCCGTCTCTGCAGGCGGATTTGGCAGCGCTGGTGGTTGCCAGCCCGGCTATCATCAGCCAGCTGCTGCATGCGCTGCAGGCCAAGGCGGAGGCGGCCTGAACACCATGAATGATCAAGTCACGATCCTGGGCGCCGGTGCAGTCGGCCTCTGCACCGCGCTCTCCCTGGCCGGGCGCGGTGTGCCGGTGCGGCTCATCGACCGCGGCGAACCGGGGCAGGAAACCTCCTCGGGCAACGCGGGGGTGATCTCGCCCTGGTCCTTCATCCCGCAGTCGCTGCCGGGGATCTGGAAGAAGCTGCCGGACCTGATGTTCGGCGCCTATCAGCCGCTGAGCGTGAGGGCCGGCTATTGGCCGCGGATGGTGCCCTGGGGGCTTTCGTTCCTGCGCAACAGCTCGGCGCAGCGGGTGCAGGAGATCGCGGATGCGATGGAACCGCTGTGCATGCCCTCGGTGGATCTGTACCGGCGGCACCTGGAGGGCACCGGGCAGGAGCATCTGGTGCAGGACTGCGCCTATGTGCATGCCTACCGGAAGGACGGCAGGAATCTGCTGCAGGCGATCGACTACCGCATCCGGGCCGACAAGGGCGCCCGGCTGGAGCTGGTCGGGCAGGACGAGCTGCGGCGCATCGAGCCGGCCCTGTCGCCCGGCTTCAAGTCGGCGGTGCTGATCCACGGCCAGGCGCGGGCGCTGTCGCCAGGGCAGATCATGGCGGCGCTGGCGGCAAAGGCGGAGCGGCTGGGCATCGAGATCCTGCAGGCGCCGGTTGACGGGCTGCGGCGCGGCGAGGGCGGCTGGCGGATCACCTGCGGCGCGCAGACCTACGCGGCGCGGCGGGTGGTGGTTGCCATGGGGGCCTGGTCGGCGGAGCTGCTGAAGCCGCTGGGCATCGCGGTGCCGCTGGCCAGCGAGCGCGGCTATCACATCGAGTTTCCCGAGGCGGGCATCGAGTTGAACAATTCGGTCATGGATACGGATGCGAAATTCGTCGCCAGCTCAATGACGGGCGGGCTGCGGGTGGCCGGGCAAGCGGAGTTTGCGGCAATCGACGCGCCGCAGGACAGCCGCAAGCAGGCGCGGATGCAGGCGCAGGCCAAGGCGGCGTTTCCCGATCTGGTGACCGCGTCGCCGAAATTCTGGATGGGCCGCCGCCCGTCGTTTCCTGACACGCTGCCGATGATCGGTGAATTCGGCGGGCACGCGGGGCTTTACGCGGGTTTCGGCCATTCCCACTACGGCCTGATGATGGCCCCCAAAACCGGCGAGCTGCTGGCCGACATGCTGACCGGGCGGACCCCGAACATTGATTGCGGCCCTTATGCCACAGGGCGGTTCTGAGGTCGGAAAGGATTTTCTGTTATGATCAGTCAACCGGACAGCGCTCCCATCGGCCTTTTGTGCCTGGACACCCATTTTGCTAAGCCGCCGGGCCATATCCGCTGCACCAGCAGCCTGCCGTTCCCGGTACTTAAGGCGGTGGTCAAGGGCACCACCATCGCCGAGTTGCTGGAGCGCCCCAGCCTGGAGTTCTTTGCGCCGTTCCTGGTTGCCGCGCGGGAGTTGGAGCAAGCGGGATGCGCCGCAATCACCGGCAGTTGCGGTTTCATGGCGCTCTATCAGCAAGAGCTGGCGGAACAGGTTTCTGTTCCGGTGTTTTCCTCCAGCCTGATCCAGATCCCGCTGATGCACCAGATGGCGGGGCGGCGGGGCAGGGTGGGGGTAATCACCGCCCGCGCCTCTGCGCTGACGCCTGCGCATTTTGCGGCGGTTGGGGCGGGGGAGGCCCCTGTGGCGGTCATCGGAATGGAGGATAGGCAGGAGTTTTCCGAGGTCATCCTTCACAGCAAGCGGACCGCGATAGACGAAGAGAAACTGACAGCGGAGCTGGCGGCGGCAGGGCGGCAATTGCTGGAGCAGGCGCCGGATGTCACGTCGGTCGTGCTGGAATGCACTGATCTGCCGCCGTATGCGCACGCGCTGCAGGCAGCCATAGGCCTGCCGGTTGCGGATCTGACGACCCTGGCCGCGATGGCGCATTCGATCACCGTCCGGCGCCGTTTCTCTGGGCGTGTTCAATACGATTAGTCCAAGGAGCTGCGGCTTCGATCCAGCACCTTCGGGTACTGAAAGCGTCATCGACGGCAGCAAGAAAACCGTTCATGTCTGTAACAACGATAATCTGCAGGGCTGTTTCTGATCAGGTCAGGCCGAGAAGCGGCTCAAGGTATGAAACGCTAGGAATGCCAGACATGCTCTGCCGTCCTCTTGCAAGAAATGCGCTAATGTTAAGATTGGAAAAGACAAGGCTTCCCGAATTGTGAGGGTTCATCCCGTTTTTGAGACACGCAGACGCAGTGAACGGAAGAATTGGCGGGCTGCGCCGGAGCAAAACACCTCTGCTGGTTGCGTCAAACGGCTGTGCTTGTAAAATCCGTTTCCTGCGCACGGCAGAGGTAAGAGGTTGCCTGAACAGGGTTTGCAACGAATGGCGACGGAGCCGTAAATTATCGGGCTTGAATGAAACAGTGTCCAAATCCTGCTCCCGCAACCAAAGGTCACGACAAAGCCTCCGCAAAAAGCGGGGGCTTCTTCGTGTTCGGGCCCGCCGCACCCGCCGCCAGCCGCAGCAGCCCGGCCAGATCTCCTTTCAGGATCAGATCCAGGCCAGTGCCTTCCGCCGCGGGCATCAGCACGATCCGCCCGACCAGCGCCTCCTTGGCATCCTCCATGCCCTCGGCCGTGCCAAGGGACCTGATCAGCCGCGAGACCCGCTCCCGGTAGGCCTCCGCCATCGACGGGTGAAACACCACCGTGTCCGGGGCAGGGGTATGCGCCAGCTCCCGTTCCAGCAGCTGGCGCCGCGTGTCGAGCTCGATCATCCGGTCTTTGACCTGCTCCGCGGGCACGCCCGCGAGGATCGCATCCACCAGCTTCTGATGATCCCGTTTTGCGCGGGCCAGTACCTGTTCCTTTTCCTTGCGGCTCCCGGCGGCTGCCGCCTTCAGCCGGTTGCGCTCGGCTGTGTATTCTTCGCAGAAGACCTGCACCGCGTCCGGATCCATCAGGTGGTTCGCCAGTGCATCCAGCACCCGGGCTTCCAGGTCGTCCTGTTTGATCGTGCGCTTGTTGTTGCAGACCGCGGCTCCTTTGTTCCGCGCCGGGGAACAGCCGAAGCTGTTCTTGGAGATCTTGGCAAAGCCGCCTCCGCAGAAGCCGCAGGCCATCAGGCCGGAAAACAAGGTTTTGGGGCGGCGTGTTTGACGTCAGCGCCAATGGGACAATTTAGGGTGATTTGATAAGAGAGGGTTTCTGGCACATCGTAACCACCAAGGAGTGGAGATGAGACAGAAACCCGGAACACGCAAGAGCCACGGCGAGAAGGTCGTCAAGGACATCCGCCGCGCCACCCGGAAGCAGTATTCAGGTCAAGAGAAGATCAGGATCGTGCTGGACGGCCTTAAGGGCGAAGACAGCATTGCCGAGTTGTGCCGACGTGAGGGCATTGCACAGAGCCTCTACTACAGCTGGCTTAAGGAGTTCCTCGAAGCTGGGAAGAAGCGCCTGGCGGGTGATACGGCGCGTGCTGCGACATCGACCGAGGTCAAAGATCTGCGCCGTGAGGCTCGCGATCTGAAGGAAGTGGTTGCGGAGCAGGCCCTTGAACTGCGACTGCTCAAAAAAGGCATGATCGCGGATGGGGACGACGACGAATGAGATATCCCGCATCGGAGGAACTGGAGATTATCCGCCTCGTCGAAGGGTCGCATCTCCCGACCAACCGCAGGCTGGACAAGCTGAGCATCCCGAGGACGACTTTCTATCGTTGGTACGAACGGTATCAATCCGGCGCTCCTGAGGCGCTTGAGGACCGCCGCCCCAAGCCGTCACGGGTCTGGAACCGTATTCCCGAGCCTGTTCGCGAGACGGTCAAGGATCTGGCCCTGAAGGAAAACGATCTGTCGCCGCGTGAGTTGGCCGTTCAGTTCACTGACACGGAGAAGTATTTCGCGTCAGAGGCTTCGGTCTACCGCATCCTCAAATCCTGCGATCCGATCACCAGCCCGGCCTATGTGGTTCTGGCGGCGGCAGACGAGTTCAAAGACAAGACAACGCGTCCGTACGAGCATTGGCAAACTGACTTCACCTACCTGAAGGTTATCGGCTGGGGCTGGTTCTATCTGTCGACCATCCTCGATGACTACAGCCGCTACATCATCGCCTGGACGCTTTGCACGACAATGAAGTCAGGCGATGTCACCGACACCCTCGACTTGGCGCTGCAGGCTTCGGGGTGTGACCAGGCAACCGTCCTGCACAAGCCGCGCCTGCTCTCGGACAACGGGTCGAGTTACATCTCGGGTGAACTGGCCGACTGGCTGGAAGACCGGCAGATGGATCATGTCCAAGGTGCCCCATATCATCCGCAAACCCAGGGCAAGATCGAGCGATGGCACCAGACCCTAAAGAACCGCATCTTGCTGGAAAACTACGACCTGCCCGGTGATCTCAGGCAACAGATCGACGCCTTTGTCGACCACGACAACCACCGGCGCTATCACCAGAGCCTGCAAAACCTCACTCCGGCGGATGTCTATTTCGGGCGCGGCCAGACCATCCTGAAACAGCGAGAAAGGATCAAACGAAGGACCCTCGAAACCCGGCGTTTGCTTCACCGCAAATCCGCCGCATAATCAAACCAACAAGATGCGCCAAGCCCTCTCTTAGATCAGGCTGCCATCTGCCCCACAATCCCTGACGACGGACATCAAACCGGACCAGTCAGGTGCGGCTGATCAAGTGGAATATATTCTCGTTGGCCTGCTCATTGTGCCGTTCTCCCTGTCTGATCAAAGTCGGGCATACAGGACCAATGAAGCTTGACTGGCCTATTTTTGGAACACTGCCATTAGGCCGGTAGCGCGAATGGGGATTGCCGAGTGGCGGGCGGTTCAGGTGAAGCTGGCGATGGTTTTCAGCGCGCCGTCCAGCGCCTCCCCCTTTTCGTCCTGCAAGGCGGCTTCGCGCAGCCGGGCCACCCACTCGGGGCCGTCCTCGCGCGCCTGCACCATGCGGGCGCCTTCCAGCACGCGGGCAAACTTGCCGAGGCCCCGGGCGTGGGTGTCGGAGTAGCCCTTGATCAGGCGGCGGCAGCGGATCACCTCCACCGCCATGCCGTAGCGGTCTGGCAGGTAGCCCATCGCCATCGCGAGCCATTCCTCCAGATGCGCCTGCTCCACCGCGTGGCGGCGGGTGCGGCGGCGCCAGAACTTGAGCCCGCCCAACATGTAGAGCATCAGGAAGCCGCGCAGGCTGTCGGTGCGGATGCGGCGGCCCTTGCTGAACAGCTTCTCCAGCCGCGCCATCTGCCGCGGGCTGGCCTCGACCCTGGCGCCTAGCCCGGCAGGCAGCAGGCTCGCGATCTCCTCGGCCCGCGGGTGCAGGTAGTCGGTGAGTGTCATCAGCTTGCCGTCTGCCTTCATCTCCTCCTCGATCCGGCCGAAGCGGCTGCTGCGGGTCTTGAGGTCGGCAACCCGGATCACGTCGTCATAGGCCATGGCATTGGCGATGTATTTCGCGGCCTCGCGGCTCAGCTCATATCCGTGGTCCGCGCTGTCCATGGCCAGCACCTCATCGAGGCGGGAGAGGTATTCGCGGCCATACGCCAGGTCCTGGAACTCCACCACCTTCTGCAGGCCGGGCAGGGCCATCTCCTGCACCGCCTCCGGCATCTCCGCCACGCGCGTCGCCAGCTTTTGCCACTTGCGCAGCTTGCCCGCGGGGCCTTGCGGCTGCGCGGGGCCCGCGGGTGCGGGGGCTTCCGCGGGCCGCGGCTCGCCCTGCTGCGCCAGGTCGAACCCGGCGGCAAAGGCGCGCAGGCTGGGTTCCACGCCCTTGCCCGCGGCGCGGATCGCATCCTCGAAGGCTGCGCGCGGGAAGGGCAGGGCGCCGGAGCCTGCAAGCGCGCCGAAGAGCGAGGCGGAAATCACCGATCCGGCCCCGGTTGCGGCGCGCTCCATATCGGCCATCACCAGCTTGCGCGCCGCGGTCTCGGCCGCCGCGCGCACTTCGGAAGCATCGGCCATACCGTCGCCCGGCACCATCTTCTCAGATACAGCCAGCGCGCGGTGGGTGGAGGCGATGAGCGTGGTGCGGTCGGGTGTCACGAAGCCGCGCAGGATCGACCGGCCGGCCTCCATCATCTCCGCCGCGATCATGATATCGACGTCGCCGGGCGCAGGCGCGAGGGAGAACACCGGGTTTTTGACCGTGCCCGGCGCCATCTCGATGTAGTAGATCGTGGCACCGGTGCGCTGGGCGACGCCCGCGACGCTGGTGGCCTGCGCGCTGTAGCCTTGGGCGCGGGCCAGCGCCTCGATCCAGCTTGTCAGCACCCCGCCGCCCTGGCCGCCAACGGCAAGGATGGCGAGCTTGATCACCTCTGCGGCCGCAGGCTGGCTGCCTTGCGGGTTGATGGGCAGTTCCAAAGTCATCAGGCGGCCTCCCCCGCGTCATTGCCGGCGAAGGTGAGCTGCCGTGCGCTGCGGCGTGCCTGCAGCCAGGCGATCACCCGGCTGCGCAGGCCCGCCCGGCGGCGCTCCCGCTCGGAGGGGTTATGCACCACCCGCGCCTCGTAGAACGACGGGCAGAGGATCGCCGCATCGGCCACCTCGCCGCAGTTGCCGCAGCCGACACAGGTTTGGTCGATATGCGCCACCGGGTCGTCGCGCAGCGGGTCGTCCAGCTTCTTCAGCGACAGCGACGGGCAGCCCGAAAGCCGGATGCAGGCGTGATCGCCGGTGCAGACGTCCTCATCGACGCCGAAGCGGGGGATCTCCACCCGCGCGCCGTCCTTGATCGCCTTGTTGCGCTGGGGCTTCTCGCGGCGCTGCCGGTTCAGCATGCATTCCGAGGAGGCGACGATCACCTTGGGCCCGTCGTAATCGGTGGTCAGTGCCTCGCGGATGGTGGCGCGCATCTTTGTGACGTCATAGGTCCGGTCGATCTGCCGGATCCATTTGACGCCGGCACCTTCCAGCGCCTTGGTGATCGGGTTGTTGGTGGACTTGCTGGCGTTCTTGGCGCGGCTTGACGGGATGTCCTGCCCGCCGGTCGCGGCGGAATAGTAGTTGTCGACGATGATCGCCACGCTGTCCGACTTGTTGAACACCATGTTGCCGATCGACGTGCTGAGCCCGTTGTGCCAGAAGCCGCCGTCACCGAGGATCGAGATCGCGCGCTTCTCCCCGCCGCCGTCGAATGCCGCGTTGGACGCAGGCCCCAGCCCGTAGCCCATGGTCTGCCCGCCGATCTCGAACGGCGGCAGCGCGGCGAACAGGTGGCAGCCGATGTCGGCGGAGATCTGATGCTTGCCCAATTCCTGCTCGACCAGCTTCATCGAGGCAAAGATTGGCCGCTCCGGGCAGCCGGTGCAGAACCCCGGCGGGCGGATCGGCACGGTCTGGCTCAGATCCGGGATCTCGGGCGCGGGCGCATTGGGCGCGCGCACCTGGCCGGGCAGCAGGTGGGCCGCGTATTTGCGGAAGAAATCATCCAGCCCGTCCATCATCACCTGGCCGGTGTATTCGCCCGCCTTGGGGAAGATGCCCTTGCCTTCGAGCTTGGTCGCGCTGCCGGCCTTGAACAGCATGTTGCCAAGCTGCTGCTCGATGAACTCCGGCTGGCCTTCTTCCACCATCAGGACCGCGTCCTTGCCGTCGCAGAAGTCCAGAAGGTCGCTGTGCACCAGCGGGTAGGCCACGTTCATCACGTAAAGCGGCACCTCGGTATTGCCGCTGAGATCGGCCAGCCCCAGCCGCTGCAGGGCGCGAATCACGCTGTTGTACATGCCGCCGAGGCAGATCAGCCCGACCTTGCCGTCCTTTGGCCCGAAGCGCTCGTTCAGCCCGTTGTCGAGGATGTATTTCTCCGCTGCGGGCCAGCGGTTTTCGATCTTGTCGAGCTCGTGCTGGTAGGACATCGGCGGCAGAACCACGCGGGCGAAGTCGCGCTGCGGATTGGCCAGCGCGTCGCGCACGGTGAGCGGTGGGCGCAGGTTGTCGCGGCACTTGAAACTGCCGGTCACGTGGCAGGAGCGGATCCGCACCATCAGCATCACCGGCGTGTTCGACGCTTCCGACAGGGCAAAGCCGTCGCCAACCGACTTCACGATCGACGGCAGGTTGGGGCGCGGGTCCAGGAGCCAGAACTGCGACTTCATCGCAAAGGCATAAGACCGCTCCTGCATGATCGAGGAGCCTTCGCCGTAATCCTCCCCCACGATCACCAGCGCGCCGCCGGTCACGCCGGAGGAGGCGAGGTTCGCCAGCGCGTCGGACGCTACGTTGACCCCGACCGAGCCCTTGAAGGTCACCGCGCCGCGGATCGGGTAGTGGACGGAGGCCGCAAGCATCGCCGCGGCGGCGGCCTCGGAGGCATTGGCCTCGTAACGCACGCCCAGCTCGCCCAGCAGCTCCTCGGCATCGGCCAGCACATCCATCAGATGCGAGATCGGCGCACCCTGGTAGCCGCCGACATAGCCCACGCCATTCTCCAGAAGAGCCTTGGTGATAGCCAGGATGCCCTCACCGGTGAAGGTATGCCCCTCACCCTTGCGCAGATGTTCGACCTCTGCCTTGAACGACCTTTCGGCCATCGGCTCCTCCCTGGGTAGTTTGGTGTTCTCTTAGATCTGGTGCACCCGCACGTTGCGCAGGATGGTTTGCAGCGTGGCGGTGAACTGGCGCCGTTCCTCCAGCCCGATGCCTTCGAACATCTGCTGGTAGGCAGCGGCGACATGCGGCCACAGCTTGTCATGGGTGGCGCGGCCGTCAGCGGTGAGGAAGACGCGGGTGGCGCGGCTGTCGTCCGGGTCCGGGCGGCGTTCGATCAGCCCGTCGCGTGCCAGCTGGTCGAGCGAGCGGCTGAGCGTCGATTGCTCCACCACCGCATAGACCGCCAGTTCGCGGATCAGCAGCCCGTCGAGCACCGACAGCACCGCCAGCGTCCGCATCTGCGCGGTGGTCAGCCCCAGCGCTGCCATTTCGGTGCGCAAGCTGGCGTTGTAGCGCCCCATGATGCGGTTCATCAGGTAGGGCGGGAAGTTCTCCAGCCCGATTTCGCCAAGCCGTGGCAGCGGGGCCTGCGGCTGCGCCTCTGGCTGGTCCGACGGTTTGCCCTTGGTGTTCTCGTTCATGCGCCCATCCTCTTTGCCAGGTTGTACCCTGACCCGCCGCCAAGGCCGGGTCCCGGGTGGGTCGAGGCCCCGATCAGCGAAAGGCCCTTCACACCCGTGGCGTTATTGACCGATTGCGGGAAGGGGCGCCAGACAAAGAACTGGTCGAGCGTGCAGGCACCGCCATAGGGGTCGCCGCCTGCGAGGTTCATGTTGAGCGATTGCAGGTCGGCGGGCGAATAGGCGCGCCGGGCCAGCTTGATTTGGTCGAAATTGGCGATGTGGCGGGCGAGGATCGCCTCAATGCGGTCGGCAAAGCCTTCGCGGGTGGCCTCGGTCCACTCAGGGCTTGTGGCGATTTCGCCCGCGGCGTCACCCTTGATGACGCGCGGCGCATCCGGGATCTGCAGCCAGAGGATGGCCTTGCCATCGGGGCAGCGGGAGGGGTCGAGCCTGTGCGGCTGGCCCACGCAGATGGTCGGGGTTTCCGGCAGCATGCCGCGCTCCGCCTCGTTTGCGGATTTCGACACGCTGTCGATCCCGTCGGCGAGGTGAATGAGTGCCACGTCCTCCAGCCCCTCGGCGCGCCACTCGGGCTCCGCGTCGAGCGCGTAGTGAAGCTGGAAGTTGCCGCGCCCGTGGCGGAAGCTGCGCAGCGGTTCCGGGGCCATTTCTTCCGGCAGCAGGCGGCCATAGAGCTGCCCCGGCGTGACCGAGGCAATGACAGACGCACCGCGGATCGTCCCGCCCTCCGCGGTCTCCACCCCGCAGGCGCGGCCGCCTTCGGTGAGGATGCGGGTGACATCGGTGCCGGTGCGGATCTCGCCGCCGTTGGCCAGGATCAGCCGGTGGAACGCCGCCGCCGCGGCACCCGCGCCGCCCTTCACCACCGGCGCGCCGGCCGCTTCCAGGGCAAAGGCGATAACCCGGCCCATCTGGCCGGAATAGGTCGCCTCCGGCGTCAGCCCGCAATGCAGCACCCAGGGCGCCCAGAGTGCCTGGACATCGGCGCTGCTGTAGGAGGCCTCCAGCCAGCCGCGCGCGGGCTGCAGCGCCGCGCCCCCCCAAGCTTTCAGACCATTCAGCCCGCGTTTCCACGCCTGTTTCGCCACCAGCTTCGCGGTGTGGCGCGACCACAGCGGCCCGCTCAGGAGGCCGAAGAGGAACTCCGCATCCGCCTCGATCCCGCGCACGTCGCGGGCGTGGGCATCGCCATCGCCGGGGGCGAGCGCATTGAGGCCCGCGACATTGGCGGCGCGGTCCGTGGTCAGCACAGTGGCGCGCCCGTTCGGGCGCAGCACGGCGGTGGGGCTGGGCGTGTGGCAGAACTCCAGCCCGTGCTTGCACAGATCCTCCGCCAGCTCGGCATAGGCAGGCGAAGTGAGGAACAGCACGAAGGTCGCCGCCATCACGTCATGATAGAAGTCCGGCACCGTGATCTCGTCGGTGCGCATGCAGCCGCCAATCCGGTTCGAGCGTTCCAGCATCAGCACCCGCTGCCCCTTGCGGGACAGCAGTGCCGCGGCCACCAGCGCGTTGATGCCGGAGCCGATGATGATATGCGGGGCGGCGGCCATACGGCGTCAGCCCTTGGGCACCAGCGCCAGCGCGCGGATCGGGCTGCCGGTGCCGCGCGCGATCTTCAGGGGCGCCGCAATCAGGATCGCGCCCTTGGCGGGCAGCTTGTCGAGATTGGCAAGCGACGCGAGCCCGAAGCAGTTGTCGCGGTGCAAGAGGTTGTGCGCCGGGTAGGGCGGATCCATCAGCCCGGCCTGGCCCGCATCGGTGCCGATGCACTGGCTGCCCCAGCCGACGATGCCCTTGGACAGGAGGTACTCCACCGCATCCGGCGTCGGCCCGGGGCTGTGCGGCCCCTCGGCGTCGGCGTTGAGGAACAGCGCCTCGTCACTTGCTCGTTTGTCCCAGTCGGTGCGCATCACCACCCATTCGCCCTTGCCGATCTCGCCGTGCTCGGCTTCCCAGGCCTTGATGAGATCGGAGGTGAGCAGGAAGTCCGCTTTCTCCGCGCTTTCCGTCGAACAGTCGATCACGTTCACCGGCGCCACCAGCCGCTGCACGTCCAGCGTGTCGGTGTAGCCGTCGGCATAGTCCTTGCCGGTGATCCAATGGTGCGGCGCGTCGAAATGCGTGCCCGAGTGCTCGCCCAGCTTTAGCCAGTTCCAGGCGAAGAACGGGCCGTCTGCATCGTATTCGCTGATCTTGTGGATCTCGACCTTGGGGGTGTTCCTGGCGAAATCCTCCGGCAGCTGCAGGATCGGTGTGTCCGGCCCCAGGGTGCCGGAGCAGTCCACTACTTCGATTTCACCCGAAAGAATCTTGGCGCCAAATTCCGCCAACGCGTTGTTTGAAGTCATTTTATCTCTCCTGTTGCCCGCGGTCTGGCGCCGCTTTTTGCATCGCAATAAAGAAACACTAGACAGATTTATATGCATTTGCAAATATCATTCCTTATTGAGTTGAAGGATGAAAGCGATGCCCGCAAGCGCGGACGCAGTGATTATCGGCAGCGGCCACAACTCCCTGGCCTGCGCGGCCCATCTGGCCGCCAAGGGCTGGAGCGTTGCCGTTTACGAACGCGCGGGGCAGCCCGGCGGGGCGGTGAAAACGGGGGAGTACACCTTGCCTGGCTTCCGCCACGACTGGGGCGCGATGAACCTGTCGCTCTTTGCAGGCTGCGCTTTTCACAAGGTCTATGGCGAGGAGCTGGCCCGCCACGGCCTTTCCTTTTCCCCCGCGTCCGACTGTTTCGCCTCGGTCTTTCCCGATGGCAGCTGGCTGGGGGTGAGCAATGACGCCGCCGTCACCACCCAACGCATCGCGGCCGAGGATGCCGCCGACGGCGCCGCCTGGGCGGAACTGACAGAGGCCTTCCCGAAACAGGCGGAGACGCTCTTTGGCCTGCTCGGCTCGCCCATCAGCAAACGTGCATTTGCATCCTTGGGCTGGAAGTCCTTCCGCGGCATGGGTGGGGCGGGCATGCTCGACCTCGGCCGCTTCCTCGCCGCCTCGCCGCGGGGCTGGCTGGAGGAGACCTTCCGCGCGCCCAAGGTGCGCGCGCTTCTGGCTGCCTGGGGGATGCACCTGGACTTCGCCCCCGATGTCGCGGGCGGTGCGCTGTTCCCCTACCTCGAAGGCCAGGTGAACCAGGCCTTCGGCATGGTGCTGGGGCAGGGCGGGGCGGATGGGATGATCCGTGCCATGGCTTCGATGATCGAGGCGCGCGGCGGCTCCATCACCTGCAACGCCGAGGTGACCCGTGTCCTGCAGGAGGGCGGCCGGGCCACCGGAGTGGAGCTGGCCAGCGGAGAGGTGGTGCGGGCGAAGAAGGCGGTGATCGCCAATGTCGCGCCCGCGGCACTGCTGCGGCTCACCGGCGGCACGCCGGACAAGCGCTATGACAAGGGGCTCGAGAAATTCGCCCACGCGCCCGGCACGATGATGATCCACCTGGCGATGGACAGCCTGCCGGACTGGGCCGCGGGCGAAGACTTGAAGCGCTTCGCCTACGTCCACATGGCGCCGAGCCTCGACCAGATGGCCGCAACCTACGCGCAGGCCAAGGCGGGGCTTCTGCCCAGCGAGCCGGTGATCGTCTGCGGCCAGCCCACCGCCATTGACCCCTCCCGCGCGCCGGAGGGCAAGCATGTGCTGTGGCTCCAGGTCCGCATGGTGCCGGGTGAGATCGCGGGCGACGCGGCCGGGCAGATCGCGGCGAAGGACTGGGACGACGCGGCGGAGCCAATGGCGGAGCGCGCGCTCGATATCCTCGACCGCTACGCGCCGGGGGTGCGGGCGAAGATCCTCGGCCGCCACGTGGTGACGCCTTCGATGCTGGAGGCCGACAACCCCAACCTCGTCGGCGGCGACCAGGTCTGCGGCAGCCACCACCTCTCGCAGCATTTCATGTTCCGGCCCCTGCGCGGGTTTGCCGATGGCACCACCCCGGTGCGCGATCTCTACCACACCGGGGCCGCGGTCTGGCCCGGGGCAGGAACCGGAGCCGGGGCGGGATACCTGCTCGGGCAGAAACTGGCCGGCGCATAGGGGCAAAAGACCCCGCCAAGCAACAAGCGCCGGCCGCCACCATCAGGGAGAACGAGATGAAACTGACACGACGCACGTTATTGCAGTCCACCGCCGCCGGCGCCGCCCTTGCGGCCAGCGGCCTGCCCACGCTCGCCAACGGGATCGAAGAGCTGGTGATCGCCTACAACGTCAACCTGCCGAGCTGGGACCCGACGGTGGGCCCCTCGGCGGTGAACCCGACGATCCAGGGCCTCTACCAGTCGGTCTTCGACATGTTCATCCACCAGAACCCGGACCTGTCCTTTGATGCGGGCATCATCACGGATTACGGCTGGAACGAGGACAAGTCGCAGATCTGGATGGAGGTGCGCGAGGGCGTCACCTGGCACAACGGCGATCCGCTCACGCCCGAGGATGTGGTCTGGTCGCTGGAACGCGCGGGCGCGCCCGAGACCGGCAACCCGATCCAGTTCATCTGGGGCAAGGTCGGCAACTACGCCATCGACGGCAACCGGGTGACGGCGGATGTGAAGGAATACGAGCCGACGATCTTCAAGTGGATGAGCTTCCTCACCGGCTATGTTCTTCCGAAGAAATACTACGAGGAGGTCGGCGCCGCCGGGTTCGAGGCCAAGCCGGTCGGCACCGGCCCCTACATGGTGGAGAAGTTCGAGCGCAACGCCTTCGTGCGGCTGAAGGCCAACGACAACTATTGGGGCGGCGCGCCCGAGTTCAAATCGGTGACCATCAAGTTCGTCACCGACGCCGCCAGCCGCGTCGCCGAGGTGGAATCCGGCAACGCCCATGTGACCCTGGAGATGCCCTACGAGGAGTTCGACCGCCTGAAGGGCAAGGCAGGGATCGAGGGCACCGCCGCGCCGGTCTCCGATATCGGCATGATCTTCATCAACGATGTCGAGGCGATGACCGATCCCAACGTGCGCAAGGCGATGGCCCATGCGATCGACAAGCAGCTGATCATCGACCGCCTGCTGTCGGGCTATGGCGTGGCCATCGACACGCTGCAGACGCCGGATTACTCGGCCTTCGACGGCTCGATCAAGGTGGCCTACGATCCGGAGAAGGCCAAGGAACTGCTCGCCGCCTCCGGCTACGGGCCGGACAACCCGGTCAAGTTCACCATCCAGACCACCCGCGGCTTCAAGCCCAAGGATTACGAGATCATCCAGGCCATCGTCGGCCTCTGGCGCAAGGTCGGGATCGAGGCGGAGATCGAGGTCTACGAGATCGCCAAACACTACGAACTGCGCGCCGCCGACACGCTGGCACCGGCGGCCTTTTACAACTGGGGCAACGCCATCGGCGATCCGGCGACGTCCACCGGCTTTGCCATGTTCGGCCCCTCGCCGCATGCGGTCTGGGACGGGGAGGAGCTGATGCAGAAGATCATCCCCCTTTGGGGCGAGCCGGACGAGGAGAAGCGCATCGCAGGCTGGAAGGACGTCGACCGCCACATCGCCGAAAACGCGCTGGTGATCCCGCTGCTGCAGTATGTTCAGCCGATCCTGCACAGCGACGCGGTGAAAGTGACGCCGCATGCCTCCGGCGCGCTGCTGCCGCATCTGATGACGCGGGCCTGACGCAGAGAGCGCACACCGGGATAGGGCCGGACCCCTGGCCTGTCCTGGCCGCGGGGGCGGCGGCAGCGATGCCAGCCCCCCGCGGCCCTTTTTGACGAACCGACAAAATCAAGGGCACGGAAATGCAGATCCTGCGCCGAATACTCATCCGGCTGGCCGCCTCCCTGGTGACCTTGGCCGGCGCTGCCGTGATTGTCTTCGTGGTGATCCGCGTGGTGCCGGGCAACCCGGTTGCCATGATGCTGCCGCCCGGCGCCACCGCCGAGGACATCCAGCGGCTGCAAGAGCTCTACGGGCTCGACAAATCCATCTTCCAGCAGTTCCTGATCTGGCTCGGCGGCGTGCTGCAGGGCGATTTCGGCACCTCGATCTCGCTGCGCCAGCCGGTGGCGGAGCTGGTGCTCGGCCGGCTGCCCGCGACGCTGGAGCTGTCGGTGATGGCGCTGGTGATCGCGGTGATTTTGGGCGGCGCGATGGCGCTCACCGCAACGCTCTGGCGCGGCACCAGGACCGAGGGCGCCATCGACGTTGCGGGCGGCATGGCGCTTTCGGTGCCGGATTTCCTCTGGGGGCTGGTGCTGATCCTGCTGTTCGGGGTGCTCTGGCCGCTGTTCCACATCTCGGGCCGGATTTCGCCGGCGCAAGGCTTCGAGTTCCACACAAACTTCTACCTCTGGGAAAGCCTTGTCCGCCTGCGCTTCGCCGTCTGGGCTGACATCGTGGCCCATATGTTCATGCCCGCGCTGGCGCTGGCCATTCCGCTGGCGGCGATCATCTCCCAGCTCCTGAAACAATCGCTGAAGGAAACCATGCACCTCGACTACGTGACGCTTGCCCGCACCAAGGGCTATTCCGAGACCAGCATAATCCTGCGCGAGGCGCTGCCCAATGCGATCCTGCCGACGCTGACGCTGATCGGGGTGCAGTTCACCTTCCTGATCGGCGGCACGGTCATCATCGAGCGGCTGTTCTCTTACGAGGGCCTCGGCAACATGGCGATCGACGCGGTGATCAACCGCGACCTGCCGCTGATCCAGGGCATCGTGATCCTGTTTGCGCTCCTGTTCACCGTCGTGAACTTTCTGGTCGACATGACCTACGCCGCCCTGAACCCGAGGCTGCGCCATGCGTGACGCACGGGGAGAGATCCGCCGCCTGCCGGGCCCGCGGCTGTGGCTTGCGGGCGGCTGGCTGGCAATTCTGGTGCTGGCGGCGCTGCTCGCGCCCTGGATCAGCCCGCACGATCCGCTGGCGCAGGACCTGTTCGCGGGCCGCCTGCCGCCGGTGTGGGAGGCGGGTGCCGATCCGAATTACCTTTTGGGCACCGACAGCCTCGGCCGCGACGTGCTGAGCCGCATCCTGCATGGCGCGCGCCTTGCGCTGGGCATTGCGCTCATCGCGGGCACGCTAACCTGCCTGATCGGCGCCACGCTGGGGCTCATCGCGGGCTACTACGGCGGCTGGGTGGACCTTGCCGTGTCGCGGCTGGTCGATATCTGGATGGCCTTCCCGCCGGTGCTGTTTGCGATCCTGCTGATCGCGGTCCTCGGCACCGGCATGACCTCCATCATCATCGCCATCGTGGTGATCGACTGGACCCGCTTTGCCCGCGTGGTCCGGGCCGAGGCGATGGGCCAGGCGCAGATGGACTATGTCGCCTCCGCGCAAGTGGCAGGCCGCAGCCGCTTCGGCACGGTATTGGCCGAGATCCTGCCCAACGTGCTGCCCGCCATCGTGGCCCTGCTGACGCTGGAGATGGGCATCGCCGTGATCGTCGAGGCGATCCTGAGCTTCGTGAACCTCTCGGTCTCCACCGACGCGCCGACCTGGGGCGGGATGATCGCCGAGGGCCGCGCCTCGGTGCATCAGGCCTGGTGGGTGCTGGTGTTCCCGCTGGCGGCCCTGTTTCTCACCGTCCTCAGCTTCTCCCAGCTTGGCGAGGGGCTGAAGGACCATTTCGACCCGGTGCTGCGATGAGTTACTTGAGCATTGAAAACCTCGACGTGCGGCTGCGCACCGGCGTGCCGGTGCTGCGCGGCGTGTCATTGAGCGTGGCGGCGGGAGAATCCCGCGCGCTGGTGGGGGAAAGCGGCGCGGGCAAGTCGATGATCGGCAAGTCGGTTCTGGGCATCCTGCCGCGCGCGCTTCAGGTCACGGGCGGGCGCATCCTGCTGGACGGGGAGGACCTGCAGGCGCTGCCGCCCCGCACACGGCGCCAGCGCATCGGCGCCAAGGTGGCGCTGATCCCGCAGGACCCGCTCACCGCGCTCAACCCCTCGCGCCGCATCGGCCCGCAGATCACCAGCCGCCTGGTCGATATCCTCGGCTGGTCCCGCAAGGCCGCCGAGGCGCGCGCGCTGGAGCTTCTGGAGGAGGTGCAGATCCACGAGCCCGCCCGCGTGATGCGCGCCTATCCGCATGAGCTCTCGGGCGGCATGCGCCAGCGCATCCTGATCGCCGCTGCCTTTGCCGCGGAGCCGAAGCTCATCATCGCCGACGAGCCGACCACCGCGCTTGATGTGACGGTGCAGAAGCAGATCCTGCGGCTGATCCGCCAGATGCAGGAGCGCCACGGCACCGCTCTTCTGTTCGTGACCCATGACCTCGGCGTGGTCTCCAAGGTCTGCCAGACGATGAGCGTGCTTTATGCGGGCAAGGTGGTGGAGGACACCGGCGTGCGCGAATTCTTCCGCCAGCCGGTCCATCCCTATTCCGCGGCGCTTCTGGCCGCGACCCCGAAATACACGGACCCGGAGGGCAGCCTCACCCCGGTGCCACCCGGCGTGATTGCCGCGGTGGAGGCAGAGGTCGCCCTCAGCGACCGCAGGCGGGAGGCCGCGGAATGAGCGAGGTGATCTACGATGTGCGCGATCTGCGCCTGAGCTTCCCGGACATCTCGAAGAAGCCTTTACTGGGCCCGGCGCCGCGGGTGGACGTGCTGAAGGGCCTCAGCTTCCAGATCCCGAAGGGCGAGGTGCTGGGCATCGTCGGCGGCTCCGGCTCGGGCAAGTCAACACTCGGCCGTGCGCTGGTGCGGCTGATCGAACCCGACAGCGGCGGCATCACCTTCGAGGGCCGCGATATTACCCACGCAAGCGAGGATACCCTGCGCCCGCTGCGCGCGCGGTTCCAGATGATCTTCCAGGACCCGATGTCCTCGCTCAATCCGCGGCGGCAGGTCGGCGGTATCATCGCGGGGCCCTTGCGGGTGCAGGGCAGGGACAACATCCCAGCCCGGGTGCGCGAGGCGCTGGATATGGTGGGCCTGCCGCAAAGCTTCGCCAGCCGCTACCCGCATGAGCTCTCGGGCGGCCAGCGCCAGCGCGTCGGTATCGCCCGCGCCATCGCACTCAGACCGGAGTTCATCCTCGCCGATGAGATCGTCTCGGGCCTCGACGTGTCGAGCCAGGCGCAGGTGCTGAACCTGCTGGAGGAGCTGGTGCGCGAGCTCGGGCTGACGCTGGCCTTCATCAGCCATGACCTTTCGGTAATCCGGCGGCTGTGCAGCCGGATCTTGGTGCTCTACCGCGGCGAAATCGTGGAGAACGCGGAGACGGCCGCGCTGTTTGCCGCGCCTGAAGCCGCTTACACCCGCGAGCTGTTGTCAGCGATCCCCCTGCCGGACCCGGAACAGGACTGGGCTTGACGTCTGATTGCGGAGCCTAGTCTGATTGTTTCAGATGAGTGTAGTGGTGGCCTGGCTGTGCTTGGCTAGCGGTGTTGCTGCGTGTCAAGTGGGTGTTCTGCAAAATGTCGTTCCGCAGGCGGGGCATCCAAGACTGAGGTTGGGACTCTAGGCGCCGGTTTGGTTGAGAGCTTGTTACAGTTCTACCGAGCTCGCACAGATGGCCAAGATGCCTTTTGGAAGAAGGGGGCCGGGCTTAGTTGCTCAAGTCCCTCGCCCAACCTTTTTGATTTTCTACTGCCATGGAGGCTTGTCTAAGGCGTCCAGTTGGGGACGTCATATCGCAGGATTAGACCATGGAGTTCAGCGCGTCCATCCATACAGAACCCTTTGTGACACGTTCAGAAGGATACGACTGTCGTTCTCCCCTTCGACGTGTACTGGGCACTTGGTGAAGCAGCTTTTGAACCTTATGTTGGCATCGTTGGGCACACCGTTGGCTACGTGCTGCGCGGACGATCTAAGGCCTTTGCACCGCCAGGGCCATTAGCGTAACAGCTAGGTGATGGAAGACGCAACGCTGAATGAGTTGAGTGGTTCAATAGCGGCTCTGATGATGTGACCGCCCTCCGACGGCATCGGTGTGCCAAGGTGGTTCTGCGATGATCCACAAAGGAGGACGGTCACATCATCAAAGCAGAGGTATGAGCACCAGGCTGCACGCCATCTGTAACGGTCAGGGCAATCCGCCAGACTTGTCCGTTTCCGCCGAGCAGGGCAGTGACAACACCGGCGCGAGGTGCTGCGCAGTGTTACCACAAGACAGGCACAGAGCATACCAACGATTGGCAAACTGCTTTTCGTAGCTGTAGACCGACCCCACCTGTCTCGCGCGAGGTGGAACTGCAGTCAGATCTTCTAGTGCGCTCTGCCAGCGAGTGGTGGTCGCGGCGTCAATCAATGTGGCTCCTTGGGGCACGTGGTCCGTCAGCCCATCGACGTTGTTGACAAGCAGCCTGCGGCCCGCCACCAGGGTTTCAATGGCCACGAGCCCGTAGGCTTCCCATCGCGACGGCATCACCACGGCGTCGAGCCCGGCCATCGCGGCCACCGGGTCGGCGGCAAAGCCTTTGAAATGAATGCGCGGATCACCGGCGGCAAGTTCGCGGAGCAGGGTTTCCTCGCCGCCTTGACCATGGATGTGAAAGGCAACGGCAGGGTTTCGGGTGGCGCGGAAGGCCTTGATCAGCACGTCGAAACCCTTCTGCGGCTCCAGCCGTCCGATGGCGCCGATGGTCCTGACTGGGCCCACTGGCGGCGCAAGCGCGCGGAACGCGGACAGATCAACGCAGGACGGAATCACATGCAAAGCGGCAGGCCGTACGAAGCCCTCGGACTTCAGCCACTCGCCCTGCGCGGTGCTGACCGCAACGACATCATGGAACATCGCGTAGGACGCCCTGAGGAGCGCGCCGAAGCGACGTTTCCGCCGGACATTCAGAGCCGTGAAACTGCGGGTGTAGCTGTGTTCGACGTGAATGAACCGGGCCCTGGGGTTCAAGGTACGCAGAGCCGCCAGCACCGGCATGAGACGCCAGCTAATCGCCAGATGCGAGATGACCACATCTGCCTTCAGATGCCCTGCCGACAGGCTGTTCCGCTTTATCTCCAGCAGGCTGTGCTCGGCGTCGCGGGTCAGGTCGGGAGCCGTCATCATGTGGTCGATCACCCGCATCACACCGCCTGCGGTGGTGTCATCAACCAGGTGCGTGACGCGAACAGCCTTCATGATGGGACCTCCGTCCGGCTGCGCCGGGCAGCCAGGTCCATGGTTCGGCGCAAGACCCTCGGCCCGGTGAGGGCAAGCAGCGCGGTGGCCGCTAGGGTTGTTACAGATTTCAGCGGCTCCTCCCAAAGGGGGCGGAGGGAGCAGGCGAGCCACGCCTTGGCAAGTTGCACAGAACGGCGGCTGTCCAGACCGCTGATAGCCCGGCGGTTGAGATAGCGTAGCTGGTAGGCCCGCGCGGTTTTCTCCTGCTGCGCGAAAAATTGCGGGTTGATGGGGGCAAGCTTGCGCACCATCCGCTCCCACGCGGCGAGCTGGCGATCGGTCGCGGCAGACAGCCCGCCGGAGTGAACCCGGTAGCGTGTCAGCAGGCCCGGGATCCCCTCAAACGCCCAGTTGGTGGTCAGGGCAATGCGCAGCCAGCATTCAATGTCCTCGGACTGGCGGAAGGTTTCGTCGAAATACCAGTCGCGCTCAGTCTCGGTTTGGGGCCGAAAGGCGATCTCGTCCAGCACCGCGCGCCGGATCACGGCGGCGGAGCCGTTGCCGATCGGGTTGCGTTTGAAGATGTGCTTGGCATCGATGTTCTGCAGCCGTGGCCGCTGCGCCTGACCTGTCAGCGCGCCATCCTCTGTCATGAAGGCCGATCCGGCATAGCTGATCCCCACCAAGGGGCTGGCCGCCAGATGGCAGATGTGGCGGGCCAGCTTTTCCGGCTCCCACAGATCATCCGCATCGCAAAAGGCCACCACACCGCCCTGGGCGCAGGCAATGCCCATGTTGCGCGCGCCGGCAAGGCCGCGGTTTTTCTGGTGCACCACGCGAAAACGCGGATCGTTGCAGAAACGAGCCGCCACCGCGGCGGTCGCATCCGTGGAGCCATCATCGACCACGATGACCTCGAACTCTGCGCATGTCTGCGCCTGCAGGGAGGTTAGCGTTTCAGCGAGGGTCTTCTCGGCGTTGAAAGCGGGAACGATAATCGATGTGAACAGCATGAATTTATAGCTCCGGGAGTTAACGGGAGAACAGGGTGCGGCGCAGCGGTCCGGGCAGGAACGGCGCTAGAACTGCCCCGGCCAAGGTCAGCCCGCCCCTGCGGAACGGAGAGAAGAAACCACGGGGGCTTTGCAGAATGCCAAGAACCGTTTGCTTGAGCGCATAGGTCCGCCCTGCATTGAGGCGCAGTGAACGGCGGGCCAGATACCGGTGGTGAATCGCATGAGAGGCGGCGCTGGGGACAACGCCAAAGCCTGCGGCGGTTGCAATCGCCTGCTGGCGGCCCGCCCGCATCGCATCGAGGTCCGTGGACAAACCGCCGACAGAGGTGCGGTAGTAGGTGTGCAGGCTGTTGGCTCCCGTCACCCGGGCACCACCGCCGACCAGGCGGATCAGCCACTCGAGATCCTCGTTATGGACCATGGCCTCGTCGAAGCCGCCGCTGGCCGTGAAGACTCGGCGAAGCACGGCAAAATTGGACATGGTGCAAACCGGGTTTTCCGCCAGCAGCATGGCGATGCTCAGATCCTGCGGGGGCACTGTCGAAAACACGCTGGCGTCTGCCGGGCTGGCGCGGAAGAAACCGATCTGGCCATAGGCTCCATCGACGGCGCCTTGCCGGAAGATCGCACGGAGCTGCGCAAGTTTCTGTGGGTGCCAGATGTCATCCGCATCGCAGAACGCGATCACCGCGCCGCGGGCGTGCGCCATCGCGCCGAAGTTGCGGGCGGCACTGGGGCCCTTGCCGGGGTTTTGCACCAGCTGGATCCGGGCATCAGTGGCGGCGGCGGCGCGGACCAGGGTGCAAGTCGCATCGGTGGAGCCGTCATCGACCACGATCGCCTCCCAATCGGCGCAGGTTTGCGCCTGAAGCCCGGCCAGGGTGTCCCGGATCGTGGCAGCGGCGTTGAAGCTGGGAATGACGATGGAGAAATAGGACATGTCTCAAACCTCTGCGGTGCGGTGGCGGAAGGCCATGGAAAGGGTCGGCAGCGATGCCAGGGTCATCATCAGCGCGGCAACGGTGGCATAACCGATGGCGACGGCTGTCAGCCCGTAGGGGGCAAGCAGGCAGGTGTTCAGGATCAGCGCGCCGGTGGTGGCAAGCGTGACCCGGAATTCCTGGCCGGGTCTGCCGTTTGCGCGCAGCCAGCCGGCGGTGGCGGACCACAGGGTGGTCGGAATTGCGACCAGGCAGAGGATGGACACCACGCCCTCGATGCCTGACCAGCCGTTGCCGAATAGAACCGGGACGTAGAGCGGGGCCAGCAGCGACTGCGCAATGACGGCCGGGGCAATGATCCCGATCGCCAGAAGCACGCTTTGGCGCAGTGCCTGCAGCTTGTTAGCGCTGGCGCAGAGATGCGGAAACAGAACGGTCGAGAAGGCCACGGTAAAGGAGTTGGACAGGCTGAGCCCGGCGTTGAAGGCCATGAAATAGAGGCCGAGCGTTTCGGCTCCCATCAACGCGCCGACGATGACCTTGTCCGCCTGCAGACGCAGCGCCTTGACCAGCTCAACGCCCAGCACCGCCCAGCCATAGGACAGGAACGGGCGCAGCGGCGCATAGCCTTGGGAGGGGTCCGGGCGCCAGGGATGCAGGCGGCGCATGGCAACCAGCCAGACCGGTGCCGTCAGCAGGCGCGGCAGTACCAGCACCAGCGCGGAGGGCCAAATCAGCGCCAGCACCACCGACATCAGGTTCGACGCCACGATCTGCGTGCCCGAAATGGCCGCCGTCTGGCGCAGCTTACCGGCCCGCATGGCAAGACCTGCCTGCACCAGGCCTGCGGGCATGAACAGGTATTCGCCGGCCAGAATGAGGATCAGCGCAAGCAGCATCGCGCTGCCGCCGCTGGCATACAGCACCAGCCCCGCCAGCGACTGAAGCAGGAACAACCCGACGCACCAGACCCAGAAAATGCGGTGCGCGGTGGCGCAGGTCTGTTGCAGCTGCGCCGCCGGGGCCGCGATGATCTTTTGAATGACACCGTTTTCTGTCAGCGATTTAACGATATCGGCCGCCGCCAGCGCAGCCGCGGCAATGCCGATCTGGTCCAGATCAAGTGTGCGCGCCACCGCGATCACGACCAGCAACCGCGAAGCCTTGGCCGCAGCCTCGGACGCGCCGTAGGCAAAGAGGTTCTTTGCGAAAGAGGGGAGTTGCAGGGTGCGAGGCATCGGGACCTGTCCATGGGGGCTGTTGGACCAAGTGTTACCGACGTCCGCTCCGGCTGTCCCTCGCGCCCCGGGACAGGGCAATGGTGCAACAGAACTGCGCCATATCCGAACGGATAGCGCCGCGATATCAACACCCTCTCGACCGCTGTGACCGAATTCCGTATCACCGGTACAACCGCAGTGATCCGGCGAGCAGTTGAATGATGAAGCCCCTCAAAAATGGAACGGCAATTCTGGCGGTCTTGTCTTTGAGCAGCTGCGCGCAGATCGATCCGCCCGACAATCTGGAGCCGATTGCCTCTGGCGACGGGTATCAGGCGCAATACCGCGAACCGCATGTGTCCCGCAACGCGGCAGGCTTTTTGCAGTCCCGCGCCATGAACGAGGCCCGCTGTCGGCCGCCCGGTGGCGACACGGGTGGCAAAGGCGCCGGCACGGCGCAGGCGGCGCTGGCCGGGGAACGCTTTACCCGCAATGATCTGGTCAACGTGCGCGTCGGCGAGGATGAGACCTTCAACGGCGATTACGTGATATCCCGGGACGGCACGCTCAAACTGCCCTTCCTGCCGCCGGTCCGCGCGCAGGGCCGTACCGCGGCCCAGATCGAGGATGACATCGCCGCAAAGCTGCTCGCCGAAGATTTTTACGCGGAACGCCCGCGTTTGTCGGTCCGGGCCGCTGATTTCGCCTCGGTCACGGTGGGGGTTTCAGGCGCCGTTTTTGAACCCAAGGCGGTGGAAATCGGCGGCGTGCCCGGCGATCAGGTGGACTCGCGCCGACAGGGCGCCTTGGGGGCCTCGACCGAGGCGCGCAACCTGTCTGCCGCCTTGCGTGCGGCAGGCGGCGTGCGCCCTGACGCCGATGTTTCCGCGATTGAGGTGCGGCGTGGCAGCAGCGTTTACCGGCTGGATATGCGCGGGGTCTTCGAAGGCCAGAATGCCGTCGATATCATGTTGCTGACCGGCGACGAAGTGAACGTACCCAGCCGCGGATGTTTCCAGGAAGATCTGATGCGGCCCAGTCCCATCAGCCCGCCGGGCGTGACTTTGTTCCTGTCGAACCTGACCCAACCTGCGACCGGCAATGCGATCTCTGCCATCGGGCGCGAGGTGCGCGAGTTTCCGTATGGTACGCGCTATCTGCAGGCCGTGGTGGATACCAACTGCGTCGGTGGCGCCCGGGCCACCAGTGCTCATCGCTCTTCAGTTCTGTTTTCCCGCAATCCGGTCACCCAGGTGTCGGTCGTCATCGAGCGGAACATCGAAGACTTGCTGCGGCGGGCTGACAGGGACGATTATGACCCTTTCCTCCTGCCTGGAGACGCCATCGCCTGCTATGACAGCACCATCACCAACATCGGGGAACTCGGTCGCCTGATCGGTGCCTTCAAATACTGAGCCTGGTTCGGCCCGGATCGGGGTGGCGATACCGGGCTTGGCGGAGCGGGGCGGGGGCAGCCCATCATTCGCGGTGTCGTTCAGCAACGCTGCGGTTGAAGCGCGAGCAGCTCAGACGGATACCCCCAGAGTTTAAGCATCGGCCCCGCGATCAGGCTGCCTGGGGAACCGGAGCAACCCGCGCGGCAAGAAAGTCAGACAGGTCATGGGCCAGTTCCGCGCGATCCAGCGCAAAGGCCGCAGTCGCCTGCACAAACCCCTGCACGCTGCCGCAATCGAACCGTTCGCCATCGAACCGGAAGCCCGTAACCCCCGCGGCGGGAAGATCGGCGTTCATGGCATCGGTCAGCTGCAGCTCTCCGCCCGCGCCGGGCTCAATTGCAGCCAGGGCCGCAAAAATCGAAGGCTCCAGAATGTAGCGACCGACGACGGCATGCGTGGATGGTGCCCGTGCAGGATCCGGTTTTTCAACCATCGCACGGGCGCGGGTGAGCTTTCCGGTCTCTTGCGCAACATCAAGGATGCCGTAGGAGGAGGTCTGTTCGCGCGCCACCTTCATCGTGGCCACCATGTGCCCCCGGTTCAGTGCATGGGCTGTCACCATCTGGCTCAGCGCGCCGCGCGGCGCGCGGATCACATCATCCGGCAGCAGCACCGCGAAGGGTTCGTCTCCGACCAGGCGCGCAGCCAGCCCCACCGCATGCCCCAGACCCAAGGGATTGCTTTGGCGCACAAAAGACAGGGCGCCTTCGGGCAGGCGAGTCCGTGCGATGGCCTCCAGCGCGTCGGTCTTGCCCCGTGCCTCCAGCGTGTTTTCAAGGGCGGCGGCGGTGTCAAAGTAGTCCTCCAGTGCGCCCTTGCCTGCGGCGGTAACAAAGATGAATTCTTCGATCCCGGCCTCCCGCGCCTCGTCCACCGCGTATTGGATCAGCGGGCGGTCCACCAGCGGCAGCATTTCCTTGGGAATGGATTTGGTGGCGGGCAGAAAGCGGGTTCCCATGCCGGCAACCGGGAATACGGCTTTGCGGATATGCGTCATTGCGTGTCTCCTGTGTTTGGGGATCAGTAGGCGCCGCGGCCGGACACAACCGCGCCAAAGGTTCTGAGGATCAGCTGCAGGTTCAGCCTGAGCGAGCGGGCCTTGATGTAGCCGAGGTCCATCTCGATCATTTCCTTGAAGCCGACAGAGGCCCGGCCGGACACTTGCCACACACCGGTGATGCCGGGTTTGACTTTCAGGCGGCCGAGGGCGCGGGGCGGGTAGTCTGCAACCTCGCTCGGCAGGGCCGGGCGCGGCCCGACGATGGACATCTCGCCGCGCAGCACGTTGAAAAGCTGCGGCAGCTCATCAATCGAAGTGCGGCGCAACCAGCGTCCCACACGGGTGATCCGCGGATCCTGGCGGGATTTGAAGCAAAGCCCGTCCCGGTCCGAGGCGTGCAGGACCTCCGCGCGCCGGGTTTCGGCGTCTGCCGTCATCGAGCGGAACTTGAACATGGTGAACGTTCTGCCGTTCAGCCCCACCCGTGTCTGTTTGAAAAGCGCAGGGCCCCGGCTGTCCGCCCTGACCGCCAGCGCAGCCGCCAACAGCAGCGGCGTCAGCATCAACAGCGCCAGCACCGATACCGTGATGTCGAGACAGCGCTGCTGCAGGTTGGTCAGTTGCTTGCGCCGCAGTGCGGTCAAACCGGCATGGGCCAGAAAGCTGGCATTGCCGACCAGGTAGCGGCGGGCCATCCGGCGCGGTTCCATCGCCAGCCGCCAGACCCATTCCATGCGGGCGGCCCTGACGACCTTCGGTGCCCGCGCAACGGAGCCGGAGAGGAAGTCGAACAGCGCGCCGACGCCAAGGGTCAGGTCGGCCTTCAGGTGAGCGGCATTGCGGTGCAGCCACAGCTCCTGCATCGGGACGCCAAGCGCGACCAGCACGATGTCGGCGCCGCTTGCGTTGATTGCGGCAATTGCCGCATCGCTGTCCTGCGCGCCCTCGTACCCGTCGCGGGTGCCAGCGATGCACAGACCCGGGATATCTCGGAGCAGCCGTGCCGCCGCGGCATCCGCAACACCTGGCCGCCCGCCGAACAGGTAGACCGATTTGCCCATGGCCGCCGCCCGCTGCAACAGCTGCGGCACGAAGTCGGTTCCATTCAGATTTGCCGTCAGCGCGTGGCCGGTAAACTTTGCCGCCAGCTCTACCCCGATGCCGTCGGGCAGCAGGAGATCCGCCCCGGCAACGGCCTCTGCATAGTGGGGATCACGGCGGTGAATGTTGCAGCAATGCGCATTCATGAAGAACACCCGCCGCCGCCCCGGTGACAGCAGCTTGGCCGCAGCCCTGCTTGCGCTGGCGTCAACCAATTCGAGGCCGAGCGCCGGGAGGTAAACCGTCTGCAGGCGGCGGGATTTGACTGCCAGGCCCGCACCGAACTTCGAGGGAGAATATGCAAGTGTCATCTGCTAAGTCCTTGAGCTGTCGTTGGTTGCTCTCAGGCTGTTGCAGATGCTGGCGCCTCTCAACCGAGCGGGCGGACAGGTTCGGGCCTCTTTGGTATCCCCGGCTTGCCTTGCGGCTTTCAAAGTTATCCGCCCGGATCGGAAAATACCCGAAGGCCTGCCAAGCCGAGCGGAACAGAGGGCGTTTCCTCCGCGTCGGCAGCAGTGGTCCTACTCCATTGGGTAGCCGCGACTACGGATGTGCAGCGGGTTAGCCGGGCGCGTCGGCGCAGCGGCCGTGCCGCCGCGTTAGTCTCTGCTCGAAGGAGACTGACATGCTGCAGAAAATTGCCGGAAAACTTGAAGCGCCGCGCCGGTTCTGGCGCCGCCTGTCCCTGCGGCGCATCATCGTCGGCGGACGGCTTGGCGACACCAGTCGCCTGCGCCGATACCTTGCATTCTTCCTGCTGGGGCTGGCGCTGATCTGGGCGCCGATCAACGGCTATCTTCGGACCGCACCGCTTGCCTTCAAATCTCATGCCTCGCTGATCCTGCCCGGATCCGGGGCCTCGGCCTCGATGAACCTCAACGGCATCGGCCAGGCGTCCTCCTACGCCAATTCCGCCTTTGCCAGCAACTCCGTCAGCCCCACCGAAACCTACAAGCGCCTGATCGGCGCCGACCGCATCCTTGCGGCGGCTGCCGAGGCCATGGGACTGAACCGCCGGGATTTCGGCAAGCCGCGGATCCGGCTGGTGGATCAGACCAGTCTCATTCACGTCGAAATGACGGGCCCCAGCGCCGAAAATGCGCAGAAGCGCGCGGATGCCCTGCTGCGGGCCTTCTTCGATGAGCTGGACGCGCTGCGCAAGGATGAACAGGCCACCCGCGAGGACAGCGGTCTGGCCGCCATCGAGGACTACCAGCGTTCCGTGGCACTCACGCGGTTCGACATCGAGAAACTGCAAATGTCCTCGGGGCTGCTGTCAGGGGATGAGTTTGACGCGATGGTCGAAGATACCCGTGAACTGGAAGGCCGGGTCGAGGATCTATCCGGCGTGCTCGGGGAGAAGACGCAGAGCGTCGCCGCGCTTGAACGCACGCTTGGCATTCCTGCCGCCGCCGCGGCTGCGACCCTGAAGCTCTATGCCGATGCTGATTTCCTCGCGCTGATCGAGGAAAGCGGTGCCCATGCGGCTAAACTGGCTGAGGCCCGCGCCTCTTATGGAGAGGGGCATCCGAAAGTTCAAACCGCGCGCGCCGCCCAGGCTGCGGCTGAACGCGGCGCGATGGCACGGGCCGTGGCCGTCACCGGTATTGGCCGACAGAAGCTGGCCTTGCTCGATCTGGCTCCGGACGGCGCGCGCGCGGAACTGCTGGCCGAGCTTGTGCGCATGGATGCGGAGCGCCTCGGCACGGCGCGGCAGCATCAGACCCTGGTACAGCGGCTGGTGACGGAGCGGGAGCGCCTGCAGCAGCTGTCCGCCAGCGCGGCGCGGCTGAAGGATCTGCAACGCGACTTTTCCGTTGCCGAAGCAGTGTTTGCCTCGGCCATCGCGCGTGCCCAATCGACGAAATCAGATGTCTACGCCTCCTACCCGCTGGTTCAGGTGCTTGAAAACCCGTCGCTTCCCGAGCGCCCGTCGTCGCCCGACCGCAAGCTCGCCATTGCCGCCGGGGCGGCAGCGACCTTCATGTTGTTGATCGCGCTGGTGCTGGGCTGGATCCGGTCCGCGGTGATCGGCCGTCTGCTGGCCACACCCGAGGCGGCCGCAGCATGACCCCGCAGAACCCGGCAGAGCGGATGATCTACCGCACCATGGCGCTGACATGGCCCTTCTACGCTGTTGGCGCGCTCTACGTTGTCGGCCCGGTTCTGGCCTGGGTCCTGGGCGCGCTGGCGGTGCTGGCATTGTACCTTGGCCCGGCGTTTCGGTCCGACCTGCGTGCAGCCGGTCCGGTTCCGCTGCTGGTCTGGGCCTGGATCATCGGCATGGCGGTCATGCTGGTTGCACTGTGGATCGGGCATCTCGACTGGGGGCTTGGCCTCAAGAAGACCATCAAGTCCTCGATCGGCTGGGCCAAGGGCTGGGCGCTGCTGGCGCTGTTCCCATTGGTCGGCGCGGTACTGCCGATCCGCCGCGAGGTCCTGATCCGGGGGCAGTGTGTGATCGGGGCCTGGACGCTGGCACTGGCCCCGCTTCTGCTGGCAGCGCCTTACCTTGGGCTGCCGGAACGCATCTTCACCTCACCGCTTAAGGCGGTTGGCGGACCGGGGCCGGAGTATTTCAGCGTTTACCTCTTCACCTATGACCCGGCCAGCTGGACACCGCGCTGGCAATTCTACGCGCCCTGGTCGCCCTTCGCGGCTCTCTTGGGCGTCATCATGGTGTTGTTTGCGCTGGAGGAGAAGAACCGCAAATGGATGCTGGCGGGCGTCGCGGCAGGCATATTGATGATCCTCGCGTCCAAGTCGCGCATGGGGCTGGTGGGGCTGGTGGCCTGTACCGTGGCCCCGCGCATGCTGCCGCTGATCCTGCGTGGCTGGGCCTGGCATGTGACGGCAGCGCTGACCGCATCCCTGGCGATCACCGGCGGAACCTTGGCGGCGCTGGCAACAGATGCCGTGGCCGCGTTCAAGGGCGCCCGCGCCGACAGTACCCGGGTCCGCGAAACGCTTCAGCGGATCGCCAGCGAGCGCTGGCAGACCGACGCCTTCTGGTTCGGCCACGGCACGGTCCAGCCGGGCTCCCATGCGGTGGAATACATGCCTATCGGCAGCCACCACACCTGGTTCGGATTGCTGTTCGTGAAGGGCGTTGTCGGCTTTGCAGCCTTTCTGGTGCCTCTGGTCTGGCACATCGCATTTGTTATGACGGATGCGGCAAAGCACGCGCGTGGCCGTCTGCCGCTGGGCATCCTCATGACCATGGTGCTGCTTTCCTTCGGCGAAAACATCGAAATCGAAGCTTACATGCTCTGGCCGGGTCTGATCCTCCTTGGCGTGCATCTTCGCGAGGTCCGGATGGTTGAAGTCAGCGACGGTTCTGCAAAGACCGGGGCGCGTGTGGGGCCTTCTGGTGCGGTCTGCCAACCGTGAAGGCTGCTTCGGCTCAGGAACTTAATCCCTGGCTGAGGTGATCCAGTAACAGCCGAACTTTTGGCGATAGGTGACGGTTATGGGGGTAGATCGCCCATATGCCGTCATCGGGAGCGCGGTATCGTTCCAGCACCGGGACCAATTCGGCCGCCTTGATCCGGTCTTGCACGTAGTAGTCCGGCAACTGGATGATACCGATCCCCTTCAGCGCCGCATCAACCAGCGCCCAGCCGCTGTTGCAGCGGAGGCTGCCAGTGACACGGATGTGGCGGGGTTTGCCGTGCTCGTGAAAGCGCCAGAAATCCAGCGTTCCCTGGAGGCAGTTGTGCTGGTCCAGCTCGGACAGCGTTTGGGGCGTGCCCCGCTGTGACAGATAGCCCGGTGAGGCGCAGACGTAATGCGCGCGCGACGCCAGCCGTTTGGCCATCATCGTGCTGTCTTCAAGCTCCCCGAGACGGATCGCCAAGTCAAAGCGCTCGGCCACCAGATCGAGCCTTCGGTTGGTCAGTGTCAGGTTCACTTCCAGATCGGGGTATTGGACGGCGAAGTCGTTGATCAACGGCGCGATCCGATTTTCCCCGTAGGTCACCGGCGCGGTCAGCTTGAGGCGGCCCCTGGGGGTCTGGTGCAAGTCGGTGACCGCGCGCTCGGCCTCGGCCAGCCCGTCAAGCACCTGCCGACAGTGGTTGTAGTAGATCTGCCCGGTCTCGGTGATCGATACCTTGCGTGTCGTGCGGTAGAACAGCTTGACCGCCAGCCGGGCTTCCAGCGCGCCGACCTGACGGCTGACCTGCGCGGTGGAGATCCCCAACCGGTCTGCGGCTGCGGTGAAGCTGCCGGCCTCGGCCACCGCCACGAATTCAGTGACCCCTTCCCAGCTGAACATCCCGGTTCCTTTCACGACCTGTGCGATATGCCTGCGCACACTATTACCATGTTGTAATAGTCATTTGCAAAACGAGGCAATTAACCTCCTGAGGAAATAGACTACATCGCCGCCATCGCAACCGAACCCGGCGGCAAGCCGGGAAACCAATCGTTCCAATTGCAAGGCGAACCCCTATGACCGACATCATCAAATCCAAGGCTGCCGTTGCCTGGGGCCCGAAACAGCCGCTCTCCATTGAAGAAATCGACGTGATGCCGCCGCAGGCCGGAGAGGTCCGCGTGCGCATCATCGCAACGGGCGTCTGCCACACCGACGCCTTCACCTTGTCGGGTGACGACCCGGAAGGCATCTTTCCCGCCGTGCTCGGCCACGAAGGCGGCGGCATTGTTGAATCCATCGGCGAAGGCGTGACCAGCGTTGCCGTCGGCGACCACGTCATCCCGCTCTACACGCCGGAATGCGGCGAGTGCAAATTCTGCAAATCCGGCAAGACCAACCTGTGCCAGAAGATCCGCGAGACCCAAGGCAAGGGTCTGATGCCGGACGGTACCACCCGCTTTTACAAGGATGGTGAGCCGATCTTTCACTACATGGGCTGTTCGACTTTCTCGGAATACACCGTGCTGCCGGAAATATCGCTCGCCAAGGTGAACCCAGCAGCGCCGCTGGAGGAGGTCTGCCTGCTGGGGTGCGGCGTGACCACTGGCATGGGGGCGGTGATGAACACCGCCAAGGTCGAAGAAGGCGCGACCGTGGCGATCTTTGGCATGGGTGGCATCGGCCTGTCGGCGGTGATTGGCGCAACGATGGCCAAGGCCAGCCGGATCATCGTGATCGACATCAATGAGAGCAAATTCGACCTCGCCCGCAAGCTGGGCGCGACCGATTTCATCAATCCCAACGACTATGACAAGCCGATCCAGGACGTGATCGTCGAGTTGACGGACGGTGGCGTCGACTATTCCTTTGAGTGCATCGGCAATGTGAACGTAATGCGCTCGGCGCTGGAGTGCTGCCACAAGGGGTGGGGCGAATCCGTGGTGATCGGTGTCGCTGGTGCCGGTCAGGAGATCTCTACCCGTCCATTCCAGCTGGTCACCGGCCGGGTCTGGCGCGGATCGGCCTTTGGCGGCGTCAAGGGCCGGTCGGAGCTGCCCGACTACGTCGAACGTTACCTGCAGGGCGAATTCCAGCTGAATGATTTCATCACCCACACCATGGGCCTTGATGACATCAACACGGCGTTTGATTTGATGCACGAAGGCAAGAGCATCCGCACGGTCATCCACTTCGACAAGTAACCCGACTGAACCTTCAGGGCTGCGCCGACATCGGCGCAGCCAGCCTTACGCCGTTTCGCAGACACTCTGTGACCTGCAGGGACGAGAACTTGTTGCAAGAAGCGGGCGCAAGGCACCTGGTATCGGACACCAGACCGGCACCCGGTTGCCAACTGTTGCCAAGGCTACGCGCGACCGCCAATCCCCCGGCGGGCACATCCGGTCAGCCAACTTCCGACAGTTGCGCGCGGATGCGGTCGGCCGTTTGGGCGAGCGCCGTGTCACCGGGGCTCGGGGGCAGGGAAAACGCTTCGATCCCCTCTTCGAGATACCGCGCCGAGGACACATCGTGGCGGTGAAACATCGGCACCACATGGGCATGCGCGTGCGGCACATGGATACCGGTGTAGAAAAACGAAACCCGCTCGACCTCCCATTCCCGTTTCATCGCTCGCGCCAGCCGCTGACCAACGGCCATGATCCGCGCCGCGGTGAGTTCTGGCAGATCTTCGAACCAGCGGCAGTGCTGCTTGGGAATGATCAGCGCATGACCTTCACGGATCGGATGGAGATCGAGAAACGCAATTACCAGATCGTCCTCGAAAAGCTTGTGCGCGGGCAATTCGGCGTTGGCAATCTGGCAGAAGATACATGTGTCGGCCATCCAAGCCCCCTTGTTAAACGCCATCGGATCACGCTGCGGAAGATCTGCGCCAGCGCAGTGGTCTGGCTTGATTGGTAGAGCATGGCCAGTCTCAGGTCTATCGGGAGGACAGGTTTCGGCGCCGAAGGGCGATGGCGCAGGCTGAGCAGGGAGCGCTGACTGACGCAGGGCTGCTTTCATTCTTCGATCCGAACTTGACCCTCGCGCAGGCCGAACAGGAATTCATCGTCAAGAAATGGTGCTGGTTGACGCTCTTTTAGGCAAAACCTGCAACTGCCGGAGACGCAGCAGCATCTGGTTCCTCCCGTCTTTTCCGGGGCAATAGTGCCGCAACAGGCGCCCGGCGCGCAGCAGCAGACCCAAGGCAGCATGATGTCCATCCTCTTGATCCACACCGGCGGCACCATTGGCATGGAGCAGACCGAACACGGCTTTGCGCCCCGGATCGGCATCGTCGAGGATGCGGTGGCGGAGCTGACTGCAAGCGGACAGGCCGAAGGGCCGGTCGAGGTGCTGCGGCTGGATCCGCTGATCGATTCCGCGCAGGCCACGCCGGACGACTGGCGGCGGGTGGCGCGCAGCATTCATCAGGCGGCTGAGGCGCATGATGCCTTTGTGGTCACCCACGGCACCGATACGCTCGCCTATACCGCCGCGGCACTGTGCCTGTCGCTGGCGGGCCTGCGCAAGCCGGTGATCGTGACAGGCGCGATGCTGCCGCTGACGGTTGCGGGCAGCGACGGGCTGGACAACCTGACCGCGGCGCTGTTGGCAGCGCGGACGGCGCCGCCGGGGGTGTGGGTGCAGTTCGGTGGGCAGCTTCTGCATGGCGCACGGGTGCGCAAATCCCATTCCACGGCCTTTGACGCCTTTGAGGCCGCGCCCAGCGACGTGCCGCCGCTGCTGCCGTCACGCCAACCCGCATTGAACGACGTGCGCGCCCATAAGGTCGGCATCCTTTCGGTCGCCCCCGGCTGCTGTGTGGAATTGTTTGCGCATGCGGCGGCGGCCTGTGACGGGCTGGTGCTGCGATGCTACGGGTCCGGCACCGCCCCCGACACGCTGGCGATGCGCAGGGCGCTGCAGGCGGCCCATGACCGCGGGGTGCCGGTGCTGGCGGTCAGCCAGTGCCCCGAAGGCGGCATGCGGCTGGGCACCTATGCCGCGGGCAAGGTGCTGCAGGATACCGGCGTGGTCGACGGGCGTGACATGAGCCCGGAAATGGCCTTTGCCAAGATGCAGTTCGCGCTGAGTCTGTCCGGTGACTTTGACAGTCGCCGCGACTTCCTTGGCAGCAACCAATGCGGTGAAATGCTCGGCACTCCGGGCTGAGTTGAAACAAACCCCGCCCCCGCTACCTGACGCTGATACGGCGCCGGTCCGCTCGACCGGTGTGGGGCAAATCAAGGCCAGGCCGGGCATCCGCCTGGCGTCTGTGCATCAATTGCGGAGAATCCGCACAACTGAGGGACAAGTATCATGGAATTTCTGGAGTTAATCTTCGGCAAGATCGGAGACCTGACATGGGGCTGGTCGCTGATCCCGATCCTGGTGATCTTCGGCTGCTTCATCACAATCGCAACCGGCTTTGTCCAGGTCGAGTTCTTCGGACGCATGTTCCGGGTGCTTTCGAACAAGAACAACACCGACGACTCCAGCCGTATCTCCGCGCGTGAGGCGCTGCTGGTTTCGGTCGGCGGACGCGTCGGCGGCGGCAATATCGCTGGGGTGGCTGTGGCCATCACGCTTGGCGGGCCGGGCGCGGTGTTCTGGATGTGGGCAATTGCGCTGGTGGGCATGGCGACCAGCCTCGTCGAATGCTCGCTTGCGCAGCTGTTCAAGCGCAAGACTGGCGAAAAGACCTACCGTGGCGGCCCCGCCCGCGCCATCATCCACGGTCTCGGCCAGGAGTACCGCTGGCTGGCGGTGGTCTACGCGGTCTGCCTGATCGCGGCTTTCGGCCTCGGCTTCAACGCCTTCCAGGGCAACACCGTCGCGGGCGCGGTTCAGGACAGCCTCGGCATTGACCGGCTGTGGACCGGGATCTGCCTTGCAGTCATTTCCGGCGTCATCATCTTCGGCGGCATCCATCGCATTGCCAAGGCCTCCGATGTGGTGGTCCCGATCATGGCAATCGGCTATCTGCTGATGGCGCTGGTGGTGATTGTCATCAATATCACCAGCCTGCCGGGCGTGCTCTATGACATCGTCACCAATGCCTTCGGCCTGCAGGAAGCTGTCGGCGGTGGCATGGGCGCCGCAATCGCACAAGGTCTGCGCCGGGGCTTGTTCTCGAACGAAGCGGGCCTGGGCTCGGCGCCCAACGTTGCAGCGACAGCCGAGGTACGCCACCCGATCAGCCAGGGCATCACGCAGTCCTTCTCGGTCTTCATCGACACCATCGTCATCTGCTCCTGCACCGCTTTCGTCATCCTGCTGGGCGATGTTTACGTGCCCGGCGCCGAAGGTATCGACGGTGTCGCGCTGACCCAGCAAAGCATGGTTTCGCATCTTGGCGAATGGGCGCAGTACTTCCTGACCGGTGCCATCCTTCTGTTCGCCTTCTCGTCGATCATCTACAACTACTACCTCGGCGAAAACGCGATGACGGTGCTGACCAAGAACCCGGCGGGTATCCTGGTGCTGCGGATCGCCATCATCGGCATCGTCTTCCTGGGTGCCACGGCGCCGGGCGCCACCGCGGTGTTCTTCTTCTCTGATCCGATGATGGGCATCCTTGCGCTGGTCAACCTGCTGGCAATCATGATGCTGTTCCCGGTGGCGATGCGCCTCCTGCGCGACTTCCGCCGCCAGCTGAAAGCCGGGGTCGAGCGCCCGGTGCTGAACCCCGACGATTTTGCCGATCTCGATATCGACCGCGAAGCGTGGAAGGTTCCGGCGTCGTGATAGCTGCCGCGCCTTAAAGCGCAGCATGAATACCCCGGATCAGGCCGCGGCGCGATGCTGCGGCCTGTTCCATGTCCGGCGCCGGGCGCCATTTGCAAAGCGGGGCTTTTGCAGTACAATTTGCCGCAACGCTTCAAACAAACCGGCTAGGCAGGCGGGCGATTGTCGAGAGAACTTCCGGAAAACCTGCGCCTGCTGTGCAGCTATTACCCCTCGATCGCCGAGGTGTGTCGCAAGCTCGGGGCGAACCGTTCACAATTCAACCGTTACCTCAGCGGGCAGACCCAGCCTTCGCTGCGGCTGATGCGCAAGATCTGCGACTTCTTCGGCGTCGAAGAGGCCGAGCTGCTGATGCCGCATGCGCAGTTCAAGGAGCTGATCCGGCTGAAACCGCAGAGCGGCGGCGCGGAAATCGAACGCAACCAGCTGCGCAATGAAGCCGAGGGTATCCTGCAGGCGTCCATTCCCCAGCTCGAAGCCTATGCGGGGTTCTACTTCACCTACTACAACTCGATGTCGAACCCGGGAAAGATCCTGAAGGGCCTGACCAAGATCTACCGCACCCCCTACAGCATGAACATCAAGACGCTGGAGGTGATCGGGCGGCGGGGCCATGGCGGCTTTACCTGCAAGTATCAGGGCAGCTGCTACATGCTCGGGGACCGGCTGTTCATCACCGCGCTGGAGACGCTGACCCGCAACGAGGCGATCCAGATCATCCTCTACCCCAGCTATACCAACCGCATCCGCTACCTCGGCGGTATCATGTCGGGGGTCTCGGCCCATGCCACCCGCGCCCCGGCGGCCACGCGGATCGCGATGGAATTTCTGGGCAGGCGTATTGATCTGCGCCGGTCACTGGCGTTGTGCGGGCTGTTCGATCCGGGCAGCTCAGAGCTGCCCGACGCGGTGGAGCGGATAATTTCCGGCCACAGCGACCCGGCATCGCATCTGTTGATGGCGACGCCGGGCTGAGTGAGGCCGCCTTAGTTCTGCACGAGCACCGCGCGGTCCACGAGGCCGCGCGCCAAAAGCCGGGTGACATCCACCAGGTCCTTGCCCGTCCCGTCACAGGGAATGAGCGGCAGTTCGGTGCAGGCCAGCAGCACGGTTTCGCTTTCCAGAGTGCCGATCAGCTCCTGGAACTGCGCCACCACGGCGGGATCAGTGCCACCAAGGCGTTTGACGTCATAGATGATCTGGTGCAGCAGGCCGGGATCTTTTGGCGTCTCAACCTCGAAGACCTCGGCAAGCCGGTGATAGGCAGACCAGCGGTCCATCTTGGTCACCGGTGCCGCCCCGAGCAGCGCGACCGAGGTCAGGCCCCGGCGCTTCAGATAGTCCTCGACCACGTCGCCAACCGAGACGAGCTGGGCGGCGCGCGGCGTGGCCTTGATCTGGCGCTCGTAGTAATTCAGCGTGTTGCAGGCGATGCCGATGACGTCGCTTTGCGCCGCAAGGTCGTCGAACACCCGTTCCAGCTCGGGCCAGACCGCGAGGTCGTTGGCCTCAAGCTCCATCGACAACCCGAGCACGGGCGACGAAATGATCCGCACGCGCGGTCCGTCGAGATCGCCGGTATAGCGCTCGCCCAACAGCGCCTTGGTTTCCTCGATCACCTTCTGCCACAGGTCGACCCCGGCTTCGGGCCCGGATCCCGCAATCAGTCCGATGCGACGTCGTTCACTGCGCGGCAGAATATCTTCGGCCTTCATTAAATTCATCTCCTTACAGCAGGTTGACTGCATTCCACTGGTCCAGTGTGGTCTGGCGCATTTCAGCAGATACCGAACCAGATTGGTCCTTCGCAGTGTTGCATCGGGGCGCCTCTACCCGTGCCCAAGCGAGCATCCACCAGCATCTGGGCGAGATCGCACAGTTGCCAGGGAGATACCAGCGCAGCCATGCATCGTGAGGGGCGGCGCAGTTGCCATCGGTGGGTCAGCCGCGACAGGCAGCGCGCAGAGCGACGGTGCGAGCCGATAAAATTGGCTGCATCCCCACGGAGCTTGTCGTGCCCGGGTCACAATCTTGCCAAGAACGTGGCTAGGAATTGTTCTCATGGTTTGGATCGTTTCCCATTTCCGCCTTCCGAGACGGTTTATGTTCGCTTGTGCAGGGCTTTGCCTCGGTAGCCTGGCTGCCCCTGCGGCGTTCGCGTTCGAGATCACTGCGGATGAACCGGTGGTGATCCTGTACGATCAGGAAGGGCGACCGGGGAAATGGGCGTTTTCCGAGGCCCCGAAAGTCGGGCTGGTGTCCAACGCGCTGATGGCGCATGCGTCGTCCCTGTCAGGCAGAACAGACGTCTCGCTGCGCTTGGCCTCATCCGGCACCGCCGGTAACGCCGCGACCGACTGTGCGACGGACCAGATCATCGTGCCCTTCGGGCAGGCATTTGGCCCGGACACCCTTGCACGCTATACGAAGCGGCTGTCAGCCGAGGGGCACCAGACCGCACCTGCCGTCGCCCTTCGGCAAGCGGTGGCTGACCTCGCGGCGCTTGGCGGCGGGCGGGTGATCTATTTTGCCGACACGCTGTCAAGTTGCGACGATGACCCGCTGTGGATCGCGGAGACCGCCCCGGACAGCGTCCGGATCGACGTCGTCGCGATCGGCGCAGCGAGGGATCTTCATGAACTGTCGGAGCTGGCCTTGGCTTCGGACGGTGAATTTCACCTCTGGTCCGGCCCCGACGGCGGGGTCGAGCCGGGCGGACCGATGATCGACGAGGTGTTGCCGGTGATCCAAGGCGGTGATGACAGCCGCATCGGATCTCGGCCACCGCGAAACATTCCGCTGCCCGATGCAACGGAAGGGGCCGATGTGGGTATCGATGTTGCTGCGCTCCGGCTCCGTGCCCCCGGAGCAGGGAGCAGCCTCACGCGCATCGATACGGGGATCGACCAATGTCCGGCCTTCGACGCGCTGTCGCGCACTCTGCTGGACTACGCAAATGGGGTCGCTAGCGACGCGCCGGTTGCTCGGGACGACCCCGTTGCCATCGCCTTCGTGCTGGACGCCAGCGGCTCCATGGCGGGACGTCAGGGGGGGCGCAGCAAGATGGCGATCGCCAAAGACGCCCTCGGCGAAGCGGTGCAGGCGTTGGATGGTGTGAATGCGGTGGCCTCCCTGCGGGCCTATGGCTTTGATGACAGCCTGCCCAAGACGCCGGAAGCAAGCTGCCCCAACACCGCGGAAATCGTACCCTTTGGCCCCAACAACGGGCGGCGGATCGCCCGCGTCGCCGAAGGGCTGCGGCCCTATGGCTACACCCCGCTGGCAGCCTCGCTGCGGGCGGCAGGCGAGCGCTTGCAATCTGTCCCGGCCAGCCGCCGGGTTGCGGTGTTGATCTCGGACGGAGAGGAGACTTGCGGCGGCGACCCGGTGAGTGAAGCTGCGGCGCTAGCGGACGCGGGGATTGGCGTGAACACCTATGTCGTGGGCTACGACCTGGATCCGGACCAGCGCCGGGAATTGCAGGCCGTGGCAGAGGCAGGCGGCACCGCTTATCTGGATGCAAAGGACGGACCGGGTTTGCGGCGTGTGCTCAAGGAGCTGGTTTCGGTGGTCATCGAGAAGACCGAGCGCATCGCCCCAAGCTGCGCGAACCCGGTGCAGGGCGGCTTGACGCCGGAAACCGCCACCGAGATCCCGCCCGGCATTTACACCGTCGGTGAGCTGCTGGAGCCCGGCGAGTTTCGATATTATCGCACCTCCATGGAAGAAGGACATCGAGCGGTGATCCGCGGGTTGATCCAGTCCTGGCAATATGTCGACACCGCTGATGGGCCAAGGGAGTCTGGCGCGGCACCGGCCGCGCTGACCATCGAAACCCGCTACCCGGATGGTCGTCCCACCGCCGCGCAGTCCGCGCGCGAGGTGGGCATTCCGGGAACCCCGGTGGAGACAACGTTTGTGGACACCACAGGTGGTGGGGTGGTCTTTGGGCTGGGGGACGCCTATCGCCGACTGCCGCCAGAGAGCTTGTTCGAGGTTAGCATCGTGCCTTTCGGTGATGGCGGCCCCGGAGACGCAGGTGCTTTGGCTGACGGCGAGGACGTCGCGCGCATCGGCCCGAACGGGAATGCCGACGGACATTTCGGATACGAAGACACGAAGGATGTCTGGCACTATGAGCCAGAGGCCGTCGGGCCACTGACGGCCTCTTTGTCCTACCGCGAGGGGGCGCCGAAGTACCGCCTGACGGTCTATGACGCGGCCAGCGGCAAACGGATCGGGCGCGGCAACAATGGCCCGGTGCAGTTCGAGGCGACCGGCGCGGTCCGGATCGTGGTCGAGAACCGGGCGCCGAAACTGCGGCCGGAACTGGGGGCCTATACCATTCGGGTGTCAGATGAGTAAGCGCGTGACAGCCCTGACGGGCCTGATCCTGACCTTGGCCGGCCAGACGGCGGCCCAGGATACTGCGCCATTGCCGCAGCTCGCCGCGTCCTATCTGTCCGAGGTGATGGATGCGGCGCGGCTTCAGGCTGCGGCGGAGAGCCCGGCAGGTGCGCCGGAGGTCCCGAAGCTGCTCGCCGGAGATTCGAGGTGGGTGGCACCGCAGGCGCAGCCCGGAATTGGCCCTCTGATAGGTCATTTTGCGGTTCACGGCGCCGAAGCCGCGCAGATTTCGGACGTGCAGCTGGCGGGTGAAGCCGCGCGGGTGACGGCGAAGGTTTCCTATGCCGAGCTGCCCGATGTTGATTGGCCTGTGACGCTGGATTTCCTGTGGCTTGGAGGGGAATGGAAAATCCGCGAGGTGGCACCGACGCGGCGGCGTGCCTTGCCGATCGATGCCGCGCCGGATGATGTTCTCGTGGCCTATCTTTCCGAGCTGAAGACCGCGGTCCAACGGCATGCCGTCCTGCCGCGAGACAGCTGGCTCGCGCAGGCGCTGCAGTCGCGCTGGGTTGCGGGGGGAGGAGGATATTGGCGGCGCGCAGTTGACTGCCCGCGCGAGCAACGAGCGGACTGCATGGCTGCGCCGCTGCAGGGCGCGGGCCTGTGGACCGCCTTGGCGCGGGAGCGCGAGGTTAACGTCCGGATCACGGATTTCCGGCTTGACCCCGCACAGCCTTCCGGCGCGCTGACCGTCACCACCGTGCGGCGAACCTACACGGCGGTGGAGATCTTCGATGCCGCCCTCGAAAGGGACAAGCGGCACGGATGGCAGCTTACGTCCCTGGCGCTCCGTCAGGATGGGACAGCCCCGGCGGCGGTCAGCCTTGAGGTCGAGACCAGTAGCGGCCTTTCCCTCGTTGCCTCGCTGCTTGATGCGATCACCGGTCCCGGGGCGCCATCACAGGCCGACCTGCTTGCTGATCCCGGCACGTTCACCCGCCATTTTGCCGACAGCCGCGACGGTCGAAAGGCTGCAGCGCAGACCATGAACCTGCCCCTTCTGCTATCGGCGCTGGGGGGAGACGCAAGCCGCCGGACAATTGCGGCGGAAGGATCGGACCGCGTCAGGGTGCACTATGCCGATGACCGGGGAAATGGGCGGAGCCTGCTGTTCTCCCTCATCTCTACCGATGACGGTCCGAAGATCAGAGAGGTCCTGATAGAATGAACGCCATACGCCGTTGTGCGCTGATCTGCGCCGCCGCCCTGACCATCCCGGCTGCCGCCCAGGCGACCAAGCTCACCGATGTCTTTGCGGCGTCGGGTTTCCTTGATCCCGGCGCGAACACCTTTGATCAGGTCACCGATTTCATGAACGCCTGGGATGCCGGGCAGCAGATGCCGGATCAGTGGAGCGATGATGCCGCGCCGCCGGAACCGGAGGACATGACACTTGGCTCACAATGCCTGACCCATCAGGCCTGCATGACCTGCACCGATGGCGCCGCCGACCGGGCGAACCGCGCGTTTGAGGTTCTGGTCAACAACGAAAGGCTACTGGCGCGCACCCTGCGCAAGGCGAAGATCCTCCACACCCTTGCCGAAGGGGCGGCGGCGCAGCATCCGGCAGGAAAGGCCGCCTATGCGCTGCAGCAGATCCGCGATATCGAACCGGCCAAGCGCACTTTTTTCGAGAACCTGGGGAAAGCGCAGGCCAACGCGCTTGAGGTCATGCGGGACTCGTTGACCGTCATTGGCACCTGTGAGCAGCAGCACCTTGGCCAGACGACCTTTCTGGCCCTCGCGGAGCATAGCTACCAGATCGCGAAGATCCGTTTTGCCCTGGGTCTGAAAGGTGAAGCACAATGAAGCGGTTGGCAGCAGGATTACTGGTGGCAGCTGCACTGCCCGCCGCCGCCGCGCCGGTCAATGACGGCGACTACGCCACGGCCGAGCCGGTGGCGATTACCCAGCCCATCGCGGGCGGCCCCGACGGCGGACGCGAGGGGTTCTGGTTGATCTCCCTCGGGGGCGACGATCTGGCCGATGGCTACCGGATCGATCCGCCGCCGCAGGCCGGGGACAGGGTCGACATTATCGGTGCCACGGAGGACGGCCGCCGCATCCCGGCCACGATTGAACTGGTGCGGCGCTTTGGGGGGCAAGTGGTTGCCAGTGCGAGCCTCATGGAGCGCGCGTCCTACGCTGGCTGGGTTGCCGATGCACCGGTATTCCTCCGGGTGTCGATCCCAGCCGGATCAGCGCCGGAAGAGATGCTGGTCGGGGTGCGAATTACCCCGGCAGGGCGGGCGACCGCGACGAATGCCACCCCTGATGGCGGCCCCCGGAAAGACACGCAAGTCCCCCTGCTTGTGGTTCCGGCCAACTAGGCCGTGGACCAGCCAGGAACGGATTTCTGAAAGAGCGCCCGCAGGAATTGCCTGCGGGCGCTCGGGTCGTTTGAAGCAGTGTTATTCGGCTGGGAAGGGTTCGTCGTCTTCCACGGTCGACGCGATTCCGGCCATGCTCCGGCGGCTGTCGTTGATGATTGCCTTGATCAGGGCAAAGCCCATCAGCACCATCGCGAAGCTGAAGGGCAATGCGGCGATGACCATCGCGGTCTGAATGGCCTTGAGACCGCCGACCACGAGCAAGGCTCCGACGACCAATGCCAGCGCAAATCCCCAGAAGATGATATGGGGGCGTGCCTTGGGGCCATCGTCGCCGGCTGCATTGATGGTGTTGATGATCAACACGGCCGAGTCTGCCGACGTCACCAGGTAGGTCAGCAGCAGGATCACCACGACGACAGAAAACACCCAGGTCAACCCGTCGCTGAGCAAGACCGAAAGCGTGGCATAGAGCTGATCCGAAATCCCGACGCCGAGGATCGCGTTATCCGCCGTGCCGTTGAGTTCCAGATCAATGGCGGTGCCTCCGATGAATGCGAACCAGATGAAGCACATGATCGACGGAATGATCATAGCGCCGAGGATGAATTCGCGCACCGTGCGCCCCCGCGAGATCCGGGCGAGGAACAGGCCGACGAATGGCGTCACCGCGATCCACCAAGCCCAGTAGAACACGGTCCAGCCGCCTTGCCATCCGGCCAGCGCGGCGCCCTGTTCGGTGCCGTCATCGGACCATACGGTAAAGCTGATGCCGGGCAGGGCGCGCAGGTAGTCCCAGATGCCGACAAAGAACACCTCAAGAGCGAACAGCGTCGATCCGAACACCAGGAAGAAGGCCAGCAGGAAGAAGCTCAGCCCCATGTTCAGGTTGGACAGCCATTTGATCCCGCGTCCAACGCCGGACAGGGCGGACGCCGTGGAAGCACCGACGATGACCAGAAGGGCGAACAGGATCGCGGCAAAGGAAGCTTTCTGGCCGCCGTTTCCGTCGTCGACCAGCAGCCAGTCGCCGACACCAATGCGTGCAAGACCGGCCACGAATTGCTCCACGCCGAACCCAAGCGTCTGCGCGATGCCCAGAACGATGGCAACCACCGATACGATGTCCACCACGTGACCCAGCGGCCCGGACAGCGATTTTCCGAACAGCGGGATCAGCGCCGTGCGCACCGTCAGCGGCAGATTGCGCCGGTAAGAGAAATAGGCAAAGGCCAACCCGGCGATCGCATAGGCGCCCCAGGCCGACAGGCCCCAGTGCGCGAAGGACCAGACGTAGGCCGATCGCACCGTCTCGGCCGACATGCCGGCCACTTCACCAAGGATCACGTTGGGGTTGTTCTGGAAATGATAGATCGGTTCGGCGGTGGCGAAGGTCAGCATGCCGATCCCGATCCCCGCACTGAACATCATGGAAAACCAGGAGAAATTAGAAAACTCTGGCTTTTCATCATCGCGGCCCAGCCGCAAGCGGCCGGAGATAGGCAAGATCGCCAGAACCAGGCAGAGGATGAGGAAAAACGCGACGACGTAGATGTACCAGTAATTGAACACGCCAAGAATGAGCGTGTTGAACGAGCCCAGAGCGGTCGATGCGCTTTCGGGGAAGGCCACGGCCCAGACGATCAGCGCCGAAACGAGCAGCTTGGCTCCGACGGCCACGTTTTTGGAGAAGCCGGCGTAAAAGCCGCTCTCTGAAACTGGAATCTCCAATTGGTCTAAAGGTGGTTTCACGCTTTCCTCCCTGGTTGGTGAAACAAGTCCGCCAGCAGCCCCCGGCCTTGGGGGCTGTTGACGAGAAATTGGTGAGCTGGAATGTCTGCTCAGGTGGTTTGGCCCATCAGGCGCTCATCGAAGGGATAGCGGGTCAGGTTTTCGTAACCGTCGTCGGTGATCAGCACCTGATCCTCGAGCTTGATGGAGAAATCGCCGCCCTCGGGGCTGACCAGTGCCTCGACACACAGCACCATTCCCGGCTCCAGCTCATAGTCGAAGGCGCCTTCGACCATCTGATCCGGATAGGCGACCAGCGGCCATTCATCGCACAGTCCGACACCGTGCATCATGCAGCCGTATTTCTGCGCCTGGAACTGATCATCCAGTTTGTGGCAGGCGCGGCTGATGTCTTCGATATTCGCGCCGGGTTTCAGCAGTTCCATGTTGGCCTGGATATGCTCGTATCCGTGCTGCATGGCGTAGATCATGTCGGGGCGGGGCGGTTGATCGCCGATCCACCAGCTGCGCGAGATGTCGATGCAGATGCCATAGGCGCCGACGAGGTCGGTATCGAAACTGACGATCTCGTTGTTCTGGACGATCCGGGGACCGCATTCCTGGAACCACGGGTTGGTCCGCGGGCCAGAGGTGAGCAGCCGGGTCTCGATCCACTCGCCGCCGCGACGGATGTTCTCGGCGTGCAGGACCGCCCAGATGTCATCTTCGCTCATGTTGCCCTGCGGCACACCCTCGCGCGCGGCCTGTTCCATGATTGCCACCGCCTGTTCGCAGGCGTGATGGGCGCAGCGCATGGCCAGGATCTCGTCCGGCCCCTTGACCGCGCGGCACTTCTCGGTGACTTCCTCGCCGGGCATGATTTCAAGCCCTTGCGCCTGCAGCGCGTGCAGCCCGTGCAGCATGACCTTGTCGACCGCCAGGCGTTTGTTGCCGCCCGCGTGTTCCTGCAGAAGGATGCGGACTTCGTTCGAGAACTTGTCCGCCGCCACATCGATTTTGTCACCCCGGTCGAAGTAGAAGAGATCCGCGCCGGCGCGCTGTTCCCGCACCAGCGGGTTGAACTCGCTGAGGAACGGCGACTGCTTGTAATCCCAGATGACGAGATAGCCATCAGCGCACAGCAGCACCGCCCGGAAGGGGTTGTGGGTGTTCCACAGCTGCATGTTGGTGCTGTCGGTGATGTACCGGATGTTCAGCGGGTCGAACAGCAGGATGCCGCCGTAGCCGCGATCGTTGATGAAACGCGTCAGTCGCTCCCAGCGGAACTTGCGCATGGCCTGCAGGTCGGGCAGCTGCAGCCCGGCGGCTTCCCATTCGCGGAAGGCCAGCTGGGTCGGGCCGATCTCGACCCGGTCATTGTCATTGGGGGTGTTGTCACCCAGCGTTGCGCCGCGGCTGGGATCGATCTTTCGGACATCTCTGTGATGAGAATTCATGACGTGATCCCCTTTCTAAGGTCTGATTGCATGCAAAAATGCCCGCGCACCATCGGTGCGCGGGCCGTTGATCAAGCTATGTTCGCGGCCTGGTCCACGTATTGGCCGATCTCCGAATTCGGGATGCTCAGGTCGTGTTGTTCCGAGGCCTGATCTGCATATTTGCCGATGGCAGCGCGCGGGGTGCGCGGGGTGCGCTTTTCCGCGGTGTAATCGTTGATCAGGTCACAGGGCGTATAGTTGCGTTCGATCTCGTGCAGATCTTCTGCATCGAGCTCAGTTTCAAGCGCCGCAAATGCGGTGTCGAGCTGTGCAACACTGTCCGCGCCGACCAGCATCGACGAGATTTCAGGCTTGCGCAGAACCCAGGCCTGCGCCACCTGCGGCGCGGTGATGCCCTTGGCCTCTGCCACGCGCTGCACGGAACAGGCAATGTCGTAAGAGGCCTGGTCATTGTACATCTGCGCGGTGAAGAAATCGGTCTTGTTGCGCAGCGAGTGCGGCTCATTGGCCAGGATGCCCCGGGCCAGCGGACTGAACGCCGACACCCCGATACCCTGGTCCATGCAGAAGGGGATCATCTCGCGCTCTTCCTCGCGGTAGGCGCAGTTTAGCTGAAGCTGCATGTTGATCGGCTTGGACCAGCCATGCCGTTCGCAGACATTCAGGATCTTGGCGAATTGCCAGGTGTACATGGTCGACACGCCGATATACCGCGCCTTGCCGCTGCGCACGACGTCGTTCAGCGCTTCCATGGTTTCTTCGACCGGGGTTTCGGTGTCGAAGTAATGCAGCATGTAGATGTCGATGTAGTCCATCTTCAGACGCTGCAACGAACCATCGATCGCGTCCAGGATATGCTTGCGCGAGGTGCCGTAGGAATTCACGTCCTGACCGATCTGGTAGCCCAGCTTGGTGGTCAGGATCAGCTCATCCCGGCGCGCCAGGCGACGCAGGATGTTGCCAACCACGGCTTCGCCTTCGCCAGCCGAGTAGAAGTCCGCCAGATCGATGAAGTTGATGCCGTTGTCCAGCGCATGGCCGATCAGCGGCTCGCTTTCACTTTCGTCAAAGATCCAGGGCTTCCAGTCTTTGGATCCCATGTTCATCGTACCAAGGCACAGCCGAGAGACGCGCAGGCCGGAGTTTCCAAGGCGTGTGTATTTCATTCGACAGTCTTTCCTAGTGAATGAATGGATGGTGGAGAGGATAGGGGAGGATCACCCGTAGGCGATCCAGATCCCTTTGGTTTTGGTGTAGGAGCTGAGCGAGTGGATGGCCATTTCCTTGCCCCAGCCGCTTTCCTTGAAACCGCCGAACGGGCTGGACAGGCCGTAGCAGCCATAGCGGTTCACAAAGATCATGCCCGCATCCAGGCGGTCAGCCATCCGGTGCGCGACATTGATGTTGCCGGTGTAGACGCCGGCGGCCAGACCATAGGTGGTGTCATTGGCCAGCTTCAGCGCGTCTTCGGCGGTGTCGAACGGTGTGCAGGACAGAACCGGCCCGAAGATTTCCTCCTGGGCGATGCGCGCGGAGCCCGGCACATTCGCGAAGATCGTCGGACGGATGAACAGGCCGTTGGCATTGTCACCCTGCTGATCCGCATAGCCGCCGGCGACGAGTTCAGCTTCGCCCTTGCCGATCTCGATGTAGTCCATGATCCGCTTGAACTGCGCCGGGTTGCACTGCGGGCCTTGCTGCGCATCCGGCGAGAGCGGGTCGCCGCAGCGCACCGCCTCGGCCTTCTCGATCAGGCGGCTCATGACATAGTCATAGCTGCCTTTCTGGATCAGGAAGCGGGTCGGCTCGGAGCATTTCTCGCCTTTGTGCGAGAACATCACAGTAAAGGCGCGGTCGATTGCAGCATCCAGATCCGGCGTGTCGTCAAAGAAGATGCACGGCGACTTGCCGCCCAGCTCCAGCGTCACCGCCTTGAGGTTCGACTGGCCCGAGTTCTGCACGATCTGACGGCCCACGTTGGTGCTGCCGGTGAAGGACACCTTGTGGACGTCGCGGCTGACCGTCATGTGGTTGGCCACCGGCCCGTCGCAGACCAGCAGGTTCAGCAGCCCGGCAGGCAGGTCCAGCTCGCGGTCGATCAGCTCGAACAGGAATTGCGTGGCCAGCGGCGTGTATTCGGAGGGCTTCATCACCACAGTGTTGCCCATGGCCAGCGCCGGGGCGATCTTCAGGCTGGCCTGGTAGAGCGGGAAGTTCCAAGGCGCGATCAGGGCGCAGACGCCCACCGGCTCCTTGTTGGTGAAGTTCAGGAAGCCGTCTTCGACCGGGGAGACCTCACCGTAGAACTTGTCGGTCCAACCTGCGTAGTATTCGAAGATCTCGGCGCAGGTCGGGATATCGTCCACCATGGCCTCGGAGAGCAGTTTGCCATTCGGCAGGCTTTCCAGAATGGCCAGTTTCTGCGTGTTCTCCCGGATCAGTCGCGCAATGGCATTGAGCACATCGGCGCGCTGCTTGCGGGTGGTCTTGCGGCTCCAGACATCACTTTGGTGGCAGCGGTGGGCGGCGGCTGCTGCGGCATCCGCCTGGCCCGCATCGGCCAGCGCAATGGTGCTCAGCGTTTCGCCTGTGGCGGGATTTTTCACGTCCCAGGTCTGACCGGCGCCGGTCACCCACTGGCCGTCGATATACTGCTTCTTTTCCGCCTTCAGCCAAGTTTTGGCCCAGCTCAGATCTGCATCGAGTGTCATTGTACTTCCTCTATTTCGGAGAGAGCTGCGCGCACGATAGACACATCGCCCGCGGCCTGTTTCGCCACGGCCGAGGCACGGCTGTAGCCAAATTTGCGTTTGAGCTGCATGAGGCTCGGCCCCAGGCCCTGCGCATTTTCCGTGTTGCGCTGGATGTTCAGTTCCAGCCCCTGCACGCAATTGCGGCGCAGCGAGGCGACGCCGCCCTGCAACAGCGCGAGCATGTCGAGCAGGGCGATCACCACCAGCATCTGCCAGGGGTTGTAGTCCAGCTCTCCGTGATCCTGGGTCATGCGTACGGTCGCCGCGTGGCCACAGGCCATCATTGCGCATTGCATGGTGTATTCCGGGATCGTCGGGTTGATCTTGCCGGGAATGGCCGATGAGCCGGGCTGTTTTTCCGGCAAGCGGATTTCGCCGAAGCCTGCATGCGGCCCCGACGCCATCAGGCGCAGATCGCCGCCGAAACGGACAAGCGTCCGGGCGATCAGTTCCAGCGTCGAGGCCAGAGCCTGGAGCGGATCATGGGCTTGCGAAGCGGCAAACAGATTGTCGGCGCGGCGCAGATCATGCTCCAGCCCGGCTTGCTCCAGAACCGCGTTCAACTGGTCCATGATCTGGGCGAAGAAGTCCGGATCGCAATCATCGGTGCGGCCGATGATGTTGCCGCCCAGGTTTACCGCCGCCAGCTCGCTCGCATCGGATTGGGCGCGCTGTGTCAGCTGCCGCAGGTTGTGTGCAACCCCGCCAAAATAATCAGCCGCGCGAATATCCACTGCATCCTGCAGACAGGTGCGCGCCAGCTTGGGCTGATCCCCCGACCGGTCCGCGAACTGCTCCAGATCATCCACCAGCCCGCACAGCTCTGCCTCCAGCCCGGCCCATGCGGCACGCGCCGCGATATGGCAAGCCGTCGACAGGCAGTCGCTGGTGGAATGGTTGAGGTTGATGTGGTCGTTCGGGTGCAGCGGCGCGTAGCTGCCAAACGGCGCACCAAACCCGCGGTGATTTGCCAGATTGGCGAGCGCCTCATTGACGTTCATGTTGATGCCAATGCCGCCACCCCCATGAAATGAATGTATGGGAAAATCGGTCTCGAAGGGGCGGGACAGCAGATGGTCAATGGCCGCGCTGATCGCTGCTTCGGCGTCTTTCGGCAACGCGCCGATGGCCACGTTGGTGCGCGCTGCCGCGCGTTTGACGTGCAGCATCGCTTCGATCAGCTGTGGATATGCCGACAGCTTTTGTGCGCCAGAAACGGGAAATATCCCAACAGAGCGCTGTGTTTGCGCCCCATAGCAGGCAGCCGCGGGGACGAAGACCGCGCCAAGCGTATCATGCTCTGTCCTGAAATGATCCACTGGCCCCACGCCTCCCTCATGTCGAGCTGCCATGGCGTGTCTTTGGGGAAATTCAGGGATTCAGGCAAATTACAAAAAGGAATGGTCATTCCTTTTTGTAATGACCTTGGCGCCCAAAACCCTTAGGTCAGGGACAACCTGTTCCAACGACCTGCGCATCGACCCCATGAAATCACTTCCAAGTCTCACCTCACTCCGGGCGTTTTCAGTTGTCGGCAATTGCCTCAGCGTAACGGGAGCGGCCCAGCAGCTGGGTGTCACCCAGAGCGCCGTCAGCCGTCAGATCAAGGCGTTGGAGGACGCGCTGGACCTCAAGCTGTTTGATCGGGTCGGCAACAGTATTTCCCTGACGGACGAGGGCCGGGCCCTGCATGAGAGGGTGTATGAAACCTTCGGCCTGCTCGAAGACGCCGTGGGCGAAGCAGCCGGCTCCCTGAAGCGGCAGAAGATCAACCTGCTGGCCCCGCCGACCTTGGCATCCCGCTGGCTGACGCGGCGCCTGTCCTCCTATCCACAACGGTTTCCCGGTGTCGAACTGGCGATTCACACCGTGGCACGGCCGGATATCCGTATGGACTGCGTCGTCCATTTCGGTGCCCATCCCACGGCGGGATCGGAACATGTGCAACTGCTGGTGGAGCAGCACATCGCGGTCTGCTCACCCGCGCTTTTCGAAGACCGTGAAGCGATGCGGGCAAGCTGCCTTTTGCATGTTTTTGACAAGGGGGTGCGGTTTCCCCTGTGGGAGGACTGGCAAGCGCTTGAGCCGGACAACCCGGATCTTCCCAGCGGCACATCCATGGAATTTGCGACGCTGGAGCTTGCCATTCAGGCCGCCAAGAACTCGGTCGGTGTCGCCGTGGTTGACCGGAACATGATTGAATACGAGCTCAGCGCGGGCAGCCTCGTCCAGATTTCCCCGACAACCGTAGTTGGGCCAAATGGCTACTGGCTGGAAATTTCCGAAGGGCAGCAAGCCAAGCGGCGTTCGGTGCAGTTCTTTCGCTGGCTCAGAGGTGTCGCGGGGCTGACGGTGAACGCCTTGTAGCAATGGCGCGTCATGTCGGTTGCAACACCGTAGCGGCCCAGCGATCCCCGATGTCGCCAAAGCAGTCGTGGATCGAGTCGCTGGCGATACTGCTGCCGTTCGACAGTCTTCCAGCCAGTCCGAGCCCCTGTACCGGGGTGCCGTCTGCCCGGACCAGAACCGCATCCGATCTGCAGCATGCGCCCAATCCGTCATCAAGAGCCGAGAGAACCCTTGTCTCCAGCAGGCCCGATACCAGCGGTTCCGTCACTTGGCCAAGCGCCGGGGGCGGCAGCACGCTGTCGATCATGACGTCCGCGATCACAGCCGTGTCCTCGGCCTGTATCTCCCAGCCTTCCGGGCGCAGCCTGACGTCCGGATCGTCTGCGGCCCGCGGGTCTACCAATCCGGTTTCGATCAGCGTCAGCAGCTGGCGCGCCGTCTCGATCGGGGCCCCGTAGGAATACCGCTTCAGCCCCTCGTCAAACGCGGTAAAGGTGCGGGCGGTGTTCGGGGGGATCGGCCTGCTGTCATAAACACGGCGGAGCAGCGGCTGCCATTTGCGCCACAGCTGCCCGACCGTGTAGCCGATCGTCGGCAGATCCTGGCCCTCCGCCTGCCGGATGCCACAGCGCAACGCCTCGGACGTCGCGAGCTGTTCCTGGGTGCCCGCGGCCGCCACTTCCTGTTGCAGCCAGTCCTGGATGTCGTCCTGCTCCACTGCCCCGCCGACGGAATGGATCACACGAGCCACGGCAGCGCCAAGGGCCCCGAAAAGCGCGGAGGGCCCTGCGTCCGCGGCCCCCAAAAGCGCGGCGTGTAGGGCCGCCTCGAAGGCCGCATCTTCCTCCGGCAGCGGGTCAAACCGTGCGTCCAGCGCGGCATTCAGCGGCTTCGGCGCAGGCGGTTGCCCATCCAGTGAAAAGGGGATGATCCGGGCGGGCTCCCGTCCCGAGGCAATGTAGCGTGTGCCTTCAAACCGACCGCCCAGCCCCAGCGTCAGCATGCGGATCACATCGAGCGACGACAGGGCGAGTCCGCGAATGCCGACGATACGCCCGGCCCATGCGTCGGCCGCTTCGATCAACGCATGGCCGGGATAGGCCGTGCACAGCGGCAATCCATGGAGATGCGCATGTTTGCGCCAGCGTTCGAGCTGTGGATCCGGGTCCGTCTGTGGCTGACCAAGCGACATCAGCACATGTTCATAAGGGCCGTGGGAGTGGTCCGCGCACTGCAGCCGCCAGCCGGTCTGATCCTGATGCGCCGCGTTGACACGCGCCTGGTGATGTTCCACTGACACGGCTTCTGGCAACTGTGCCCAAAGGGCTTTGTACCGCTCATGCAAATAGGTGCCGAGCAGCGCGCGCGGCAGATAGGCGTCCCCATCCTGCGCGCCGTCTTGCAGGCGGTCTTTCAGCCAGGTCGAAAAATCCTGCTGCACCCCCGAGCACGGTGGCGGGGGTGGCAATGAGATGCTGCGCAGGGGCAGGTTCAGCAGGCAGATCTCGCTCTCGTCGGGGCTGAAGCTGGGGCCGGCCCCCGGCCAACGGGAGGGATCAAACACATCGATAGCGACCGAAGTTCCGGTGACCAACGCATGTCGCACCAGCGCCTCAAGCGCGCCAAGTCCACGCGGCCCGAAGCCGACAATCGCCACGCGGCGCCGGGCTTGCGTCATGATGCCATCCTCTCCTCTGCGCGCTTTCGCCACCTTGGGTCACAGTGGGCTGCAGGTGCAAGGAGATAAGTCGCGGACGCACAAAGTGGTTCCCGTTGATCGGATCGCGGCAAGCGCGGCTGTCCGTTGCAGCGGCGCGCGGCGGCTGTGCGCTTCAGCAGCCCAATGGCGGCAATAGGTTTCGGGAACGGTTGCTTGTCCGGCTGCGCGCGGACCGGCGTCTGGTGGTGTCTGCCAAAGGAAAATATGGTCACTTCGCTCGGTCGCATCTGGTACCGCAGGCAGCATCCCTGGTGTGAGCCATTTGCAAAGTGATGCGCTGCCGCTGAGCGGCAGGACTTGTCCCTCCCCGGCGAACCGGGGCGGGACCGCGATGCTCAGGTATTGGCCATTTCGCTGGCCGCACGCAGTCGATCGCGGAGTTTCTCCAGCGTGACGCCAGCGGCGGCGGCGGGCAGATCGGCAGGGCCGGCGTCATCCACCTGCGCCTGCACGCGTTTGTAGAACCCTGAGAGCCCGGCCAAGGTCTGAATCACCAGATCGAAATCCTGCAAGGATCGAAGTTCCTGGCTGGTTGGGGCGGTGCCCCGTTCCAGAATGTCCAGAACAACGTCTTCCAAGGCCTGCATCTGGCGCCCCAGCTGTTCCATTTCCCACGCCGAGGCGGCGCAAAGTTCGCTCAGGGCTTTGCCGGGACGCTCCATCTTTACAGCCGCCCGACGACCTGTTCGATGGCCTGCTTCATCGTCGCCACCGTGAACGGCTTGCGGATGATGTTGTTCAGGCCAAGCTGTTTACCGACCTGGATCATCTCAGGCGTCGGCTTGCCGGTCACCAGGATGAAACCGACCCGCTGGGTCACCTGGTGGCTGCGCAGGGCCTTCAGCAGGCCCAGGCCGTCCATGCCCGGCATGTTGTAGTCCGACAGCACCATGTGGACCGGTGTCTGAACCAGCTTCTGATAGGCGCCCTGGCCGGAATTTTCGACCATGTAGTTCTTGATGCCGATCTCGTCGAGGCTCTGCGTGATGATCCCCCGGCTGGTCGACATATCATCCACCACCATGACGCGAAGTGAGTCTTTCAAGCTCATTTATCTTTCCTTCTGCTCTGCTTGCAGCCGCGGTCAGTTTGTCCTGCCTGCGGGTGAGTTTAGGTAGGTTGTGATCCCGGCCGTCTTCAGGTGCTGCGCTGCCGGGCCTGACATGCGCTCGGAGTGACCGATGAAGAGGTAACCGCCCGGGTTGAGGACATTTTGAAAGGCGCTCCAGACTTTTTGCTGGGTCGGGTTGTCGAAATAGATCGCCACGTTCCGGCAGAAGATCACATCGAACTTGCCGCGGAACGGGAAGGGCTCGATCAGGTTCAGCACCCCGAAGGTGATCATCTGGCGCAGGCTATCCGGCAAACGGCCGTCGGCATCGCGGGCCGGCAACAGCGCGCGATACTTGGAGTCGATCTGGGCCAGCTCGTCCTCGGGGTATTTGGCCGCCTGGGCGGTACGCACCACCACCGGGTCAATATCCGTGCCGAGGATCTTGAAGTCCAAACGGGCCGCTTCGGGGCATTGCTCCAGCACCGTCATGGCGATGGAGTAGGGTTCCTGCCCGTTCGAGCAGCCCGCCGACCAGATCCGCACGCGTCCGCCATTGCGGGCACGCTCGACCAGCCCCGGCAACACGTCGTTGCGCAGGGTTTCGAAGTGATGCGGCTCCCGGAAGAAGTGCGTTACGTTCGTGGTCAGAAGCGACAGCAAGCCGCTGCGCTCCTGATCGGCGTTGGGGCCATCCAGGCTGGCAAGATAGTCCTTGAAGTTGGTGATGTTGCGCTGCCGCAGCTTGCGGGCGAGGCGCGACGACACCAGCGGCTTCTTGCTCTTGGCCATCGCCAGGCCGAAGTGCTTGTGCGCGAACTGCGCAATCGCTTCGAAGTCCTTGTCCGACAGCGTAAACCCTTCGGCCGCAGGGGAGATGGAACCCTCCGCGCTCACGGCAGTACCTGCTCCGGAGCCGAGATCACCGCGTCGAGGTTGATGATGCGCACCATGGTGTCATCATGCGAGATGATGCCCTGGATGTACTCCATCGTGTTGCGGCTATCGACCGGCGGCGTGTCCTGGATATCGTCGGGATTGATCGAGATGATCTCGGACACCGATTCCGCCAGCAGGCCAACGGGCTTGCCGTGCACCGAGACAACGATCACCACGTTGCGCTCGCTGGCTTCGGTCTGCTGCAGGCCGAAGCGGGCGGACAGGTCGTAGATTGGGATCACCGCGCCGCGCAGGTTCATCACCCCCAGCACGTCGGCAGGCGCATGCGGCAGGATGGTCACCGGCGACCAGCGGCGGATCTCGCGGATCTGGGTGATCTTCAGGCAGAACGCCTGGCCCGCCACGGTAAAGCTGACAAACTCGCTGTGTTCGGCGTGTTTCACTTCCTGGTCGGTTTGCTTAACTTCAGCTTGCATTGCTCAGTCTCCGCTCGGTGTCAAAGGCGGCTGCCGTGGGCGAGGCCGCAATGATGCTTTCAGGGTCCAGGATCATGGCGATCTTGCCGTCTCCGAGGATGGTTGCGGCGGCGACACCGGGAATTTCCCCGCAGACGCCGTCGAGGCTCTTGATGACCACCTGACGCTGGTCGTGGATGTCATCCACCGCCAGGGCGCAGCGTTGGCCGGTTTCGGTTTCCACCAGCAGATAGACGCCGGCCTGCTGTTCGCTCTCGCGGTACAGCCCAAGGGCACCGGCGACATCGCAGATCGGGACGAAGTTGCCGCGGATCGACAGGAGGGTGCCGTCGGCGCCCAGGTTGTTGATCATGTCATCGCTGCCGCGCATGGTCTCGACGATCGAGGTGATCGGCACCACCATGGTCTGGTCCGCGACCGACACCACCATGCCATCCATCACCGCCAGGGTCAGCGGCAGGATGATGGTGAAGGTCGAGCCCTTGCCGGGCGCGGAGGAGATGTTGATGCGCCCGCCGAGACCGGTCACCGCATTCTTCACCACATCCATGCCGACACCGCGGCCGGAGAGGTTCGAGATCTCCTTGGCGGTGGAAAAACCGGGCATGAACAGCAGGTTGTCGATTTCGCTGTCGGTCAGCTCGGCATTTTCCGGGATCAGCCCCTTTTCGATCGCGATCTGCTTGACGCGCGGGCGGTTCACACCGGCGCCATCGTCCTTGATCTCGATACAGACCGACCCCGACCGGTGCGAGGCCGACAGGCGGATCTCGCCGGTGGCGGGCTTGCCCGCCGCCTCGCGGTCCTCGGGCTTTTCGATGCCGTGGTCGACCGCGTTGCGCAGGATATGCGTCAGCGGGTCGGACAGCCGTTCGATCACCGTCTTGTCGACTTCGGTGTTTTCGCCCTCGTTGACCAGTTTACAGGTCTTGCCGGTGGCGGCCGAGGCCTCACGGACGATGCGGGCCATGCGCTGGAAGAGCGGCTTCACCGGCTGCGCACGGATGGCCATGACGCCTTCCTGAATGTCGCGGGCCAGGTTCTTGAAGCCTTCCAGCTCGGTCTCGACATCGCGCAGATCGGCCACGTTCAGATTGGCAATCTGCTGCGCCAGCATCGAATGGTTGATGATGAGCTCCCCGACAGCGTTGATCAGCCGGTCCACCCGCTCAAGCTCGACACGGAGCGTCGGCTTGGGACCACCGCGCTGCTCCTGTTTGCCGCTCTCGGCTTTCGGGGCCGATGCCTTTTCCACGGCGCTTGCCGGTGTGGCTTCGGGTTCGGGTGCGGGGACCGGCGGTTCAAAAGGGGCAGCAGCGGTCCCGCTATCCACTTCGGGCGACGGGTCGGGCAGGGCAGCGCCATCGGCAGGCGGGGCGCTGAACATTGCGTCCAGAGCCGCAAGCGCATTGGCCTCCGCCTCGGCGTCGTGATCTCCGACGATGGAGAGCTCGCACAGACCTTCGACAAACTCGAAGACCGCTTCCACGACCGAGCGCGGCTCTTTGGTGACCAAAACCAGGTCCCAGGCCAGGTAGCTGTCGTTGACGTCCATCGCGTCAAAGCCGGGCAGCTCGTTCTCGTCCAGCGTCACGGTCAGCTCGCCCATGTCCCGCAGCGCCTGGAACAGGAAGAACGGTTCATTGCCGGTGCCATACATCTCCTTTAGGGGATGGAAGCGAATCCGGTAGGTTTCCTCCTGCGGCACCACCGGTGCAGCGGCAAACCCGCCGAGATCGCCGACCGGCGTCGGCCCACCGAGCCCCATCGGCTCGAAAGACAGGTCTTCCTCTTCTTCCGGGATGTATTCATCCAATGCCGCCAGCAGGGTATCGTGGTGCGCCTCGTCCACCTGGCCGCCATCGCGGGCAACCTCGACCAGCGCCGACAGATGGTCGCTGGAACGCAGCAGCAGCTGGATCAGCTTTTCATCGAGGTCCAGTCGGTTGGAACGCACCTCGTCGAAGACGGTCTCGAACCGGTGGGCAAAAGCCACCAGGTCATCCAGGCCAAAGGCCCCGGCGCCACCCTTGATCGAGTGCACGGCGCGGAAGATCGCATTGACCACCTCAGGGTTGTGATCGCCTCCTTCGATAGCGGTCAGCCCCTCATCCGTTGCTTCGAGGAGCTCTTCGCACTCCTCAAAGAAGGTATCCTGAATCGACCCCGACATCTCAGGCCGCGGCTCCGGTTACGCGCTTCAGGGCGAAGATCAGCGACGCGTCGTCAAACGGTTTCGTGATCCAGCCGGTGGCGCCGGCGCCACGGGCGCGGGCCTTCAGCTCGGGCGCGCTTTCGGTGGTCAGCACCAGGATCGGCACCTTGGAGTTGATCTCGGTACCGCGCAATTCCTCGATCACGCCGAACCCATCGAGGTTGGGCATGTTGATGTCAGTAATCACGACGTCAGGATCGACGTCCGAATACATGTCCACGCCCTCGCGGCCGTCGACAGCGCAGTGGTATTCAAATCCGGCCTCTTCCAGGGTTGCGGCCAGAAGATTCCGAATGGTGCGGGAATCGTCGATTGCCAGGACTTTGGTTTTCATGCTGTTTCCTCGTCTTCAAAACGGTTGGGCTCCAATCCCAGCAACGTCAGGGACTTGCGGCAGGATTCGGTGATATTGGTGACCGAGAAACCGACGCCCTCGGAGCGCCACTGCTGTTCGGCGCCAAGCAGGAGCTGCAGGCAGCGCGACGGCATCAGGGCGACGCCGCTACAGTCGATTTCGACCGCCTTGGAGCGTGCCCCCTGCAGGAAGGAGACCAGCGGGTCGAGCTCTGCAAAGGCGTTCGGCAGATCCAATTTATGCTTTTGCGTTTCCGTTGTCATTTTCGGCGATTCGCACCCCCGTTGTCGGCGATCAGTTCGTTTTCTGTGCTGCCAGTCATAGGCAGCGGGCCTTAACATTTGATTGCCGCCCGAGGCCCGCTCGCGGGGATTCATAAGGACAATCCGCGCGATCTATTCCGCGAAATCAGATCAATTTTTATGGGGGCCTCACGGTGGCGAAACGGGCGGCGAATCCGACGCACGGCGAATCAGTTCACCGCTGGTCGTGCCGCTGTCAGGGCATTGCACGTGATGGTTGCCAGGGCACGATCAAACCCCGTTTCGGGGCGGCAGAGGCTCGCTCAAACAGCCCCGAAACCGCGCAAATCGCACTTGCGTAAGCCGCAAATTAAGAACTGGCGACCAGTCTGTTTCGAACGACATTTGCGGTGGCCCGAACCGCTCGATCTTGGAGAACAGAATGAAAGCGTTGCAATCGCTCAAGCTAGCCTACCGGCTGCCACTTTTTGTTGTCGGTTTTGGCCTGGCCATGACCGCTGCTCTTGTGACGATCAGTACGGTCTCTTTTCAAAACAGCGTAAAGCAAAGCGCTGAGGACCAGTTCCGATCCATGGTAGCGGACCGAAAATACTCGGTGACCACCCTGTTTGATGCCATCCAGGCGGATGTGCAAACCCTGGCGGCGGTGCCGTCGACCGCGACCGCGATCGAATGGCTGACGATGACCTGGAACGACCTCGAGGGGAACCCGGGTGAGATCCTGCGCAAGGCTTATATCGAGAATAACCCCAACCCGACGGGCAAGAAGCATCTGCTGGCCCGCGGCGACGGCGACTCCCCCTATCACATGCACCATGAAAGCTTTCACCCGGCCTATCGGACTCTGATCGAAAGCAAGGGCTATTACGATGCCTTCCTGATCAATCTCGCAGGTGACGTGGTCTATTCGGTGTTCAAGGAAAGCGACTTCGGCACCAATATGCTGAATGGCCCGCTGAGCGACAGCGGGCTGGCGAAAGTGTATCGCAAGGCTGTCGCAGGCAACCGCGGCGACGTCTTCTATGCCGACATGGAACCCTATGCGCCCAGCAACGGCGCAGCCGCGGCCTTTGCAGCCGCACCGGTCGTGAATGACGCCAACCTCACCGTGGGGGTGCTTGCGGTGCAAATCCCGGTGGACCTGCTGAGTGCCATCGTCAACAATGAACAGGGCATGGGCGAAACCACCCAGGTCTACCTGGCAGGGGCGGACGGAAAAGCACGGTCCTCTTCCCGGTTTGCAGGCGGTTACCAGGTTTTGTCCGACCTGCCGGATACCATGCAGATGCGCGAAGCCTTTGACGGTAAAATTCACGTGCTGCCGGAGGTCGAAGGTCTGAACGGTCAGTCGGTGCTGGCCTATTCCGAACCGCTGCCGCTGGCATTTGCAGATTGGGCGATCGTTGCCGAACAGGATTGGCAGGAGCTGATGGCACCGGCCGTGGCCAAGCGCAACAAGCTGCTGCTGGTCTCCGCCATCTTCGCCGCCGGCATGTCCCTCCTGGGCTGGCTGTTCGCGCGTTCGATCACCAAGCCGATCAACCGCATCTGCGATAACATGGAAGCGGTCGCCGGTGGCAATCTCGACACCGAGGTCGAGGCCGCGCAGCGCCGCGACGAGATCGGCAAGATCGGCAAGACGCTCCTGTCGATGCAGGACGACCTGAAACTGGCCCGCGCCGCCGAGGAGGAGCGCGCCGAGATGCAGCGCCAGCAGCAGCAGGTGGTCGACAACCTCAGCAACGGCCTGATGTGCCTGGCGGAGGGCGACTTCTCGCAGCCCATCGACACCCCCTTCCCGCCGGAATACGAACAGCTGCGGCAGAATTTCAACAGCACCGTCAGCAACCTGAACGCCACCGTGCAGCAGGTGATCGCGGCCTCCGGCAGCATCCGCAGCGGCGCCGCCGAGATCAGCCAGGCCTCGGACGACCTGTCACACCGTACCGAAAGCCAGGCCGCCACCCTCGAACAGACCGCTGCCGCGCTGGACGAGCTGACCGCGAGCGTGAAATCTGCCGCCGAGGGCGCGCGCAGCGTCGAGGCGACCATGCAGCAGGCCCGCGATGAGGCCGAGACCAGCGACGCCGTGGTCCAAAGCGCCGTGGCCGCGATGACCGAGATCGAGCAATCCTCGGCCCATATCAGCCAGATCATCTCCGTGATCGACGACATTGCCTTCCAGACCAACCTTTTGGCGCTGAACGCCGGGGTCGAGGCCGCGCGAGCGGGCGAGGCCGGCAAGGGCTTTGCGGTGGTCGCAAGCGAGGTGCGAGCGCTGGCGCAACGCTCATCCGAAGCGGCGATGGAGATCAAGACGCTGATCTCCGACAGCTCCAAGCAGGTCGAGCGCGGCGTGGATCTGGTTGGCAAGGCGGGCGAGGCGCTGCAAAGCATCGTGTCGCAAGTGACCCATATCTCGCAGCTGGTCTCCGGCATCGCCGAGGGTGCGGCGGAGCAATCCACCGGCCTGCATGAGATCAACACCGGCGTCACCCAGCTGGATCAGGTGACCCAGCAGAACGCGGCGATGGTCGAACAGGCCACCGCGGCCGGGCATATGCTCAACAGCGATGCCGGGAAGCTGGCTGAGCTGGTCGGCCAGTTCCGCGTGATCGGCGGTGACGCGCAGCCTGCCGGGTCGCTCGAAACCGCTGGCAAACGCCCCCCCCTCGCCGAGGCCCGAAAAGGCGCCGACACGCGGAGCCAAGCGGCCGGCGCCGCCGCAGTGGTGATGGCGAGCGATGGCAATGCCGCGCGCGATGTCTGGCAGGATTTTTGAACCTTAACCAGGGATGCCGCCGCACCGGCGGCGGCATCCTCTGACCATGGCAATCTGTGTCGCCCATTTCTGCGACACTGAAACGAGATTGGGGAACCCATTGTCTTCGAAGAACTTATTGATCATTACCACGGATCGAAACTTTGCCATGTCGCTGAAAAGCTACATGGAACAAACCTATCCAGGCATGAAGGTGTATCTGGCCAACAATTTGATGATGGCCTACAATCAGGCCGAGGCGGCGCAGCCGGTATTTGCCTTTGTCGAAGACGGGTTCACCAAGCTGCCCGAATTCGAAATGATGATGGCGCTGTTTTCGGCCATGGACACGCGCTGGGTGTCGGTCATGGACACTTTCGGCGCGACTCCGGCCCGGAAATCTTCACCTTTGCTGGACGTCGGCGCCGGCATCTTCGAGCTGACCAAGGCGGATCACCCCAGTCAGTTCGCCCAGCATTTCGACATGATGGTGAAGGCCCCGCGTCGTGGTCGCGGCGCCGCGGTCGGCTCTGCGGCCCGCCCTGCGGCCGCGGCCGGGGGCAGCAAGAAGATGATCCTGATCGGGTCTTCTACCGGCGGGGTCGAGGCGTTGCGCAATGTCCTGGTGGGGTTCCCATTTGACTGCCCGCCCACTCTGATCGTGCAGCATACCGGCAAAAATTTCGGCTCTGGCCTGGTGTCGCTGCTGGATCGCATCTGCCCGGCGCGGGTCCGCGCCGCCGAAGACGGGCTGACGCTGGAACCCGGCTATGTCTATGTTGCGGCCGGTCAGCGCCGCCACATGGGGCTGAGCAACCGCGCCCCTCGGCGGCTGCGGATGAAAGAAGGGCCGGATATTTCCGGTCATACGCCGTCTGTTGACGCGCTGTTCACCTCTGCCGTGCCATATGGAAAGGACGTTGTAGCCACAATTCTGACCGGGATGGGACAGGACGGCGCCCGCGGCCTTCTGGAGCTGCGCAAGGCAGGCGCCAAAACCTTTGCCCAGGATGAGAAATCTTCGGTCGTCTATGGCATGCCCAGGGTTGCCTGGGAGATGGGGGCAGCCCAGCAGCAGGTGCCGCTGGCCCACATGGCCAGCACTCTCCTTCAGGCCAGCAAGGCCTGAACAGATCGCAGGAAGGGACGAACTAGCCTTGAACAATGTTTTTGCCAACACGAAGCCCGTGACTGTTCTGCAAGGAGACTACCGCGTGACAACGGACCCCAAGACCGTGTTCTCGACGGTTCTGGGCTCCTGCATCGCGGCCTGCATCTATGACCCCGACCGTGGGGTGGGAGGCATGAACCACTTCCTGCTGGCCAATGCCAGGGGCGGTGGGGCGGCCAACGCCCGCTATGGCATTCACGCGATGGAGCTGCTGATCAACGGCATCATGAAGAAGGGCGCGGTGCGCTCCAATCTCAAGGCCAAGGTGTTTGGCGGTGCCAAGATGTCGGTAAACCTGTCGGACATCGGCGCGGCGAATGCCGACTTCGTCCAACGGTTCCTGCGCGACGAGGGCATCCCTTGCATCTCGTCGAGCGTTGGCGGCACCTCGGCCCGGCGGGTCCGCTTCCACCCCTGCTCCGGTGCGGCGCAGCAGACCCATGTGCAGGACGACCGCCAGCTGGGCGAACTGGAGCAGCGCGCCGTTGCAGCACCGCCTGTGGCCCCGGCTCCGGCTGCCGCGGGCGCTGGTGTCGTCGACCTGTTCTGACAAGATATTGCTGCCGCCTGCCAGTCTTTGCTGGCAGCAGACGCCGTGGCGCCGTGAATTACCGATTGCCCGTATTTGCGGGCACGGTTAATTCCTTAAGGGACATGACCAAGCGCAAGGCATCATCAGAGGTTACTGGCCGTCGACTGCTCCATTGGGTAGCCGTGTTGGCGGTCGCTGTCCTGTGCGGTTTCGGCTCTGTTGCCTCGGCGCAGGTAACGGTCTTTGCCGCTGCAAGTACGAAGAACGCCCTGGACGAGGCGGCAGACGCCTTCACCGGGGCCACCGGCGAGGACGTCATCCTCTCCTACGCGGCCTCCTCAGCGCTGGCGCGTCAGATTCAGCTCGGTGCGCCTGCGGATGTCTTCCTTTCGGCGAATACGACCTGGATGGATGTGCTGGAAACGGACGGTCTTGTCGCGTCTCGCAGTCGCAGCGACCTCCTCGCCAACGACCTGGTTCTGATCGCGCATGGCGCCGACGCCCCGCCGCTGGACCTTGCTCAAACCAATCTCGCCGAGGTGCTGGGCGATCGGCATCTGGCCATGGCTTTGGTCGATGCGGTTCCTGCCGGGATCTACGGCAAGGCGGCGCTGAGCACGCTCAATCAATGGGACGCTGTGGCGCCCAAGGTGGCCCAAGCCGCCAACGTGCGCGCAGCCTTGGCGCTGGTCTCCGCGGGCGCGGCCCCGCTGGGTGTGGTTTATGCCACGGACGCGCGGGCAGAGCCGACGGTGTCCGTCGTTGCCACCTTTGCCGCTGACAGCCATCCGCCCATCGTCTACCCCATCGCTGCCGTGACCGCGGGCCAGCAGCAGGCGGCAGAGGCCTTCATCAAGTTCCTGAGCGGGCCGGAGAGCCAGGCCATTTTCCTGCGCCACGGTTTCAGAGCGGTCCGCAAGTGAGCGGTGTCATTGCATGGCTCGGCCCGCCGGAATGGCAGGCGGTACAGCTGTCGCTGCGGGTGTCATTCTGGGCAACCCTTGCGGCCTTACCGCTGGCCCTGCTCATCGCACATGCCCTCGCCCGACGCCAGTTTCGCGGCAAGCAGCTTCTGAACGGCTTGGTGCACCTGCCCCTTGTCCTGCCGCCGGTGGTGACGGGCTATCTGCTGTTGATGGTCTTCGCGCCCAAGGCACCCGTCGGGGCAGCCCTTCAGCAATTCGGCGTGGTGTTTGCCTTTCGCTGGACCGGTGCGGCGCTGGCGGCGGCGATCATGGGATTTCCCCTGATGGTCCGCGCCATCCGCCTGTCGATCGAGGCGGTCGACCCCAAGCTGGAGGAAGCCGCGGCAACGCTGGGCGCATCGCGCCCCTGGGTATTCACCACGGTGACCCTGCCGCTCATCCTGCCCGGGGTGCTCGCCGGGGTGGTCTTGGGGTTTGCCAAGGCGATGGGCGAATTTGGTGCCACGATCACATTCGTCTCCAACATTCCGGGCCAGACCCAGACGTTGCCTTCCGCGATATACGCCTTCCTGCAGGTGCCCGGCGGCGAAAGCGCGGCCCTGCGACTGACGCTGATTTCGGTCGCGATTGCGCTGGCCGCCTTGTTGCTGTCTGAATGGCTGGCGCGCCGGGTCGCGGCACGGGTCGGAGGACGCTGAATGCTGTCTGTCGAGCTCAAACACCGTCTGCCCGATTTTTCACTGGACGTACGTTTTGATGCGCCATTGGGGGTCACGGTCCTGTTCGGACGCTCAGGTACCGGAAAGACCACGGTTGTACAGGCGGTTGCGGGGCTGCTGCGCCCCGATCGCGCACGCATCGTGGTGGATGGCGAGGTGCTGGGCGATACCGATCAACGCCATTGGCTGCCCCCACACAAGCGCCGGATGGGCTACGTATTTCAAGACGCCCGATTGTTTCCACATCTGACTGTCCGGCAGAACCTGCTTTATGGACAGAAATTCGCGCCCCGGGGCAGCAAGCCTGAAAGCCTGGACCGGGTTGTGGCGCTTTTGGGAATAGGGTCGCTGCTTCACCGGCGGCCGGGTCTGCTGTCTGGCGGCGAAAAACAGCGGGTGGCCATTGGCCGGGCCTTGCTGTCAGCGCCGCGGATGCTGCTCGCCGATGAGCCCCTGGCAGCCCTCGACGAGGCGCGCAAGGCGGAGATCCTGCCGTATTTCGAGCGGCTGCGTGATGAGATCGGCATACCGATCCTTTATGTGAGCCATTCGGCAGCCGAGGTTGCCCGACTGGCAACGACCGTTGTCGTCATGCAGGATGGCCGGGTCCGGCATCAGGGCGCCGCCGCCGATGTTCTGGCCGACCCCGAGGTCATGCCGACCGGTGTCCGCTCTGCCGGCGCGCTTTTGAAAGCGCGCGTGCGCTGCCACCACAGCGATGGTCTGACAGAGCTGGACGCGGGCGGGGTGGCGCTTTTCCTGCCGCGTATTGACCGCACGCCCGGCACGACGGTTCGCGTGCGCATCGCCGCGCATGAGGTGATCCTGTCGCGCCAACGTCCCGAGGGACTGTCAGCGCTCAATATCCTTCCCGGACAGGTCGAGCACATTCGCACCGGCAGCGGGCCGGGGGCGATGGTCTCCTTACGAACGCCGGCGGGCAGGGTGCTCGCCCGTGTGACGCGGCGCTCGGCCGCTGCCCTGGACCTGGCCCCCGGTGTCGATTGCCACGCGGTGCTCAAGACCGTGTCCATCGCTCCGGTGGACATCGGGCGGGGCCAGTGAAGATCCACCTTCAAAAATAGCAAAACAATCCTTCAGGTATCCTTGATACGGAAACAAGTTCGGTTGCGCGCAGCAGGCGGGTATCAATAGGGCAGCACTTCAGCAGGAAAGGCAGCCGATGACCAAACGATCCTACTACGCACCAGAAGGCGGGCTGCCGCCGCAGACACAGTTGCTGACCGACCGCGCCATGTTCACCGACGCCTACGCGGTGATTCCGAAGGGCACGATGAGCGACATCGTCACCAGCCTGCTGCCATTCTGGGAGAAGTCCCGTTTCTGGGTGCTGTCGCGCCCCTTGTCCGGCTTCGCCGAGACCTTCTCGCAGTACATCGCCGAGGTGCTGCCCGGTGGCGGCAGTGACCGGCCGGAAACCGAAGCAGGCACCGAGGCAGTGCTGTTTGTCGTCCAAGGCTCCATGACGCTGACCATCGACGGCGCAGTCCATGAGATGGAAGAAGGCGGCTATGCCTACCTGCCCCCCGCGGCCGACTGGAGCCTGCGCAACAACAGCGATGCGCCGGTGCGGTTCCACTGGATCCGCAAGGCCTATCAGGCGGTTGCGGGGCTTGACGCGCCCGACGCCTTTGTCACCAACGAAAACCATGTCGACCCGACCCCGATGCCGGGCACCGAGGGTAAATGGGCCACCACCCGCTTTGTCGATCCCAACGACCTGCGCCACGACATGCATGTGACCATCGTCACCTTTGAGCCCGGCGCGGTGATCCCCTTTGCCGAGACCCATGTGATGGAACACGGGCTGTACGTGCTGGAGGGCAAGGCGGTCTATCGGCTGAACCAGGACTGGGTCGAGGTCGAGGCCGGCGATTACATGTGGCTGCGCGCCTTCTGCCCGCAGGCCTGCTATGCCGGCGGGCCGGGCAAATTCCGTTACCTGCTCTACAAGGATGTGAACCGCCACATGCCGCTGGCACCGCAGCGCTGATGCGGTAGTTCTGACAAGCCAAGATTTCGCGCCCCGGCCCCTTGATGGTTCCGGGGCGTTCTTTTCATGCAGCGCCGTAAGTCTGCCGTCAGCCCGCCGGGGCACCCAACCCATGCGACAGCTTGGCCGCGGCCTCCTTGACCAGGGTGCCAATTCCGCTGATGCCGCCGTCAGGCATCCGCGCGGTCGGGCCGGAAACCGAAATTCCCGCCAGCACCTCGCCCTGCATGCCCAGGACAGGCGCCGCGACGCAGCGCATTCCGGGCGCTTTTTCCTCGTCGTCGAAGGACCATCCACGACTGCGGATCTTTTCCAGATCCGCGCGCAAAGCATCCGCCGAGGTCAAGGTTTTCGCGGTAAAACGCTCCAGCGTGCGGCCGCGTAGGAACCGGGTCAACTGGTCGTCGCCGTAACAGCTCAGCAATGCCTTGCCGATGCCCGAGGCGTGCATCGGCGACGTGGTTCCCGGCGGAAAGAAGGCGCGGATCGATTCATGGGTTTCCACCTGGCTCACGAACATCACGTCACCACCGCGTTCGATGCCGAGGTTGGAGGTCTCGCCAGTCGCCTCCATCAGCTCGCGCATTACCGGTCGGGCGCGTTCGATCACGCCAGAGCGACGCAGGAAAGCAGAGCCGAGGCGAAAGGCCATCGCGCCGATATGCCAGGTCTGCGTCTGCGGCTCCATCTCGACGATCTGGCGCGCCTCCAGCGTGGACAGCACCCGGTACATGGTGGCCGCCGACTGGTCCAGCGCGGTGGCAAGCTCGGTCAGCGTCATGCCACTGGCCCCGGCCAGCGCATCCAGCACGTCCAGCGCCCGGTCCAGCGACTGGATGGTGGCAGGCTGGCTGCTGGCGTTGAACGCTTTGGGGCGCCCCTTGCGACGCGGTGCCTGCGACATTTTCAAGCCTCCCAAGGCAATTCCAACAGCAGCTTATGGATAATTATGAAAACGCATTCTGTACAGTGAAAAAACTAAAGCACTTGAATTCATGCGAAAATTCTAACTTTTCTGCATTTGTGAAAGCTTTTTTCAAAAAAATTTCCCTCCGCGCCGCCCCGTATTAAGGTGCAGGAAATCGCCACAGGAGGGCACGACATGAGCTTTCAAAACCCGGTTTTCATTCCCGGTCCCACCAACATGCCGGAAGTGCTGCGCAAGGCAGTGGACATGCCGACGTTGGACCACCGCTCGCCGCTGTTCGGCCAGATCCTGCACCCGGCGCTGGAAGGCGTGAAGAAGGTTCTGAAAAGCGAGAGCGCCGAGATCTTCGTCTTCCCGTCCACCGGCACCGGCGGCTGGGAAACCGCGATCACCAACACGCTGAACTCCGGTGACAAGGTTCTGGCGGCGCGCAACGGCATGTTCAGCCACCGCTGGATCGACATGTGCCAGCGTCACGGGCTGGACGTGCAGGTGGTTGAAACCCCCTGGGGGCAGGGCATCCCGGCCGACCGCTACGAAGAAATCCTGACCGCCGACACATCGCACGAGATCAAGGTGGTTCTGGCCACCCACAACGAAACCGCAACCGGTGTGAAATCCGACATCGCCGCCGTCCGCCGCGCGCTGGATGCGGCCGGCCACCCGGCGCTGTTGTTTGTTGACGGCGTGTCCTCCATCGCCTCGATGGATTTCCGCATGGACGAATGGGGTGTCGACATTGCCGTCACCGGCTCGCAAAAGGGCTTCATGCTGCCGCCGGGCCTCGCTATCGTCGGCTTCTCACCACGGGCAATGGAAGCAGCTAAGACCGCGACCCTGCCGCGCACCTTCTTTGACATCAAGGACATGGCCGCAGGCTACGCCAACAGCGCCTACCCCTACACGCCGTCGGTCGGTCTGCTGAACGGTCTGAACATGGCTTGTGGTATGCTGTTGGACGAAGGGCTGGAGAATGTCTTTGCCCGCCACCACCGGATTGCCGAGGGCGTGCGCGCCGCGGTCCGCGCCTGGGGGCTGGAGCTGTGCGCGGTGTCGCCGGACGTCTACTCCGACAGCGTCAGCGCGATCCGCACGCCGGACGGCTTTGACGCCAACAAGTTCGTCAGCCTCGCGGCCGAGAAGTACGGCGTCGCCTTCGGCACGGGCCTGGGTGAGGTCGCGGGCAAGGTGTTCCGCATCGGCCACCTCGGCAGCCTGACCGACGTGATGGCCCTGTCGGGCATCGCAATCGCCGAAATGGTGATGGCCGACCTTGGCCTGAACATTCAGCTGGGTTCCGGCGTGGCGGCGGCGCAGGACTACTACCGCGGCAACACCGCCTCCAGCGCCAAGGCTGCCGCCTGATGAAGGATACCGCTATGTATATCCCGACCTACGAGGACATGCTGGCCGCGCATGAGCGCATCCAGCCGCATATCCGGCGCACGCCGGTGCGCACCTCTGCCTTTCTGAACGAACTGACCGGGGCGGAGCTGTTCTTCAAATGCGAGAACTTCCAGGAGCCGGGCGCCTTCAAGGTGCGCGGTGCCACCAACGCGGTGTTCGGGCTGGACGAGGAACAGGCGCAGAAGGGCGTCGCAACGCATTCCTCGGGCAACCATGCGTCCTGCCTGTCCTACGCCGCGATGCTGCGCGGCATTCCCTGCAACGTGGTGATGCCGCGCACCGCGCCGCAGGCCAAGAAGGACACCGTGCGCCGCTATGGCGGCAAGATCACCGAGTGCGAGCCCTCGACCTCCTCGCGCGAGGAGACCTTTGCCAAGGTGCAAGCCGAGACCGGCGGCGATTTCGTGCATCCCTACAATGACCACCGCGTCATCGCGGGGCAGGGCACCTGCGCCAAGGAGTTCGTGGAGCAGACCGACGGGCTCGACATGGTTGTGGCCCCAATCGGCGGCGGCGGCATGATCTCGGGCACCTGCCTGACGCTGTCCAACCTGGCGCCGGAAACCCAGGTGATCGCGGCAGAGCCGGAGCAGGCCGATGACGCCTACCGCAGCTTCAAGGCGGGCTACATCATCGCCGATGATGCGCCCAAGACCGTGGCCGACGGGCTGCTGGTGCCGCTGAAGGATCTGACCTGGCATTTCGTCAGCAACCACGTCAGCGAGATCTACACCGCCTCGGACGCGGAGATCATCGACGCGATGAAGCTGATCTGGAAGCACCTGCGGATCGTGATGGAGCCGTCCTCCGCGGTCCCACTCGCCACCATTCTGAAAAACAAGGACGCCTTCGCGGGCAAACGCGTGGGCCTGATCGTCACCGGCGGCAATGTCGATCTCGACAAACTGCCCTGGATGAACAGCTAAACTGGGGAACAAAACAATGAACGCACAGACAAATTTTGATCAGCTCGAAGTCGGCTATGACGTCCCGGCGGTCCCGGGCATGGACGAGGCTGACATCCAGACCCCGGCGCTGGTCCTCGACCTGGACGCGCTGGAGCGCAACATCAAGAAGATGGGCGATTACGCCAAGGCGCATGGCATGCGCCACCGGGTGCACGGCAAGATGCACAAGTCGGTGGACGTGGCCAAGCTGCAGGAAAAGCTCGGCGGCGCGGTTGGCGTCTGCTGCCAGAAGGTCTCCGAGGCTGAGGTTTTTGCCCGTGGTGGCATCAAGGACATCCTGGTGTCCAACCAGGTGCGCGACCCGCAGAAAATCGACCGTCTCGCCCGCCTGCCAAAGCTGGGCGCGCGCACCATCGTCTGCGTTGATGACATCGACAACGTGGCCGACCTGTCGGCAGCGGCGCAAAAGCACGGCACCGAGCTGGAAGTCTTTGTCGAGATCGACTGCGGCGCAGGCCGCTGCGGCGTGACTACAACTGAAGCGGTTGTTGAAATCGCCAAAGCCGTGAACGCGGCAGAGAACCTCAAGTTCACCGGCATCCAGGCCTATCAGGGCGCAATGCAGCACATGGACAGTTATGAGGACCGCAAGGCCAAGCTGGACATCGCCATCGCGCAGGTTGCCGATGCGGTCGAAGGCTTGAAGAAGGAAGGCATCGAGTGCGAGCTGGTCTCCGGCGGCGGCACAGGCTCCTACTACTTTGAATCGAACTCGGGCGTTTACAACGAGCTGCAGTGCGGCTCCTACGCCTTCATGGACGCGGACTATGGCCGCATTCTGGACAAGGACGGCAACCGCATCGACCAGGGCGAGTGGGAAAACGCCTTCTTCCTGCTGACCCAGGTGATGAGCCACGCCAAGGCCGACAAGGCCATCGTCGATGCCGGCCTCAAGGCGCAATCCGTGGACAGCGGCCTGCCCTTCATCTTCGGCCGCGACGACGTGGAATACATCAAATGCTCGGACGAGCATGGCGTGGTATCCGATCCGACCGGCGCGCTGAAAGTCGGCGACAAGCTGCGCTTGGTGCCCGGCCACTGCGACCCCACCGCCAACGTGCATGACTGGTACGTCGGCGTGCGGGGCGGCAAGGTCGAATGCGTCTGGCCCGTCTCGGCCCGCGGCAAGGCCTACTAAGAACGACCCCCAGACTGGCGGAGGTGCGCATGCCGCCCTCCGCCAGTCTGGGGGTCGTGCAACAACGATTTCCAGCCTGGTGGCACCCCGTCCAAGGGCTGCGCCAACTGCTGAGGAGAAACAGACATGTATATCGTTCCGGAAAAAGCGATTGCCGACCTGGTGACCCGCGATGCGTCCTTCGATGCGGTCGAAAAGGTCTTTGCGGCGATGGCCGCGGGCGACGCCTACAACTTCCCCGTGGTGCGCGAGGCCATCGGTCACGAAGACGCGCTCTATGGCTTCAAGGGCGGCTTTGACCGCGCGGGCCTGACGCTGGGCCTGAAGGCCGGGGGATACTGGCCGAACAACCTGGAAAAGCGCGGACTGATCAACCACCAGTCAACTGTCTTCCTGTTCGACCCCGACACCGGCAAGGTGAAAGCGATGGTGGGCGGCAACCTCTTGACCGCGCTGCGCACGGCGGCGGCGTCCTCTGTCTCGATCAAGCATCTGGCCCGCAAGGACGCCAAGGTGATCGGCATGATCGGTGCGGGCCATCAGGCCAAGTTCCAGCTGCGCGCCGCGCTGGAGCAGCGCGAGTTTGAAAAAGTGATCGGCTGGAACCTGCATCCTGAGATGCTGCCGAACCTGCAGGAGGTGGCTGACGAGGCTGGCGTGCCGTTCGAGGCGGTTGAGCTGGACGGCATGCGCGAAGCGGATGTGATCATCTCGATCACCTCGTCCTTCGATGCGATCCTGAAGGCCGATCAGGTCAGCCCCGGCACCCATATCGCCTGCATGGGCACCGACACCAAAGGCAAGCAGGAAGTTGACCCGCAGCTGCTGGTCAAGGCGGACGTCTTCACCGACGAGGTCGCCCAGTCGGTCTCCATCGGCGAGGCGCAGCACGCGGTGGCGCAGGGTCTGATCCAGGAGGCAGACGTTGCCCAGATCGGCGCGGTCATCAACGGCACCAACCCGGGCCGCACGTCTGACGACCAGATCACCCTGTTCGACGGCACCGGCGTCGGGCTTCAGGATCTGGCCGTCGCGGCCTCTGTCGTTGAGGTTGCGGTGGAAAAGGGCATCGCCATCGAGGTCGATTTCTAAGCCCCAGCCAGAAACATTTTCTGCAATTATCCGCGTAGCGGATCGGCAGGAGAGAGGTGTACCTCTCTCCTGCTTTTTCTTGGGAGTCTCCAAACATGTATCTTGGACTGAGCCTGCTGGTGGTGGGCGTGGTGCTGTGCCTGAACGGCATCTGGCAGATGGGCCGTATCCAGGACCGGGAAATCATCCTGATCAATGCGGTGGCGGCGCTGGTGTTCTTTGCCATCGTGCTGCTGACCGCGCTGGCGGCGGGCCAGCCTGCCGATCTGCTGGATGCGGGCATGACGCTGCTGTTCGGCACCACCTACCTGTGGGTCGCCTACAACCGGGCAACCGGCTCCAGCGGCGAGGGGCTGGGCTGGTTCAGCGGTCTCGTGGCGCTGACCGCGGCGCCGATGGCCCTGCGGGTGCTGGCGCAGGCCGAGGGGATCTTCGACCTGTGGCTCGCGGCCTGCTGGGCGGCCTGGGCCGGGCTGTGGTTCCTGTATTTCCTGAACCTCGCCCTGCGCCGCGGCAGCGCCCGGCTGACCAGTGCCGCAACGCTGTTCTGCGGGGTCTTCACCGGCTGGCTGCCGGGTCTGGCGGTGCTGCACGGGATTGCCTTGTAACCCCCACGGAAAAAGCCGGCCCAAGCACGGGCCGACTTTCTGTTTTTGGTTGCCTTCCGGCCTGGCTCAGGCGCGGTCTTCCTGCGGCAGCGATCCGCGACCATGACCGCTCAGCCCGCCCGAGACTTCCTCGGTGGCTTCACCCGCCAGATCCTGCGGCAGCAGCAGGTTCAGCACGATGGCAATCAGCGCCGCCGGCAGCAGACCGCTGGTCAGCAGGATGCGCGCTGTATCCGGCATGTGCTGCAGCGCACCCGGCTCCAGCTGCAGGCCGAGGCCGATGGAGAGCGCAATGGCGAAGATCACCATGTTGCGGCGGTTCCAGTCCACGTCCGACAGCATCGAGACACCTGCCGCGACCACCATGCCGAACATCACGATCACGCCGCCGCCCAGCACCTCGATCGGCACCGTGCGGATCACCGCGCCCACCTTCGGAACGAGCCCGCAGATGATCAGGAAGATCGCGCCGCAGGTCACCACGTGGCGGCTCATCACACCGGTCATGGCGATCAGGCCCACGTTCTGGCTGAACGAGGTGTTGGGGAAAGCGCCGAACAGACCCGCAAAGGCGGTGCCGACACCATCGGCATAGGTGGCGCCTGCGATTTCCTCCTCGGTGGCCTCGCGGCCCGCGCCGCCCTTGGTCACGCCGGATACATCGCCCACGGTCTCCACCGCCGAGACAAAGCTCATCAGGCAGAAACCGATGATGGCGGCTGCCGAGAACTCGACCCCGTATTTGAACGGCTGCGGCAGGGCAAAGGCGGCGGCGCGCTCCCAGGAGCCGGAGATCGCCTCGAAGCTCAGCATGCCGACCATCAGCGCGTAGACATAGCCCACGATCAGCCCCAGCAGCACCGCCGAGACCGACAGCATCCCCTTGGTGAAGAACTTGAGCCCCAGAGTGACCACGATCACCACCAGCGCGGCGGACCAGTTCAGCAGCGAGCCATATTCCGGCGTGCCGATCGCAGGCACACCGCCCGCGGCGTACTGGATGCCGACCTTGACCAATGCCAGACCGATCATGGTGACCACGAGGCCAGTGACCAGCGGCGGCAGGGCAAAGCGGATCTTGCCGATCACCGTCCCCAGAAGGCCGTGGAAGATACCGCCGACGATGACGCCGGTGAACAGGGCGGCGAGACCGTCAACGCCCTTGCCCGCAACCAGCGGGATCATGATTGGCAGGAAAGCAAACGACGTGCCCTGAACAATCGGCAGCGCCGAGCCGATCGGCCCCAGGGTGAGGGTCTGCAACAGGGTGGCGATACCGGCGAACAGCATCGACATCTGGATCAGGTAGAGCAGTTCCGGAAAATCCGGCGAGTTGGAGCCAAAGCCGAAACCGGCCGCGCCCGCCACGATGATCGCCGGTGTCACGTTCGAGACAAACATCGCCAGAACATGCTGGATTCCCAGCGGAATCGCCTTGTGCAAAGGGGGGGTGTAATTGGGATCGCGCAGCTGTTCTGGCGTCCCGATGGAAGTATCGGCCATGGGGGGTCTCCTGTCGGTCATGGGGATCTTGCCGCTTCTTGTTTTTATGGCGGCTTCGGTTTGTGTGGTCAGGCCGAGGACCTCAGCCTGAAACCACCGTAAAGGGGTCCTCGAACCAGTGTTCCTCCAGGTTCGGGGTATCGCCGATGCGGTCGACGACGATGTATTGGCCGGGCGCACCCAGCGGGGCCAGAACCCCGTGCCAGGTTCCGCGGTGCAGGTTGATCGACTGGCCCGGCTGGCTGATGAAGGCTTGGGGATTGACCGGGACGCCTTCCGCGTCCTCGGCCACCACCACCAGCATCGGCACGCCGCTGACCGGCACGAAGGCCTGGCTGCCCTCCGGGTGCCGCTCCACCATGTCGAGCGTATAGGGCAGCTGCCGCGCCTTGGCGTCGAACAGGCTGATACCCGCTCGCCCGCCGGGGCCAAAGTCGAGCGTTGCGCGGTCGTGGTGACGACCGCACATGCCCTGGTTGATGATCTTGTCCGGCGCGCCGGTGACCTCGATCACATCGCCAAAGGGCGCAAACGCCGCCGCTGTCAGCGGCGCTGCGATCAGCTCACGGCTCATGGCAGCAAATCCTGCAGGCGGAACTGGGCAATATGCTCCACCTGGCGACAGGCCTCGTCGAACTCGGTCGCGCGGTCGTTGCCGATGCGGCGATCGAAGGCCTCCATGATCGAGGCCTTGGTGTGGTCGCGCACCGCGATGATGAAGGGAAAGCCGTGCTTTTCCACATAGTCGCTGTTGAGCCGGGTGAAGGTCTCGCGCTCCTCATCCGTCAGCATATCCAGCCCGGCGCTGGACTGTTCCGCGGTGCTCTCGGCGGTCAGACGACCTGCGGCGGCCAGCTTGCCCGCCAGATCCGGGTGCGCGGTCAGCACGCCCAGGCGTTCTTCCTCGCTGGCGGTGCGGAAGATCCGGCACAGCGCGTTGTGGACACCTGCTGCGCAGTCATGCGCGGGACCCAGCTCCAGATCAAAGGCACGGTCGGCGATCCAGGGCGAATGCTCGAAGATCGAGCCGAACGTCGCCACGAATTCGTCGCGTGCCATCCGGCTGGGGCGCAGGCGCGTCTGCGGCGGATGGGTCGCCGCCCAATGCTCGGCAATGTCGATGCGGCGCGGGCACCAGACGCCCTCGAACCCCTGGATATAGTCGATGAAGCGCTTCAGCCCGGCGATCTTGCCCGGACGCCCCACAAGGCGGCAGTGCAGACCGATGGTCATCATCTTCGGCGCCCCGGCCTCGCCCTCGGCATAGATCACGTCGAACGCATCCTTCAGGTACTGGAAGAAATGCTCGCCCGTGATCCAGCCCGGCGAATTGGCAAAGCGCATGTCATTGGCTTCCAGCGTGTAGGGGATGATCAGCTGATCGCGCCCGTTCACCTCCAGCCAATAGGGCAGGTCGTCGTCGTAAGTGTCCGAGATGTAGTCGAACCCGCCCTCTTCGGCGACAAGGCGCACGGTGTTGGCGCTGCAGCGACCGGTATACCAGCCGCGCGGGCGCTCACCCACGACCTCGGTGTGCAGGCGTACGGCCTCGGCGATGGCGGCGCGCTCCTCTTCCTCGGGCATGTCCTTGTGCTCGACCCATTTCAGCCCATGCGAGGCAATCTCCCAATCGGCGTCCTTCATCGCCTGCACCTGCTCGGGCGAGCGTGCTAGGGCGGTGGCAACACCGTAGATGGTCACCGGGATGCCCGCGCCGGTGAACAGCCGGTGCAGCCGCCAGAATCCGGCACGGCTGCCGTATTCATAGATCGATTCCATGTTCCAGTGGCGCTGGCCCGGCCATTGCGCCGCACCGGGGATGTCGGACAAAAACGCCTCGGATGCGGCGTCCCCGTGCAGAACACAGTTTTCACCGCCTTCTTCGTAGTTGAGGACAAATTGCACGGCGGCCTTGGCCCCGTTGGGCCACTGCGGATCGGGTGCGGATGCACCGTAACCGCGCAAATCACGAGGGTATCGCGTCACGTCAGGTCTCCTGTCTTTTTCCTAGTTATAGAACAAAATAATCGCTCCGGGCTTTCAGTAAATTTTTGAAAGAACTTTTTGGCCTTTCCTTCTGTATGGTCGGCCTCGGACGGCGCATATTTGACCAAACTTCATGACTAAGGAGGCTGGCATGGCCGGATTTCTGACCACCCATGTTCTGGACACCGCCCGCGGCTGCCCGGCAGAAGGGCTGAAAATCGATCTCTACCGGATCGAAGGCACTGAGCGCACCCATCTGCGCAGCCTGACCACCAATGACGACGGCCGCACTGACGAGCAGATCCTGCCCGCCGCCGAATTCGTCACCGGCACCTATGAGCTGGTGTTCCACGCAGGCGATTACCTGCGCGCCACCGGTCAGGCCGGTGCGGATCCGCTGTTCCTTGACGAAGTGCCGCTGCGCTTTGGCATCAGCGAGGCGGACAGCCACTATCACGTGCCGCTGCTGCTGTCGCCCTACGGCTATTCCACCTACCGCGGCAGCTGAACCAACTCTTCCAACATCGCTCTCCTCCCGCTTGGCTCTGGCCAGCGGTTCCCGCCCTGGGCAACCGGGGCGGGCTTTTTATTCCTGCGGCAGCGATGCCTGAATGTGATCCACCATGAAGTCCATGAACAAACGGACCTTCGGGTCCTGGTGGCGGCGGTGGACGTAGAGGCAGGCCATCTGGATCGGCACCGGCGGCTCCTGCTCCAGCACCGGCACCAACCGGCCCGACGCCAGATGCTCGGAGATTTCAAAAACCGGCTTCAGGATGATCCCGTGTCCGTCCAGCGCCCAGCTGGTCAGCACATCGCCATGGTCCGATTCGAACGGGCCCGTCACCGTCACCCGCTTGACCCCGTCCCCGCTGCGTAGCGGCCACTGGAACTCCGGCGCACCGGGATAGCGCAGATTGAGACAGTCATGCGCATCCGTCTTCAGCTCGTCGCTGTTTTTCGGCTGGCCGCGCTTGCGGATATACTCCGGCGAGGCACACAGCACCCGCGGGCAATCGGCGATCTTGCGGATGCGCAGGTTGGAATCTTCGGGCACGCCGAGGAAAAAGGAGGCATCCAGCCCCTCGGCCGCCAGATCCAGCTTGCGGTCCGACAGCCGCAACCGGATCGAAATCAGCGGATAGGCTTCCTTGAACTTCGGCACCGCCGGCGCAATCAGCCGCCGCCCCAGCCCCAGGGGGGCGGCCACATACAGCGTGCCGCGCGGCGTCTGGGTGACGCTGCTGATGTCGGCCTCTGCCTCGTCCACCGCCTCCAGGATCTTGACCGCACCGCGGTAGAACAGGTTGCCCTGCTCGGTCGGGTTCAACAATCGCGTGGTGCGCTGGAACAGCCGCACGTTCAGATGCTCCTCTAGCTGCGAAATCCGCGAGGACGCCACCGCTGCCGAGATCCGCATGTCGCGCGCAGCGGCCGACATGTTGCCAAGTTCATAGACCCGGACAAAGGTGCGGATATTGTCGAGATAAGCCATGCGGATATTCTTCGAGTTATTTTGAAACAGCTTGGACTTTTTACCTAATACATGAAAATAGCGGCATGCTCTAGTGTCCTTGCCAAAGCTTATGAGGAGAGAACAATGGAAGAGCTTGTGATCATGTGGGACTGGCTGGGCTTTGCGGTCCGCTGGCTTCACGTCATCACCGCCATTGCCTGGATCGGGTCGTCTTTCTACTTTGTCGCGCTGGATCTCGGCTTGCGGAAGGTTCCGCACCTGCCGGTCGGCGCGCATGGCGAGGAATGGCAGGTCCACGGCGGCGGTTTCTATCACATCCAGAAATATCTGGTGGCGCCGGAAAACATGCCGGAGCACCTGACCTGGTTCAAATGGGAAAGCTACGCCACATGGCTGTCGGGGGCAGGGCTTTTGATGATCGTCTATTGGGCCGGCGGCGAGCTGTACCTGATCGACTCCAGCAAGGCGGATCTCGCCCTGTGGCAGGGTATCCTCATCTCCGGCGCATCGCTCAGCATCGGCTGGCTGGTCTATGATTTCCTGTGCAAATCGCCCTTGGGGGAAAAGCCGACCGTGCTGATGGTGCTACTGTTCGTGCTGCTGGTCGCCATGGGCTGGGGCTACAACCAGATCTTCACCGGCCGCGCGGTGATGCTGCATCTGGGCGCCTTTACGGCTACCATCATGACGGCAAACGTGTTTTTCATCATCATGCCGAACCAGCGCATCGTGGTGAAGGACCTGCAGGAAGGCCGCACCCCGGATGCCAAGTACGGCAAGATCGCCAAGCTGCGCTCGACCCACAACAACTACCTGACGCTGCCGGTTGTGTTCCTGATGCTGTCCAACCACTACCCGCTGGCCTTCGCCACCGAGTACAACTGGCTGATCGCGGCGCTGGTGTTCCTGATGGGGGTGACGATCCGCCACTACTTCAACAGCAACCACGCGGGCACCTCTAACCCGACCTGGACCTGGCCGGTCACCGCGATCCTGTTCATCGGCATCATGGCCCTCAGCCAGGCGCCGCTGCAGCAGGACAGCTACGAAAAATCCGAGGCGCGGGAGCTGACCAAGAGCGAACAGGTCTTCGCCAGCAACCAGCATTTCGAGGACGTGATGAACGTCGTGCCCGGCCGCTGCGCCATGTGCCACGCGCGCGAGCCCTATTACGACGGCATCCGCCGCGCGCCCAAGAACGTGCTGCTGGAAACCCCGGCCGACGTCGCGAAATACGCCAAGGAGATCTACCTCCAGGCCGGCGCCACCGTGGCCATGCCCCCCGCCAACGTGACCCACATGGAGGAGGACGAGCGCGCGCTGATCCGCCGCTGGTACGCCAGCGCCTCCAAGGATCTGCCGTTTGCGCTTGCCGCGAACTGACGCGACCGCAGAACACGCAAATTCAGAACCCCGCCTGCACGGCGGGGTTTTCTTTGTGCGTCCGCCGAGCGCGCCGTTTCTGATCAGCACCCCGACACAAGCAATCTTCGGCAAAATATGCTAGCCTTTCAAAAGGAAGCGCGCCGTTGCCTCGGTTGCCTCACGCTCCGGACGGCGCGGGTCACCACGCCCTGCACCTGCCACATGGCCATGCCCACACCCGCGGCAGCGGCCTCGCCGGGACCGGGGCAGACGAAGGAGGTAGCAAATGTACACAAAGATAATCGCAATCGGGTTCGCCCTCTGCGCCACCCTTGCCGCTTGCGGCGATACCACCGGCGAGCAGCTGGTCTATGGCGCCGGTGCCGGCGCCGCCGGAGCGGCCATTCTTGACGGCAATGTCGCCGCAGGCGCAGCTGTCGGCGCCGCCGCCAACGTGATCTACTGCAAGGAAAACCCGGGCCGCTGCTGACGCGTTCAGCACGGGCCGCATTGGCCAGCGTTGACGGGTCGTAATGGGGGCTAGGTGCCAGCCTCGATCCGACGGAACGCGGCCATGCCGTGCTTGACCGCGTAATCCACGAACAGCCGGATCTTGGGATCCTGCAATTTGCGATGCGGATAGAGACAACCGAACACCGTCGGCTCCGGCGGGGTGTCGGGCAGGATCTCCACCAGCGCGCCGCTGCGCAGATGCTGCGCCACGTCGAACCGCGGCTTGTTGACGATGCCGTGCCCGTCCAGCGCCCAGGCGGTCAGCACATCGCTGTCGTCGGCATCAAAGCGGCCTGCGACCTCCAGCTTGCGCGGGCCGTCCGGCGTGCTCAGCGTCCAGTAGTATTCCGGCGAGCGCGGATAGCGCAGCAGCAGGCAGTTGTGGCCGCTCAGCAGATCCTCGGGCGCCTGCGGCGTGCCGTGGCGCTCCAGGTAACCCGGCGCGGCGCACAGCACGCGGCTGCAGTCGGCGATCTTGCGCATCTTCAGGGTGGAATCATGCGGTGTGCCGATGAAGAAGGCCACATCCAGCCCGTCCGCCAGGATGTCCACCTTGCGGTCGGACATCCGCATTCGGATTTCGGTGGCGGGATAGGCCTCGGCGAATCCGGGCACTAAGGGCGCGATGATGCGGCGGCCCACGCCCAGGGGCGCGGTCACCCGGATCACCCCGCGCGGCGCCTCGGAGAAATGCGCCACCACCGTCTCGGCCTCCTCGATTGATTCGAGCACCTTCTTGGCCTCGGCGTAAAACAGCTGCCCCACCTCTGTCGGGGTCAGCGATCGTGTGGTACGATTGAACAGGCGCACGCCCAGATGTTTTTCCAGTTCCTTGATGCGCTTGCTTGCGACCGCGGGTGTCAGCCGCAGATCCCGCCCGCCGGAGGTGATGCTGCCCAGTTCGACGACCCGGACAAAAACGCGCAGAGATTCGAGATAAGACATAGATAACAGTCCTTTGCGGGGCCTTTTGGCGGCGGTGCGGGAAAGCTGCATTGCGCGGGCGCCGCCGCTGATACAGCCTGTTCCGGCAGGCTTTAGCCTAAACATTTTCAACAGGGTGTTGAAAGCTTTTCGCGAATGCAGCCGTTAACCGTGGCAGTCGGAAAGTGTAAAAATGCAGCAACGCAGAACATGCTGTCTAGCGACGACTTTGGAGGCCAGATGGAACATCAAAACGACATTCGCCTAGTGCTGAACGGGCGCGAGGTTGCGGTCAAGGACGTGAAGGCGACCACGACCCTGTTGGATTTCCTCCGGCTGGAGCAGCGGCTGACCGGCACCAAGGAAGGCTGCGCCGAGGGCGATTGCGGCGCCTGCACCGTGCTGGTGGGCCGCCTGCAGGACGGCGCGCTGCGTTTTGAAACCGTCAATGCCTGCATCCGCTTCCTGGCTTCTCTGAACGGCTGCCACGTGGTCACGGTCGAGCATCTCTCTGGTCCCAAGGGCCGTCTGCACCCGGTGCAGCAGGCGATGGTCGACTGCCACGGCAGCCAGTGCGGCTTCTGCACACCCGGCTTCGTGATGTCGCTTTACGCGTTGTGGATGCAGACCCCGCAGCCGACTGAAGCACAGGTCGAAACCGCCGTGCAGGGCAACCTCTGCCGCTGCACCGGCTATGAGCCGATCGTGAAGGCCGCACTTGCGGTGAACCAGTACGGCACGCCCGCCAACGACTACCTCAACACCGAGCGTGCGGCGCTGACAGCACAGCTGGAGGCGATCCAGCCCAAGACCCGCGTCGTCACCGGCCCCGAGGACGACCGCGCTATCCTGCCGCTGGACGTGGCGGATCTGGCCGAGGTTCTGGCCGAAAACCCCAAGGCCACCATCGTCGCAGGCTCCACCGACGTGGGCCTGTGGGTCACCAAGTTCATGAAGCCGATCTCGCCGGTGGTCTTCGTCTCCCACCTTGAGGAGCTGAAGGCAATCGAGCTGACCGACGAGGCGCTGACCATCGGCGCCGGTGTCACCTACACCGAAAGCGAGGCCGCCATCCGCGAGGCCTTCCCGCACCTGGTCGAATACTGGGACCGTATCGCCGGCTGGCAGGTGCGCAACATGGGCACCATCGGCGGCAATATCGCCAACGGCTCGCCCATCGGGGACACCCCGCCGGTGCTGATCGCGCTGGGGGCCGAGGTGACACTTCAGAAGAAAGACGGCGCGCGCACGCTGCCGCTGGAAGATTTCTTCATCGACTACGGCAAGCAGGACCGCGAACCGGGCGATTTCGTCGCCTCGATCCGCATCCCGCGCCCGGCGAAGGGCCAGATTGACGCCGCCTACAAGATCTCCAAGCGCCGGGACGAGGATATTTCCTCGGTCGCGGCAGGGATCAGCGTGACGGTTGCCGATGGCACCATCACCGCCGCACGCATTGCCTTTGGCGGCATGGCGGCCACCCCGAAACGCGCCTCGGGCGCCGAGGCGGCGCTGGTCGGCCAGCCCTGGAGCGAAGCCGCGTTCGACGCCGCCGCCGAGGCGGTGAAGCAGGATTTCACCCCGCTCAGCGACTGGCGCGCCTCGGCCGAGTACCGCAGCCTGACTGCCGGCAACCTGCTGCGCCGCTTCTACCTGGAAAACGATGCGGACAAGCCCGGTGCCGTCCGGCTGGCCGTCGCCTGAGGAGAATTTGCGATGAAAGACCATCAGACCGTCAGCGGCGCCGTGCATCAGGATCGCCAGCACGACAGCGCCATCAAGCACGTCACCGGCCGCGCCGAATACACCGACGACATCGCCGAACCCGTCGGCACGTTGCACGCTTACCTGGGCGTCTCGACCGTGGCCCACGCCCGGATCAAGGGCATCGACCTGTCTGCCGTGCGCGCCGCCCCCGGTGTGGTGGATGTGCTGACCGCCGAGGATGTTCCCGGCGTCAACGACATCAGCCCCACCGGCAAGCAGGATGAGCCGGTGTTCCCGACTGAGAAGGTCGAATTCCACGGCCAGCCGCTGTTCGCGGTGATCGCCGAAACCCGCGACGCTGCCCGCCGTGCCGCCGAACTGGCGAACGTCGATTACGAGGTGCTGCCGCACGCGCTGGACCCGGTCGAGGCGCAGGAGGCAGGCTATCCGATGGTCACCGACCCGCTGAAGCTGGAGCGCGGCGACGTCGAGGCCGGCCGGAAGGCCGCTGCCCACCGTATCCAGGCCCGGATGAGCATCGGCGGCCAGGACCACATGTATCTGGAAGGCCACATCGCCTTTGCCCTCCCCGGCGAGGACGAGGATGTGATCGTCAACTGCTCCACCCAGCACCCCAGCGAGGCGCAGCATATGGTGGCGCATGTCCTGGGCGTGCCCAACAACGCCGTGACCGTCAACGTGCGCCGGATGGGCGGCGGATTTGGCGGCAAGGAAAGCCAGATGAACCTGTTCTGCGCGGTGGCCGCAATCGCCGCGAAGAAACTGAACCGCCCGGTCAAGATCCGTCCCGACCGCGATCAGGACATGACCGCCACCGGCAAGCGCCACGATTTCGTGGTGGATTACGATGTCGCCTTTGACGACGCGGGCCGCATCCAGGCGGTCGAGGGCGGCTTTGCCGCGCGTTGCGGCTATTCCTCTGACCTATCCGGGCCAGTGACCGACCGCGCGCTGTTCCACGCCGACAACGCCTATTTCTATCCCAACGTGCTGCTGAAAAGCCGCCCGATGAAGACAAACACTGTCTCCAACACCGCGTTCCGCGGTTTTGGCGGCCCTCAGGGGGTGATCGTCGCCGAGCGGATGATCGAAGAGATCGCCTATGCCCTCGGCAAGGACCCGCTGGATGTGCGCAAGGCAAATTTCTACGGCGAGGAAGGCCGCGACCTCACCCCCTACCACCAGAAGGTGGAGGACAACATCCTCGACCGTCTGGTCGGCGAGCTGGAGGAAAGCGCCGAGTACCGCAAGCGCCGCGAAGAGATCATCGCCTTCAACAAGGAGTCGAAGATCATCAAGAAGGGCATCGCCCTGACCCCGGTGAAATTCGGCATCTCCTTCACCGCGACCTGGTACAATCAGGCAGGGGCGCTGATCCACGTCTACAACGACGGTTCGATCCACCTGAACCACGGCGGCACCGAGATGGGGCAGGGCCTCAACACCAAGGTGGCGCAGGTGGTGGCCGATGCCTTCCAGGTTGATTTCGAGCGCATCAAGATCACCAAGACCACCACCGAGAAAGTGCCGAACACCTCCGCCACCGCGGCTTCGTCCGGCTCGGACCTGAACGGCATGGCCGCCCTGGACGCGGCAAAACAGATCGTCGCCCGGCTGACCACATTCGCAGCCGAGAAATACGGCGTGCCGGAGGCCGAGGTCGAATTTCTGCCCAACCGTGTGCGCATCGGTGGCGAGGTCGTCACCTTCGACGCGCTGGTGAAGGAAGCCTACATGGCCCGCGTCCACCTGTCGGCGGCAGGCTTCTACAAGACCCCGAAGATCCACTGGGACCGCGCCGCGGGCAAGGGTCGGCCGTTCTTTTACTACGCCTATGGCGCCGCCTGCTCCGAGGTGTCGGTGGACACGCTGACCGGGGAATACCGGGTCGAGCGCACCGACATCCTGCATGACGTGGGCCGCTCGCTGAACCCGATCCTGGACAAGGGCCAGGTCGAGGGCGCCTTCATCCAGGGCATGGGCTGGCTCACAACCGAGGAACTGTGGTGGGACAAGGAGGGCCGCCTGCGCACCCACGCGCCCTCGACCTACAAGATCCCGCTGGCCTCTGACCGGCCGCGCATCTTCAACACCCGGCTGGCGGAATGGTCCGTCAACAAGGAGCGCACCATCAAGCGGTCCAAGGCCGTGGGCGAACCGCCCTTCATGCTGGGGATCTCGGTGTTCGAGGCGCTGTCGATGGCGGTGGCCAGCACCGCGGATTACAAGCACTGCCCGCGCCTCGATGCGCCCGCCACGCCCGAACGCGTGCTGATGGCGATCGAAACCCTCAAGGCGCAGGGCTGAGCCATGCACCGCCGCGCCACCCTTCAGGACTTCCTGTCCAGCCACAAACATGTGGTGCAGGTGCGCCTCAGCCGCGTGCGGGGGTCTTCCCCGCGCGAGGTCGGCACCTGCATGTATGTGGCGGCGGAGGGCCTGTGGGGCACCATCGGCGGTGGCCAGCTGGAATACATCGCCATCGACCACGCCCGGCGGATGCTGCAAACCCATGTCATCAGCGACACGCTGGACGTGCCATTGGGGCCGGAAATCGGCCAGTGCTGCGGCGGACGGGTGGAAATGACGCTGGCGCAGATGCGCCAGGCTGACCGCGACAGCGCCCTCGCCGAGGAGCAGGCGGCGCAGGCCGCCCTGCCGCATGTCTACGTGATGGGCGCAGGCCACGTCGGTCGCGCGCTGGCGGATCTGTTCCAGCACCTGCCGGTGCGCTGCATCCTGATCGACCAGCGTGCCGAGGAGCTGGCGCTGTGCAACGCGGATGTGGAGATCCGCCAAAGCGCCATTCCCGAGATCGACATCGCCACCGCCCCTGCGGGCAGCGCCTTTGTCGTCCTCACCCACGATCACGCGCTCGACTTCCTGCTTGCCTCCGCTGCCCTGCAGCGCGGCGATGCGGGCTATGTCGGGCTGATCGGATCGGCCACCAAGCGGGAGAAATTCCGCCGCTGGTGCCGGGACCATTGCGACGGTCTGGCAACTGACCGTCTCATCTGCCCCATCGGGGCAAGCGGTAGCCGCGACAAGCGGCCCAGCGTCATCGCAGCCTTCGTGGCCGCAGAGGTGATCGCTGATCTGACCTATGAACCTGCCGCGTCCGCTCCATCACGGAGCATTGACCTGCCCAATGCGGGCAGCCAACCGGACGCAGGGGGAGACACGGCTGAGGAAATCAGCCGCTAAGGACTGCGTCCTCTTTGACAGGAGGAGGCCGCCATGACCACAGGGCGGAGCTACAGCTACAATTTCTTTGCGCGGAATGACTTCAGTGCATTCTGGGCCTTGTTCACCGACAACCTGATCAACCTGATCGTGCTCTCGGGCATCTGCCAGTTCGTGTTCCAGATGCCTGCGGACATCGTCTTTGGCCGCATCGTGCCGGGCGCGGCGGTGGCCATTCTGGCCGGCATCGCGGTCTACACCTGGATGGCCAAGCACGTGGCCGAGAAACAGGGCCGCGACGTGACCGCGCTGCCCTACGGCATCTCGACCCCGGTGATGTTCGTCTACCTGTTCGGCGTGATCGGCCCGATCTACTGGTCCACCAATGACGCCATGCTGGCCTGGCAGGTGGGCATCGGCGCGGGCTTCATGGGCGGCATCGTCGCCGCGATGGGCGCCATCGTCGGCCCCTGGCTCAAGCGGGTGACCCCGCGCGCGGGCATGCTCGGCACGCTCTGCGGCATTGCGCTGGTGTTCATCGGCACCGTGCCGCTGGCCACGATTTTCGAGAACCCCTTCATCGGCTTTGCCTCGATGATCATCATCCTCTGGGGTCTGGTCGGCCGCCACCGGCTGCCGTTCAACATCCCGGCGGGCCTTCTGGCGCTGATCGTCGGCACCGTGGTGGCGCTTGGCATGGGCGAGGCCTCGGTCTCCTTCGACGGCGTTGGCGTCTACCTGCCGATCCCCTACTTCGGTGATCTGATCGCGGGCATCCAGCATCTGTTCGCCAACCCGGAGCTGTTCCTGGTGCTGGTGCCGGTTCAGATCTACAACTTCATCGAGACCATGAACAACGTCGAGAGCGCCGAAGCCGCAGGCGACCATTACCCGGTCGGCCTCTGCCAGGTGACCGACGGCGTCGGCACCATGATCGGCGCGGTGTTCGGCTCGCCCTTCCCGACCACCGCCTATATCGGCCACCCGGCCTACAAGCGCATGGGCGCGCGTTCCGGCTACATCATCGGCGTCGGCCTGGTGATCCCCTTTGCCGCCTTCTTTGGGCTCTTGGCCTTCCTCAACAACCTGATCCCCGTGGCCGCCGCCGCGCCGGTGCTGGTGTTTGTCGCCCTCAGCCTCGTGACCAACACCGCGCATTCGGTGAAGACCGACCACATCGCCGCCGTAACCATCGCGATGATGCCGCATGTCTCGGCCTTCCTGGTGATCAAATGGGGCGCGCTGGCCGGGGCCCTGGGCGCATTGGGCGCCACCGGCATGGCACAGCTGGGCGATCCTGAGCTGACCGCGGCGCTGTTGCAGCAGGGGGCGCATTACGAGGGCCATCTGGCGCTCAGCCAGGGCGCGATCCTGACCGGGCTGATCTGGGGCGCCATCGTTGCCAGCGTCATCGACGGCGACTTCCGCAATGCGGGCGGCTTTGCCCTGGCGGCGGCGCTGATGTCGCTGGTCGGCGTGATCCACTCCGCCAGCCTGCACTGGCCCGAGTTCAGCGGCATCGCGCTCGGCTACCTGATCGCGGCGGGTTTCCTTTTCATCTACCCGATCTTCCACAAGGCGGAAGAACGCACGCAGGACGACACACAGCCCCGCGCGCCGCATCTTCCGGCGGGCGAATAACCCCTCATGACACAGGGTCGGGGGCCCCGCGCCCCCGACCCTAAACCCAAGGACATCAAGGACATGACACCAAAACAGACGCTGCTACGCGGGCGAGTGCTGGATTTTTCCGCCGAACCGCAGGACCCCGAGGACACCGGCGCCTATGACTACATCGAGGATGGCGCGCTGCTGGTTGCAGACGGCATGATCCTGGCCAAGGGCAGCTATGGCGAACTGGCCCGGCAGGCCCCGCAGGCAGAGGTGATCGACCACCGCCCCCATATCCTGATGGCCGGCTTCATCGATACCCACCTGCATTTTCCGCAGGTGCAGGTCACCGCCAGCTGGGGTTCGCAGCTCCTGGACTGGCTCAACAATTACACCTTCCCGGAAGAAACCCGCTTTGCCGATGGCGCCCACAGCGCCGAGATGGCCGGGCACTTCATGGACCTGCTGACGGCCCATGGCACCACCACCGCGGTGGCCTACTGCTCGGTCCACAAGGCCTCGGCCGAGGCCTATTTCGACGCCGCCGCCGCGCGCGACATGCGGATGATCGGCGGCAAGGTGATGATGGACCGCAACGCCCCCGACGGCCTGCTGGACACCCCGGTCAGCGGCTATGACGACAGCAAGGCGCTGATCGCCCGATACCACGGCCAGGGCCGCGGGATGTATGCGATCACGCCGCGCTTCGCCATCACCTCGACCCCGGCGCAGCTCGAGATGGCGGGCGCGCTGGTGCAGGAACATCCCGAGTGCTACGTGCAGACCCATCTGTCTGAGAACCATGACGAAATCGCCTACACGGCAGAGCTTTACCCGCAGGCGCGCGACTATCTGGATGTCTACCAGTCGAACGGGCTGCTGACCGAAAAGATGCTCTTGGGCCATTCGATCCACCTGCAGCCGCGCGAGATCGATGCGCTGGCGGAGACCGGCGCCAAGCCGGTGTTCTGTCCGACGTCGAACCTGTTCCTCGGCAGCGGGCTGTTCGATGATGCGGGCCTGCGCGACCGTGGCATCACCAATGCCATCGCCACCGACATCGGCGCCGGCACCAGCTATTCGATGCTGCAGACTCTGAACGAGGGCTACAAGATCCTGCAATTGCAGAACCAGAAGCTGCACCCTTTGCGCGCCTTCCACTGGATCACCCGCGGCAACGCCCAGGCCTTGGGGCTGGAGGACAAGATCGGCACGCTGGAAGCCGGGACCGAGGCCGACATCGTGGTGCTGGACGCTCGCGCCACCCCGGCGATGGACCTGCGCATGCAGCGCGCCGAGACCCTGTCCGAGGAGCTGTTCGTTCTGCAGATGCTGGGCGACGACCGTGCCATCGCACAGACCTACGTGGCAGGGAAACCCATGAAGCCGGCTTCTTGATCACCGAAAACGCAACCGGCAGCCGCTGTAACAAGCGGCTGCCATGCTTGCCTGAGTACAGGCATTCTTTGCTGGCTTCACCCCAACACAACTGCCACCTGCGCAGACCGGCAGGTGGCAGTCATCAGTTTAGGATCTTGTCTGCATTCCTTGCTTCACGGGCTGCAGACAAGAGGTCACGCAGTGGCCGCTGCTCGCGCTTCGCGTTTTTCATCCCGCGCAAAGAAGATCAGGTAGAACACCGGCGCAGCGACCAGAGTCAGCACGGTGGCAAAGGCGAGACCGCCCATAATCGTAATGGCCATGGAGACAAAGAAAGCATCCGTCAGCAGCGGCGCCATGCCAAGAATGGTGGTCACTGCGGCCAGCATCACCGGGCGCAAGCGCGAGACCGACGCCTCGACAATGGCCTCCCGCAGCGGCTTGCCGGTTTCACGCACCAGGTCGATTTCCTCGACCAGTACGATGCCGTTCTTGATCAACATGCCTGACAGGCTGAGCAGGCCCAGAAGCGCCGTGAAGGTGAAGGGAAAGCCGGTGCCCAAAAGACCAATGACCACGCCGTTCACCGACATCGGCACCAACAGCCAGATGATAATCGGCTGGCGCAGGGCGTTGAACAGCAACACCGAGATCAGAACCATGATCAAAAGCGTGACCGGCAACTGTTTGCCAAGGCTTTCGTTTGCATCGCCAGAGCTTTCATGTTCACCGCCCCATTCCATCATGTAGCCGGGCGGGATCTCCATTGCCTCGATGGCGTCCTTCACCTCGGCAAAGACCGTTGCGGCGGTCATATCCGGTGGAATGTCGGCCCCGACCGTCAGGGTTGGGACCCGGTCGCGGCGGTGGACGAGGGTATTTTCAACCACCACGTCAATTCCGTCGATCATCTGTTCCAGCGGAACAGAGCTGCCCGAGGACGCGGAGAACACGACTTGATCGTAGATGTTGTAGGTCTGTTCAGGCGCGCGACGTACCACGATCGGGATCTGGCGATCACGCTCACGGAAAACGCCCATCTGTAAGCCGTCGGTCGAAAACTGCAGCGCATCCGCGATGTTTTCTCGGGTAACACCGGCGGTCTGCGCGCGGTCGGTCGCGTAGATCGGCTTCAGCGCGACCTCCTGCTCGCGCCAGTCATGTCGCGGCATCAGGATATTGGGAGAGGCGGCTTCGAGCCGTTCGATGGCTTCTCGGCCCAGTTCGCGCAACACCTTGGGATCCGGTCCGGAAAACCGTACCTGGATCGGGTCACCGCCGCCCGGACCGAAGACAAGCCGCTTGGTGCGGAATTCGCCCTCGGGGAACTGCGCCTGACCAAAGGCTTCCAACTCCGCCTGAAGTGGCGGGATCGCGTCCAGGGTCTCGGTGCGAATAATCAAATGACCATAGCTGGGATTGGGCTTCTCGGCCGAATAGGTCAACATGAAACGCGTGGCGCCCTGACCCGCGAAAGAGGCGACCGAGACCACATCGTCCCGCTCGGCCAGCCAATCTTCAAAGACTTTCAGATGCGCGCTGGTTGTCTGGATCGATGTGCCTTGCGGCAACTTGTAGTGGACGAAGAACAGCGGCGTGTTGGAGTCCGGGAAGAACTGCTGCCGGACCTGGCCAAAGCCGATGAAACAGACCACGGTGATGCCCGCAAGCCCGGCAACCACCAACCAGCGCAGCTTCAACGATGCACGCAGTACGGCCCCGTAGGCGCGAAACAGCAGCCCGCCATAGGCGTCCTTGCCGCCCTCCGCCCCTTGTTTGAAGAAGTAATGCCCCAGCAGCGGCGTCGCGGTCAGCGCCAGAAGCCAGCTGAGCAGCAGGGAAATCGCGATGACGGCGAACAGCGAGAACAGGAACTCGCCCGAGGCATCGGGGCTGAGACCGATCCCGGCAAAGGCCATGATGCCGATGACGGTCGCGCCCAGCAGCGGGATTTGCGTTTTGGCTGCTGCCTCGTGAGCCGCTTCGCGGGAGTTTCGGCCGCGAGACATCGCGATCTGCATCCCTTCGGCAACCACAATGGCATTGTCGACCAGCATGCCCATGGCAATGATCAGCGCGCCGAGCGAAATCCGCTCCATCTCGATCGAGAAGAGATTCATGAAGAGCAGCGTGCCCACAACCGTCAGCAGCAATGTGCTGCCCACAACCACAGCGGCGCGCCAGCCCATGAACAGCGCCAGCACCACCACCACGATGGTCACCGACATCGCCAGATTCACAAGGAAATCGTTGGAGGCCTGCTCGACAACCACATGTTGTTGATAGATTGGTTTGAGTTCAACACCGTAGGGGATCTGTCCGTCCAGTTCCGCCAGCTTGGCATCGACCTTCTTGCCGACTTCCACGATGTTTTCCGAAGAAAGACCGGCAATGCCGAGCGTGAAGGCTTCGACACCGTCATAGCGAATGATCAGGTCGGGATCGTCAATTCGGCCACGATGGACATCTGCCATGTCAACAACGTTGATGACCTCGCCTTGCCAGCCGATCGCCAGACCCTGGATGGCGCTGACGGAGTCTGAGCCTTCGGGTGCGTTCAGCCTTGTGTCCGACGGGCCTGCATCCAGTCGACCTGCAGAGCGAACCGAATTGGCGGTTGCAAGGGCATTGCCGATCGCGTCGATCGGAATGTTCTGGTTCACGGCAATCGCCATTCTGGGTTCGACGAAAATGGCCTCTTGCGGCAGGCCTGCGATCTCTACATCCGCCACCCCGTCTACGGTCAGCAATTCGCGTCGCAGAAACGTGGCCAGCTCGTGTTTCTCGGCGTCCGTGTAACCTTCGGCGGTCACGGCATAGAACAGGCCAAAGACATCGCCGAAACCATCGTTGACAAAAGGCTGGCTGACGCCCTCTGGCAGCTGTCTGGCCGCATCGCGGATTTCCGCACGCAGCTCGGTCCAGATCGCGGGCAGTTCGGTGCCATCGTAGGTGTCCTGCATTTCGACCTCGATCAGGGAGTGCCCCGGGCGGTTGACCGAAGTGATGCGTTTTACCTGTCCCATCTTCTGAATCGCGGATTCCAGCGGCTCAGAGACTTCCAGGGCCACCTGTTCGCTGCTGGCACCGGGATACTGCGTCGAGATGACGGCGGACTTGATGGTGAAGGCCGGATCTTCGAGCCGCCCAAGGTTGAGAAAGCCCCAGATCCCCCCCAGCAACGCGGTCAGCATGATGATCCAAGTGTAAAGCGGCCGGTTGATCGACCCGCGTGCAATGTCCATCAGTCTGCCCTCAATTTCCAAAGCCGGTGAAGCGGCTGACCGCCTGGCCATCCTTCAGCGCGCCGCCCCCGGTCAGCACGATTTCCTCGCCGCCGCTGAGACCGTCAGTGATCCGGAAATCACCGTTCTGTGTTGCCTCGACCTGAACCGGGGTCCAGGTGACGGTACCTTCAGAGGCACCGGTTGGTGAGAACACCATGACGCCCGTGCGACCATCCGTGTCTGCCACAAGGGCGGTGGCCGGTACCCGGATTGCCGCACTCCCTGTGTCGACCCGCACGTTGACGGTTGCTGACGCGCCGGGCAGGATCTGACGGTCGGCGGGTGGATCAAGACGCAGGGTCACCCGGTAGGTTTGGCCGATGCTGCTGGCCTCGGCATCGTATTCCAGCATCTCCAGGGGGTATTCGGTCGACTGGCCGGGAAACTGCGCGGAGATCGTCACGACATCGCTTTTATCGGCCTGCTGAAACAGGATCTCCGGCACGTCGACCTTGATGTGCAGTTCCGACATGTCATGGAGACGCACCACCGGAGTGCCGGCGCTGATCGTGGTGAATTGTTCCACCTCCCGGCGCGAGACAAGGCCGTCAAACGGGGCGTTCAATGTGGCGTGCTCGAGGGCGTATTCGGCATCGCGCAACGCCACCCGGGCAAGACCCGCTTCGGTTTCGGCGTCGTCGATCGATACCTGGCTGACAGTCCCGGTCAGTTTTTCCAGACGCGCCACGGTCCGGTCAGCCTGCTCCTTGCGCAAGCGGGCCTGTTCCAGTTGCAGTTCAAACGGCTCAAGATCCAGCTCGGCGATCAGGTCACCTTTGGCCACCGTTCCTCCCTCGGATACCGGGTATTTCAGTATCTGCCCGCTGACCTGAAAGGCCAGGTCCACTGTCTGTTTGGCGGCGACTTGACCAAAGAATTGCCGTTCCAGCAGAAGGGCTTGAGACGTGGCTGTCATCAGTTTGACAGGCTTGACGGGCTCCTGGGCCAAGGCTGCGGATGAGAGAAGAAACACTCCCAAGATCAGGGTTAAACTATTCTTCCAAAGCATCTATGTCTCTCTTTCCGGGCGCGGGTACGTCACGCGCAAACTATTTGGTTCGAGGCCGCGTATCATGCATCAGGCCGATCCCCATAACCCGCTTCAGGGCGGGGCAGGGGGCTAAACTGTCGGCATCATCAAGACATGATGCCACGGGGAGAACGGTTTCACGCATGTTTGGCAAAATCTTTCCCCGGCTGGCAGACGGCTCCAGCACTGACCGCATGGTGCTTAATCCATGTAAAAAGAAAATCCTGTGAACAAGATCACAATTCCGAGATGCAGCATGGGGTCTCGACTGGAATTTGGCGGTGGTGTTGCATGTAATTCGGCGACGTCATGATTTGCGAGGTTCAGGTGGGTTGCCGAAATTGGGCATTGTCCGCAATTGATCGTCAATGGCGGACCCGACGTCAGCCTTGGGCGACGCTAGCCCGCGGCCAAGCTTTGCACCCTTGGCCAATTTTCTCAGTGGCTATAGTTCATACCAAAAACGGCCACCCGGAAGGGCGGCCGCTTGTTTGGAAGGAAGGGTGGGGCCCTAGCCGAGCTGCACACTCAATGGATCGTGCGCATAGACCCAAGCCGGATCTTCCGGCTCTTTCAGCCAGGTATTTGCGTTTGAGATGGTCTGCACCTTGGTTGCCCGTTCACGGCGGGTGGTTTCATAGATCCGGAAGGCGGTGGCGTAATCCGCGGTTCCGGTTTCCACCAGGCTGCGGGTCAGCACAGCGGCGTCCTCGATTGCCATGCAGGCGCCCTGGGCCATATGCGGACGCATCGGGTGGCAGGCATCGCCCAGAAGGCAAAGGCGGCCCTGGCTCCAGAGGTTAAGCGGGTCGCGGTTCCAGAACGGCCATTTGGTGACTTCCTCGGTGGCGTCGATCAGCGCGTTGACCATGGGGTGCGAGCCGCCGAAGATCACCTCCATCTCCTCGCGCGAGCTGTCAACAAAACCGGTGTCATGCTCCCAGCCGTCCACCGGCACGCCGGTGACGTAGTAGTACTCCGACCCGTTGCCCTTGGTTGCATAGGCCATGATGTGGCGCGACTGCTCCCACCACCATTTGACGCAGGGTTCAAAATCCAGGCCGGAGGCGCGCAGCTTGTCCATGTTGACCAGCGCCCGGTGCCCGACCCAGCCGGAGAACCGGGGTTTTTCGACACCGAGCAGTTTCTCGCGGATCACGGAGTTGATGCCGTCCGCGCCGATCACCAGTTTCGCCGAAACCTGCTTGCCATTGGCGAAGGTGAGTAGCACGTCGTCATCGCGTTCCGTGATGTCGGTCAGCCGATGGTCAAAGTGGAGCCGGTCCTGTGGCAGTGCGGCGATCTGTTCCGCATGCAGGTCGCCCCGGTGAATGGTGATATAGGGCGCGCCATATTCCTTCTTGGCAAAATCGCCCAGTTCGATGCGGGACAGATACTCGCCGGTCAGCCCGTCGCGAGAGTACCAGTAATCCGGGTGCGAGCCGATGGAGGCCAGCCGGTCCTCCAGCCCGATCTTGCGGAACACTTTCATCACGTTGGGGCCAATGTGGATACCCGCGCCAAGGCGGGTGAATTCCGGCGCCTGCTCGAACGTGTGTACCGAGAAGCCCGCTTCATCCAGCAGCGCCATCGCCGCGGCGCCGCCGAGACCCGCGCCGATAACGGCGATGTCCACCTGTTCGATCGAGTGCATGTCAGTTCCTCTCTGTCACGAATTAGATTGTTTGTGTGCTAACAAATATTCTGCCGCCGGTCCAGATTAAAGCAATGGGAAAAATGCAGGTTTCAATGCAAACCGCCCTGTTTTCGTGTGAAACAGGGCGGTTGAAGGGGAAGGAATATTTGTTTTTACACATACAAAGATTGCAACGGGCGTCAATCCCACTGCGGCAGGTCCGGTGCATAACGGGCGCGGACATAGGAGGTGAGTGATTCGATCTGTGTTTCGCTCAGCTCGCCGCCGAAGGCCGGCATGTCGCGCAGATCGTGGCTCATCGGTGCCGTCAACCCGTCGCGGATTACAGTCTTCATCGTTTCGGGCGAGGGTGCGCGCACCGCCGCGGACTGGCCTAGCGACACATGCGCCGCCGTCACGGAACCGGACAGCGCCGGTTCGTGGCAGGTAGCGCAGGCGCTTTCAAACAGGCGGTGAGTGGTGTCCGGCGCGGCAGGCAGCACCGGGGCTGGGGCGGGTGCCGCGGTGCCGCTGGCCTGGGAGGCCAGATAGATCGCCATGGCGCGGATATCACCGTCCGACACCCCATCGAGACTTTCGACCACATCGGCCATCGGTCCCGACGCCGCGGCGCGCCCCGGCGCAACGCCTTCGCGCAGATAGCTATAGAGACTATCGGCGTCCCAGCCGCGCGCGCCTGCGGCCTCTCCTGCCAGCGCCGGTGCAAACCATCCTTTGATCATCGCGCCGGACAGCGCTGCCGGGCCGGTCTTTTCTGCCCCCAGCGCGTTGCGCGGCGTGTGGCAGGCGCTGCAATGGCCGACGCTCTCTACCAGGTAGCGGCCGCGGTTCCATTCTTCGGACTGGGCGGGATCGGCGGCAAGTGCCTCCGGGCGGTGGAAGAGCGCATTCCAGACCGCATTGCTGGCGCGAAGGTTTGCCGGGAAGACCATCTGCGCTCTAGGCGCCTCTGCCTGCACCGGCGGCAGGGTCTGCAGATAGCCATAGAGCGCGTACATGTCCTCGCCGCTCATCTTGGCGAAGGATGTATAGGGAAAGGCCGGGTAGAGGTTGTGACCGTCGCGGCTGATCCCCTGGCGCATGGCGCGGTCAAAGGCAGTGAAGCTCCACCCTCCAAGACCGGTGTCCGAATCCGGGGTCAGGTTGGTTGTATAGATGGTGCCAAAAGGCGTTTCCACCGGGCGGCCGCCGGCATTTGGCAGACCGCCGTCTGCAGTGTGGCAGGTGGCGCAGTTGCCGGCGGCAAAAACCTGCGCACCGCGCTCCAGCAGCTCTGCCGAGAAGCTGGCCGCGCCGGGGGCGGCCCCTGCGGGGATCGCGCGGGCCATCGGAAGGGCAACCGCGCCCGCGGTCAGCGCGCCGCCAAGGGCCGCAGCCATCGCCAGCATTCGCGGTTTGCGCCGTTTTCGCGCCGGGGCAGGGGCGGGCAAGGCGGAGGTCCCCATATCGTGCGGAGCAATCCCCAACGCGTCGCGCATCCGCTCCGGGGTAAAGGGCGCCTCGCGCATGCGCACGCCGGTGGCGTCGAAGATCGCGTTGGCGATGGCGGCGGCAGAGGGCACCGCGGCGCTCTCGCCCACGCCCAGTGCCGGTTCATCCGGGCGTTCCATCAGCGTGGTTTCGATCTCGGGTACCTCCGGGAAGGTGCTGATCGGATAGGTGGCCCAGCTTTGCGGCGTCACCGTGATCTCGTCAAAGCTGACCTCTTCCTTCAGCACCCGGCCTGCGGTCTGGTTGACGTTGCCATGAATCTGATGGCGCACCCCGTCTGGGTTGATGACCAGACCCTGGTCCTGACCAACAAAGACGCGGGTAAGGGTAACCTCGCCGGTCTCCATGTCGACGGCAACGTCGCAAATCCAGGCTGCAGCCGCGGCCGCAGTGCCGGGAAAGGGGCCGTGGACATAGGTGGCATAGGCAAAGCCGGTGCCATAGGCCATCCGCCCCTCACGGCGCAGACGGGGTTTCTCGCGGGCGTCCCAGCCTGCGGCCTCGGCGGTGCGCCGGATCAGCTCGGCGGCGCGGGGATCGTCAATGTGCTGCAGGCGGAAGGCAACCGGATCCGTGCCTGCCTCATGCGCCATTTCGTCGATGAAGCTTTCGTGGGCGAAAGTGTTGGGCAGGGCTGAGACGCCGCGCATCCAGGCGGCGCGCACGATTGGCGCCATGTCATGCACGGTGATGCGCTTGTGCGGGATACGGTAGGGCGGCACCGTGGTGCGGTCACCCATGTCCGAGGGGCGCGGTTCCGGCGAGACGGCGCCGGTCAGCAGCAGCGCAAGGTTGGGCCCACGGTTCGAGGGATACCAGGTGTCGAGGCTGTAGGCGTGCAGCGCCCCGTCCTTCAGGCCGCCGGAAATGTCCATCAGCTGGGCGGCGCCCTTCGGCTCCCACAGGTGTTCCTGCGACCGGGTCAGCTGCACCCGCACCGGACGGCCCAGAGCGCGCGCCATCAGCAGTGCATCGCCACAGACGTCATCGGCGCAGTTGCGCCCGTAACAACCCGCCGCCTGATAGCGCCGGATCTCGATGTCTTCGGGCGCAAGGCCGGTCAGCGTCGCAAGGTCGCCGCGCAGCATGTGGGGGTTCTGGCTACCGGACCAGACCACCGGCGCGCCGCCGTTCCAGTCGGCCACCGCGCAAGACGGCCCGATGGAGCCGTGCAGATGATAGGGCCAGACATAGGTGCGTGACAGGGTGGTTTCCGACTCGGCCATGCCGCGGTCAAAATCGCCGGTCCGGTCCAGCGCGCGCGGGGTCGAGGGCTGGTTGCGGATCGCATGTCGCAGGTCGCTTAGGTCTGGCGCGGCGGGTGGCTGGCGCCACTGCACCGGCAGCGCCTCGGCGATGGCCTGCGCCTGATCGGCGCGCTCTGCAGCAACGCCGAGAAAATCACCCTGCCGTACCACCGCAATGAAACCGGGCATGTGCTGCACGGCGGTCTCGTCCCAGCCGATCAGGCTGGTGCCGATGAAGGGGCCGCTGTCGCGCCCGGTATAGGGCGGGCGGATCACATGGCCATGGATCATGCCGGGCACATCAACGTCGTGGATGTAGGTATGCTGGCCGGTGACCTTGGCAGGCAGATCCTGCCGCGGGGTCTTCTGGCCGACAATGGAATAATCCGCAGGCGATTTCACCGGGATGGACAGATCGAGCGGCAGTGACTCTGCACGGCCTTCGAGCAACGCCTCGTAGGAGACGGCGGTGTCCTTCCAGAGGATCCGGCCTTCGCTCAGCGCCACACCGTCATTTGGTGCGTTCAGCCGCCGGGCACCGCGCCGGGTAAGCTCCTGGCGCAGTTGGGCAGCAGCCGCGCGCAGGGGAACAGCGGTCACCTGGATGGTTTCCGAGGCGATGGTCGGCCCCTGGTCGGGGGTGCGGTTGGTGTCCCCGAGGACGACCTGCACGCGGCTGAGCGGCAGTCCGGCCTCTTCGGCGACGATCTGAGCCAGGGCGGTCTGGATGCCAGTACCCAGATCCACGTGCCCGTTAAAGGCGGTCAGCACGCCACTGCTGTCGAAGGTGACGAAGATTTCGCGCCCGGCCTCCGTCTCGCGGTGGATCGACAGGCTGCCAAAGGGGAGGTCGGTCATGCGGGGTGCGCCTTTGCGGTCTTGGGTACGGGCGCAGTGGCGGGCTGTGCCTTGGCGGCGGCCATCAGCCGCGCCGCGTGCTGCACCGACGCGATGATTTCCTTATGGGTACCGCAGCGACAAAGGTTATGGGTCAATGCTGTCCGGATGCGCGCCGCATCCGGCTGCGGCTCCTGCCTCAGCAGCGCCACTGCACTCATCACCATGCCGTTCAGACAGTAGCCGCATTGCGCGCCTTCCTCAGCCACGAAGCCCGCCTGAACCGGGTGCAGGGCGCCGGTTTCACGATCCGCGAGCCCCTCCAATGTCGTAACTTCGCGACCTCTGACCTGCCCCGCGCGCATGACGCAGGCCCGCGCCGGGGCATCGTCCACCAGAACCATACAGGCGCCGCACTGGGCCATGCCGCAGCCGTATTTCGGCCCCTTCAGGCCCAATTCGCTGCGCAGGATGTCAAGCAGCGTGCGGTGCGGGTCGACCGACAGGTCGTGCCCCGTGCCATTGACCTGCAGATGCAGTGTTTTTGCCGTCTCCGCCATTCAGAGAGCCTCCCTTGTCGTGTGCAGCATGTCCTGTGGACCGCTGCGCCCTTGGTATTTTTGGGTGTATACAAACAAGTTTTTCGGCGTAGCGCAATGGTCGACCACTGCATTTTCCCGGCATTGGCCCGCCACGTTAAGGGAATGTCTAAAATGTGGGCACGCAAACAGTCTGAAAACGCGAAGAAATCTCTCCGAACAAAGCCCAGACCCTTGTCGCAAGGTTGCCTCCGTGGCGCAGCCATGTAAACGGTGAAGCAGACAGATAACATTGGAGTGCCTGCAAATGCCGCCGCGCCACCACGACGAGACCTCCGGTAAAACAGCGCAGACCGCGACGGAATACGTGCTGGACGAGCAGGTGGGCTTCTTGCTGCGCAAGGCCTATCAGCGGCACCAGACGATTTTCACGGAGCGGATGATCGGCGGGCTGACAGCGACCCAGTTTTCGATGCTGTTCCGCCTGGTGCAGGTGACGGGCCCAATTTCGCAGAACGCGCTGGGTCGTCTGGTTGCAATGGACGCGGCGACCACCAAGGGCGTGGTCTCGCGGCTGCAAGCCCAGGGGCTGGTGACCACTGAACGCGATACTGAAGACAAGCGCCGCTACATGCTGCGCTCGACTGAGAAAGGCCGCGCCCTCATTCAGGAGGCGCTGCCAGTGGTGATGGGCATCTCGGAAGCGACACTGGCGCCATTGACCAAACGCGAGAGCGAAACGTTCTTGCGGCTGCTGGCAAAGCTCTGCTGACCCTCCGCGCACGGCTGGCGTGCGGCTGAAGTCACAAATAGCATCTGCGAGATTCGGCAATTCGGCCGGGGTCCGACCCTGAGCCCGGTCGCGATTCGCGCCTGCATTCGCGTGGCAGGCTTAGAACACAGTGCGCGTCTGATTATCAGATGTGCCAGCGTAGCTTTCAAGAGTATTTCGCGTCCTCTCTTCATCCAGATAGCATCTAAACACTTGAAATAACGCAAGTTTGCAAAAGGTGCGTTTTTTAAACTTGTTTCTGTACGAACAAAATCCTACACATGAAATAATTCGTACACAAACAGGTGCAGGACATGAAACCCTATCGGATCGGCCAGATCGTCCCCAGTTCCAACATCACGATGGAGACCGAAATCCCGGCGCTGCTGCGGGCGCGGGAGGCCATCGCGCCGGAGCGGTTCACCTTCCACTCCTCGCGGATGCGGATGAAGCATGTGACCAAGGAAGAGCTGGCAAAGATGGATGCCGACAGCGACCGCTGTGCGCTGGAGCTGTCGGACGCCAAGGTCGATGTGATGGGCTACGCCTGCCTGGTGGCGATCATGTCGATGGGCCACGGCTATCACCGCGTGTCGCAGGAACGCCTGCACGGCGTGACCAAGTCGAACGAGGCGGCGGCCCCGGTGGTGACCTCTGCCGGTGCGCTGGTCGAAGGCATCCAGGCCATCGGCGCCAAGAAAATCGCGGTGGTCGCCCCCTATATGAAGCCACTGACCGAAATGGTGGTGGAATACATCCGCAACGAGGGCATCGAGGTAGTGACGTGGCGCGCACTGGAGATTTCCGACAACCTCGCCGTGGCGGCGCATGACCCAATGAACCTGCCCGGCATCGTGTCGGAAATGGACACCACCGATGTTGATGCCGTGGTGCTGTCGGCCTGCGTGCAGATGCCCTCGCTGCCGGCGGTTTCCACCGTCGAGGCACAGGTGGGCAAGCCGGTGCTGACCGCGGCCATCGCCACCACATGGCAGATGCTGAAGGCGCTGGAGCTCGACACCCGCGTTCCCGGCGGCGGCACCCTGCTGTCCGGCGCGTATTGAGGGAGGCGCACATGGCACTCGGATACAACGTCCACGCAAATGGCATCCGCCAGCACCTGATCCGCTATGCGGGCCCCGAGGGCGCGCCGGAACTCCTCGTCATTCCGGGCATTACTTCCCCCGCGATCACCTGGGGCTTTGTCGCCGAGCGGCTGGCAGAACGGTTCGACGTTCACGTGCTGGACGTGCGCGGGCGTGGGCTGTCGGAAACCGGAGACCTCGACTACACGCTGGATGCGCTGGCCGATGACGCAATCGCGCTGGCGCGGCAGATGAACAACCCCGTGGTCATGGGCCATTCGATGGGCGCTCGGATCGCGATCCGCGCCAACGCCCGCGATGCGACGCCTTTTGCCGGGTATATCCTGGTCGACCCGCCGATGAGCGGCCCGATGCGCCGCGCCTACCCGTCGAAATGGCCGTGGTATGGCGACAGCATCGTGATGGCGGCACAGGGCTGCTCGGCGGAGGATATGCGCGCCTATTGCCCGACCTGGACCGAGGAGCAACTGGCCTTGCGCGCCGAATGGCTGCACACCTGTCACTGGGGCGCGATCCGCACCGCCTTTGACGGCTTCCACACCGACGACATCCACCAGGACATCCCCAAGATCGGCAAGCCCGCACGGCTGGTGATCGCCGGGGGCGCGACGGTTGTGGATGCAGATGACCAGGCCGAGGTGGCAGAGCTGAACCCGAAGATCGAACAGCGCATCGTACCCGGCGCAGGCCACATGATCCCTTGGGACGACCTCGAAGGGTTCCTCGCCGCCGTTCTCGACTTCAACGCATAACAAACACGACTTCAGGGAGAAACGTGATGGACCATCAGAGCTTTACCGAAATCTGCGTACATCAGCTGAAAATGTCCGGCGTGCAGAAGGACGAGCGCCTGGTCGTGCTGACACAGGGCAACGAGCGTCTGGATTATGCCGATGCCTTCATAGCGGCAGGCCGGATCCTCGGCGCTAACATGTACCACATGCGCCTGCCCGCGCCGCCGGTCGCCGGGGCCTGGGCGGTGGGCGAGACCGGTTTGGCAGCCATGCCCGATGCGGTGGAGGCGCTGAAGAATTGCGACATGCTGATCGACTGCATCTTCCTGCTGTTCAGCCCCGAGCAGATGGCGATCCAGGCGGCCGGAACCCGCGTGCTGACTGCGGTGGAGCCGCCGGAGCTGCTGGCGCGGATGCTGCCAAGCCAGGAACTGCGCGAGAAGGTTGAGATCGGTGCGGACTACCTGTCGCGCGCCAAGGTGATGCGGATCACCTCGCCGCATGGCACCGACGTGACCTACAAGCTCAACACCTATGAGACCGTGGCCGAATATGCCTGCACCGACACGCCGGGCCGCTGGGACCACTGGCCCTCGGGCTTTGTCTTTACCGGCGGCGACGATGACGGCGTGGACGGCACCATCGTGGTGGCGCCGGGCGACGTGCTGCTGCCGCAGAACATGTATGTGCGCGACCCGATCACCTACACCATCGAGAAAGGCTGGATCACCGACATCCGCGGCGGGCTGGATGCGGAACTGGTGAAATCCTACATGCAGGCCTTCAATGATCCGCGCGGCATGGGGATGAGTCATGTCGGATGGGGCATGAACCCCAATGCCAAATGGCACGGTATGACCCCGGGCGAATTCCCCGGCGGCATGGGGATGGAGCCGCGCAGCTTTTACGGCAACGTGATGTTCTCGACCGGCCCCAACAACGAGCTGGGCGGACCGAACGACACCGCCTGCCACCTCGACATCCCGATGCGCGGCTGTTCGCTGTTCCTGGATGACGAGCCGATCGTGATCGACGGCGATCTGGTGGTGAAGGAAATGCAGATGGAGCGCGGCTGAGGCCGCGGGGGAGGGGGCAGCATGTCTCAGGAACAGGTCTATTCGGATGCGGGCTTTGGCCAGCCGGTGCCGCGCGGCACCCGGCCCGCCATCGTGGTGGTGGATTTCTCCTACGGGTTCACCGACACGCAATACCCGACCGCCGCTGACATGTCCGCGCAGATTGCCGCGACCCGACGGCTGACGGACAAGGCGCGCGCCATGGGTCTGCCGGTGATCTATACCACCATCGCCTTTCAGCCTTGGGAGCGTGAAGCGCTGCCCTGGCTGAAAAAGGCCGCCGGAATGGCGGCCCTTGCCGCGGGCAGCCGCCTGGTGGAAATCGACGCCGCCACGGGTATCGCGGCGGCAGATCCGGTGATTGTCAAACACGGCGCTTCTGCTTTTCACGGCACCAATCTGGCGGGCCTACTAACCGGAGCAGGGGTGGATACGGTGATCGTCACCGGCGCCACCACTTCTGGCTGTGTGCGCGCCACCGTGGTCGATGCGGTGCAATCCGGCTTCAACGTTCTGGTACCGCGGGACTGCTGCGCAGACAGGGCGCAAGCACCACATGACGCGAACCTTTACGACATGAACCAGAAATACGCGGACGTCACCGACGCCGCCGATATCGAGGACTGGCTCGACAGCCTGGCCTGAGCCGTGTCATCTGCGGGCGTCAGCGCCCGCAGGCCGGATGCGGCAGACTTAAACAACAAGCGGTGCAGCAAAGCATCCTCTAACATAACTCAACGATCCAACGGGAGCGCAGAACAATGCTACGTACAGTATCCCTGTGGCTGGTGGGGCTGGTCATTCTGGCCTGTTACGCCGTGCCTTACGGCCTGCTTGGCGACACGCCGAGCTGGACCGGTGCCTTTCTTTTCTGGACCCTTGCGGGGGTGGCCATCATCGTGCTGAACGCGCTGGCCACCGCCTCTTTCACGGAGGACGAGGAATGAGCCAGTCTTTCATCTGGTACGGCATCGCCGCCTATGTGGTGATCTCCATCATCGTCGCTATCCTGTCGCGGGCGGGCAAATCCACCACAATGTCGGATTACTTCCTCGGCGGCCGCAGCATGGGCGGCGTGGTCTCGGCACTCAGCTATTCGGCCACCACCTATTCCGCCTTCATGATGGTCGGGCTGGCCGGGCTCACCTACAAGGGCGGCGTCGGCGCGCTGGGGTTCGAGATCGTCTATTTCGCCGGCGTGTCGCTGGTCGCCATTTTCGGCCCCCGCTTCTGGGCGGCGGGCAAGAAATACGGGTTCGTCACCCCGTCGGAGATGCTGGGCGCGCGCTACGGCAGCCGCTGGGTTGCAATCGCGGCGGCGATCGTCAGCTGCATCTTCCTGATCCCGTATTCCGCAGTGCAGCTCTCTGGCGTGGGCTATCTGGTGTCCGGCATGTCGGACGGCGCGATTTCCTTTGGCACCGGGCTGCTGATTGCAACCGCGCTGGCGATCTTCTTCTCCTACGTGGCGGGCATCCGTTCGGTCATGTGGACCGACAGCCTGCAGGCGCTGGTGATGATCGTTGCCTCCTCCATCGTGGCCATTCTGGTCGTCAGCGAGCTGGGCGGCTTCACCGGCATGTTTGAAACCGTCGCCGAACGCAAACCCGAGATGCTGACGGTGCCGGGACCGGGATTGTTCAGCCTGCAAACCTTCATCGGGCTGACCATTCCGTGGTTCTTCTTCTCGATCTCAAACCCACAGGTCAGCCAGCGCCTGTTCATGCCGGAATCCAAGGCCGCTCTGCGCCGGATGCTGCTGATCTTCCTGTGTTTTGGCCTGATCTACACGCTGGTGTCTGTGATCTGGGGGTTCTCGGCCTTCGTCGCCTTCCCGGAACTGGAGCGCGCGGATCTCGCGACCTCAGTGCTGCTGGCCTCTGATTTCGTGCCGCCGGTACTGGGAGTGATCGTGATGGTCGGTATTCTGGCCGCGGCCGTGTCCACCATCGATTCAATCCTGCTGACGCTGTCATCGATGCTGGCGCGCGATGTTTACGGCAATGTCAGCGGCGACCAGTCCGATCACCGCCAGCTGTGGATCGGCAAGCTGGTGATCCCGGTGATCTCCGTTCTCGCCCTTGGCTTCGCCGCGCTGGAGCTGAGCCTGATCTCGATCCTGTCGGTTGCCGCCTCGGCCGGGCTGGTGGTGACCGTACCCGCCATTGTCGGCGCCTTCTTCTGGAAGCGCGGCACGGCCGCCGGTGCGCTGGTCTCGATTGCGGGTGGCGGGCTGTTCGTGATCGCAATGTATCTGACCGGCAACAAGCTGTTCGGCTACAACGCGGGCATTCTGGGCCTGCCGGTGTCGACGCTGCTGTTCGTCGGTGTCAGCCTTCTGAGCCGACCCACTGACGAGGTGACCGAAGGCTTTGTTTCGTCAAGGTCGACCGCCGTTCCGGCAGCACCGGTGAAGGCTGGTTGAGCCAAGCCGTTCGTCAAAGTCGATCTGCATCCCCGGCATCATTGGTGCCGGGGATGCTTCGCATCAGGGAAAGGGAAATCTTCCTAACGCTTCTGAGACAGTGAGCCGCATAACCGCTGGGCTGTCGCTACATCATTTAACATAATTGTAATTCTACGATGGAGAGGCCTGATGGCACGCACTCTCCAAAAGTCAACGAGGAATAGACCTCATTCCAACCAAGCAATCATGCATGCTCCGCATCGCTGTTTGTTGCCGCTCGGTCTGGTCCCACGCGGATCACTTCGCATCCCAATGCCCGGCACTGCTGCTGAACGTCTTCAGGCAGGTCCGCCCCGGTCACGACAACGTCATACTCCCACACCATGCCTTTGCGACACGGCAATGCCTTGCCGAGCTTGCTGGCATCCATGACCAAGACCGTGCGCCGCGCACAGGCGGCGATGGCTGAGCGGGCCGCGACTTCCTCAGTGTTGTAGTCCAGAACCGCACCGCAGGGTGATAGCCCTCCACAACTGAAGACCGCGAGGTCAACGAGGAAGCTGCTGAAGAACGTCACCGATGCCGCGCCGATCACGTCAAGATCACGAAGACGCAGCGTGCCACCGGAAAGCACCACTTCAGCCCCCTCCGCTGACTGCAAGGCGATGGCGGCATGTATGCTGTTGGTGGCGATGAACAAATCTGCACGGCTGGCCGCCAGCATGCGCGCACAGGTCTCCACCGTGGTGCCGGTGCCAAGCGCGATCCGGGCACCATTGGGGACAAGGTCGCGCACCGCCATGGCGATCTGCTGCTTTTCTGCCCGTGCCAAGCTGGCCCTGGGCGCATACCCGATATTTTCCGAGGGCTGGCGCAGCCGCACCCCCCCGTTGCGCCGCTGCACCAATGCAGCCTCATCCAACTGACGCAGATCACTGCGGATCGTCTGCACCGAAACGCCCAACCGCGCCGCAAGCGCGGCTGCGGACAGTTCTTCCGCCTCGCACAACAGCGCGATGATGGCATCGCGTCGCCGGGTCATGTCCTCCTTACGCATCCGCTTTCCTTTGAAAATAGCCTTGCCGCCCCCTCGGGTAGCAGGCCGTAGTCCATGCGGGCAAGATAATAATATTGTTGGGAAACTGTCACAAAACCTTTTCAGACTCGGGGAATAACGGCGGCACGCACACTTTCGTACGAAAGCCAAAACCGGAGATTTCCGATGAAAACCCTTCTGTCTGCCGCCACGCTGGCTCTGGTCGCTACGGCGCCCCTGGCCGGCACTTTGACTCTTTATACCTCGCAGCCCAACGCCGACGCGCAAAAGACCGTCGACGCCTTCATGGCCGCCCACCCGGGCATTGAGGTCGACTGGGTGCGCGACGGCACCACCAAGCTGATGGCCCGGCTCACCGCCGAGATCGAGGCCGGCAACCCGCAGCCCGACGTGCTGCTGATCGCAGACACCGTGACACTGGAAGGCATGGCGCAGGCCGGCCACCTCAAGGCCTACCAGTCGCCCGAGGCACAGGCCTATGACCCGGCGCTCTACAGCGCCGATGGCTACTATCACTCGACCAAGCTGATCACCACCGGCATCGTCTACAACACCGGCGCCGCCAGCCAGCCGACCTCCTGGGGCGATCTGGCCGATCCGTCGCTGAAGGGCCAGCTGGCGATGCCCTCGCCGCTCTACTCCGGCGCAGCACTGATCCACCTCGCGACCCTGACCGGCGACGACAAGCTGGGCTGGGACTACTACGGGGATCTCGCCGCCAACGAGGCCCGCGCCCAGGGCGGCAACGGTGGCACCTTCAAGGCGGTCGCCTCCGGCGAGAAGCCCTATGGCGTGGTCGTCGACTTCCTCGCCATCCGCAACAAGGCTGACGGCTCGCCGGTTGAATTCGTCTTCCCTGAAGAGGGCGTCTCCTACGTCACAGAACCGGTGGCGATCCTCGAGACCGCCAAGAACGTCGATGCGGCGCAGAAGTTCGTCGACTTCGTGCTGTCGCAGCAGGGCCAGCAGCTGGTGCTGGACATGGGTTACATCCCGGCCCGCAACGGCATGGGCGTGCCCGAGGGCTTCCCGGCCCGCGAAGAGATCAAGCTGATGGCCTTTGACCCGGCCCAGGCGCTGCAGGACGCCGACGCGAACAAGGCGAAATTCGCAGAGCTCTTCGGCGCCGAATGACACGCGCGATCGCATATCCCAGCAGCAGCCGGTCCGAGGGTCGGCTGCTGACGCTGGTTCTGGGGCTGGCCATCCTGGTCACCCTGGCGCCGGTCGCCCGGCTGTTCCACGAGGGGCTGACCGCTGGCGGCGGCCTCAATCCCGGATTTCTGGCCGAGGTTCTGGCCAAGCCCGCCACCCGCTCGGCGCTGTGGCATTCGCTGGTGACAGCGGGGCTGGGAACCTTGATTTCCGTGCTGATCGGCGGCGTCTTTGCCTTCCTGGTGGCGCTCACCGACCTGCGGCGCAAGGCGGCGCTGGTGTTCTGCCTGATGATCCCGATGATGATCCCGCCGCAGATCACCGCCCTGTCCTGGACCCAGGTGATGGGCCCGTCGTCGGTGTTTCTCAAGACCCTTGGCCTCGCACCGCCGCTCGGCGCGCCGCAGCCCCTGTATTCCCCCGGCGGCATTATCCTCCTGCTCGGCATCCAGCATACCTCCATCATCTTTCTGACCCTGCGCGCCGGGCTGCGCGCGATCCCGCAGGACGCGGTTGAGGCCGCGCGGATTTCCGGCGCCCGCGGGCTGCGGATCTGGTGGCAGGTGGTGCTGCCGCTGACCCTGCCCAGCTTGCTGGGCGGCATCGCGATCACCTTTGTCACCGCGCTCGGCAATTTCGGCATCCCGGCGATGCTGGGCATTCCGGCAGGCTATGCCACCCTGCCGACGCTGATCTACCAGCGGCTGGCGGGACTTGGCACCGCGGTGCTGGCCGAGGTTGCGGTGCTGGCCATGCTGATCGGCGCCGTCGCCATCGCGGGCATCCTGCTGCAGCGCTTCTTCCAGCGCCGCCAGCGGTTGCACCTGACCGGCTCCGGTGGCCGCCCGCTGATGATCCCCTTGGGCCGCGCCCGGCTGCCAGTCGAGATCGCGCTGTGGCTGGTGATCGCCGCGATCCTGGTGCTGCCGATGGCCGGCCTGCTGGCGACCTCCCTGGTGCCGGCCTACGGCGTGCCCCTGCGGCTCGACACCCTGTCGCTGGACGGCTGGCACGAGGCGCTGTTCCGCCAGCCTGCCACCCGACGCGCCTTCGTGAACTCCTTCCTGCTGTCGGCCGGGGCGGCGGCGCTGCTGATGGCCCTGTGCCTGCCGCTGGCCTGGCTGATGGAGCGACACAAGACCCGCGCGGGGCAGCTGTTCGACAGCCTGCTGGACCTGCCCTATGCGCTGCCCGGCGTGGTGCTGGCGATCGCGATGATCCTCCTGATGATCAACCTGCCGTTCACGGAGGCCACGCTCTACGGCACGATCTGGATCATCTTCCTCGCCTATCTTGCGCGTTTCCTTGCGGTGATGTTCCGCCCCGTGCAGTCGAGCCTGCGCCAGCTCGATCCCGCCATGGACGAGGCCGCCCGCGCCGTCGGCGCACCATTGTGGCGGCGGCTGCGCGACATCATCCTGCCGCTCTCGGCCCCTGCCGCCGCGGCCGGCGCGATCCTGGTGTTCCTTACCGCCTTCAACGAGCTCACCGTCTCGGCGCTCCTGTGGTCCTCGGGCACCGAGACGCTGGGCGTGGTGATCTTCAACCTCGACGACAGCGGCGAGACGGTGATGGCCTCGGCCGTGGCCATGACCATCGTGCTGGTCGTCATGTTCCTGATGGCGGTGATCCAGCTGACCTCCCGCCACCTGCCCAAAGGAGTTGTCCCATGGCAGAGCTGACCCTCACCGGTCTTGCCAAGCATTTCGGCAAGACTGCTGCGCTGCAATCCGTCTCCACCACGGTGGAAAACGGCGAGTTCCTCGCCCTTCTCGGCCCTTCCGGCTGCGGCAAGTCCACCCTGCTGCGGCTGCTCGCCGGCTTCGAGCAACCAAGCGAAGGCAGCATCCACATCGGCGCGCAGGAGGTGGCCAATGCCGCCACCGATCGCCACGCCGCACCGGAGGACCGCAACATCGGCTTCGTGTTCCAGTCCTACGCCCTGTGGCCGCATATGACCGTGCGCCGCAACGTCGGCTACCCGCTGGAGATCCGCAAACTGCCAAGAGCCGAGCGCGAAGCCCGCATCGACGCCGCGCTGGCCGCCACCGCGCTGCAGCCTTACGCCGACCGCATGCCCTCGGATCTGTCGGGCGGCCAGCGGCAGCGGGTGGCGCTGGCGCGCTGCCTGGTCTCGGACCCGACCGCCGTGCTGCTGGATGAGCCGCTGGCCAATCTCGACGTCGCCCTGCGCGCCTCGATGCAGGAAGTGTTCTGCGACTTCCACCAGCGCACCGGCGCGACGATGGTCTATGTCACCCACGACCAAGCCGAGGCAATGGCGATGGCCGACCGCATCGCGGTGATGAACGAGGGCCGGATCGTGCAGCTCGACACGCCAGAGGCGCTCTATGCCCGTCCCCGCAGCCGCTTTGTGGCCGAGTTCATCGGCGATGGCACCGTGGTGCCGCTGTCCGGCCCCCAGCACAGCGGCACCAGCTGCGAGGCCAGCCTGCTGGGCACCCGCCTGCCGGTAAAAACCGACAGCCCCAGCCCGACACTGGCCTGTCTCAGGCCGGAAAACCTCGCCATTGCGGAAACCGGAGACATCCGCGCCCAGGTCGCCCGCGCAACCTATCTCGGCGGTCGCTACCGGCTGGACCTGGTCGCTGCCACCGGCGACGCGCTGGTCGCCCAGAGCCTGACCCGCTACGCCCCCGGCAGCCAGATCGGGCTGACCCTGACGCCGCCCTGGGCCTTCGCCGCCGCCTGATCCGGAGACACCACATGAGCACCATCACCGTTCTCTCCGGCATCGGGGACAAGGGCCCGGCCGCGATGCGCCTCGACACCGGTCACCGCCGCTGGCTGTTGGACTGCGGCTTCGGGCCCGAGGCCAACGCCAATTTCGACCCCGCCTGGCTGGAGGGCGCCGATGCGGTCTTTGTCACCCATGACCATATCGACCACATCGGCGGCGCCGCTTACGCGGTGGAGGCCGGCCTGCCGATCTATGCCACCCGCCGCACCGCGCAGGCGCTGCCGCCCTCGGCCCGGGTGCAGGAGCTGCCGGAGCAGGGCGAGGTCCTGCTGGACGGCGTGCGCCTCACCACCGGGCGCAACGGCCACGCGCTTGGCGGCGTGTGGTTCCACTTCGACCTCGGCGGCGGGCTGTTCTATTCCGGCGACTGGTCAGAGGAATCCGCCTGGTTCGCCTTTGACGCGCCGCCGCCCGCCGAGACCGCGATCATCGACTGCTCCTACCACCTGAACCCGGTGCCGCAGGCGCAGCGGCTGGCCGATCTCGACGCGCTGATCGACCGGCTGGAGGGCCAGATCCTGCTGCCGGTGCCGCCCTCGGGCCGCGCAGGCGAACTGGCGCTGCACCTGATGCGCCGCTTCGGACCCGAGGCGGTGCTGCTGGACCCCGAATGCGCCGCCGCCCTGCGCGCTGCCCTGGCCTCCGGCGGCGTTGCCCCCGGCGCGCAGGAGATCGCGCCGCTTCTGGAGCGCGGCCCGCTGGACGCGGCCCGCTTTCTGATCTGCGACACCCCCAACGCCGACGGCGGCGCGGCCTGGGCCTATGTGCGCGCCTGGCGCGAAAGCGGCCGGTTGGGGCGCGATGCGCATGTGATCTTCACCGGCCACATGACCGCCCATGCCCGCGGCATTGAGGCGGTCGAGGGCGGGCATTTCTGCCGCTGGAACGTGCATCCGCCGCTGCCGGACCAGATCGCGATGATCCGCCGCCTCGGCGCCAAACGCTTTGCCCCCGCTTTCTGCACCCTGCCCGAGGACTACCTGGTGGAACCCGGCTTTGACGCCCAGGTGTTCCTGCATGAAACGGTGGCGCTGTGACCGGGCCGCTGCCCCCCCTGCCCACCCGCGCCTTCTGCCTGATCCGCCACGGCGAGACCACGGCCAACCGCGCGAGCCTCATCGCCGGGCGTCTGGATGTGGCACTGACGGAGGCAGGCCGCGAGCAGGCCCGCGCCCTTGCGGACCGCGACTGGCCCCAGCCACTGGCCCTGTTCACCAGCCCGATGGCCCGGGCCCACGAAACCGCGGCGCTTGGCTTTCCCAACTGTCCTGCAACTGTGCTGGACGGTCTGCGCGAACGCGACTGGGGCATCTTCGAAGGCCGCCCCCTGGCCGAGCTGCCCCGGCGCGAGGGCACACCAGACAACGGCGAGGGCTGGGCTGAGATGATCCTGCGCGTCCATGCCGCGCTGACCGACTGCATCCGGCAAGCAGGCCCTGCGCTGCCGGTGATCGTCTGCCACTCCGGCGTCATCCGCGCGACCCGCCTGCTGACCGGCCAGCCGGACGTCGGACAGCGCGCCCCCAACGCGCGCGCCATCCATTACCGTCCGCTCCCCGGCGGCACCCCCCTGACCCACAAGGAAGAGATTGATGAGCTTTGACACCCCCGCCCGCCGCCCCTGCGCCGTCTTCGACATCGACGGCACGCTGGCCGAATTCGACGCCGAGCGGCTCGGCCCGCTGGTGCACGGGCCGGAAAAACACTGGGACGCCTTCCACGACGCCATGGCGGAAACCGCGGTGATCGCGCCGGTGGCCCGGGTGCTGCGGCAGCTGAAGGTCGGCGGCGAGCAGATCGTGCTGTGTTCAGGCCGCCCCGCAGGCTGGGTGGCGCAGACCGTGGCCTGGCTGGAGGCGAACGATCTGCCCTTTGATGGCATCTACCTGCGCCCCGGCGATGCCGACGAGCTGAGCGACCCGGACGTAAAGCGCGACCTGCTGCAGCAGATGCGGCTCGACGGGTTCGATCCCTGGATCGTCTTTGACGACCGCGCCAGCGTGGTTGATTTCTGGCGCAGCGAAGGGCTGGTCTGCCTGCAATGCGCCCCCGGCGCGTTCTGAGCAGCCCTCGCGCGCGCGGCCTCAGTCGCCCAGCGGCTGCGGCCCCGTGCGCCCGTGATAGGCGGTGAGCGACGCGCGGATGCGGCGCAGGTTCTCGGTGGTTTCATCCATCGCCTGCGCCACCGCCATCGCCAGCGCATCGACCACGATCATGTGGATATAGCGCGAGGCGGTGGGCTTGTGGATGTCCCGGTCCTCCGGCAGGTCCAGCAGGATCGGCACCGTGCAGGCATGGGCCAGCCGGGTGCCGGGCTTGGTGATGCAGATGGTCGTCGCACCATAGCCGCCGGCAATCTCTGCCGCACCGACGATGGCATCCGCCTCGCCGCTGGCCGAGATCAGGAACAGCACATCCCCAGCCTTCAGCGTCGCCGCGCGCATCTGCAGGATGTAGCTGTCGCTGGTCGACACCGCCGGGATTCCCAGCCGGAAGAACCGGTTCGCCGCCTCCTGCGCCACATTGGAAGAGCCGCCGCCAATGCCCGCGAAAACCAGATGCCGGGTCTCCAGCATGGCTGCCTTTGCGCGCTCCATCGCCTCTGCATCGATCTGCTGCTGCATGGCGCTGGCCGAGGCATATAGCGCGCCGAGGATCTGATCGATCGCCGTATCGCCGCGCACCTGTTCGGGCAGCGGCTTGGCGGTCAGATATTGCTGGCTGACCGCAAGGTTCTGCGCCAGCCGCAGCTTGAACTCGCGAAACCCGTCGCAGCCGAGCGTCCGACAGAAGCGGATCACCGTCGGGGTGCTGACATCGCAGTGCCCCGCCAGCTCGGCGATGGTCATGGCGCTGATCTGCTCCAGATGCGCCTTGACGAAATCGGCCACCTTCTGCTCCTGCGTCGGCAGCTGCCCGTCATGGCGGCGCAGCGAGGAAATCACGTCCGCGGTTCCCGAAATACCCTTCTTCGGAGGCAGCCCGTCAGCGGTAGAAGCAATGGTTTCGTCGGTCACGGCGGTCTCCTTGGTTACGCCGAGAAACGTAACTCAGATACATTTTCGGGTCAAACCGACAAAAATCTAAGATGGTTTTTCAGGCATTTGTCGAAAATACGTACCTTAGTAACAAAATTATGTTGATTTCATGCCGCCAACCTGAGTTAAATGTACTTCAAGTACAAGCAAGCTCAGGGGAGGTGAGCGATGCGGAAATGGGCCGAAACCGCCAGCGTCAAAATCAACTCAACCGTCGAAGCCATCGTCGCCGCCCTGATGCTGGCGCTGGTGCTGGATGTCTGGCTGGGGGTGATTGACCGCTATTATTTCCACTGGCAGCTGCCCTGGCCCGAGGTTCTGGCCCGCTACCTGATGATCTGGGCGGCAATGCTGGCGGTGTCCTCCGGCATTGCGCGGCGCGACCACATCGGGCTGACCGCCTTTGTGCTGGCGTTGCCGACGGGGCTGCGCCGGGCGGCGCTGATCTGCATGGATCTCCTGGCACTGGCGCTGTTTCTCTACGTGCTGTGGTTCGGCATCGGCTTTGCCGCCAGCGGCGCACCGCGGCAGGCGATGATCTTCGGCGTCAGCCTTGCGCCCTTCTATGCCGCCATCCCGGTCTCTGCCGCGCTGGCCGCGGTGCAGCTGGCGCTGGTGCTGATGCGCGACATGGGCAGCCACATCGACAACCCGCCCTTCAACGATCGCCTCGAGGAGGAAACACCATGATCGCCGCGATCGCATTTGTTGTCCTCATCCTGTTCGGCATGCCGATCGGATTTGCCATCGGCCTTGCCGGCGTCGTCGGCCTGATCGACATGGGCGGCACCAGCTTCCTTGCCATCGGTCCCAGCAAGATCTTCAACGGGCTGAACATCTTCCCTTTCCTCGCGATGCCCTTCTTCATCCTGGCGGGTGAGATCATGAACGACATCGGCATCACCGGGCGGCTGGTGAAGCTGGCGCAGGTGCTGGTCGGACGCTTTCGCGGCGGGCTGGCGCATACCAATATGCTGGCCTCGGTATTCTTTGCCGGGCTGACCGGATCCGCCACCGCCGACGCCGCCGCCTTTGGCCGCACGTTGGTGCCCGCGATGGTCAAGGAAGGCTACAAGCGCGACTACGCCTGTGCGGTCACCGCCGCCGGGTCGATCATCGGCCCGACCATCCCGCCCTCGGGCCTGATGGTGGTCTATGGCTCGCTGATGGGCGTGTCGATTGCCGGGCTGTTCGCGGCAGGCATCCTGCCCGGTCTGGTGATCTGCCTGGTCTGCATGGGCGTCATCGCCATCGGCGGCAAGCGCGAGAACCTGCCCAAGGCCATCCGCGGCGCCACCCCCCGCGAGATCTGGGACACCTTCCTGTCCTCCCTCACCGCGCTCGCCATGCCCGTCATCATCCTCGGCGGCATCCTCGGCGGCATCGTCACCCCGACAGAGGCCGCATCGATCGCCGTTGCCTATGCCATCTTCATCGGCGTCTTTGTCTACCGCACCCTGACCCTGCGGGGCTTCTACGGCATGCTGGTGCGCACCGCGCGCATCACCGGGGTGATCTTTGTCATCATCGCCTTTGCCGGCATTCTCGGCTGGTGGATGAGTTTCGAGCGCATCCCGCAGCTGATCGCGGAAACCGTGCTGGGCCTGTCCGACAACCGCTATGCGGTGATCGCCATCATCATCGGCCTCTTGCTGATCGTCGGCATGGTGATGGACATTACCGCCATCCTGATCATCCTCGCGCCGGTGCTGGTGCCGCTGAGCGAACAGGTCGGGCTGGAGCCGATCCACGCAGGCATCATCTTTGTGCTGGCGCTGAACATCTCGCTGATGACACCCCCGGTGGGCGCCTGCCTCTTCGTGCTGTCCTCCGTCACCGGCGAAAAGCTGGAGCGCATCTCGATGAAGCTGATGCCCTTCCTGCTGGCCGAGGTCGCCATCCTGTTTGTCTTTGCCTTCTGGGAGGACGCGGCCCTGCTGCTGCCCCGGATGCTCGGCTTCGCCCAATAACCAAAACCAAATCAAATCCAACAAGGAGGAAACTCATGAACACTCTCATCAAGGGCCTGACCGTCGCGGCAACGCTGACCGCAACCACCGCATCGGCGGGCGGGGTCATCAAATTCGGCCACGACAACAAGACCGACCCGTTCGAAAATCCGGCCCACGCCTGCACCGCCGTGTTCTCCAACATCGTCACTGCGGACACCAACGGCTCCGTCACGGTTGAGGTCTTCGGCTCCAACCAGCTCGGCTCGGCTGCGGAACATGTGCAGCAGGTGCGCGACGGCATCATCCAGGCTACGCTGACCTCCACCGGCGCGCTGGCCAGCTACTACCCGCGCATCGACGTCTTGAACCTGCCCTTTGCCTTCAACGGCAACGCCTCCACCTATGAAGTCTTCGACGGCCCGTTTGGCAAGGAACTGGCCGCCGATATCGAGGCTGAGCTGGGTGATGTTGTGGTGCTGGGCTTTCCGGACACCGGCGGTTTCTTTGCGGTCACCAACTCCAAGCGCCCGATTGCCAATCTCGAAGACTTCGAGGGCATCCGCATCCGCACCATGACCCTGCCCTCGCATCAGAAAATCATGCAGTCGCTGGGCGCCGAGGCCTACCCCCTGTCCTGGGGTGAGGTCTACTCCGGTCTCCAGACCGGCGTGATCGACGGCCAGATGAACCCGGTTCCGATCATCTCATTCGCGAACTTCGCCGAGGTACAGGAACACCTGACCCTGACCAACCACCTGTTCTCGCCCTACACCTTCATGATCAACCGCGCCTTCTACGAGGGTCTGAGCGAGGCCGAGCAGGCCACCCTGCACACCGCCGCCGAGAACTGCGTCATCGCCAGCCGCGGCCTGTCCCGCGTGATCGAGGCCTCGGACCGCGGCCTTGGCGGGCTGATGGACAAGATCAAGGTCACCGCCCTCACTGCCGAGCAGCGCGCCGCCATGGCCGCCGCCGCCCAGCCCGCGTTCGAGGCCCATGTGGCCGAGAACATGGACGCCCGCGCCGGTGAGCTGCTGGCCAAGTTCAAGGAACAGGTCGCCGCGGCCAACGCCTCCGCCTACCTCGACTGACCTCTGCGCCGGCCTGCGCGTTTGCGGGCCGGGCACCCTGGGCAGGCGTCCTTTTGCGCCTGCCCGAATCCCCCGACCAAAGGACCGAACCATGCGGGTCTTCTGCGCCTCGATTGCCACTGAAACCAACACGTTCTCGCCGCTGCGGACCGATTTCTCGGACTTTGCCCAAAGCTTCTACGCCGCCCCCGGCGACCACCCCGAGACCCCGACCCTGTGCAGCGCGGTGTTCCCGGCCCTGCGCAAGCGCGCCGCCGCAGGCGAGGTCGAACTGATCGAGGGCACCGCCACCTGGGCCGAGCCCGGCGGCTTGGTCAACGCCCGCACCTGGGCGCGGCTGCGTGACGAGGTGCTGGAGCAGCTGCGTGCCGCCCTGCCAGTGGACGCGGTGGTGCTGGGGCTGCACGGCGCGATGATCGCGGATGGCTGCGTTGATTGCGAGGGCGTGCTGATCGAATCCGTGCGCCAGATCGCCGGGCCGGACGTGCGCATCGGCGTCACCTTTGACCCGCACAGTCACCTCAGCGAAAAACGCGTGGCAAACGCGGACATCATCACCGTGTTCAAGGAATTCCCCCACACCGATTTCGTCGAGACCGGCGAGGCCTGCGTCGACCTGACCCTGCGCGCCGCCCGTGGAGAGATCGACCCCAAACTGTCCGTGTTTGACGTCCGCATGATGGAGGTGCTGCCCACCAGCCGCCACCCGATGCGCGGCTTCGTCGACAAGATGTGCGCGCTGGAGGCTGACGGCACCGCGCTGTCGATCTCTGCCATTCACGGCTTCATGGCGGGCGACTCCCCCGATCTCGGCGCCAGGACCATCGTCATCACCGACGGCAACCAACCTGCGGGCGATGCGCTCGCGCGCGAACTGGGGCTGGAGCTGCATTCCTTCCGCGGCACCACCAAACCCGAATTCCTGACCGTGCGCGAGGCGCTGGAACAGGCCTGCAAGGCAGAAACCGGCCCGGTGGTGGTGGCCGATGTCTGGGACAATCCAGGCGGTGGCGTGGCCGGCGATTCCACCATCCTGCTGCGCGCCGCGCTGGACATGGGCGTCACCTCGATGGCGCTTGGCACCATCTGGGACCCGATGGCGGTGCGCCTGTGCCACGCCGCCGGCGAAGGCGCGGAGCTGGACCTGCGCTTCGGCGGCAAGACCTCGGCCCATGCCGGTGATCCCATCGACGCCACCGTCACCGTCCTGCGCGTCGCCAAGGATGCGGTGCAAAGCTTCGGCGCCTCCATCGTGCCGCTGGGCGACTGCGCGGTGATCGACGTGAACGGAATCGCGGTGGTACTGAACTCCAACCGCGCGCAGACATTCTCCCCCGATCTCTTCACCAACCTCGGCATAGATATCGCGGCAAAACAGGTGGTTGCGGTGAAATCCACCAACCACTTCCACGGCGCCTTCGCCCCCGTCGCCGCCGACATTCTCTATGCCGCGGTGGATGGCCCCTACCCCAGTAACCCCGCCGAGACCCGCTACACCCGTCTGTCGCGCCCCCTTTGGCCGATCGTCGCGGAGCCCTTCAAGCAGGCAGAACACGCATGACCTTCCCGCAGATCGACACCCCCGCCGTGCTGGTGGACCTCGACATTGCCGAGGCCAACATCGACCGCTTCCAGGCCCATTGCGACCAGCACGGTCTGAAGCTGCGCCCGCATATCAAGACCCACAAGCTGCCGATGATCGCCAAGCGCCAGCTCGACGCCGGTGCCATCGGCATCACCTGCCAGAAAATCAGCGAAGCCGAGGCGATGATCGCCGAGGGCAGCATTGATGACGTGCTGATCACCTTCAACATTCTGGGCGACACCAAACTGGCGCGCCTGCGCGCATTGGCCGAGCGTGTGCGCCTGACCGTGGTCGCCGACAACACCGCTACCGTCGACGGCCTGTCCCGCGCCTTTGCCGACAGCCCCAATGCGATGACAGTGCTGGTGGAATGCGACACCGGCGCCGCCCGCTGCGGCGTCGCCACGCCCGAGGCCGCCCGCGATCTGGCGCAATACATCAGCCAGCAGCCCGGCCTCGCCTTCGGCGGGCTGATGACTTATCCGCCCGTCGGCGCAGAGGCTGAGGTGCAGCGCTGGCTGGTTGCGGCCAAATCCCTGATCGAAGCCGCCGGGCTGGAGGTGCCGACCATCTCCAACGGCGGCTCCCCCGGCATGTGGCAGGCCCAAGAGGTCAGCGTCGCCACCGAATACCGCATCGGCACCTATGTCTTCAACGACCGCTCGCTTCAGGCCCGCGGCACCTGCACCTGGGACGACTGCGCGCTCAGCGTGCTGGTCACGGTGATCTCGGTGCCCAGCGAGGGCCGCGCGGTGATTGATGCCGGCAGCAAGGTGCTGACGTCCGACCTGTTAGGGCTCGACGGCCACGGCCATGTGCTGGGCCGCCCCGACATCCATATCGCGGGCCTCTCCGAAGAACACGGCGTGCTGACCGCCGATGCCATCAACCTGCAGGTCGGCGACCGCCTGCGCATCATCCCGAACCACGTCTGCGTGGTCACCAACATGCTGGACGAGGTGCAGCTGATCCGCGGCGGCCAGCATCTTGGTCCCTGCCCGGTCGCCGCCCGCGGCCAGGTCTGGTGACCCCACCCACCCGAACACACCCATCAGAACAAAAGGAACTCTGAACATGAGCAGCGAAAAGAAAGTCATCCGCTACGGCGACGATCGCACCGGCGCAGGCGGCCAGCCCCTGCCCTTCGCCCCCGCCGTGCGGGCCGGCGATTTCGTCTATATCTCCGGCCAGGTGGCGATGAAGGAAAACGGCGAGATTGAGCCCGGCGGCATCGAAAGCCAGACCCGCCGAACCATGGAAAACCTGAAAGCCGCCTTGGCGCTGGCCGACTGCACCCTCGACGACATCGCCAAGGTCGGCGTCTGGCTCGACGATCCGCGCGACTTCTGGACCTTCAATCGGGTCTATGCCAGCTATTTCCCCAACGGCGGCCCGGCGCGCTCCACCGTGCGCTCGCAGATCATGGTCGACGCCAAGGTCGAGATCGACGCCGTGGTCTACAAGCCGCTGGATTGATCCACCCCGTACCAGTCGGCCCCGCCTTGCCCCGGGGCCGCTCCGGCTCAGGCCAGCGCCGCAACCGCGGTTGCAATCCGGTCCAGCGCCTCGCGCAGCTCGGCCTCGGATGTGGCGTAGGAGATCCGGAAATAAGGCGAAATGCCAAAGGCCCGCCCCGGCACCACCGCCACATGGTGCTGCTCCAGCAGATAGGCGCAAAAATCCGCGTCCGTTTCCAGCAGCCTGCCCTCCGGCGTGCGCTTGCCCAACACGCCCGCGCAGTTTGCAAATGTATAGAACGCGCCCTCCGGCACCGGGCAGCTGATGCCCTCCATGCCGTTCAGCGCCTCCACCACCAGATCGCGCCGCGCCTGGAAACTGGCCCGCCGCTGCGCCAGCACATCCTGCGGGCCGGTCAGCGCCGCCACGGCCGCCGCCTGGCTGATCGACGAGGGATGCGAGGTCGACTGCGACTGCACCACTTTCATCGCCGCGATCAGATCGCGCGGCCCGCCCGCATAGCCCAGCCGCCAGCCGGTCATCGCATAGGCCTTGGAGACGCCGTTGACGGTCAGGATCCGCTCCTTCAGCCGCGGCTCCAGCTGCGCCGGGGTGACGAACTCAAAACCGCCGTAGGTAATATGCTCATACATGTCATCCGCCATCAGCCAGACCTCCGGGTGGCGCACCAGCACCTCCAGCAGCGGCTGGTAATCCGCCGCGCCATAGCCCGCCCCGGCCGGGTTCGAGGGCGAATTCAGCAGCAGCCAGCGGGTGCGGGGCGTGATCGCCGCCTCCAGCTTCTCCGCCGTCAGCCGGAAGCCGGTGTCATCGCCGCAGGGCACCAGCACCGGCTCGCCGCCCGCAATGCGGATGATATCGGCATAAGAGGTCCAGTAAGGCGTCGGAATGATCACCTCGTCGCCGGGATCAAGGCTGGCCATGAAGGCATCGAACAGGATCTCCTTGGCGCCGGTGCCCGCGATGATCTCCTCCGGGCCGTAGTCCAGCCCGTTGTCCCGCCTGAACTTCTCCCGGACCGCCTGCTTCAGCGCGTCCGAGCCGCCAAGCGCGGTGTATTTCGTCTCGCCCGCCTGCATGGCCGCCGCCGCGGCGGTCTTGATGTGCTCCGGCGTGTCAAAATCCGGCTCCCCCGCCCCCAGGATGATCACCGGCGCGCCCTGCCGCTTCATCTCGGCCGCGCGGGCGCCGATGGTCAGGATTTCGGACACCCTGATGGGATCAAGACGGCGGGCGCGGCGGAACTGGGCCATGGCGAAAGGCTCCTTTGCTGGATTTGCGTTCCAGCCAGAGTGACGCGAAAGCCCTCGACCGGAAAACCTGCCCATTGCGACGGCATTCATTCCAGCATGGCATCAGACGCCACGGACGGCCCCCGTCACTCCGGGCGGCTGCGCAGCTGCCTGCGCATCCAGTGCTCCAGCTTCTGCCCGGCCTCCGTCAGCGGCCCCTGCGGGCGCACCAGAAAATACTTCTTGCGCGACACCAGCGCCGGGCCATCGATGCGCAGCAGGCGTCCGGCGGCTATGTCGCGCGCCACCATGTCATAGGGCACGATCGCCGCGCCCAGCCCGGCAGCGGCGGCGGCTATCACCATGGAATGCTGGTCAAAATACCGCCCGTCCTGCCGCGGCGGCCCGTCCAGGCCCGCGCGTTCGAACCATTCCGCCCAGGCCCCCGCCCGGCTGTCCAGATGCAGCAGCGGCGCCTGTGCCACAGCGGCCGGCTGCTGCAGGTCATGCGCCGCATGAAAGCCCGGCGCGCAGACCGGCACCATTTCCTCGCCGAACAGCGGCGTCATCTGGGTGCCGGGCCAGTTGTCCAGCCCGAAATGCACCGCCAGATCAAAGTTTTCCCGCGCAAAATCAAACGGCTCCAGCCGGGTCGAGAAGCTCAGCTCCACCTCCGGGTGGCGGGCAAAGAAATCCGGCAGCCGCGGGATCAGCCAATGGTTGGCAAAGCCCGGCAGCACCGCCAGCCGCAGCGCGGACCGCCCCGCCCCCGCTGCCGCCGCCTTGTGCAGCGTGGCGCGCAGTCCGGCCAGATCCTGCTCCAGATCCGCCGCCAGGCTCTGCCCCGCCGCCGTCAGCACCACGCCGCGGCCCGCGCGCTGGAACAGGTCAAACCCGAGATCCGCCTCCAGCTCCTTCACCTTCTTGCTGACGGCGCTCTGGGTCAGACCCAGCTCCTCGCCGGCGGCGGTAAAGCTTTGATGGCGCGCAGCACTTTCGAAACAGCGCAGATGGGTCAGGCTCGGCAGCCGCATCTCAGGCCTCCTGCTGCAGCTGCGCTGCCAGCCATTCGCGGAATTTTATCAACGGGTAATCCTCCGCATGTTCGGCCGGCCAGACCAGGAAATACTCGCCAAGACTGACCGCCGGACCTTGCATCGCCAGCATCAGCCGCCCCTGGGCGATCTCGTTCTCGGCCAGGAAATCCGGCAGCAGCGCCACCCCCAGCCCATGCACCGCCCCCTGCGTCATCGCCGAGGACTGGTCGAACAGCATCCCCTTCAGCTTGGGCGCAGCGACGTCATGCAGGGTGAACCACTGCTCCCAGCAGTCGGGATGGGTTTCCAGATGCAGCAGCGGAAATTCCAGCAGTGCTGCCGGGCTCTGTGCCGGCGCCGCCATCAGCCCCGGCGCGCAGACCGGCAGCACATGTTTCGGCATCAAGGGCATGTATTCGACCCCCGGCCAGTCCCGCACCCCGTAGTGGATCGCCGCCTGCGCGCTGCCCGCATCAAAACTGAACGGCAGGTTGTGGGTGTGCAGGTTGACGGTGATGCCCGGATGCTGCGCCGCAAAATCCCGCAACCGCGGCGCCAGCCAGTGCAGCCCGAAGGACGGCAGAATCGACAGGGTAAAACTCCCGCCATCCGGGTTGGCCCGCAGCTTGACCGAGGCCTGCGCCAGCCGGGTCAGGATCGCCCGTGCCTCGCGCGCGAAACCGGCCCCCGCCGGGGTCAGCTGCATCCGCATCTGGTCGCGCGCGATCAGGTCGACCCCCATCTGCTCCTCCAGCTGCTTCAGCTGGCGGCTGACGGCGCTTTGCGTCAGCGACAGATCCTCCGCCGCGGCCGAGGCGCTGCCGAGCCGGTCCACCGCCTCCAGCGCCAGCAGAGACGGGATCGATGGCAGGAAACGGCGCGGCGCAATCATATGATATTAACTCATAGGGGCAGGAATTACTTTCATTAGCAATCCCGCGCGGGTGGTGCAATTTCTATATCATACCGATATCCGGCGCGCCAAGCCGGGGATCTTTCAGAATTTTTCCTCATGGCACGCCCTCGCACCACGAAGGATCACCACATGACCCATTCCGACATCCTCGCCGCGGCCGGCCTGACCAATGCCGAGCTGACCGGCGGCAGCCTCGCCGTCACCACGCCGGTGGACGGCAGCGAAATCGCCCGCCTGAAAATGCATACCCCGGCCGAGGCCGAGGCGCAGATCGCCGCCGCCAAACAGGCCTTCCACGCATGGCGCACGGTGCCCGCCCCGCGCCGCGGCGAGCTGGTGCGCCTGCTGGGCGAGGAGCTGCGCCGCGAAAAGGATAACCTGGGCCGTCTGGTGACGCTGGAATGCGGCAAGATCTACCAGGAAGGCTTGGGCGAAGTGCAGGAGATGATCGACATCTGCGATTTCGCCGTCGGCCTGTCACGCCAGCTCTATGGCCTTACCATCGCCTCGGAACGCCCCGGCCACGCGATGCGCGAAACATGGCACCCGATGGGCACCTGCGGCATCATCACCGCCTTCAACTTCCCCGTCGCGCCCTGGTGCTGGAACGCAGCACTTGCGCTGGTCTGCGGCGATCCGGTGATCTGGAAACCGTCGGAGAAAACCCCGCTGACCGCGCTGGCTGTGCAGAAGATCTGCGAGCGCGCCATGGCCGCCTTTGGCGACGACGCGCCCGAAGGCCTCATCCAGGTGCTGATCGGCGAACGTGATCTGGGCGAGGCGCTGACCGCGTCGAAAGACGTCGCCATCATCTCCGCCACCGGTTCCGTGCCGATGGGCAAGGCGGTTGCGGCGGATATGTCCAAACGTCTGGGCCGCACCATTCTGGAGCTCGGCGGCAACAACGCGATGATCGTCGCCCCCTCGGCCGATCTGGAAATGGCCCTGCGCGCCATCGTGTTTTCTGCCGTCGGCACCGCCGGCCAACGCTGCACCAGCTTGCGCCGCCTGATCGTGCACGAAGACATCTACGACGCGCTGATCCCGCGCCTGATCAAGGCCTACGAGGGTCTGCCCATCGGCGACCCGCTGGCCGACGGCACCCTGGTCGGCCCGCTGATCGACCGCGCCGCCCTCGACGCCATGACCTCCGCCCTGGAGCAGGCCAAGGCCGAAGGCGGCACCGTGCACGGCGGCGCGCAGGCGCTGGCGGACAGCCACCCGGATGCCGCCTATGTGCATCCGGCGATCGTCGAAATGCCCGGCCAATCCGCCATCATGCACAGCGAAACCTTCGCCCCGATCCTCTACGTGGTGAAATATACCGATCTCGACCAAGCCATTGAAATGCAGAACGAAGTGCCCCAGGGCCTCAGCTCCTGCATCTTCTCGACCGACTTGCGCGAAACCGAATATTTCCTCTCGGCAGCGGGCTCCGACTGCGGTATTGCCAATGTGAACATCGGCCCCTCCGGCGCTGAAATCGGCGGCGCCTTCGGGGGCGAGAAGGAAACCGGCGGCGGCCGCGAAAGCGGGTCCGACGCCTGGAAAGGTTACATGCGCCGGCAGACCAACACGGTGAACTACTCACGCGAGCTGCCGCTTGCTCAGGGGATCAAATTTGACATCTGATCTGGCTTCCTGCCTCTGGCACCAGACCTGCCAGGAAACCCCCGCCTTCCCGGAACTCACCGGGGAGGCGACGGTCGATCTTGCCGTCATCGGCGGCGGCTATACCGGTTGCTCGGCGGCCCTGCGGGCGGCGGAACTCGGCGCCTCGGTGCAGCTGATCGAGGCGGCAGAGATCGGCAGCGGCGGCTCCGGCCGCAATGTCGGGCTGGTGAACGCGGGCCTCTGGCTGCCGCCCGAGGACATCAACGCCCATCTCGGCGCCGATGGCGGCAACCGCCTGTCGGCCCTGCTGGCCGGCGCCCCCGCCCTGGTGTTCTCGCGGATCGAACAGCACCGCATCAACTGCGAGCCGGTGCCCCGCGGCACCCTGCACTGCGCCCATGCACCCTCCGGCATGAAGGATTTGCGCCGCCGCAACGCCCAGCTGCGCGCCATCGGCGCCCCGGTGGAGCTGCTGGACAGCGCCGAGGCGCAGGCCCGCGTCGGCAGCCAGGCCGTGCACGGCGCCCTGTTCGACCCGCGCGCCGGCACCATCCAGCCGATGGCCTATGCCCGCGGCCTCGCCCGCGCCGCGGCAGAGGCCGGGGCGCAGATCGCCTGCAACACCCCCGCCACCGGCCTGACGCGCACGGCGGAGGGCTGGCGCATCAGCACCCCGCGCGGCGAAATCCGCGCCCGCCAGTTGATCATGGCAACCAATGCCTATGCCCGCGCCATCCCCGGATATGACGCGCCACAGCTGATCCCGGTGCATTATTTCCAGGCCGCCACTGATCCGCTGCCCGACGATCTGCGCGCGCAGATCCTGCCGGGCGGCGAGGGCTGCTGGGACACGGCGCTGGTGATGTCCTCCTGGCGACTGGACATGGCCGGACGGCTGATCATCGGCGGCATGGGTGCGCTGGACCATTTCGGCAGCGCCCTGCACCGCAGCTGGCTGGCCCGCAAGCTGGCCGACCTGTTCCCCAACCTCCGAGACGCCCCCCTGCGCAGCTACTGGCATGGACGCATCGCCATGACCACGGAACATCTGCCCAAGATTCTCGATCTGGGAGGCGGTTACGCCTGCTTCGGTTATTCCGGCCGCGGCATTGGACCCGGCACCCTGTTCGGCAACGCAATTGCCGAAGCTCTGCTCAACGGCGACCCGTCGGGGCTCCCGGTTTCCCCGATCCAAGACCACGCAATTCCCTGTGCCGGTCTACGCAGTCTCTATTATGAGACAGGTGCGACGCTGACCCATATGGTCGGCAACAGATAAAGAGCGGGCCACATGGGCCCGCCCTTGATGGTTCAAATCAGTCACACGCGGCGATCGCACGACCCAGCTGCTGCAACAGAGACGGGTAAAACTGCGGCCCCGGCTCAAGGTTGGCTCCGAGCGGATCCAGCACTGCCGTACCGGCACCGGTCCCCTCCAATACCGTGGCAACCAGCCCCGGATTGAACTGGGGCTCGGAAAATACGCAGCTCACGTTGCGCTCCGCCACGACCTCGCGAATTTCGGCAATCCGGGCCGGGCTCGGCTTGCCCGCGTCCCCCAGCGAAATGGCGCCCGCGGCGGCAAGGCCGAAGCCTTTCTCGAAATACTGATAGGCATCGTGGAAGACGATGAAGTGCTTCGAGCGGAACGGCTCCAGCTCCGCCGAGACACTGGCGACGGTTTCAGCAATCTCCTGCTTCGCCGCTTCGGCATTGGCCCGGTAGGCCGCGGCGTTGTCCGGGTCATGCTCCTCCAACTCGGCGGCGATCACATCCAGCCAGACCTGCGCATTGGCCGGCAAGAGCCATGCATGCGGATCGGCGCCACTGTGATCATGGCCCTCGTGGTCCCCGTGGTCGCGATGCGCATCGTGGTCTTCGCCGGATTGGCCATGTTCTTCGTGGCCATGGCCGTCGTGGTCATGCTCTTCGTGAGCATGCGCTTCGTGGTCGTCGTGACCATGGCCGTGCCCGGCATGATCGGCCTCGTCCTGCGCCCCATGGTCGTGGCTGTCATGGTCATGCCCGCCGTGATCATGGCCTTCATGGTCGTCATGGCCGTGATCGTCGTGCGCCTTTCCGTGATCGTCATGCCCATCTTCGCCACCATGGTCATGGGCCTCGAAACGCGCCCCTTCACGGAAGGACAGGACAGTGGTGCCATCGACTTCCAGAAGCTCGACCCGGTGCGCATCGGCGGCCAGCTCTTCCAGCGGGCCGGCCAGCCACGGGGTCAACGACTCCCCCATCCAGAACACCAGGTCCGCCTGATCCAGCGCGCGCGCTTCGGAAGGGCGCAACGCGTAACCATGCGGCGAAGCCCCCGGAGGCACCACCAGGGCAGGTTCACCCACCCCCTGCATCACGCGCGCCACCAACCCATGAACCGGTGCGATATCTGTCGCCACCTGCGGCGCCTCAGCCCAGGAGCCCCCGGCGCCTGCCAGCAAAGCCACCGCTGCCACGCCCATCTTTTTCATACCTGCAATCCGCATATCGGCCCTATGTAATCTTATAACATCACGCGCTTGATAAACGTCATAACATAACATATCAAGAGGCAAATCTTTTGCCCAAAGGATCATCATCCATGGAGTCCATCGGCTTTGCCCCGCACAATCACAGCAATTGCATCCAGGACTGCATTGCTGCCGTCGACAGCCACTGTCGTCTGAACGGGCTGCAGTTCACCCCGGTGCGGCGGCGGGTGTTGGAAATCCTGCTGCAGGAACACCGCGCGATGGGGGCCTATGAAATACTGGACCGTCTGCGTGAAGAGGGGCTGGGATCGCAGCCGCCCGTCGCGTATCGGGCGCTGGATTTCCTGGTAAAGAACGGCTTTGCGCACAAGATCGAGCGGTTGAATGCGTTCATCGCCTGCGCCCATCCGGGGGAAAATCATGCGGCCTCCTTTCTGATCTGCCGTGCCTGTGACGCGGTGGCGGAAACCCGGCGCGAACCTTCCCAGGGCCAGTTGGGACAGGCGGCGCGGGAGGCGGGTTTCGTGATCGAACGCGCCGTGGTCGAGGCCGAGGGCCTCTGCCCCAAATGCCAGCAGGAACCCCCGGCATGAGCCTGATTTCCCTGCAAGACCTCAGCGTGCGCCACGGCGGCAACACGGTGTTGTCGAAGGTCAGCCTGAACATCGACCCGGGCGAAATCGTCACCGTGGTCGGCCCCAACGGCTCCGGCAAGTCCACGCTTCTGCGCAGCATCATCGGCGCACAGCGCGCCACGGCCGGCGCGGTGCGCCGCGCGCCGGGCCTGCGCATCGGCTATGTGCCGCAAAAGCTGCATATCGACCCGACGCTGCCGCTGACGGTGCGCCGCTTTCTCAGCCTGCCGCAGCGCGTCAGCGACCGCCGCGCGGCCGAGGCGCTGGAGCAGGCAGGTGCAGGCAACCTGGCAGCCCGCCAGATGGCGGACCTGTCCGGCGGCCAGTTCCAGCGCGTGCTGCTGGCGCGGGCGCTGCTGTGCGATCCCCAGCTCCTGATCCTCGACGAGGCCACCCAGGGCCTCGACCAGCCCGGCTCCGCCGCCTTCTACCAGCGCATCGAGAAGGTCCGCCAGGACCTCGGCTGCGCGGTGCTGATGGTCAGCCACGAGCTGCATGTTGTGATGGCGGCCTCCGACCGGGTGATCTGCCTCAACGGTCATGTCTGCTGCGAGGGTGCGCCGGAGCATGTCGCCTCGGCCCCGGAATACCGTGCCCTGTTTGGCACCGGCACCCAGGGCGCGCTGGCGCTCTACCGGCACGAACACAACCACAGCCATGATCACGATGGCCACGACTGCGCGCATGATCACCTCCACGAGGCAGCGGAATGATGGGTTTGCTTGACGATTTTCTGATCCGCGCCGCTCTTGCCGGCATCGGGGTGGCGCTGGCAGCGGCGCCGCTTGGCTGTTTCGTCGTTTGGCGCAGGATGGCCTATTTCGGTGATGCCACGGCCCATGCGTCTATCCTGGGCGTGGCGCTGGCGCTCAGTTTCGACATCTCGATCTTTGCCGGCGTCCTGGCGATGGCCCTGGCGATGGCGACAACCGTGTCCGCCCTCGCCGGGCGCGGCTATGCGATGGATACGCTTCTGGGCGTGCTGGCCCATTCGTCGCTTGCCTTCGGCCTCGTCGCGGTCTCGTTCCTGTCCGGGGTGAGGATCGACCTGATGGCATATCTGTTCGGGGACATCCTCGCCGTCGGGCGTGGAGACCTGGCCGTGATCTGGGGCGGCGCTTTGGTTGTGCTCGCCCTGCTGTGGTGGCGCTGGTCGGCGCTGCTGACCGCAACGTTGAACCCCGATCTGGCCCATGCGGCAGGTATCGATCCACGCCGGGAGCAGATGGTGCTGACACTGGCGCTGGCGGTGGTGGTCGCGGTTGCCATCAAGGTTGTCGGCGTTCTTCTGATCGCAGCAATGCTGCTGATCCCGGCCGCCGCGGCACGTCCTTTTGCACGCACACCGGAAAGCATGGCCGTGGTCGCCGCGCTGTTGGGAATGCTGGCCGCGACGGGCGGACTGCAACTGGCATTCGTGTTTGACACACCCGCCGGCCCCAGCATCGTGTGCCTGGCGGCGGTCAGTTTCGCAGTTTGCAGCCTCGGCAGCGCACTCTACCGCGGTCGCCCCTGACCGCCCCCCCCGGCGCGGCAGATGACACAGGACCCGCAGCGACCGTGCTGCGGGTCTTTTCTGCATCATGTGCCCGTGCTTTTCAGGGCATCAGGGTCTCCGACGCGGGTCCATTTCTGAATGGTGTCCGCCAAGGCCTTCTTGTTTATCGGCTTGCTGAGGAAATCATCCATTCCCGCACGCAGGCATTTTTCCTGGTGGCTCTGCAGCGCATTGGCGGTGAGGGCGACGATGGGACAGCTCTCGCTGCCGGTTTCCGCCTCGAGCCGGCGCATTTCAGCCGTGGCCTCCAGGCCGTCCATTTCCGGCATCATCATGTCCATCAACACGATGTCAGGCCGGTGCTCCCGGAACATCTGCACCGCCTCAACACCATTTTTGGCAATCCGAATGTCCAGCGGAGCATCCTTCAGCATCTTGGTCACAACCAGCTGATTGGTGCGATTGTCCTCCGCCAGCAATACGCTGACCGGCTTGTCAATCTCCCGCGGCTGCACCTTCTCGACATCCCGAGGCTCCGTCGGCTCAACCGCCCTGTCCAGGGCGCGCGTTATGACTTGCCGCAACTGCGCGGCGCGCACCGGTTTCAGAATGAACTCACAGGCGCCGATTGCATCGCAATCACTGCGGTTCAGGGCATGTTCGACCGAAGACAGGATGATCACCGGCACCTTGCGGAACTCCGGCATGGCGCGGATTCGCTCCGCAAGCTGCCGCCCGTCCATCTTCGGCATCTGGTAGTCCAGCAGAATGAAGTCAAACTGCTGCCCAGTGAGCTGCGAATCCGCCAGGATCTCCAGCGCCTCATGGGCCGAAGCCGCGGCCTCCGACTTCACGCCCCAGCTGCTCAACCGCTCGGACAGTATCATCCGGTTCAGTTCCAGATCGTCAACCAGCAGCCCGCGCAGCCCAGCGAAGCTGACGCTGGCGGAGGGCGGCCGCGCTTCAACGGTACCGCCTTCTTTCAGCGGCAGTTCCAGCAGGAATTCCGACCCCTGCCCCGGTTCCGAGGTCACCTCGATGGTGCCGCCCATCAACTCCAGCAACCGTGCAGAGATCGCCAGCCCCAGACCGGTGCCTTCAAAATTACGCGTCGCCGCGGTGTCGACCTGCTCGAAGGCGCGGAAGATCCGGCCGAGACGCTCCTCGGCGATGCCGATACCCGTGTCAGAGATCCGCAACTGCAGCACATGCCCGCCACCCGGCTGCGGGCGGCCGGTCACGTCGATATAGACATATCCCTCGTTGGTGAATTTCACCGCGTTTCCGGCGATATTCGTGATGACCTGCCGGATCCGCCCGGCATCGCCCTCGAAGACCTCGGGCAACGCGGGGTCGTAGCGCATGGCGATTTCGATCCCCTTGTCCGCCGCGCCGGGCGACAACAACGTCACCACGTCTTCAATCGCGGTCTGCAAGTTGAACGCAACCGGCGTGAGCTCGACCTTGCCGGCCTCGATCTTCGAGAAGTTCAGGATGTCGTTGATGATCGTCAACAACGCCGACCCCGATTTCGCGATGGTTTCGGCGTACATCTTCTGGTCTTCGTCCAACCGGGTTTCCTGCAACAGCTCGGCCATCCCGATCACCCCGTTCATGGGGGTCCGGATTTCATGGCTCATGTTGGCAAGAAATTCCGACTTGGCCCTGTTGGCGATGTCCGCCGCCTGGCGCGCCTGCTCCATCGCGTACTCACGCTCATCGCGCTCGGCAAAGGTTTCCTCAAGGACCCCGACCGAGAAGTCGAGCGCCCGAAACTCGCGGGAAGCATACCACGGAAGCGGCCGGATCGGGCTCCGCAGACCGGCGATGGCCCCCGACATCCGCTTGTGGATCCGGTGCAGCGGCCGCAGCGCCAGGACATTCACCAGCAGCAGCACCAGAAGCGACAGGGCCAGCACGGGCACCACGGTCCAGATGATGATCTGGCGCACCCGCGCATTGACCAGCGCCTTGCCATCGCGGGTCGACCACTTGACCACCATCGTGCCGAAGGACGCACCCTCAAGCTCGATCGGGCGCTCGTACATGACATAGGTATCAGAGTCGGCTTGCCCCGGCGCCGACGAGGCGGCCAGAACCCGGCCGGAAGGATTGCGGATTTCGATGGCCAGAAGCTGCGGCATACGCGTGACGGCTTCGGTCAGCCCGGTTTCCAGAACCGGGACATCCTCGACGATGATGGATTCCAGCATCATCCCGCTGAGCAGCGACACCGTCAGGTCGGCATTTTCCTTCAGGTGTTCTTCCAGGCGATGCACTTCCTGGCGCTTGGCCAGTTCCCCAACGGCCAGACCGACCACTGTGGCGACCACCAACAGGGACAATACGATCTGGAAAAGGATGCTCGTGTGTTTCATCGCCGCTGTCGCCGCCTCAGAATGCCAGGCTGCGCTCCATGGCCCGGCGAATGATGTCATAGTCTTCGTCGGCTCCGGTCAGGAAGCCGTTCTTCGAGATCTTGCGCACACGTTCCTCGTTTTCCGAGGAGAGCATGACCTGCCGCATCGCCTCCAGCACCTCCGGTGCCATGTCAGCGGACGCCAGCCAGGGCTTGGTCACATTTTCAAAGGAAGCAAGCACCCGAATCGGCACGCCCTTGTCGGCCAGCTTCTTATAGGTGCTTTCCTTCAGCGCCCCTGCGGCATACTTTCCCGCGCCCACGGCTTCGCCCACCAGGTCATGACGGCCGAGGTAGGCGAACTCCGCCAGGTCTTCACTGCTGATCCCGGCCTCCAGCAGATACTCCTGGGCGAGATAGCGTCCGATCGTCGACAGCTCGTCCCCGAATGCAAAACTCTGCCCGGCGAGTTCCTCGACCGACTGAACCGGGCTGTCGGCGTGAACCACGATCACCCCGTTGAACCGCTTCCCGCCATTCTTCGATTCCATGGCGACGATGCGGATGTCCGGATTTTCCTTCATCACATGCACATAGGACGCCGGGCCGAAGCGGGCGAAATCCACCTCGCCGGCGGCCAGCTGGCGGATGCCCTCTCCATATTCCTTGGCAATCTTGAGACGGATGGTCACAGGCTCACCCAGCCGCTCGGACATCCGCTCGGACAGGAAGGAGAGGAACGGCTGATACTGGCGCACTGTCGCAGTCGGCTTATCCGCCGCATAGGTGCCGAACACCAGTTCGGTGTCGGCTTGCGCCGACGCAGCATGCAGCAGGCCAGCCGTCACGGCCAGGGCCAAGCGAAACCGCCCGAGCGAGCGGGGAAAAGGAAGACTTGATAACAGGAACTGGCTCACGGCAATCGCCTCCTAACTGACCACGGTCGGCACCACTTTCGACCATTCGCTTCTCTTTCATCTCACATTGCGAGAAAGACAACGTTAACGCGCCAAATTTTATCGGAAAAATTTGTGCTTCTTTTATCGACGAGATAACATCTTAACGGTTCAGTAATATTTACGTCATCTTTTAGACAAATTCGCCACAATTCAAATCGCCAGCCCGTCTGGCTCTGCAGGAACCGCTGTGAACATTTCGCATTCCTCCCATCCGACCAGCTCCGCCCGCAAACTCACAGGCCAGCTCCTTGTTCTTGTGTCTCTTTTCTGGGTCATGCCGGTTGCAGCCTTCGCTATCCCGTCACCCGAGCTGGTGATCGGCTCCGTTTCCTCCCTCTCGCAAGTCTTTGCAGTGGGAATTGCCATGATCTCGGGCCTGGGGGCCGTCATTGCAACGAAACTGGGTTTTACCCCCAGGAAGGGCGGAACTCCTGCACGCTACCCGGTCAAGCTGATTGCCGGCTTGTCTCTGGCCGCCGTGGCGTTGGCAATCGGCAATTACTGGCAATATTCATCACATCAAAAGGCAGAGCTGGCCCGCTTGCAGGCAACATTGACCCGCCCTGCCCAGTTTGACGGCACCGCCATCAAGGACGCCAGCCTCAAGGAAACCAGCTACTCCAAACAGGCGGACCATCCGCTGGGCATCAGCACCGCTGATGCCGCCGCCGCCCTCGAGGACGGCTCCACGCTGTTCTTCGACATCCGCGAGACGGGCGAAAACGCCATGGGCACCCTGCCGGGCGCCACCCACATCCGGTTCCCCGATTTCCTGCAATCCCGTCCGGTGCAGCCCGGCCAGAAGGTCGTTCTGTTCTGCCACAACGGCAACCGCAGCTCCGAAACCTGTGCCAAGCTGGCGGAAATGGGCATCGACTGCAGCTTCATCAAAGGCGGCATCGAGAAATGGATCGTCGAAGGTCGCGATTTCTCCGACAAGGATGTCAAATCCCTTTCCGACCTCCGGGCGATCCCCGAATACCCGGGCAAGGACGTCCTGCTGAGCACGGATGACTTCAAAGCCCTGCTCGAGACCGAAGATCTGCAGATCGTCGACACGCGCTATCCCGGTGATTTCGCCTCGGGACATCTGCCCGGCGCCATCAACATCCCGATCCGCAAGATGACGACCAGCGACCTGATGCAGCAGATCGCGGCGCTGGATCCTGACAAGCCGACGATCGCGGCCTGCTATGACCGCCGCAGCTGCTTCATGAGCCAGGTCCTCGGGCTGGAACTGTCGCAACAAGGTATCGATTTCCGCGGCCGCTACACGCTGCCCTGGGAGTATTTCATCCCGCCCGCGCCCAAACCGCACGTTCAGGACTGGCTGACCGAACAGCAGACCGGCCTTTGGGACCGGGCGATCTCCGCGCTGTCCGCCGCACTGCTCTGGGTGCATGAGCGCAGCCACATCCTCCTTGGCCTGCTGGCACTATCGGTCGTCACCCGGCTTCTGGTGCTGCCGGTCGCGCTGAAATCCGAACGCGATCAGATCATCACGGCTGAAACCGCGGATGAGCTGAAGGACCTGAAGGCGCGCCTGGCCGATGATCCCGTCCGGAAGGCCCGGGCGGTGCAGGCCTTCTATGCCGAAAAGGGCCTGACACCGATGCGGAACCTGACCGCATTGCTGTTCCTTCCGGTGATGATGCTGGGCGTATCCGCGGCACAAAAGGCCAGCGCGAGCCTGCAAACCTCGTTCCTGTGGATGCCTGACCTGGGCGCGCCCGACCCGCTGTTTGTCATGCCCGCGCTGTTCTGCGCCCTGGCCGCCGTCTACCTGCTCTGGGCGGTGGCCAAGACCCGTCGCCAGAAACAACTGTGGATGCTGCTGGGGGTGCCCGCGCTGTTCGCCATGGTCTTTGGCCTGTCCGGTGCCGCCAATGTCTATCTCTGCTTCAGCCTGACGCTGCTGCTGGTCCAGCGCGCCTATGTCACCGGCATGCACCGCAGGATCGGCGAGGCGCTGGCCCTGCGCGCCCATCAGCGCAAGCTGTCCAAGCTGCCGCGCGGCGTGATCCCGATGGGCTATACCGAGGAACTGTCCGAGGCCGGCAACAAGGCGCTGCGCCTGTCGGTGCTGAAAAACGCGGGCCTGCCGGTGCCCGGCGGCGTCATCCTGCGCACGGATGCGATCCAGGACTACCGCGCCATGACGGATGCGCAAAAAGATGCCTTTGCCACACAGGTTTTCCAACTGGCGGGCGGCAAACCGGTCGCTGTGCGCTCCTCTGCCAGCAACGAAGACGGCGCCGACCAGAGCTTTGCGGGGGTGTTCGACTCCGTTCTGGACGTGACGGCCGGGACCATGCGCGCGGCTCTGGACACTGTCGTTGACAGTTTTGCTTCTGACCGCGCGGCAAGCTACGCCGCCGAAACCGACAGCACCAGCCAGGGCAACATCGTCGTTCAGGAGATGGTGCAGGCTGAATACGCCGGTGTGCTGTTCACGCAGGATCCGATGGCCCCCGGGATGTCCATGATCGAATGGGTCAAAGGCTGCGGTGAGGATCTGGTCTCGGGGCGCGTAACGCCGGTCTCCCTGCGGTTTGGCCGCTATACGGGCCTGCCGGCGAGCCCCGATCAGGATCAAGCGTTGGACGTGACGCCGCTGCTGCAGCTGGGCAAGCAGATCGAGGAGATCTTCGGCGCCCCGCAGGATGTGGAGTGGGCCTATGCAAACGGCCAGTTCCAGATCGTGCAAAGCCGCGACATCACCACCCTGTCGCTGGGAAGCGAGCAAGAAAGACTGCGTTTGGAAGAATGGCGCGACATTCTCGAACGCTACGCGACGGCCGAGCCGGACCAGGTCATTCTCGAACAGGATGAAATGTCAGAGGTTCTGCCCCGCCCCACGCCTCTGTCCTTCTCTCTGATGAGCGCCCTTTGGGCACCCGGCGGCAGCGTTGATATGGCCTGCCGCGAGCTGGGCGTCCCCTATGGGCTGCCCGAGGGGCGCGACGGGCACTTGGTCAACCTGTTTGGCAAGACCTTCGTGGACGTGTCGCTGAAACAGGAGATGACGCTGAAACTGACGGCTGCAAAAGCCAAGCAGCTGCGCAAGAAAGCACGCCCGATGATCGCGCGCTTCCGCAACGATGTGCTGCCGCAGCTGACAGATGACCTCGCGATCTGGCAGGCGCTGGATTATGCCGCACTGCCGCAATCGAAACTGATCGAATGCATCGCCGATCTGCGCCGCATTTTCGTTCAGGACATCTACCTCGAGGCGGAGAAGATCAACATTCTCGCAGGCTTCACCATGGGTGAGGCCAGTGCGGCGACCGCGGGGGACCCTGCCCTGCGGGCCCACCTGATGCACGCGGAACTGCCCAATGCGCCCTCCAGCCTGCTGGCCTCCTGCACCGGCGAGCACGGCGAGGCCCGCGCGCTGCAGCTGATGGGGCACAGATCGATCTTCGATTATGAGCTCAGCGCCCCCCGCTATAGCGAAGCGCCCGCTTTGTTGCAGTCTTTGCTGGTGACAAGCGTCGCGCCGATTGGCGCTGTGCCGCCCCCCGCCAATCTGCCCGCGGAGCTGGAAGACGTCGTTGGTCTGGCCATCGCCTACCAGGACCTCAAGGAACACGCGAAACACGAGGCGCTCCGCGTGCTGGCGGAACTGCGTCGGGCCTTGCTGGCGCTCGGTGCGACCAGCGGACTGGGCGATTTGGTGTTCCACCTGACGTTCGACGAGATCCTCGACGGCAACTGGAGCGACGGTGCAGCCTTGCAGGCCGTGGCAAAGGCGCGCGCCGAGACCGAAGAGCTCCGCAAGAAATCCGCCCCGACCTCGGTTTCGCTGACCCTGCGCGATTGCGAAATGCTGTCCTTGGGCGCGACACCCCACGCCACCTCCGGGGATTTGGGCGGGACGTGCGTTGCCGGCAACGGCAAGGTGACCGCCCGCGTATTCTGGGTCGAGGATGAAAGCACCGTCGATCCGAGCGCCTTCGAGGGGTTCACCGACGGCGATATCCTCGTCTGTCGCATGATCAACCCTGCGTGGCTGCCGTGGGTCCAGCGTTCCGGGGCCGTGCTGAGCGAGGTTGGCGGCTGGCTGAGCCATATGGCCATCGTGGCCCGCGAGAAGGACATATTGATGCTCGTTGCCTGCAAAGGTCTGGCCACTCTGTCGCACGGCGAGATCATCACCGTATGCGACGATGGCAGCATCGAACCGGAGCAACTTGCAGATCTGAAAGTCGTTTCCGCCTGACACGCTCCGGCATTCGCCTGACATGTGCCTGATCAGACCGTCCCTGCGCCGCAGGGACGGTCTTTTTGCGGCTGGCCCGTTGCGCGCCGGACCTCGCGGCGGGGCGAAAACATTCGTTTTGGGATTGCCATTTCCCTAACGAATGTTCTGATAGCGACATGGATCCACACCTTGCCCCTCAGAAGATCGCCCGATTGCTCCAGCATCTGAAAGACGAGATGGAGCAGCTTCCGCCCCGGCTGAAGGCGGCGGCCAAATATGTCGTGGACCACCCGGGGGACTTTGGACTCGACACGATTCGCGTCTCGGCGCAGAAGACCGGCATCAGCGCCAACAGTTTCGTCCGCCTGGCCCAGCATCTCGGGTACGACAGCTTCGACAGTTTCCGGGCCCCGTTTCGGGCCGCGCTGACCACCGGGCAGGATGCCGGGCTTGGCCTCGACTGGCTGGACAACATGGCCGCCCAGGGGCCAACCGGACAGCTGCAGGCAAAAGCCGCGCGCAATCAGATCAACATCGTCTCCCGCTCCCTGCGCCTGATGTCGGCGGACCGCACGGAGGCAATTACGACAACCTTGCAGCAGGCGCGCCGCTGCTATGTCACAGCCACGCGCTCCTCTTATTCTCTGGCGTATTACTTCCACTACGTCGGCCGCATGGCCTTGCCAACGCTGGAGCTTGTGCCCCGTCACATGGGCGCCGCATTGGACGACTTGCTGGACATCTCCTCACAGGATTGCCTACTCGCCATGACCTTTGCGCCCTATTCGGCCGGCACCATTCAGGCGCTGCGACTGGCGAACGAACGCGGGGCCAGGGTCATCCTGATTGCCGACAGCGAAATCATCGCCCCCGGCATAAAGGCCGACCATACGCTGGCGGTTGCCTCCAACTCTCTCCACGCTTTCGGTGCGATCGGCGGGGCCATGACAGTCCTGGAGTGCCTGCTGACGCATCTGATCGACGCGGGCGGCCCCGACGCCCGTCGGCGCATGGAGGCCTATGACACCTTGCGTCAGGACAGTGGCGCCTATTGGCCGAGCGCGAAACTGCCCCGAACCCGCCGCTAGGCTCTCACCACGGTTTTCACAGCAGGCAACGCCCGCCCGACGCAGGCCCGCAGGCTGTGTCAATCACAGCCGCAGATCGGCTTCATGCGGTTCGAGCAGGTATTTCAGGTCGTAAACCACGGCATCCTCAAGACCGAGGCCCCGGATCGCAGCCGCGCCCATCTCCCGGAAGTCGGCATGGGCAACGGCCAGCACCACGCCGGAATAGCGCTGCTGCTCCGGGGACGCGACCAGTGAAATGCCGAATTCTGCTTCAGCCTCCGCCGGGTCCGCATGGGGGTCGTGAACGTCGACGCAGACACCGTATTCCTCCAGCCCCCGCACCACATCGATCACCCGCGTGTTGCGCAAATCCGGGCAGTTTTCCTTGAAGGTCAGGCCCATCACAAGCACCCGCGCGCCCGCAACGGGCAAGCCACGGCGCAGCATCGCCTTGACCATCTCCGAGGCCACATAGTCTCCCATGCCGTCATTGAGACGCCGACCGGCCAGCAGGATTTCAGGATGGTAGCCCAGTTGCTCGGCCTTGTGGGTCAGGTAATACGGATCCACGCCGATACAGTGCCCGCCAACCAGACCCGGACGGAACGGCAGGAAGTTCCATTTGGTCCCCGCGGCCTCCAACACCGCCTGGGTGTCGATCCCCATGCGATTGAAGATTTTGGCCAACTCGTTCACCAGGGCGATGTTGATGTCACGCTGGCTGTTTTCGATGACCTTGGCGGCTTCGGCCACCCGGATGTTGGGCGCCTTGTGGGTCCCGACCGTGACGATCTCCTGATACAGCGCGTCAACCCGCTCCGCCACCTCAGGCGTGGAACCCGAGGTCACCTTCACAATGTTCTGAAGCCGACGCGTCTTGTCGCCGGGGTTGATCCGCTCGGGGCTGTAGCCTGCAAAGAAATCTTCGTTGAACCTCAGCCCGGAGCGCGCCTCCAGGACAGGCACGCAGTCTTCCTCGGTCGCGCCGGGATAGACCGTGGATTCATAGATCACCAGATCGCCCCTCTTGAGCACGTCACCGACAACCTCAGAGGCGCTCAACAAGGGGGTCAGATCAGGGCGATGGCTGGCATCAACAGGCGTTGGCACCGTCACGATGTAAATCGTGCAATCCGCGATCTCGGCCGGGTCGGAGGTGAACCGCAGGTGCTTTGCGGCCGCCAGGTCCTGCGGGTCCAGCTCACGGGTGCGGTCGTGCCCCTCGCCCAGTTCGCGAACGCGTGCGGGATTGATGTCAAAACCAACCACCTCCCGGTATTCGCCAAAAGCGGCTGCCAGTGGCAAGCCGACGTAGCCGAGCCCAACCACGCAAATCTTCTCCTGCCCGCCGCTCATGCCATCAATGCTCCTTTTGTCTATCTGCCCACATAATGTCGGCCCCTAGGGAGGTTCAACCGTCGCGGCCAGGTTTCGACGCCATGCCGCAATCACGACTGAGGGAATTGCCCCATCGACACCCCCACAGGCCGCCAGCGGACGTGGAGGGAGATGGGCCGTGACATCATCGGCAAGGCAGCGCCTCGCGGCCTTCAGGATTACCCCCCCGGCACCAGAGTGTCACGCCAACCCAAACAGGTCGCGCGCCGCGCCTCTCCGCAAGGCGTCTGTGCTGACATTGCCGCTGTGCACGGCGGGTGACGTGACTGGATGGCTGCACCAGGGCGCGCGCATCTTGCTCTGCCGCGATCGCCCCCCTAGGCTCGGCGACGACCAGGGAGGTGCGCGATGACCACAGGCAGAAATCTTCTCGACAGGCTGAACCTGCGCAGCCCGATCATCCAGGCGCCGATGGCCGGTGTCTCCACCCCCGAACTCGCTGCCGCGGTATCGAACGCAGGCGGGCTCGGCTCGCTGGGTCTGGGGGCCTCGGGGGCGGACGGCGCACGCCAGATGCTGCGCCAGACGCGGGCGCTGACCGACCACGCCATCAACGCCAATGTCTTCTGTCACCGCCCGGCGCGCGCCGACGGCACCCGCCAAGCGCGCTGGCTGGACCGGCTCACCCCAGAGTTCGCGCGCTTTGATGCCACCCCTCCTGCAAAGCTGGCCGAGATCTACACCTCGTTCCTCGCGGATGACCCCATGCTCGACATGCTGCTCGAGGAACGCCCGGAGGTGGTCAGCTTCCACTTCGGCCTGCCCGATGCCACCCGCATCGCGGCGCTGAAGCAACGCGGCATCCTGCTGCTGGCCAGCGCCACCTCGCTGGCCGAGGCCCGCGCCTGCGCTGCTGCAGGCATCGACGCCATCGTCGCCCAGGGCTGGGAGGCCGGCGGCCATCGCGGCTGTTTTGATGAAAACGCCCCCGACGCGCAGCTTGGCACCTTCGCGCTCACCCGGCTGTTGGTGCAGGCGCTGGATCTGCCGGTGATCGCCGCCGGTGGCATCATGGACGGGGCGGGTATCCGGGCTGCCCTGGATCTGGGCGCAGTGGCGGCACAGCTCGGCACCGCCTTCATCGCCTGTGACGAAACCAGCGCCAATGCCGCCTACCGGCAGGCGCTGGCATCCGAGGCAGCACAGAATACCGTGATGACTCGGGCGATCTCAGGCCGCCCGGCCCGCTGCCTGTCGAACCGGTTCACCGCATGGGGCGCGGAGGTGCCCGACGCCGAGGTGCCGGACTACCCAATCACCTACGACGCAGGCAAGGCGCTGAACGCTGCCGCCACGGCAGCGGGCGAACCCGGCTATGGCGCGCAATGGGCCGGGCAAAGCGCACCGCTGGCGCGCCCCATGCCCGCATCCCGGCTGATGGCGACGCTGAAGCAGGAACTGGCGGCGGGTTAACCCTCGGCCAGCACCCCCAGCGCATTGCGCAGCACGTCGCGCCCGGCGGTCAGCCCGTTCACCTTCTCCACGATGGCGGCGGCATCAATGCCGTGGTGACGGTAGAGATTGCCAATGCTGCCGGTCTGGCCGAAATGCTCCACCCCCAGCGGGATCGTCTGATGACCGGCAACCGAGCCGAGCCACGACAGCGTCGCCGGGTGGCCATCGATCACGGTGATCACCTTGCAGTGCCGTGGCAGATCGCCCATCAGCCGCTCCGCATGGGACCGGGCCTGCGCATTCCCGCGCGAGCGTGCCCGCTGCGCCGCGCACCAGCCGGCGTTCAGCCGGTCGGCGCTGGTCACCGCCAACACGCCGATGTCGCGCCGCCCCTCGCCGATCAGGCCCGCGGCCTTGATCGCCTCCGGCGCGACTGCACCCTGATAGGCAATCACCACCTCGCAGTTCGGCCCCGGCTTGCGCAGCCAGTATGCGCCGTCGATCACCCCCTGGCGGAAGTCAGGATCTGACCGCTCCCCCGGCTGTTCCAGCGCGTTGGTGGTCAGCCGCAGATAGACCGAGCCGCCGGTCTCGTCGCGCAGCCAGGTGCGCTCGTCCGGGTCGCCCTCGCCATCGCGCTGGAGATAGTCAAACGCCCACTCCATGATGATCGCCAGCTCGTCGGCATAGGCCGGCTCAAACGCCGCCAGCCCGTCCTGGCTCATCCCGATCAGCGGTGTGCCGATCGACTGATGCGCGCCGCCTTCGGGCGCCAGCGTCACGCCCGAGGGCGTGCCCACCAGCATGAAGCGCGCGTCCTGGTAACAGGCGTAGTTCAGCGCATCCAAGCCCCGCGCCACAAAGGGATCATAGACCGTGCCGATCGGGATCAGCCGTTTGCCGAACAGGCTGTGCGACAGGCCCGCCGCCGCCAACAACAGCATCAGGTTCATCTCGGCGATGCCCAGCTCGATATGCTGGCCCTCCGGCGTGAACTCCCATTTCGCGGTCGACGGGATGCGGTGCTCGATAAACGCATCCGCCTGCGCCGCCCGCGCAAACAGCTTGCGCCGGTTCACCCAGGGGCCAAGGTTGGTGGTCCCCGTCACATCGGGCGAGGTGGTCACGATGCGCTCCGCCAAGGCACTGTCGCCCTTGGACAGATCATCCAGGATCTTGCCGAACGCCATCTGGGTCGAGATCTCGCGCCCGCCCGCCAGCCGGATCTGCGGCACCGGCAGACGGCTGTCCTGATAGCGCCGCGGCCCCTTGGCAAAGAACGGCACCTGCGACAGGAACTGCCGCAACGCCGCCGGGTCTTCGACGCCCGCCAGCGGCTCCCACTCCTCGCCCTCGGCGACGCCCATCAGCTTTTGCCACGCGGCAAACTGGGTGCTGTTCATCAGCCCGCCGTGGTTGTCCTTGTGGCCCGCAATCGGCGTGCCCCAGCCCTTGATCGTATAGGCGAGGAAACACACCGGGCGGTCGTGGTCGATGGCATCAAAGGTCTCGGCCATGGTCTCGACGCAGTTGCCGCCGAGGTTCTCCATCAGCGCCGCCAGCTCCGCATCGCTGCGCCGCTCGATCAGCGCGGTGACATCGCCCTGATCGCCCAGATCATCCAGCAGCCGCTTGCGCCAGACCGCCCCGCCCATGAAGGTCAACGCCGAATATTCCTGATTGGGACAGGCATCGATCCAGTCCCGCAGGCGTTCGCCGCCGGGTTCCTCAAACGCGGTACGCTGCAACACGCCGTATTTCACCCGCACCACGTCCCAGCCAAAAGCGTCAAAGATCTGCTCAACCCGCTGGAACAGCCCCTCGCGCACGATGCCGTCCAGCGACTGGCGGTTGTAGTCGATGATCCACCAGCAATTGCGCAGATCGTTCTTCCAGCCCTCCTGCAGGGCCTCGTAGATATTGCCCTCGTCCAGCTCGGCATCGCCCACCAGCGCCACCATGCGCCCCATCGGGGCATCGCTGCCCCAGCTCTTGGCCGCAATGTAGTCCTGTATGATCGAGGCAAAAGACGTCACCGCCACCCCCAGCCCGACCGAACCGGTGGAGAAATCCACATCGTCAATATCCTTGGTCCGGCTGGGGTAGCTCTGCACCCCACCATAGCCGCGGAAGTTCTCCATCTTCTCACGGGTCTGGTTGCCCATCAGATATTGCATCGCGTGGAAGATCGGGCTCGCGTGCGGCTTCACCGCCACCCGGTCTTCCGGCCGCAACGCCGAGAAATACAGCGCCGTCATGATCGACACCATCGAGGCCGAGGAGGCCTGATGCCCGCCCACCTTGATGCTGTCCGCCTTGGGGCGGATGTGGTTGGCGTGGTGGATCATCCAATGCGACAGCCACAGCAGCCGCTGTTCAACGGTTTTCAGATGGGTAGGATCAGCGGTCATGGCGGGCTCCGGCTTGGGCGTCAGGTAGCAGGCAGCGGGCCGATGTCTGGCCCGCCGCACACAGATAGGTCAGGTTCAGGCCGCGTCGCGGGCCGCTTGCGGCAGCGCCATATCCAGATCACTGATGATGTCGGCAACCTCTTCCAGCCCCACCGACAGGCGGATCAGACCGTCGCTGATGCCATGTTCGGCGCGCTCTTCCGGGGTGTAGGTCGAATGGGTCATCGAGGCCGGATGCTGGATCAGCGTCTCCGCATCGCCCAGCGACACCGCCCGCTGGATCAGCTTCAGCGCATTCATGAAGCGGATGCCCGCCTCCATGCCACCGTCGATCTCGAACGCGATCATCGCCCCCGGCTGCGCCATCTGGCGGCCCGCCAGATCATGCTGCGGGAAGCTCTCCAGCCCCGGGAAATGCACCGCACCCACCGCCGGATGCGCCTCAAGGTAGCGGGCCACATCCATCGCCGAGGCACAATGCCGGTCCATCCGCAGTGCCAGCGTCTTCAGCCCGCGCAGGATCAGCATCGCATTGAACGGCGCCATCACCGCGCCGGTCATGTCCTTCATGCCGACCAGCCGGATCTCGGCCACCTGTTCCGCCGTGCCTGCCACCAGGCCGGCCACCACATCGCCATGGCCGCCCAGGTATTTGGTCGCCGAATGCACCACGATGTCCGCGCCCAGCTCGATCGGGCGGGTCAGATAGGGCGTGGCATAGGTGTTGTCCGCCACCACCTGCGCCGCCACCGAATGGGCAATCTCGGACACTGCCGCAATGTCGACCAGCCGCATGTTGGGGTTCGCCGGGGTCTCGAAATAGACCACCCTGGTCTTGTCCGACACCGCCGCGCGCAGGTTCTCCGGATCGGTCATGTCCACATGGGTGATCGTCACGCCCCATTTCGCCAGCCCGTGCCGCATGAAGGCAAAGGTGCAGCCATAAAGCGTCTTGTCCACGATCACCTCGTCGCCCGGCGACAGCAGCGTCCACAACACGGCGGTGATCGCACCCATGCCGCTCGACAGCGCAAGACCGGCTTCGGCCCCTTCCAGCGTCGCGATGCGCTGCTCCAGAAGATCGCAGGTCGGGTTGGAAATCCGGCTGTAGATATGGCCCGCGCGCTCGCCTGCGAACATCTCGCCGCCAGCCTCGGCGGTCTCGAAGGTGAAGGTCGAGGTCAGGTGCAGCGGCGGGGTCAGCGACCCACCGTTGTCCTGCGGATCATAGGCGTGGTGGATGGCGCGGGTGGCAAAGCCGGGCTGGCGGGTCATGGCAATCTCCTCAAACTCATTTTGGGATAGTCTGCGCCCCTTGGCCGGGCGAAAGATTGCAAATTATGCCAAGACTGGTCTAGATATTGGCAGATTATTCCAATTTGGAGCGTAGAGGGTCGCATGGATAGCAAAGACAGGCAGATCGTGCGCGCCCTGCAGCGCGACGGGCGGATCACCAACCAGGAGCTGGCCGAGACGGTGAACCTGTCGCCCTCCCCCTGCCTGCGCCGGGTGCGCAACCTGGAATCACGGGGCGTGATCCGCGGCTACAGCGCCGATGTCGACGCCGCCGCCTATGGGCTGCCGATCACCGTCTTCGTGCGCATCCGTCTGGAACGGCACAATGAATCCGACGTGCAGAACTTCGAGCGCCGCATCCGCACCATCGACGAGGTGCTGGAATGCCACATCATGACCGGTGCCATGGACTACCAGCTGCGGGTGCTTGTGCCCGACCTCGCGGCCTATGAGGATTTCATCCGCAACCGCATCCACCCGATCGGCGGCATTGCCTCGATCGACACCAGCTTTGTCTACAGCACCGTCAAGAAAACCGCCGTGTTTCCGCCCCGCGGCTGACGGCTGCGCGGCGGAGTGTGAACGCCGTCAGATCGCAGCGGCGGCCTGGGCCAGCCAGCGGCGCGCCGGTTCGCTCAGCCGGGGGGCCAGCAAATCCTGCAGCTCTGCATGATAGCCGTTCAGCCAGTCACGCTCGGCGCTGCTCAGCGCTTCGCGGATCAGCATGTCCGTCTGGATCGGCGCATAGGTCATGTTGCGAAACGCCATGAAGCCATCCGCCTCCTCGACGATCTCAAACAGGTTCTCGATGCGGATGCCAAAGCGCTCGGCCTCGTAGTAGCCCGGCTCGATCGACAGCACCATGCCGGGCTTCAGATCCACCGGGTTATGGGGTTTGCCGATCCGCTGCGGATGCTCATGCACCGACAGCCGGTGGCCGATCCCGTGACCGGTGCCATGGTCATAATCCAGCCCCAGATCCCACAGCGGCCGGCGGCAGATGGCATCGATGTGATGCCCCTGCGTGCCCCTGGGAAAGCGCAGCGTCGCCAGCGCATGAAACGCCTTGAACACCGCCGTATAGGCGCGGTCATAGCCCTCGGGGCGCGCCCCGAAGGCAAAGCTGCGGGTCGCATCGGTGGTGCCGGTCTCGTACTGGCCGCCGCTGTCCAGCAGATAGGGGTTCTGCGGCAGCACCGGCGCGTTGCGCTCGGGCGTGGTGGCATAGTGGCACATCGCGGCATTGCCGCCCGCCGCCGAGATCGAGTTGAAACTCTCGCTGAGGAACCCCGGCTGCGCCCGGCGCAGTTCCAGGATCTTCTGCTCTGCCTCGCGCTCGCTGACCGGGTTGCCCGCCGCGGCCCGCGCCGGCACGGTCTCGGCCAGCCAGGCGCTGAACTCGGTCCAGGCAACCCCATCGGCAACGTGACAGCTGCGCAGCCCGTCCAGTTCCACCGGGTTCTTGACCGCCTTGGTCAGGGTCAGGATGCCGGGCTCGGGCAGCACCTGCGCACCCGCCGCCTCAAACGCCTGGCGAAAGGCCACGGGCGAGAAATCCGGATCGATCAGCACCCGCTGGCCGGGGCTGACAAGGTTCCGCATCGTCTCCAGAACATCGCCCGGCGGGCAGATCTGCACGGTGTCGGGCAGGCTCTCGCGCAGCCCCGCCTCCAGCTTGCCCGCCTCGACAAACCAGCTCACCCCGCCATCGCGCCCGGCCAGCAGAAACGACTGCGGCATCGGGTTGAAGTCCACATCCGCGCCGCGCACGTTCAGGAACCAGGCGATGTTGTCGGGCTGCGCCTCGGCGAGGAAATCGGCGCCGCGTGCCTCCAGGTAGGCCATCAGATCGGCGCATTTCTCGGCACTGCTGCGGCCCGCGAACTGCTGCGGAAAGGGCGAGATCGCCCCCATCGGCGGCGCGGGCTGGTCCAGCCAGATGGCATCGACCGGGTTGGGGCTTTGCGCCGCCATCGTGGCCCCGGCCGCCGCGCAGGCCGCCGCGAAACGGTCGTGCCAGGCGGGCGGCAGATGCATCGCGTCATAGCCCACGCGCCAGCCCGCGGCAGCCTTGCGCCGCAGCCAGTCCTCCGGCGGCTCGTCAAACAGGTGGTGGTGCGAAAACAACGGCCCGGCGCATTCATTGCCCAGCTGCACGCTGTAGCGCCCGTCGACGAAAACCGCGACGGTTTCCCGCGTGACCACCGCCATCCCGGCAGAGCCGGTGAAGCCGGTCACATAGGCCAGCCGCCGGTCATGCGGGGCGACGTATTCGCCCTGGTGGGCGTCGAAGCGCGGCAGGATGAAGGCGTCCAGCTCACGGGCCTCCAGCTCGGCGCGCAAGCCCGCGATCCGGTCAGCGGTTCCGGTAAAAAAGGTATCAGGCATGGGTATTGATCTCTTTGACATGGTGGCAGGCAACCTCGCCGCGGCCCTCATGGGCGGTCAGCCGGGGCTCCTGCTGTTTGCAGATTTCGCTGGCATGGGGGCAGCGCACATGAAACGGGCAGCCGGGCGGCACATCCATCGGCGAAGGCAGCTCTCCCTGCAGCCGGATGGCGCTGCCCTTGTCATCCGGATCCAGCGAGGGCGCGGCACTCAGCAGCGCCTGCGAATAGGGATGCGCGGGGCGGGCAAACAGGGTCTCGCTGTCGCCGATTTCGACGATCCGGCCGAGGTAGATCACCGCCACCCGGTTCGACACATGCCGCACCAGCCGCAGGTCATGGGCGACGAACAGGATGGTCAGGTTCAGCCGCTCCTGCAGCTCCAGCAGCAGGTTCACCACCTGCGCCTGCACCGACACATCCAGCGCCGAAACCAGCTCATCCGCGATCAGCACCTCCGGCTCCACCGCCAGGGCGCGGGCAATGGCGATGCGCTGGCGCTGGCCGCCGGAGAACTCATGCGGCAGCTTGCCCGCCGCGTCCTGCGGCAGCCGCACCAGCTCCAACAGCTCCGCCACACGGGCATCGATTTCGCTTTCGGGGCGCATCTGGTGCACCCGCAGCGCCTCGCTCAGGATCTGGCCCGTCGTCATCCGCGGGTTCAGCGAGGAATAGGGATCTTGGAACATCATCTGGACCCGCCGGTTGTAGCTGCGATCCGCGCGCGCGCCCTCGGCAAAAATGTCCTGCCCGTGATAGGTGATGCGGCCGCGCTGCGGCGTGTAGAGGCGCACGATGCAGCGCGCCAGCGTGGACTTGCCGCAGCCGGACTCGCCCACGACGCCCAGGGTCTCGCCCTTCTTCAGCGCGAGGCTGACACCGTTCAGTGCGTTCACCACCCTTCCCGGGCGCCGCTGGATCACATCCGCCAGCGTGCGACCCAGCTGGAACTCCAGCCCCAGGTCGCGGATTTCCATCACTGTCTCGCTCATGCGGCGTCTCCCTGTGCGGCACGGGCCGGGTTGAAACAGGCAAGGCTGCGCTGCCCGCCGACCGGCGCCAGCGCCGGGCGCGCGTCCAGACAGGCCGCCGTCCGGTTCGCGCAGCGCGCCGCAAAGGCGCAGCCCGGCGGCAGCGCATCGAGGCTCGGCGGCGTGCCCGGCACCGAATAGAGCTGCGTGCGCGGCGGCACGTCCTGCGGCACCGAACGCATCAGCCCCTCGGTGTAGGGATGGCGCGGGCTGCGCAGCACCTGCCGCACCGGCCCCGTCTCGACGATCCGCCCGGCGTACATCACCGCGACGGTCTGGCAGGTCTGCGCCACCACGCCGAGGTCATGGGTCACCAGGATCACCCCCATCTCCAGCTCCTCCGCCAGCGACAGGATCAGATCGAGGATCTGCGCCTGAATGGTCACGTCCAGCGCCGTCGTGGGCTCATCCGCCAGCAGCAGTTTCGGACTGGCCGCCAGCGCGATGGCGATCATCACCCGCTGGCGCATGCCGCCAGAGAACTGGTGCGGATAGTCCTGCAATCGCGACGCCGCAGCCGGGATGCCGACATGGTCCAGCATCTCGATGGCGCGGTCCCGCCGCGCCCTGCGGCCCAGATCGGTATGCGCCTTCAGCGTCTCGGTCAGCTGCATCCCCACCGTCAGCAGCGGGTTGAGCGAGGTCATCGGCTCCTGAAAGATCATCGCGATCTCGCGGCCGCGGATGCGGCGCAGCCGCCGCTCCGGCAGGGCGGCAATGTCCTGCCCCATCCAGCGCACCGCGCCGCTGACCTCGCCATAGCGCCGCGACAGCCCCAGGATCGAGCGCAGCGTCACGCTCTTGCCCGAGCCGCTTTCGCCGACCAGCCCCAGCACCTCGCCCTTGCCGAGGCTGAAGCTGACATCGCGCACCGCCGGCAGCACCCGGTCGCCGCGCCGGAAGGTGGTGCACAGATTGCTGACTTCCAGAATGGGTTGGCTCTCAGTCATCGTCGCCTCCTCAGCCGCGCGGCCGCAACAGGTCCGCCAGACCGTCGCCAATCAATGAAAATCCCAGCCCCGTCAGCACGATGGCAATGCCGGGCATCAGGCTCAGCCACCAGGCGGTGGTGATGAAATTGCGCCCCTCGGCGATCAGCACGCCCCATTCCGCCTGCGGCGGCTGCGCCCCCAGCCCCAGGTAGCCCAGCGACGAGCCCAAGAGGATCGCCAGCGCCATGTCGGTCATCCAGTAGACCACAACCGGCGTGATCGCGTTGGGCAGCAGGTGGCGGAAGATGATGCGCCGGTCCGAATAGCCCATCACCACGCCCGAGGCGGCATAGTCATTGCCCATCTGGGCAATCACCTCGGCCCGCATCAGCCGGGCGTAATAGACCCAGCCGACCAGGGTGATGGCGATATACATGTTGACCAGCCCCGGCCCCAGCACCGCCACCACCGCGATCACCAGCACCAGGAACGGGAAGGTGATGATCGCATCCACGATGCGGCCAAAGATCATGTCGGCAAGGCCCCGGTAGTAGCCCACCAGCGCGCCGACCACGACGCCGATCACCAGCGCAAACACCGTCGCCAGCACCGCCATCTGCATGTTCACCGAATAGGCGGAGATCACCCGGCTCAGGCTGTCGCGGCCCAGCATGTCGGTGCCGAAGGGATGCGCCCAGCTCGGCGGCTGGCGCACCGCGGTATAGTCGATGAAATTCGGATCATAAGGCGCAAACAGCCCCGGCGCGACCGCCAGCAGGGTCGACAGGCCAATGATCACCATGCCGATCACGAAACCCGGCTTGCGCAGGGCGATCTGCAATCGGCTCTTCTGCGGCGGCGCCGCCGCGGCGGATAGGGTAGATGTCTCGGTCATGTCAGGCGCATCCTCGGGTCCAGCGTGCTTTGGAACAGGTCGGTCAGCAGGAACACCACCGACACCAGCACCGCGAAGGTCAGCGTCAGCCCCTGGATCAGCGGGTAGTCACGGGCGAAAATCGCCTCCAGCATCAGCCGCCCCACCCCGGGCACGGCAAACACGGTTTCCGTCACCAGCGTGCCGCTCATCAGGTTGCCGATCGACAGCCCCAGCAGCGTCACGGTGGAGATCATCGCGTTGCGCAGCACATGGCGGCCCAGGATCAGCCGATCCGGCAAGCCCTTGGCGCGGGCGAACTGGACATATTCCGCGTCCAGCACCTCGATGATCGCGGACCGCAGGTTCCGCATGATGATCGCCGAGGTGTAAAGCGCCACCGCCACCGCGGGAAGGAACAGGTGATAGAGCTTCTCGACGAAACTGCCGCCATAGCCGCCGACCGGAAACCAGCGCAGCTGCGCGGCCAGGAAGGTCAGCAAGATCAAACCGATATAGAACACCGGCATCGACAGGCCGACCTGGAATACGGTGCGGATCACGGTGTCCGGCCAGCGCCCGCGGTTCAGCGCCGCGACAAAGGCCAGCGGCCCGGCGATCAGCAGCGACAAGGCGACCGCGTAGACGGTCAGGAACCCGGTCACCGGCAGCCGCTTGGCGATCACCTCGGTGACCGGCGCGCGCATCAGGATCGACTGGCCCAGATCGCCCTGCAGCGTATTGGTCAGAAACAGCCCGAACTGCACGATCATCGGCTCGTTCAGGCCCAGCCGCGCCCGGATCGCCGCCAGGTCGGCATCCGACGCCCGGTCGCCGGCGATGGCGATGGCGGGATCACCCGGCAGCAGGCGCACCAGCACGAAGATGATGACCATCACCAGGAGGAAGGTCGGGATCATCAGCAGCAGGCGTTTCAGTATGTATTGGACTCTGTCCATGGCAGTCTCCGTCGCAATCGGCGCCGCCGGACCGGCCGGCAGCGCCAGGCACCCCTCAGGCCCGCATCAGCGGCTGACGGTTGCCTCTTCAAAGACGTTGTTGCCGAGCGGCGTCTGCACATAGCCCTCGACAGCCGGGGATACGGCCACCGCAAAGGGCGTCTCATACATGAACAGCAGCGGCGCTTCCTCGGCGTAGATTTTCTGCATCTCGGCGTATTGCGCCGCGCGCGCCTCCACATCCATCTCGGTGGCCGAGGCCTCGAACAAGTCGTTGAACTTGGCGTTCTCCCAGCCGGTGCCCACCGCGTTCGCCGTCGGCGTATAGCCCAGCCAGCCGGTCACCTGGCTGGGGTCATTCACGTCGTTGACCCAGCCATAGGTGTGGATGTCGAAATCGCCCGAGCGGTTCTTGGCCCCGCGCGTCGCGCCGTCGACCTGCTCCACCTTCAGCTTGATGCCCAGGGGCGCCCACATCTGCTGCAGGGCGGCAAAGATGGTGCTGTCATCCGCCGATCCGGCCAGCGTGGTGAAGGTCACCTCGGTGCCCGGCGCGATGCCGGCCTCGGCGATCAGCGCCTGCGCCTTTTCCATGTCATAGCCGTAAAGCGGGTCCAGATCCGCCGCCAGATGGGTCGCCGCCGCCATCAGGGGCGAGGTCATCGGCTTGCCCGCGCCCTGCAGCACCAGCCCGATCAACGCTTCCTTGTTTGTGGCATAGTTCAGCGCCTGCCGCACCCGCGGATCGGCCAGCGGATTGGGGGAGCCATCGGCGCGGGTCTTGCGCGTGTTGATCGGCGAATAGATGATCCGCGTCGACGGGTAGAGGTTCATCTTGATGGTCGGGTCGGCCTGCAGCTCCGGCACCCGCGAGAACGGGATGAACTCGGCCACATCCACCTCGCCGGCCTGCAATTTCAGGATCCGGGTCGCATCATCCGGGATGATTTCGAAATGCACGCCGTCCAAATAGGGCAGCGGCTTGCCGTCCGCGCCTTTGCGCCAGTAATGCTTGTTGGCGCAGAACTCCATCGATGTGCCCTGCTCGAAACCGCAGAGGTAAAACGGCCCCGACCCCGCCCCGGGCCCGCCGGCGGCAAAGATCGCGGCGGTTTTCTCCTGGTCGGTGGCCCCTTCGGCCGCCTCGAAGGCCGCCTTGGACACGATGCCGGTGGTAAAGGTGGCCAGCATCTGCAGGATCGTCGGATCCGGCGCCTTCATGTGCAGCGTGATCTCGCGCCCCTCGGCCGTGACCTTGTCGATCGATCCCAGCAGACCCGCCCAGGGGCTGAGATCAGGATTGCGCGCCCGATCAAGCGAGAACACGACGTCCTCCCCGGTGATCGCCGTGCCATCGGAAAACGCCACCCCCTCGCGCAGCGTCAGCGACACGGTCATGCCGTCCGGCGACACGCTGTGCGCCTCCGCAAGGCCGGCCACGACCGAGCTGCCATCGGGGCTTTGCCGCAGCAGCGTGTCGAACAGGCTGCCGACCATCCAGATGTCGGGATTGCGGTCTGCATAGATCGGGTCGATCAGGTTCGATCCGTCATAGCGGGCAAAATTCAAAATGCCGCCGCGCTCCTGCGCAGCCGCCGGTCCGGCCAGGGCTGCGGATAGGACGGCGGTGACCGCCAGCAGAGATTGTCTCATGGATGCGCTCCTCCCAAAGCGATTCTCGATCCTGTGGAGGCAGCATACATCCAGATCTCACAATTACTAAAACTTTTTTTAGTGGAGTTAAAATTCAAGGCAGCGCCGCAGCCCTGCACCCCACCCCGTCAGTCCAGCTTGCCGCCTTTCACAGGCCGCGTGCTGACCCACATTTCCACCGATCCCTCATCGCCCAGAACCTTGGAATAATGCGGCTTCGACGTGTCGTGATGGATCGTGTCCCCGGCTGACATCAGGTGCACTTCTCCATCCAGGTGATATTCCAGCCGACCGGACAAAAGATAACAGAACACTTCGCCCTTATGGCACATCTTCTCCGACACATGACCTGCCGGACGGTGAATGATCGACGGGTAGAACAGCGCGCCGGCAAAGCCCGGCCCCAGCTTCTCATATCGCCGCCCGCGCGTTCCCAACGAATAGGTCTGGCGCTTATCACTTGGAATATATTCGGAAAATTCTTCAGGCACGCTCAAAAGTTGCTCGATGCTGGTCTGCAGCGCCGCGGCGATGGTCATCAGCGACGACAGCGAGGGTGAGCTGATGCCGCGCTCCACCTGGGAGATGAACCCCGTGGTCAGGTCCGCCTCTCGCGCAACCTCCACCAGCGTCTTGCCCAGGGCCTTGCGGCGATGGCGGATCGCGGCACCCAGCTGCGCGGGCTGATCGTTCTTGCTCTTCTTTTCGCCTTTGTTGGATCCGTCCATCTGTCTACCTTCGCAATCTGGGCGGGATGCAGCCCCGCAGTCTGCTCCTCCCCTGCCACCAGGGTCGGAACAGGCGGAACCATAGCCAAAGACCATTCAACTTGCACTGCAATAATTTTAGTCAGGCTGTATTGGCACCAGCGGAAACCGGCGGTCATTTCCGCCCCCCTGCCCTCCCCAACCACTCAGCGCCGCATGGCGTTGACGTCGCCGACAGTCTATAAGGCAGCGCAAGCATCACCTCGGACGCCCCTTTCCAGCGCTCTGGCCGGCCGCAACTGGCAAAAAACACTTGCACGAATCCCGCGGTTTATCCAATAGTCACGAAAAAGCAGCGGCAAACGCCAATAACCGTGAACACGCAAGCGGGCAGAAACACGCAGCAGCTCGCACCCACGGACAAACGGCAGAGCGGCGCAGGACAAACGGGCAGACGAACGCATATGGATCACACCTACACCCCGGAAGACCTGAACGCGGTCATCCGCCAGCACTCCGAATGGCTTGCCAATCAGCTGCACGCGCAGCGCGAAAGCCTGTTCCCGCCGAATGCCTCGAAAACCATGCGCAAATTCACCTCGGGCGAGGCCGCGGCCCTGCTCGGGGTCAATGATTCCTACCTGCGCAAGCTGCATCTGGACGGCAAGGGCCCCTCGCCCGAGCTGACCGCCGGCAACCGCCGCCAATATTCCGCCGAGGACATCCAGGAGCTGCGCGTGCTGCTGGAAAAGACCGCCCGCAAGCCCGGCGACTACCTGCCCGGCCGCCGCCGCAACGAGGACGGCACCGGCTACAAGGACCACCTGCAGGTCATCGGCGTGATGAACTTCAAGGGCGGCTCCGGCAAGACCACCACCTCCGCCCACCTCGCACAGCGCCTCGCGCTCAAGGGCTACCGGGTTCTGGCCATCGACCTCGACCCGCAGGCCTCGCTGACGGCGCTGCACGGCGTCCAGCCCGAGGTCGACCTGCTGGAAGGCGGCACCCTGTTCGATGCCATCCGCTACGAGGACCCGGCACCGATCCGCTCGGTCATCCGCAAGACCTATTTCCCCAATCTCGACCTCATCCCCGGCAACCTCGAACTGATGGAGTTCGAACACGACACCCCCCGCGCCCTGTCGCAGGGCAACGCCGGGCTGTTCTTCTTCCGGGTCAAGGACGCGCTGGCACAGGTCGATGATGACTATGACGTCGTGGTGATCGACTGCCCGCCGCAGCTCGGCTTCCTGACCATGTCGGCGCTCTCCGCCGCCACCGGCGTGCTGGTCACCATCCACCCGGAAATGCTCGACGTGATGTCGATGTCGCAATTCCTGCGCATGACCGCCGACCTGATGGACGTGATCGCCGAAAGCGGCGCCGACATGAGCCACGACTGGATGCGCTACCTGCTCACCCGCTACGAGCCGTCGGACGCGCCGCAGAACCGCATCGTCGCCTTCCTGCGCACCATGTATGGCGACAAGGTGCTGAACGCGCCGATGCTGAAATCCACCGCGATTTCCGATGCCGGCCTCACCAAGCAGACCCTCTACGAGGTCGAGCGCAGCGCCTTCACCCGCGCCACCTATGACCGCGCGGTCGAAAGCCTCAACGCCGTCAACGACGAAATCAGCCAACTCATCCAGCAAACATGGGGACGCGAATGACCAGCCGCAAAAAATCCCGCATGTCGATGCTCGACAGCCTCGCCGCCGCCGGAGCCCCTGCCCCGGCGATGACTGCGCAGGCCAGCTCGATGATGTCCAGCAACCGTGCCCTGCGCTCGGCCCGCGACGCGGTGGATTCGCACCGGGTCTGGGATCTGGAACCGCATCAGATCGAGGACACCCGCGTCAACGACCGGCTCGACCCCAATGACATCCTCGACCTGCGCGAGGCGATCGAGGCCAACGGCCAGACGGTGCCGATCCTGGTGCGCCGCCACCCGACGGAGCCGGACCGCTACCTGCTGGTCTATGGCCGGCGGCGACTGGAGGCGATCCGCAATTCGGACAAGGTGACCAAGGTCCGCGCCCTCGTGGCCAACCTCGATGACGACGCCGCCGTGCGCGCGCAGATCTCCGAGAACATGGCGCGCCGCGATCTGTCCTTCATCGAAAAAGCCCTGTTTGCTCAAGAGCTTGTGGAGAACGGTTTTGGCAACCAGTCGCAGGTTGCCGAGGTGCTGACAGTTACCAAGTCGGCGGTTTCCATGGCGATTGCAATTGCCGAGACGATCACCCCGGAGCTGATCCGCGCAATCGGACCCGCCCAGGGCATCGGTCGCCCGCGCTGGGACGCTTTGGCCAAGGCCATCGCCGAGACCAACCCCAGCCGCGACCGGCTGATCGCCATCGCCGAGGACGTCTACAAGACCTTCACCATCGAGGCCGTGACCGAGGGCAGCAACGCCGATCCCGCGGATCCATCGGTGCTGGCCTTCGAGGCGGTCTTCAAGGCCGTGGCCCCGGCCCCGGAACCCAAGGCGGCAAAACCGGCCAAGCGCAGCAGCTCCAGGGCGCAGGCGCTGACCGTCGGGGGGCGCAAACGCGGCGCCACCCTGCGCCGCACCGCAAAAGGCGTCAGCCTCGAGCTCGCCAGCGGCGATTTTGCCGATTGGCTGGAAGCCGAGGCGCAAACGCTGATCGACGACCTTCACGCCCGCTGGCAACAGCAGGCCGAAGACCATAACGCACAATAATCACAGGAGGCACAGAGCAGACCAAAAAAGAAGGCCCCGCAAAGCAGACGCTCCACGAGACCAACTTGTTTCTAGCACTCTCAAGTTAGTGGCCGGAGCCTCCAACCGCAAGTCCAAAGCGATTCGCGGGCCGCTCTTTTTTTGTCTTTCGTGAAAAAAACATGGGGTACATGCCAATCACGCCTTTCGGGCGAACAGTGGACGCTGTCCTGCTGCAACAGCAGGCCGCCGCCACTGAGCCCTCCCCTGCGGTCGACAAATGGGACGCGCTGCGGGCCCTGGCCGCCGCGCGCAAGACGTATCACCTCAGCGACCGTGATATCACAGTTCTGCAGGCGCTGCTCAGCTTTCTTCCGGCCAAGACGCTGGACACCCGCACCAACCCGACCGTGATCCACCCGTCCAACCGCGCCATCTGCGAGCGGCTGAACGGCATGCCCTGCTCCACCATGCGCCGCCATGTGGCCCGGCTGGTGCAGGCAGGCGTACTGATCCGTCGGGACAGCCCCAACGGCAAACGCTACGTGCGCCGTTACCAGGGCGAACGGGTCGCCTTTGGGTTCGATCTCAGCCCCTTGGCCAGCCGCTACGGCGAATTCTGCACCGCCGCAGAAACTGAACGCGAGGCCCAGCTGGAGCTCAAACGCCTGCGCGAAACGGTCAGCCTGATGCGCCGCGACCTCGCCAGCCTCACGCTCTGTGGCATGGCCGAACAGCCGGACCTGACGGTCTGGAACCAGTATGATGATCTGGCCCAGCTCACCGCCCGCACGCTGCGGCGCAAGCTGACTCTGGAGCAACTGCGCCAGCTTGAAATTCAGCTTGGCGAGGCTCTGGAGCAACTGAAATCACTGCTCTGCCCGCCCCAATCCACGACCGAAACCAGTGCGGACGCAGCAGAATTGAACACCAATGACGCTGAAAATGAGCAGCACTATCAGAATTCCAAGAAAGACTCTTTTGAATCTGAACCGCAGCCCTTGGAAAACGTCGAACCAAACCAGCAATCGAAAATTGCCGAGGCAACGGACGAGCCAAAAGCAATGATGGCTTCAATTGATCGTCCGTCCAATGCTCAGAAAAATCATGGCCCCAAGTTGCCTCTGCGGTTGATTGCGACCACCTGTACTGAACTCGCTACCTATGCCGAGACGCCACTCACCAGCTGGCCTGAACTGATGCGCACAGCAGAAACCATCCGGCCAATGATGGGCATTTCGCCTCCCGTCTGGGAGCAGGCAAAACGCAGCATGGGCGCAACAGAAGCCGCTGTGGTTCTCGCTGCCATGCTGCAACGTTTCAGTGAAATCCGCTCACCCAACGGCTACCTGCGCCACCTCAGCGCCAAGGCTGTGGAAGGTCAATTCACCAGCGCCCCGATGGTGATGGCGCTGGCACGCAACGAGGCTGCCTGACATGCCTAGGCCCGGCCTCAGCACCAGACCGGTCGTTGCCGACCGCGTCCTGCGGATCAGTTCAGCTCGCCTGTAATTGGATCCAGGCGCTTCAGATCCCGGGCATGGCGGGACAACCGAGGTGTCAGCGGAAACAGCGCCGCTTGCACCGAGTGGTAGATGTCGGGTTTGCCGGGAAATTGGCGTGATATCGGACGGTTTTGGTCATCGAGCTCCGGGTACCACCCCCCGCGCCTATGATCGATCAGATGCGCATCCGCAAATGCCCAAAGACGGCGATACCATTCTTCATCTTCTGGGCGACCTTCCAGTTTCAGAAGCGCTGCCATTGCACCAATCGCCTCGGTCACCGGCCACCAATAGCGGTCGGCAATCGCCACTTTGCCACCGTCGCCGAGCGTGTAGGCAAAGCCGCCCAGTTCCCAGTTCCAGGCATCCTTCAGGGCCTGTTCAATAAGACAACGTGCGTGTTCGCGCGCAGTGCTTTCGGGGCGCCCGCTCAGATCCCAATGTTGCAGCAACAGCCGACCCATTTCGAAGGAATGCCCCGGTGTGGTACCCGCGGGGCGAAACATCGGATTGCCGCTGTAGCTTCGGTCGATCTGCCAGTTGGCATCATAATGCTCCGGCAATCGCCAGCCTTCCTGCGGTGCAATTTGAGCGACGAAGAAATCCAGAATACGCCGAGCCCGGTCCAGAAAGATCCCACGTCCGGTCGCCTCATACGCGGTCAGCAGCGATTCCACGGAATGCATATTCGCATTCATGCCGCGGTAGTCCGAAAACGGCGTCCAATCCCGGTTCCATTCATCGGCGAACAGCCCATGTTCGTCCTCCCAGAACTTCTCTTCCATCAGGATCCAGGTCTCATCAAGGAGCGCTTCAGCGTTCGGATGTCCCGCCTGCAAGGCGCTGGCAGCGGCGAGCAACACGAAGGTATGCCCATAGGCCAGTTTTCGGTCATCTGCTGGCGCGCGACCCTCGACAGCCCAGAAGTACCCGCCATGGACAGCATCGTGGTGGTGGCTGCGCAGGTAGTGAAGCCCATGGTCGACGATGTCTGCCGCACCGTCGTGGCCGAGCATCTGCGCCAGTGCAAAAGAATGCACCATGCGCGTGACGCTGTGCAGCTCGCGGAGTTGGTTCGGTATCGGAGCACCTGAGAAATCCAGCGTATGAAACCCGCCCGCCGGATCGACGCTCGTCGCGAAGAAGTCAAATTGCCGTCTGGCCTCGCTCAGCAATGCGGCCCGGTGGCCGGTGTCCTTGATCCACAGTTGGCTGATGTCGGTCGGGCTGTTGGCAATAATATCGGACATCGGGAACTCCAGATTTGCGTCGTTGCATGTCATCGGGTCGTGCGCTGTGGCGGTATGGGGGCGGTTCTCAGCGAGTTCACAACTGTGAACTTCCATTTGCGCGGCCCGTTTTTGCCTTTCCTCGAGTGACCCGCGAGCGCTTAGGCTGTGCTACTTCCCGCAGTCCCTGCATCCAGTTCAGCTGCCCAGGGCGGGTTGGCACCGGAACGTGAGACATTGATCGCCGCGACGCGTGCGCCGAGAGCCAAGGCGCGCTCCAGACCCTGTGTACACAGGGTCTTCAGGCCACTTTCCGCCAGATGTCCCTGCTGCCAAAGACTGGCGAGAACGCCAGCGTTGAAGGTATCCCCGGCGCCAACCGTGTCCACCACCGTAACCCGCGGGGCGGCAACCTGCACCGGGTCGTGGCCGGACAGGTAGCCGACGGCACCGGCGCTGCCGCGGGTGACGATCACCAGCGCCGGACCACGCGCCTGCAGCTGCGCTGCCTTGTCGGCCTCGTGGGTGCCCTCGGGGATCAACCAGTCCAGATCCTCGTCCGAGACTTTGACGATATCGGCATGGCGCAGCATCCGGTCGAGCCGTGCGCGATAGCTGGCGGAATCACGGATGAAGGCGGGACGGATGTTGGGATCCAGCATCACCGCGCGGTTTTCGCCCTCGCGTTCGAGAAGCGCAGCATAGGCTTCGGCACCCGGTTCGCAGGCCAGGCTGATGCCGCCGAAATACAGCGCGGTCACGCGGTCTGGCAGCTTCGGCATGTCGGCGGGGGTCAGCATGCGCCCGGCGGAATTCTCATCAAAGAAACTGTAGCTGGCGTGGCCATCGCGCAGTTGCACAAAGGCGAGGGTGCTGGGACGATCACTGCTCACGCAGAGCGCGGTGTCCACCTGGCTGTCGTGTAGAGCCTGGCGCAGCTTCTGGCCGAAGAGGTCGGTCGACAGGCCAGTGACCATGCCGGTGTCTATTCCCAGACGTCCAAGAGCAATTGCAGTGTTGAACACCGCACCGCCGCAATTCGGCACATAGGCCTCGACCCCGTCTTGGGTCGGGGCGGGGATCATGTCGATCAGAGCTTCGCCACAGCAGAGGATCATGAGGGCACCTTTCGAAGTCACACGGGTCACGGTCGCACACACTGCTGTACTGCAGGCATGTGATTCCGCGAAACCAAGCCGCAAGGCGATGGACTTGTCAATTAGTTTATGAACTTTACAAACTAATCATTGACGTATTAACCTATGGTTGAGTGGAGGAAGATTCATGGCGGGACCGATGGTCGGCGGCAGCGGGGCGGGCGTGGATGCGGGGGTGAACCAGCGCGGCATCCGCGACCACAACGCACGGCTGATCCTGTCGATTCTGCATCGCGAACGCGCGGTGGCGGGGGCGGAACTGGCGCGCCGAACCGGGCTGTCGCGGCCGACCGTCTCGACCATCCTGCGGGAGCTGGAGGAGGCGGGGCTGCTGCGCCGGGGCGAGCCGCAGCGGGGCAGGGTGGGCAAGCCCTCCGTCCCGATGGAACTGGTACCGGAGGGCGTCTTCTCCTACGGGCTGAAGATCGGTCGGCGCAGTGCCGAGCTTTTGTTGCTGGATTTCACCGGCGGGGTGCGGGACCAGTTGCACCTGGCCTATGACTACCCGCTTCCGGAGGTGGTCTTTGGGTTCCTCGAAACCGGTATCGCCCGGCTGGGCGCGACGCTGAGCGAGGACGCGCGTGCGCGGATCTGCGGCATCGGCATCGGCACGCCCTTTGAGTTGTGGAAGTGGCATAACCTCACCGGCCCGACGGCGGAGCGGTTCCGGTCGTGGAAGGATGTCGATTTCGCGCGCGAGGTGGCGGCGTTCAGCGATCTGCCGGTCACGGTGGTGAAGGACACCACCGCGGCCTGCCAGGCGGAGCATCTGTTCGGTCGGGGCCGCATGTTGCGGGACTATGCCTATTTCTTCATCGGGGCCTTCATCGGTGGCGGCGTCGCGTTGAACGGAACCGTGCTGAAGGGGGCGACCGGCAATGCCGGGGCGCTGGGGTCTTTGGGGGCTGCCGGGGGGCAGGGCGGTCGGCGCCAGCTGGTGGACACGGCCTCGCTGCACCTGCTGGCCACGCAGCTGGAGGAGGCGGGGCTGGACGCCAGCCGGTTGTGGCAGCGGCCGCCGGACTGGCGCGGCCTGGAGCCGGCGCTGGAGCCCTGGCTGGAGCAAACCGCGTCGGAGCTGGCGGCGGCCTGCCTGTCGGTCTGCGCGGTGATTGATTTCGAGGTGATCCTGATCGACGGCGCCTTGCCGTCGGCGGTGCGTGCGGATCTGGTTGCGCGGGTGCGCCGCCGGATCGGGGCGTTGGATGCGCGCGGGCTGATCCTGCCACGGATCGAGGCGGGCGAGGTCGGGGCGAATGCGCGGGCCATCGGGGCGGCCTGCTGGCCATTGCTGGAACAATACCTGCTGAACAGCCACGCAGGCGCCGCCGTGGCGGCTGCGGAGGGGCGCGGGTGAGGTCAAAATAGAACGGTCTGCGCCCGCGCCGTTGGTTGGGCTGCGCCGCAACAGGGAGGTTGAGACGATGAATTGGGCACTGATCGGGGCAAGCACGATTGCCAGCGAAAACATGATCGGGGCCATCCGGTCCCAGTCCGGTGCGCAGATCGGCTGGGTCGTCAGCGGCTCTGCCGAGCATGCCGCCAGCTATGCCGAGGCGCATGACATCCCGCGCTGGACGGTGGACCTGGCCGAGGCGCTGGCGGATCCGCAGGTGCAGGCGGTCTATATTTCCTCGACCAATGAAAAGCACCATGGGCAGGCGCTGGCGGCGATTGCCGCGGGCAAGCATGTGCTGTGCGAAAAGCCGATGGCGCTGAGCCGCAGCGAGGCCGAGGAGATGATCGTCGCGGCGCGCGATGCCGGGGTGGTGCTGGCGGTGAACCATCACCTGCGCAGCTCGGCGGCCATCAGGGCGATCCGGAAGCTGCTGGACGACGGGGCGCTGGGGCAGCTGCGGTCGATGCGGATTTTTCACGCCGTTGCCTTGCCGCGGCATCTGTACGGCTGGCGGCTGGACCAGCCCGCGGCCGGTGGCGGGGTGATCGCGGATATCACCGTGCACAACGCCGACACGGCCCGCTTCCTGTTGCAGGAGGACCCGCAGTTCGTGGTGGCCGAAAAGGCGATGACCGGGCTGGGGCAGGGGGTGGAGGACTCCGCCATGTCGGTGTGGACGATGCCCTCGGGGGTGATGGTCTACAGCCACGAGAGCTTTACCCATCCCTTTGCCAGAAGCGGACTGGAGATCCACGGCAGCGAGGGGTCGCTTTATGCGCGCGGCGTCATGCAGGAGGGGCCGGACGGCGCGATCGAGCTGGTGACGGCGCAGGGCAGCCAGCCGGTCTCGTATGAGTGGCGCGGCGCCTATGATGCGGTGGTGGCGGATTTCATGCAGGCGGCGGCCGAGGGGCGCGCGCCTGCGGCCAGCGGCGTGGACGGGCTGAGATCGCTGATGGTGGCGGAGGCGGTGCGCCGGGCGGCGATGACCGGCAAACGGCAGGCGCCGGAATATGGCGATCTGACATGACCCGGATGGCGGCGGGCAAACAGGGTGTGAGGCTTGGAAGAAAGGATATCCTGAAGTAGCGTTTCAGAGGCGGCGGCGCTGGGGAGGCGCATCTTGCCGCACGCGGGGCCGGATCAGCCTCGCCCCCTCTTTCGGGGCGCGGGGCGGCCAGAGACGGGATCGGTGCCGCGGGGCCGGAACCGCACGAGCATAAGACAAAAAGTACAATAAAAACAACGCATCAACATGGAGGAGATTGATATGCGTAGGTTTATTGGAAGATCAACTGCACTGGCGGCGACGTTGCTGGCAACCACCAGCCTCGCGCAGGCGGCGGACGTGGAGGTGCTGCATTGGTGGACCTCGGGCGGGGAGGCCGCGGCGCTGAACGTGTTGAAGGATGACCTGGCGGACCAGGGCATCGGTTGGGTCGACATGCCGGTGGCCGGCGGCGGTGGCGAGGCGGCGATGACCACGCTGCGCGCCCGGGTGACGGCGGGCGATGCGCCGACCGCGGTGCAGATGCTGGGCTTTGACATCCAGGACTGGGCCGCCGAGGGCGCGCTGGCCAACCTCGATGACGTGGCCAGCGCCGAGGGCTGGGACGCGGTGGTGCCGGCGGCGCTGCAACGGTTCTCGAAATATGATGGCCATTGGATCGCGGCGCCGGTGAACGTGCATTCGACCAACTGGGTCTGGGCCAACAAGGCGGTGATGGACGAGCTGGGCATCGCCGAGCCGAGCAGCTGGGACGAGTTCATCGCGGCGATGCAGAAGGTCAAGGACAGTGGCCGCACCGCGCTGGCGCATGGCGGCCAGGCCTGGCAGGAGGCGACCATCTTTGACGGGGTGGTGCTGTCGACGGGCGGTGTCGATTTCTATCGCAAGGCGATGGTCGACCTGGACCCGGAGGCCCTGGGCTCGGACACCATGAAAGAGGTCTTCGACCGCATGGCGACGCTGCGCGGCTTCGTGGATGACAACTTCTCGGGGCGCGACTGGAACCTGGCCTCGGCGATGGTGATCAATGGCGATGCGGCGTTCCAGATCATGGGGGACTGGGCCAAGGGCGAATTCCTCAACGCGGGCAAGGTGCCGGGCGAGGATTTCCTGTGCTTCCGGGTGCCGGGATCGGCGGGCATGGTCAGCTTCAACTCGGACCAGTTCGCATTGTTCGAGGTGCAGGACGAGGAAGCCAAGAAAGCCCAGGCCGCGATGGCGAGCGCGGTGATGTCGCCGGAGTTCCAGTCGGCCTTCAACGTGGTCAAAGGGTCGGTACCGGCCCGCACCGACGTGTCGGACGAGGCCTTTGACGATTGCGGCAAGAAGGGCATGGCGGATCTCGCGGAGGCCGCGGAGTCGGACACGCTGGTCGGCTCGATGGGCCATGGCCACGCCAATCCGGCGGCCGTCAAGAACGCGATGTATGACGTGGTGACGGCGCATTTCAACGGCGAGTTCGACAGTGAAGCCGCGGTTGAGGAGCTGGTCAACGCCGTCGAGGCGGCGATGTGATCGCAGGCGGGGGCGGCGGCGCGTGCCGCCGTCTCCTTGCGACCGGCCTGCGGGTGGCGGGGGCCACCTGCGTGTTGATTTTTCAGAACATGGCCGCAGCCTGGCTGCGGACAAGGAGGAGCCATGGCGCATCCCGCTACCAAGGCGGATCTTCGCACGCGTCTGCAGGACTGGCTGCCCAAGCTGGTGCTGTCGCCATCGCTGGCCGCGATGCTGGTCTTTGTCTACGGGTTCATCATCTACACCGTCTATCTGAGCTTCACCGACTCCCGGATGCTGCCAAGCTACGACTGGGTCGGGATTGAGAATTACGTCAAACTGTGGGGCTTGCGGGCCTGGTGGACCGCGGTCATCAACCTTGGCATCTTTGCCAGCCTCTACATCCTCATCTGCACGCTGATCGGGCTGACGCTGGCGATCCTGCTGGACCAGAAGATCCGCGGCGAGGGGACGCTGCGGCCGATCTACCTGTATCCGATGGCGCTGAGCTTCATCGTCACCGGCACCGCCTGGAAATGGATCATGGACCCCGGCATCGGGCTGGAGAACACCATGCATCTGTGGGGCTGGGAGAGTTTCGAGTTCAACTGGATCAAGGACCGCAACATGGCGATCTACACGGTGGTGATCGCCGCGGTGTGGCAGACCAGCGGTTTCGTGATGTCGATGTTCCTGGCGGGGCTGCGCGGCATCGACAACGAGATCCTGAAGGCGGCGCAGATCGACGGGGCCTCGAACTGGAGTCTGTACCGGCGCATCGTGATCCCGCTGCTGCGGCCCGCGTTCCTGTCGGCCTTCGTGATCCTCGCGCATCTGGCGGTGAAATCCTATGACCTGATCATCGCGCTGACCGGTGGTGGGCCGGGGCGGGCCACCGAACTGCCCGCGACCTTCATGTATTCCTATACCTTCACCCGCAATTCGATGGGGATCGGTGCGGCCTCGGCGGTGATCATGCTGATGACCATCGCGGCGATCATGACCCCCTATCTCTATGCCGAATTGAAGGAGAAGACGTGATGGCCGTTGCTGAACAAGACACTGCCGTTCGCACCGGGCGCGGCACCCGGATCTTCATCTATGGCATCCTGCTGCTGTTCGCGCTGTTCTACATGATGCCGCTGTTCGTGATGGTGGCGAACTCCCTGAAGCCGCTGCCGGAAATCACCGGCGGCAACATGATGGCGCTGCCCGAGACCTGGACGGTCGAGCCCTGGCTGAAAGCCTGGTCCACGGCCCAGATCGGGGTCGAGCCGACCGGCCTACGGCCCTATTTCATCAACTCGATCCTGATGGTGGTGCCCGCGGTTGCGATCTCGACCATCCTCGGCGCGCTGAATGGCTATGTGCTGACGAAGTGGAGCTTTCGCGGCGACAAGATCATCTTTGGCCTGTTGCTGTTTTCCTGCTTCATCCCGTTCCAGATCGTGCTGATCCCGATGGCGAACCTGCTGGGCAAAATGGGGCTGGCGGGGTCCATTCCGGGGCTGGTGCTGGTGCATGTGGTCTATGGCATCGGCTTCTCGACGCTGTATTTCCGCAACTACTATGCCGTCTTCCCGACCGAGCTGGTGCGCGCGGCGATGATTGACGGCGCCGGGTTCTTCCGCATCTTCTGGCGCATCATGCTGCCGGTGTCGGGGCCGATTGCCGTGGTCTGCGTGATCTGGCAGTTCACCAACATCTGGAATGACTTCCTGTTCGGTGCGTCCTTTGGAGGTCAGAGCCAGCCGATGACGGTGGCGCTGAACAACCTGGTCCAGTCCTCGACGGGCGTGAAGGAATACAACGTCCATTTTGCCGGCGCGATCCTCGCCGCCCTTCCCACTCTTCTCGTCTACATCGTCGCCGGGCGCTATTTCGTGCGCGGGCTGATGGCAGGCTCCGTGAAAGGATAAGCCCATGGGGTTTCTTGATATTCGCAATGTCACCAAATCCTACGGCCTGGTGGAGGTGCTGCACCAGGTCGATATCGAGGTGGAGGAGGGCGAGTTTCTCGTGCTGGTCGGCCCCTCCGGCTGCGGCAAGTCCACGCTGCTGAACATGATTGCGGGTCTGGAGAGCATCACCTCGGGCGATATCGCGATCAATGGCCGGGTGGTGAACGGGGTGCATCCGTCCAAGCGCAACATCGCGATGGTGTTCCAGTCCTACGCGCTCTACCCCAACATGACGGTGGGGCAGAACATGACCTTTGGCCTGGAGATGCACGGCGTGCCGAAGGCCGAGCGCGAGGCGGCGCTGGCGGATGTCGCGCGGCTGCTGCAGATCGAGAATCTGCTGGACCGCAAGCCCGGCCAGCTGTCCGGTGGTCAGCGGCAGCGGGTGGCGATGGGGCGGGCGCTGGTGCGCAACCCGGATGTGTTCCTGTTTGACGAGCCCTTGTCCAATCTGGACGCCAAGCTGCGCGTCGACATGCGCACCGAGATCAAGAAGCTGCATGAAAAGCTGAAGACCACCATCGTCTACGTGACCCACGACCAGATCGAGGCGATGACGCTGTCGACCCGGATCGCGGTGATGTATCAGGGCTATGTGCAGCAGCTCGGCACCCCCAAGGAGATCTACGACACGCCCGCCAATGTCTATGTGGCGACCTTCATGGGCAGCCCGGCGATGAACGTGGTGCCCGCGCGGGTGGGCCAGCACAACGGGGTGCCGCATGCGGTGGTCACGACCCAGGATGGGCGGGCACAGGCGCTGCGCTTCAGCCAGCCGAACATGGCCGCCTGGGAGGGGCGCGAGATCCTGCTGGGGCTGCGCCCCGAGGCGATCACCGACCCGGAGGGCGCGGACCGGAACTCCGCCAACATTGTCGGGCTGAGCAACCGGATCGGGGTGACCGAACCGGCGGGGGCCGATACATTCGTGACAATGGAGCTTGGCGGCAGGGATGTGATCGCGCGCATGCGGGCGGATGCCAATGTCGCGGCGGGGCAGGAGTTCTCCTTTGCCGTCAACATGGAGAAGGCGGTGGCCTTTGATCCCGAGACCGAGAGGCGGATTGCGCCGTGACGGCAGCGGGGGCCGCAGGGCAGGGCGGAAATGGGGTGAGGCAGAGCGCCGCCTTGCGCCCGACCTTGCGATTGAAGATGCAGCGGTGCCGGGGTAACAGCCGCGCCGGGGACCGGATGCCGCTTGGCGGCCACAGAGCAGGGTAGCAGTCATCATGGCACGCAGACCGACGATCATCGATGTTGCGAAACAGGCCGGCGTGTCGAAGTCGACCGTCAGCCTGGTTCTGCGCAACAGCCCTTCGGTGCGCGAGGAGACCCGGGCGCAGGTGCGGCAGGCGATGGCGGATCTGGGCTATGTCTACAACCGCGCGGCGGCCACCATGCGGATGGCGAACGCCGGGTTGATCGGCCTTGTCATCAACGAGCTGCGCAACCCGTTCTTTGCCGAGTTCGCCACCGCCCTGCAGATGGCCCTGGCCGAAAAGGGATATGCGGCGGTGATCGCCAATGCGGGCGAGGATGCCGGGGTGCAGCACCAGGTGGTCGGCTCGCTGATTGAACACGGGGTGTCGGCCTTCATCCTGTGCCCGGCCTATGGCGAAACCACGGCCACCTTCGATGCGATCGCGCGGGCAGGCGTGCCGGCCATGCAGATGCTGCGGCAGGTGGACGACAGGTTGGAGCAGTTCCCCTTCATGGCGCCGGACTACCACGCCGGTGCCCGCATGGCGGCGCGCCACCTGGTCGAGCAGGGCGCCCGCAAGGTGGCGTTTGTCGGGGGGCTGGAAGGGCGCGCGGTGACGCAGGAGCGCGAGGCCGGGTATCGCGACGAGATGCAGCGGGCCGGGCTGGCGCCGATCGTGCTGACCGGCGACTCGACCCGCGCCTTTGGCCGTGCCAGTGCCGCGCAGTTGCAGCGGACACAGCCCGATGTGGATGCGGTGCTGTGCTTCAACGACCTGGTGGCGCTGGGGATGCTGGCCGGGTTCAGCCAGCAGGGACGCCGTGTCGGCGAGGACATCCTGGTCTGCGGCTTTGACGATATCGAGGAGGCGGCGCAGAGCCATCCCGCCTTGTCATCGGTTCACTGCGACATTGCCAGCATCGGCGGCCTTGCCGCGCAGACCGTGGTGCGGTGGCTGGAAACCGGAGAACAGCCGGCCCCGAGCACGCGAACCCCGGTCGGGCTGTCGCAGCGCCAGTCCAGCGGCGGCGCGGCGACCGGGGCGGGCTGAGCGCGCCGCCGGATCAGTCGGCGGCGGGAAGGCGCGGCACGCTGCCCGCGGGCAGGCGCGCCCCGAGATGGCGGATCACCTCTGCGGACATGGCCTGGCCGTGGCGCACGGCAGCACCGGGGGCATGGCCGAGGATGCGCGCGGCGAGGTAGCCCGCGTTGAAGGCATCGCCGGCCCCGGTGGTGTCCCGGATGCCCTCGACCGGGGGGGTGTCGATGCTGTCATCGCCGTCGTCGCTTCGCAGGACAACCGGCCCGGCCCCGTTCTTGACCACCACTTCGCGGACGCCGAGGGCCGACATGCGGTCGAGCACCGCCTGCGGATCCGGGTCCTGCCAGTTGGCCTGTTCGTCGTCAAAGCTGGGCAGGGCGATGTCGGTCACTTCGAGGAAGGCGGGAATGGTCTCGCGCACCTCGGCCACCGAGGACCACAGCGCGGGGCGGATGTTGGGATCAAAGGAGACTTTGGTGCCGTGTCTGCGGGCCGTTGCCAGCGCGTCCAGCAGGTTCTGGCGCGCGTTGGCCGACAGGATGGCAACGGTGATGCCAGAGAGGTGGATCAAGCCGGTGTCCGCAAAGGTCTGCGCCAGCCACTGCGGGTCATCGGCGAGGTGGCGGGCGGCCGACTGGCCGCGCCAGTAGTGAAAACTGCGCTCGACGCCGTCAAGCTCGATCAGGTAGAGGCCCATGGTGCGCTGCGGATCGCGGGCGAGCGCGCTGGTGTCGAGCCCGTCGGCGGCGAGGCTGGCGGCAAAATCCGACGACAGCGGGTCCGTACCGATGCGTGACGCAAAGGCGGTGGTCGCGCGATCGGTCAGCGTCTGTGACAGGTGCCAGGCCGTGTTGAACGTATCGCCGGCAAAGCCGCGCCGGTACTGGTCGCCGCCGATCGGCGCCATTTCGACCATGGCTTCGCCGATGGCGACCACGCGGGCAAAGGGAAAACCTGTCATCGGGTACCTCTGTTGGTTCAGGTCGGCGACCGTGCCAGGCACCGTGCCAAGCTTATTATGGAACGTTCCATGGTGGCGTAGTATGCGGCCGCGGTCTTGTCAACTGCCGCGGGGGACCGGTCGCTGCGACGGTGTGACCGGACCGCGGCAAAGGGTTACAGCGCGGTCAGCCGCTCCAGGCTGTCCGGCATCTGCGCCAGTGTCTCGTCCAGTCGGCGGCGCCAGGCGGGGCCGTTTTCGCGGGCCTCTTCATAGGCTTCGGCCAGGTCCTGGGGGCGGGTTTCGGCCAGCACCTCGATCAGGAAGGCGGCCTGGGCGCGGTCCTTGCGCGCCTTCAGGTCTTCGGCGCGACCGCGGCGGCGGCTGGCGACGATCAGCTTGTGGATGGCGAACCGTTCTGGGCGGGGCACCTGTACCAGGACACCGCTGCGGTAAAGAAGCGGCACCTGCACCGGCTCGGCGATGAGGTAGTTGAGGTAATGCAGGCTTTGGGCGCAGACCCCCAGTGCGGGCAGCTCCCGCAGGCCTTCCTCGGCGCTGAAGGAGGGGGTGAGAAATTCCACCAGCGTGGAGCGGTCCGTCTGGCGCCAGCGCCAGGTCCGGCCCGGCTCCAGCGCGGGCAGGGGGTCGAATTTCAGTTGTGAGAAGACGTCCGCCAAGGGTTCGTCCACCTGGTCCTGAAGCGCCACGGACAGGCGTTCGAAGCTGGCGATGTCGATGTCGTCGGTCATTGCAGATTGGTCAAAGCCGATACGCACGCCCAGCTCGCCCTCGTAGAGGCGAAAGGCATGGGTGCCGACCAGGGTGCCGCCGAGCCGGAATACCCCGGCCCGCGCCATTGCCATCAGCACCTGCCCGGTCTGAGCATCCGGCATCAGGTAGCCCTCGGCCCGCAGCACTCGCATCAGCCGGGCCCGCTCGCGCTCGCTGGCCTTGGCCTGGCGGGTGATTTCGGCCTGCCGTTCGAGCCGCGCGCGCAGCTCTGGCGTGTCTTCGCCGATGTACCGGTCGACCACGTCATTGCCGAGCCGGTAACGGTCGTACCAGTAGTGCTTGTTGCCGATGGCCTTGCGCTGGGGGCTGCCCCTGAGGGTGCCGAGGCTGCTGTCGCGCAACAGGCGCAGGAGATCGGTCCAGGCGGCGACAGCGATGGCGCTGTGGGGGTGGATCATGGCGCTTACCCTACAAAGTATTTTTTGTAGGGTAATACAGTTGGCGATCTTACCCAACGAAAAATTTTTTGTGGGGTAGGGTTTCTGCAGGGGACGCCTGTGTTCGCCGGAAGCGGCAAAGGTGAATGGGATATGGTGTTTCGCGGCGGTCTGTGGCAAGGAAGCGCCAGCCAGTGACATGCCGCAGCATGGCGCAAGCCTGAAATCCTGACAAATTCTGTATTTCCAAGGGGGCCATCCATGGTTTTCCGTACGCTTGCCTGTGCCGTTTCGTTGATGGTGGCCACGCCGCTGCTGGCCGAGACCGTCACCGTCGATACCTTCCGCGGCCCTGCCGAGGCGCCGTTGAAACCCGAAACCGTCGCCGTCTTTGATGTGGCTGCGGCGGACACGCTGACGGCGCTGGGGGTGCCGATTGCCGGAACGCTGAACGCGCTTTACGTGGACTACCTGGATGAGGTGGCGGAGACGGCGGCCGACCTGGGGACCTTCTGGGAACCTGACGTCGAGTCGTTGCACGCCATGGCGCCGGATCTGATCGTGGTGGGCAGCCGCAGCTCGGACCAAGTGGAGCCGCTGTCGAACATCGCCCCGGCGATCGACATGACCGTCAGCTATGACACCATTCCGGACGCGTTGGCCCGGCTTGCGGCCTATGGCGAGATCTTCGGCCGCCAGGAGCAGGCCGCGGCGCTGCGGGCCGAGTTCGAAGCCCGGCTGGCGCAGGCAAAGGCCGCCGCGGCGGGCAAGGGGACGGCATTGGTGGTGATGACCAACGGCCCCAAGATCTCGGCCTATGGGCGCGGCGGGCGCTTTGGCTGGCTGCATGACAGCGTCGGCCTGTCCGAGGCCGCGCCGCAGATCGGCGAGTCGGTGCATGGCGAAAGCATCTCGTTCGAGTTCATTCAGGAGACCAACCCCGACTGGCTGATCGTGGTGGACCGGCTGGCCGCCATCGGCCGTCCGGGCGAGAGCGCGGCGGCAACGCTGGACAACGTGCTGGTGCGGGAAACCAAGGCCTGGCAGGCGGGGCAGGTGGTCTATCTGAACGCCGCTGACATCTATATCGCGGGCGGCGGCATCCAGTCGATGAACCGCACCCTGGACCAGCTGACCGCGGCGTTCGAAGGCCGCTGAGCCGGTGGCCCGCGCAACGCTGATTGCCCTTCTGGCGCTGCTCGCGCTGGTCTGCGCCTCGCTGCTTGCGGGCGTGGCGGGGCTGGACGCGCGGGCGCTGCTGACCTCCGGCGAGGGCTGGGAGCTGATCCGCGACAGCCGCCTGCCGCGCACGCTGGCGGCCTTGCTGACCGGTGCGGCGCTGGCGGTGGCGGGGCAGATCATGCAGCTGATCGCGCAGAACCGCTTTGTCGAGCCGATGACGGCCGGCACCGGCCAGAGCGCGGTGCTGGGCATCCTTCTGACCTCGGTGCTGCTGCCGGGGGCGGCGCTGCCGGTGAAGATGGCGCTGGCGGCGCTGACCGCGCTGGCGGGCAGCCTCGGCTTTTTTGCCATCACCCGGCGGCTGCCGCCGACCCAGCCGCTGCTGGTGCCGCTGGTGGGGCTGGTCTATGGCGGCGTGATCGGGGCGGCCACGGCCTATGCCGCCTTTCAGGCCGACATGCTGCAATACCTGGAAATCTGGCTTGGTGGGGAATTCTCCGGCACCATGCGCGGCCGCTATGAGCTGCTGTGGCTGGCCGGGCTGGCGGCGCTGGCGAGCTACCTAGTGGCGGACCAGCTGTCGATCCTGGGCCTGGGCGAGGCGGTCAGCCTGAACCTGGGCCTCAATTACCGGCAGGTGGTGCTGGCGGGGCTGGTGGTGATCGCGCTGGTCTCCGGGCTGACGGTGGTGACGGTGGGGATGATCCCCTTTGTCGGGCTGGTGGTGCCTAATCTGGTCAGCCGGCTGGCCGGCGACAACCTGCGCCGCAGCCTGCCGGTGACGGCGCTGGCGGGGGCGGCGCTGGTGCTGGCCGCGGACCTGGCCGGGCGGCTGCTGATCCACCCGTTCGAGATCCCCGCGGCGACGGTGATCGGCATTCTGGGCGCCGCTGTCTTCTTGTGGATGCTCTATGGCCGGGGGGCGCATGCTGCGTAACCGGATGCTGCTTTTGGCGCTGGCCCTGCTGGCCTGCTGTCTTGCCTACCTGTTCACGGGGGTGAAGGGCAGCTGGGAGTTTGCGTTGATGTTCCGCGGCCAGAAGCTGGCGGCGCTGTTGCTGGCGGGCACTGCGCAGGCGGTGGCGGCGGTGCTGTTTCAGACCATCACAGGCAACCGCCTGCTGACGCCCTCGATCATGGGGTTCGACGCGCTCTATATCCTGCTGCTCAGCGGCATGGTCTTTGCCATGGGCGCGCAGCAGTTTCTGCTGCTGGACCGCCAATGGGTGATGGCGGGGAGCGCGGTGTTGATGTGCGGCGCCGCGCTGGCGCTGTTCGGCGCGGTACTGAGGGCCGGGCGCGGCGACCTGATGCGGATGGTTCTGACCGGGGTGGTTCTGGCGGTGATGCTGCGATCGATCACCAGTTTCCTGCAGCGGGTGATCGACCCGAATGAATACGCGGTGGTGCAGGCGGCGTCTTATGCGCGGTTTTCGCGGGCCGAGACCGACCTCGTGGCGATTGCCGCGCTGCTGTGCCTTGTGGCGCTGCTGGCAGCCTGGCGGATGCGGTTCCGGCTCGACGTGCTGGCGCTGGGGCCGGTGGCGGCGGTGTCGCTGGGCGAGGATCCGCAGCGCGGCCAGTGGCAGGCGCTGCTGGTGATCTCGCTGCTGGTTTCGGTCTCGACCGCGCTGGTGGGGCCGGTGGCGTTCTTCGGGCTGCTGGTGACGGCGCTCACCTATCTCGTGCTGCCGACCCACCGCCATGCGGTGCTGCTGCCCGCCAGCGCGATGATGGCCGGGGTGGTTCTGACCGGCGGCCAATGGGTGATGGAGCGGGTGATGCATCTCAGCACGCCGTTGAGCGTGGTGGTCGAATTCCTGGGCGGGCTGGTGTTCCTGGCGTTGTTGCTGAAAGGGCTGAAACAATGATCGAGATTCAATCCGTCAGCCACCGGATCGGTCCGGCGCAGATCCTGACCGACGTGTCACTGCGGCTGGAGCGCGGCGGGGTGATCGCGCTGGCCGGGCCCAACGGGGCGGGCAAGTCGACGCTGTTGTCGCTGATCGCCCGGCTGCAGCCGCTGCAGCAGGGGCAGATCCGGGTGGACGACATGCAGCTGGGCCGATGCGACGACCGCGCGCTGGCGCGCAAGCTGGCGATCCTGCCGCAGCAGGTGAACGCCTCGAGCCGCCTGACGGTGCGCGACCTGGTCGGCTTTGGCCGCTATCCGCATCATCGCGGCCGCCCCACGGCCGCGGACCGCGCCCGCGTCGAAGCGGCGCTGGCGCAGTTCGACCTTGGGCCGCTGGCGGACCGCCAGCTGGAGACGCTGTCGGGCGGCCAGCGCCAGCGCGCCTTCGTCGCCATGTCCTATGTGCAGGATACGGATTTCCTGCTGCTGGATGAGCCGTTGAACAACCTCGACCTTGCTGCCGCCCGCAGCCTGATGGCGCAGCTGCGCCAGTTGGCGGACGACCAGGGGCGCACCGTCGTGATCGTGCTGCATGACATCAACTATGCCACCGCCTATGCCGACCGCATCGTGGTGCTGAAGGGGGGACGCGTGGTTGCGGACGGTGCCCCGGCGGAGACCGTGACGGCGGCGATGCTGGAGCAGGTCTTTGGCACCGCGGCCCCGGTACACAGCGTCGGCGGTCGCCCGGTGGTGCTGGTCTGATCGCAGCGCGCGCCTCGTTCACGAGACCAGAGCAGACCAACCCTGAGCGGAAAGACAACGGCAGGCAGGCGCCGGGGCAGGGGGCTGAAACGCGGTGCGCCATTAACATGCACTTGCATGTCAAGGGGAAACTGCCTAAAAGCCGGGTGAACCGCCTCGCCAGCCCCGTTTCAGGGCAAGCCCAGCACGCAACCTGAAACTTGGGGAACTACCATGGCCGCCTTCACCGCGCCGCGGGCCCGCCTTTTGTGCGGCACCGCTCTTACCTTTTTGACCGCTTTGCCCGCCGCGGCGGAGCAAACGACATCCACCGTCCTGTCGCTGGACCCGATCGTGGTGCGCCAGCAGGACCCGGTCGGCGATGCCGCTGACCGCGACAATTCGGTCTACGTGGCCGACGCCGAACTGGACCGGGCGCGCTCCGGCGACCTGAAGGACGTGTTCAGCGGCATCGCCTCTGTCTCGGTTGGGGGGGCGATCCCGATTGCGCAGAAGATCTTTGTCAACGGCATCGACATGCTGAACCTGACCGTGGCGCTGGACGGGGCCTTGCAGAACAACCGCGTGTTCCACCACGTCAGCGCCAATGCCTTTGACCCCGGTATCCTGAAATTCGTTCGCGTCGACCCCGGCGTGGCTGCCGCCGACACCGGCCCGAATGCCGTGGCCGGCGCGGTCATCATGGAGACGGTCGATGCCGCGGATGTGCTGGCCGATGGCGAAACCTTCGGTGGCACTGCGCGGCTGAGCTACGGCGACAATGGTGCGACGTTCAGCCGGTCGCTGACGCTGGCCACCCGTTCGGGCGGTTTCGAGGCGCTTGGCTATCTGAAATCGGCCACCGGCGACGATTACGAGGACGGCTCGGGCAACGTGGTGCAGGGCACCGCCGCGGATCTGCAAAGCCGCCTGCTGAAGCTGGCCTATGAATCCGACACCGGCCACCGGCTGGAGCTGACCGGCCAGCAGATCAGCGATGATGCGATCCGCCCCTACCGCTCCAACATCGGCGAGGTGATCGGCGGGCGTCCAGTTCCGCTGACCCGGCGTTACGACACTGAACGCACCACCTACAGCCTGCGCTACGAGAGCACGATCGACACAGGCATGTGGGATCCCGAAGCGGTGCTGGGCTATTCCGAGGCCGACGTGCGGGTGCCGGAACCCTATGGCAGCAAGGGCGTCTCCAGCACCCTGTCGGCCAAGGTGCAGAACACCTTCCACCTGTCGCAGCGCAGCACCATCGTTGCCGGTCTGGACTATTACGACCGGGAGTCCGAGTACTCTGACCCCTCCACCAGCGGGCTGCGTGAAGCTGCCGACAACATCGGCCTGTTCGCCCAGGCCCGGCTGGAGCCTTCGGACCGCTGGAAGCTGTCGGCGGGCCTGCGGTATGACTGGCAGGACTTCACCGGCTCTGGCGGCCAGGAGCTGAGCGTGTCCGGTGCCAGCGGCAACCTGTCGGCGCGCTACAAGGTGACGGACGCGCTGTCGCTGCGGGCGGGGTATTCGAGCGTGTTCGGCGGCATCCAGCTGGAAGACAACTACGTCTTCGATCCGGGCTGGACCTATGCCGGGCTGGAAAGTTCGCGGGCCGAGAATTTCAACCTCGGCGTCGACTGGAGCGCGGGCAATCTTACGCTGGGGGCCGAGGTCTTTCGTACCGAGGTCGAGAATGCGCGTGAAAATTCGGGCAACATCGATTTCCAAAGCGAAGGCTACAGCCTGGGCGCGACCTACGGCTGGCTTGGTGGTTTCGTGCGCCTGAGCTTCACCGACAGTGACATCGAGCTCAACGGCGGTTCCACCGGCAGCTACGAGGCGCGCGATCTGGGGGCGCCGCTGGGCCAGGTGCTGGCATTGCAGATCCAGCAGGAACTGCCGCAGTACAGCCTGCTCGTGGGCGGCAGCCTGGATCTGGCCCGCGACTACGACACCGGCGGAGCGGGCACCCAGGAGCTGGACGGCTATGAGGTCGTGAACGTCTTCGCCGAATATACCCCGCCGTCGCTGAACGGCGTGACCCTGCGCGCCTCGGTGCAGAACCTGTTTGACGCGGACTACGCCGACCGGGCCACCTATGGCGGTGAATATGCTTCGATCGTGCCGCTGAAGGAGCCGGGACGCACCTTTATGATCGAGGCGGTCGCGCGGTTCTGAGGATCAGCCGTGAAGCCGCCTGCGGCGCGGCTTCACGGCAGCAGCTTGATCAGCAGGCGCGACAGGGCATAGGCCTCCTCGGTGGTCAGATGCTGGCCGATCTCGGTCTGCATCGCTTCCCAATAGGTTGGCCAGATCTTCGCATGCAGCCCGGCGCCGCGGTCGGTGAGAAAGAGGATCTGCTTGCGCCGCCCGTCGGCGATGAATTCGCGCCGCAGCAGCCCGTCCTTTTCCATCCGGGCCACATGTCGGGAGAGCGCGTATTGCGGCACGAACAGCTTGTCCTCCAGCGCCGCCATCGGCTGGCCGTCGGCACCGGCGCGCTCCAGTTCGAGCAGGATCTCGTACCAGATCGGGTCATTGATGCCATGGCTCTTCAGCGCCCGCGCGATCCGCGGGTGGAACTTGCGGTGGGCGCGCATGATGTTGAACCAGGCGCGGTTGTAGGCAATCGCTTCGTCGTCGTCTCCGAAGAAGGCGGCGTTCGGCGAGGGGCCGGGGCGGGTGGTCATGGTCGCGTCCTTTCAGGTGGCACCAATGCAAACGCCCAGAACGCAGACCAACGCCGGGCGCGGCGTGTTGAAACGGTTTAAAATCAATATCTGCCAGTATCTTGGCTATTATCAATTCTAAGGAGCAGCAATGCAAACACGCGCGGTTTTCCACTCGGCGCAGGCCGCAGGCCTTTATACGCGCCTCGTCCGCCATTTCGGTCACAAGATCCCGGTCGTCGAGAGCCCGGAGGGGGCGGAGCTGCAATTCGTCTGCGGTCTGGCGCAGCTGCGCCATGACGCGGATCGGCTGAGCATTCACGTCACGTCCGCGACCGCGGCCGAGCTGGCGCAGACCTGCGAGGTGGTGGAAAGCCATCTGCTGCGCTTTGCCTTTCGCGAGGACCCGGCCCCGCTGGTGTGGCACCGGGGCTGAGACCCGTGCGGCTTTTCCTGTGGATATCGAAAACAACATATTGACGGGTGGCTAGGGTATAACCCTATATGGAGTGGCTTTGGTGCCTGTGATTCACATCAGAGGCTAAGAGGGAAACCGGTGCAATTCCGGTGCTGCCCCCGCAACTGTAAGCGGCGAGTCAAACCCCATATGCCACTGGCGCACCGGCGCCGGGAAGGCGGGCCAGACGTCGGAGCCGCAAGCCAGGAGACCTGCCAGGGCTGATGAGACGTGAACCACAGGCGGCGGGCCTGGGTGCGTGGACCGGCCTGCCCCCTGCAGCGCCGCCCGTGACCCTGTCCCCTTGTCCGCAACAGCAGATAGGGACCAGACCAATGACCATCACCGTGTATTCCAAACCGGCCTGCGTGCAATGCACCGCCACCACCCGCGCGCTGGATGCGCGCGGGCTGGCCTATGAGGTGATCGACCTCAGCGAGGACAGTGCGGCGCTGCAGAAGGTGCAGGACATGGGCTATCGCCAAGCGCCGGTGGTGGTCGCCGGGGAGAGCCATTGGGCGGGCTTTCGCCCCGACATGATCGCTCGCCTGGCCTGACGCCGTGGCGGGGCTGGTCTATTTCTCCAGCGGCTCCGGCAATACCCATCGCTTTGCCACGCGGCTTGGCCTTGCGGCCACGCGCCTGCCGCTGCGCCACGGCGACCCGCTGCCGCAGATCCTCGCGCCCTTCGTGTTGATCTGTCCGACCTATGCGGACGGGCAGGGGCGCGGCGCCGTGCCCAAGCAGGTGATCCGGCTGCTGAACCAGCCGCCCCTGCGGGCGCTGCTGCGCGGTGTGATCGGCGCGGGCAACCGGAACTTTGGCGAAACCTTCGCGCTGGCGGGCGACGTGATCGCCCGCAAATGCAATGTGCCGGTGCTGTATCGCTTTGAATTGGCCGGCACCGAAACCGACATCGCCCGCGTTCGCGCCGGGCTGCAGAAATTCTGGGGGACGGAATGCTCGATTCCAGCGTAACCGGCGAGCGCGACTATCACGCGCTGAACGCCATGCTGAACCTTTATGATGCGGAGGGAAACATCCAGTTCGAGGCCGACCGGGAGGCGGCGCGGCAGTATTTCCTGACCCATGTGAATCAGAACACCGTGTTCTTTCATTCGCTGGATGAAAAACTGGGGTATCTGGTTGAGGAAGGCTACTACGAGGCTGAGGTGCTGGAGCCATATGACCGCGCCTTCCTGCACCGGATCTGGGACGCGGCCTATGCGCATAAATTCCGCTTTCCGACCTTCCTGGGCGCTTTCAAGTATTACACCTCTTACACGCTGAAGACCCGCGATGGCGGCCGGTACCTGGAACGCTACGAGGACCGCGTGGTGATGGTGGCGCTGACGCTGGCGCGCGGCGACGAGGCGCTGGCGCTGCGGCTGATGGAGGAGATCATCACTGGCCGCTTCCAGCCCGCCACGCCCACCTTCCTGAATGCCGGCAAGAAGAGCCGGGGCGAGCTGATCTCCTGCTTTCTTCTGCGGCTGGAGGACAACATGGAAAGCATCGGCCGCGGCATCAACTCGGCGTTGCAGCTGAGCAAGCGCGGCGGCGGCGTGGCGCTGATGCTGACCAACATCCGCGAACATGGTGCGCCGATCAAAGGCATCGAGAACCAGTCCTCCGGCGTGATCCCGGTGATGAAACTGCTCGAAGACAGCTTTTCCTACGCGAACCAGCTGGGCGCGCGGCAGGGGGCGGGGGCGGTTTACCTCAACGCGCACCACCCTGATATTCTGCGCTTCCTCGACACCAAACGCGAAAATGCGGATGAGAAGATCCGTATCAAGACCCTGTCACTGGGCGTGGTGATCCCCGACATCACCTTTGAATTGGCGAAGAAAAACGAGGACATGTACCTGTTCTCGCCGCATGATGTGGAGAAGGTGCACGGGGTGCCATTCTCGGAGATTTCGGTCAGCGAGCGCTATCACGAGCTGGTCGATGATCCGCGCATCCGCAAGCAGAAGATCAATGCCCGGCAGTTTTTTCAGACCCTGGCGGAGATCCAGTTCGAGAGCGGTTATCCCTATATCATGTTCGAGGACACGGTGAACGCCGCCAATCCGGTGGCCGGGCGCATCACCATGTCGAACCTTTGTTCGGAAATCCTGCAGGTGAACGAGGCGTCGGAGTTCAATGACGACCTCAGCTACAAGCACCTGGGCACGGATATCTCCTGCAACCTCGGCTCGATGAATATCGCCAGGGCGATGGATGGCGGCGATCTGGCGGCCACGGTGGAGTCCGCCGTGCGCGCGCTGAGCGCGGTGTCGGAGATGAGCGCGATCGACTCGGTGCCCTCCGTGCGGCGCGGCAATGACGAAAGCCACGCGATCGGCCTGGGGCAGATGAACCTGCACGGGTTCCTGGCGCGCGAGCACATTCACTATGGCAGCGCCGAGGGCATTGATTTCACGAACATCTACTTTTGCGCCGTGTTGTATCACGCGCTGCGGGCCTCGAACAAAATCGCGCAGGAGAAGGGCGAGGTGTTCAAGGGGTTCGAGCGGTCGACATATGCCGATGGCAGCTTCTTTGACGATTACGTCAGCGCCGACTGGATGCCGGAAACCGATCGGGTGAAACAGCTGTTTGCCGAGGCAGGCATTGCCATTCCCAGCCGCGCGGACTGGCAGGCGCTGAAGGCCGATGTGATGCGGCAGGGGCTGTATAACCGAAACTTGCAGGCGGTGCCGCCGACCGGCTCGATCAGCTATATCAACAACTCCACCTCCTCGATCCATCCGATCACGTCGAAGATCGAGATCCGCAAGGAGGGCAAGATCGGCCGCGTCTACTACCCCGCGCCCTACATGACCAACGACAACCTGGAATTCTACCAGGACGCCTATGAAATCGGGCCGGAGAAGATCATCGACACCTATGCCGCGGCCACCCGCCATGTGGACCAGGGCCTGTCGCTGACGCTGTTCTTCAAGGACACGGCGACCACCCGCGACATCAACCGCGCCCAGATCTACGCCTGGAAGAAGGGCATCAAGACCATCTACTACATCCGCCTGCGCCAGATGGCGCTGGAAGGCACCGAGGTGCAGGGCTGCGTGTCCTGCTCGCTGTGACGGTTCGGACTGACTGAGGATTTGACGAGATGAGAGACCTTCCCACCGCCCGTGCCGTGCCGCGCGCGATCAACTGGAACCGGTTGCAGGACGACAAGGATCTGGAGATCTGGAACCGGCTGACGGTGAATTTCTGGCTGCCGGAAAAGGTGCCGCTGTCCAATGACATCCAGAGCTGGTCGCAGCTGAAACCGGAGGAACAGCAGCTGACGATCCGGGTGTTCACCGGGCTGACCCTGCTGGACACGATCCAGAACACCGTCGGCGCGCCTGCCTTGATGCGGGATGCGCAGACCCCGCATGAAGAGGCCGTGCTGACCAACATCGCCTTCATGGAAGCGGTGCATGCGCGCAGCTATTCCTCTGTGTTTTCAACCCTTTGCCAGACCGCCGAGGTGGACGAGGCGTTTCGCTGGTCGGAGGAAAACGAGCACCTGCAGGCCAAGTCGCGGCTGATCCTGGATGAATATGACGCCGCCAGCCACCCGCTGAAGAAGAAGATCGCCAGCGTGTTCCTGGAGAGCTTCCTGTTCTATTCCGGTTTCTACCTGCCGATGCACTGGTCGAGCCGCGCCCGGCTGACCAACACCGCCGACCTGATCCGACTGATCATCCGCGACGAGGCGGTGCATGGCTATTACATCGGCTACAAGTATCAGCGCGCGCTGGAACGGCTGGATGGCGCCCAGCAGCAGGAGTTGAAGGATTTTGCCTTCTCGCTGCTGTTTGACCTTTACGACATCGAGGGGCGCTATACCGAGAGCCTTTATGACGGGTTGGGGCTGACCGAGGATGTGAAGCACTTCCTGCATTACAACGCCAACAAGGCGCTGCAGAACCTGGGCTACGAGGGGCTGTTCCCGGATGAGGTCTGCGCGGTGAACCCGGCGATCATGTCGGCGCTGTCGCCCAACGCCGATGAAAACCATGACTTCTTTTCCGGCTCCGGCTCATCCTATGTGATCGGCAAGGCGGTCGCGACAGAGGATGAAGACTGGGATTTCTGATCCCTGTCGCCGCGCCCCCGCCAAGGGGGCGCGGCGTGTGTCCAGCGGGGCCGGGCGGGCCTGCCTGCCTAGTGCGCGCGGCGGGTGCCCGTGGCAGTGGCAGCGGCCAGATCCCAGAACAGCCCGGCCATGCAGCGCAGCGCGTCGCGGCAGACCGGTTTCAGAACATGTTCGTTCGGCGCGTGCTGGGAGCAGCCGCGATAGGAATGCGGAATCCAGACCGTCGGCAGCCCAAGGATGTCGGCAAAGCTGTCGTTGGGCAGCGATCCTGCGAGGTTGGGCAGGATATGGGGCGGTTTGCCCGCGGTCTCAGCCAGCGAAGCGGCGGTGAAGGTTACCCAGGGATCGGTCGGATCCAGCCGCGTGGCGCGGAAGAAGCCGCGATCATGGGGCACGAGTTTCACCGTCTCGAACCCGTGGGCGTCCAGATGGCGGCGCAGCGCGGGCAGGATGTCCTCGGGGTCGGTGCCCACCACGTAGCGCAGCTGGCAGGTGGCGCGGGCGTAGGGTGCGATGGCATTGACCGGCGCCTCCGGCACGCCGCTGGTCATCGCCAGCACCACAAAGGCATTCCAGCCGAACACCCGCTCTGCCGGGGTCAGGCTTTCCTCGCCCCACTCGGTGTCAATGCTGGGGCCGTCGCCGCCCTCCAGCGGCAGCCCGTCAAGGGCCGCGCGCACGCTGTCGGTCAGGCTGTCGGGGCGCCATTCCGGGATCTGGATCTGGCCGCGGCGGTCGCAGATGGTGGCCAGCGCATGCGACAGGATGATCGCGGGATCGGCCAGCAGGCCGCCCCAGTTGCCGGAATGATGCGCGCCCTCGCGCAGGTCCAGCTCCAGGTCAAAACTGACACCGCCGCGCGAGCCCATGAACATGGTCGGCGTGTCCGGCTGCAACCGCGGCCCGTCCGAGGCGATCAGCACATCGGCCTTGAGACGGCTTTTCTGTGCTTCAAAGAATTCAGACAGCCCGGCCGATCCGGTCTCCTCGGACATCTCCACCACGATTTTCACGTTGAAGCCAAGGCGTCCGCGCTCGGCCAGGACCGCTTCCAGCGCGGCGATGTTGATCAGGTGTTGGCCCTTGTTGTCGGCGGTGCCACGGCCATAGAGCCGGTCGCCTTCCTCGACCAGCTCAAACGGCGTGAGACCTTCGCGCCATTGCTCGGTCTGGGCGCGGATCACGTCGCCATGGCCATAGGTCAGGATGGTGGTCAGCGCCGGATCCTCGATCCGCTCGCCCACCAGCAATGGCCCGCCCGACGGGTCGGGGTTGTCAAAGATTTCGCAGGCAAAGCCCGAGGTTTCGAGCCGCGGCTGGATCACCTCCTGCAAGTAGCGCAGCAGGGCGGGGGCGGCCTCGGGGTTCTGGCTTTCGGTCGGGTGGGCGACCCAGGCGGCGAGGTCGGATTGGAACGTGCCGTCGTCGAAATAGCGGCTGGCGCGCGCGATGGCGCCGCCGCGTCCGGGATCTTGGCTCATGTGGTCTCCGTCTTCTCAGGGATGGCGTCGCCCCAGGGCGACATGATTTCGGTGCAGCCGCTGTTGCGCCCGTTCTGGCGCAGCACGCCCGCCGGGCAGGCGAAGGCATAGGGAAACACGGTGCGGCGGGTCGTGGTGACCGGGTGGCTGGCACGCAAGGCGGCCAGCACATCGGCGGGCAGGCTATCGTCGGCCACGACCATGTCGCCTCCCGAGACATCGATGCGCGGATGGTGGAAGGCGGCCTCCGCATCCATGCCGAAATCGGCGACAAAGGACGACAGCTGCGTCATCGCCGAGACGATCTTGCGCCCGCCCGAGGCGCCAAAGGCAAAGCGTTTGCCATCCGCCTTGCCCAGCACCGGGCAGACGTTCATCAGGCAGCGCTTGCCCGCCGCCAGGGAGTTCGGCTTGCCCGGTTCCGGGTCGAACCACATGATGCCGTTGTTCATCAGCAGACCGGTCTGCGGCGACACCACGCGCGAGCCGAAGATCGACAGCAGCGTCTGGGTCTGCGACACCATGTTGCCGTGCCGGTCGACCACCGAGAAATGGGTGGTGCAGCCCGGCGCATTGGCATCCTCGCCATCGTCGCCCATGCCCGCCAGCCGCTTGGCATAGGCCGATTTCAGCGCCGCGGCATAGGCGGCAAAGGCCTCGGCGCCGGGCTGGTCACCGGGGGTGAAGGCCGTTTCCAGATGCGCCAGCGCATCGCGGAAGGTCGGCCCGGCGGTCAGCCCCGGCATCACGTCAAAGCGGGCCGCGCGGTAGTCGAAGGACAGCGGGTCCAGCAGCTCGGCGTGGTAGGATTTGAGGTCTTCGAGAGACAGGAAGCCGCCCTTGGATTGCACGTCGGCGGCCATGGCGGCGGCGATGTCGCCCTCGTAGAAATCGCGCGGGCCTGCCTCGGCCAGATGGGCGAGGGTTGCCCCCATGCGGGACATGTCGATGCGCTTGTCGGACAGGCTGGTCCAGCCTGCAATGGTGGGCCATTGGCCGTCCTCCAGGAACAGCGCCGCTGCGTCGCGGTCCTGTGCCAGCGCGCGGGTGGCGGAGGCGATGATCAGCGCCGCGTACCAATCCACGTGCAGTCCTTCCTGCGCCAGCGCGACGGCGGGCTTCAGCAGGTCGTGCCAGGGCATCCGGCCAAAGCGGGCATGGGCCTTGGCGTTGCCGTCGACGGTGCCGGGCACGGCGATCGCGGTTGCGCCCTGCACGTTGCGGTCGTCCACCACCTTTTCCCAGGGGAAGAGATCGCCCGCCTTGCCCTCGCCCGACAGCGGGTAATGGGCGACGTCCAGCCCCTGCGGCGCGCGCATGCCATAGTTCAGCGCATAGGCGCGGCCCTCATCGGCGCGCCACAGCATGGCGGCACCGCCGCCTGCCGGGCCGCTCATCCACGGCTCGACCACGCCGATGGCAAAGGAGACCGCCACCGCGGCATCCACGGCATCGCCGCCCGCCGCCAGCACCTCGGCGCCGATGCGCGCGGCGCGGCTGTGCTGGGCGGCAACCACGCCGTATTCGGTTTCGATCACGGTTTTGCGCGTGATCTGGGTTTCGGAAAGGCTTGTTATCATCGCTGTCCCCTCCTATGCCGCCGGCGCCTGGGCACCGTAGAGGTGGCATTCGACCCTGCCGTCCTCGGTCGGCACCGTCAGCGGCGCGGCCTGGCTGCACTGGGCCATTGCCTTGGCGCAGCGCGGGTGGAAGTGGCAGCCCTTGGGCGGGTCAATGGGGTTGGGATAGGTGGCACCCAGATGGGTGTCGGGTACGCCCATGCCGGGATCCGGCGTCAGCACCGATTGCAGCAGCGCGTCCGAGTAGGGATGGCGGCGGCGGTCGAACAACCCTTCGACGCTGGCCTCCTCGACGATGCGGCCGAGGTACATCACCGCCACCCGGTTCGCCAGGTGCTCCACCACCGCGAGGTTGTGGCTGATGAACAGATAGGTGAGGCCAAATTCGCGGCGCAGCTCGCCCAGCAGGTTGAGGATCTGCGATTGCACCGACACATCCAGCGCCGAGGTGGGCTCGTCACAGATGACGATCTCGGGCTTCATGATCAGCGCGCGGGCAATTGCCACCCGCTGGCGCTGGCCGCCGGACATCTGGCTGGGGTAGGTGTTCATCACCCGCGCGGGCAGGCCGACAATGTCGAGGATCTCGCGCACCGCCTTTTCCTGGCTGGCGCTGTCGCCGACATTATGCACCCGCAGGGGCAGCGAGATGATGTCATAGATGCTTTTGCGCGGGTTAAGCGAGGAATAGGGATCCTGAAAGATCGGCTGGATGCGGCGCGCCAGTTCCGAGCGGTTCTGCGCGCCGATCTCCTTGCCGTCGACCAGAACCTGGCCCTCGGTGGGCTGTTCCAGCCCCAGGAGGATCTTGGCGAGGGTGGATTTGCCGCAGCCGGATTCACCGACCAGGCCCAGCACCTCGCCGCGGCCGATCCTGAGCGAGACATCATTGACCGCCTTCAGCGGCTTGGGGGTGGCGAACATGCCCTGTTTGACCTGATAGGTCTTGGTCACGTTGCGCAGTTCCAGAACGGGGGTATCGCTCATGCGGGCACCTCTTGGGGGCTGGCGGCGCGGCCGTCGGGATGCACACAGCGGAAGCTGTGGCGTCCGGCCTGCTGCTCGCGCAGGGGGATGGGTTGGCGGCAGGAGTCAACGGCATGGTCGCAGCGGGTGCGGAAGGGGCAGCCCGAGACCTCGCCGACCAGCGAGGGCACGATGCCGGGAATGGTGCCCAGCTCGGCGCCGCGCTCGGTCTTGCCCGGCACCGGGATGCAGCGCAGCAGGCCGCGGGTGTAGGGATGCGCGGGTGCGCCAAAGACATCCGCCGCGGGGCCGGTTTCCACCAGCTCGCCCGCATACATCACGGCCACCTTGTCGGCGACGCGGGCCACCACGCCCAGGTCATGGGTGATCAGGATCATCGCCATGCCCAGTTCCTTTTGCAGATCCACCAGCAGCCGCAGGATCTGTGCCTGGATGGTCACGTCGAGCGCGGTTGTCGGCTCATCGGCGATGATCAGCTCCGGCTCGCACATCAGCGCCATGGCGATCATCACCCGCTGGCGCAGGCCGCCCGACAGCTGGTGCGGATATTGCGACAGGCGGCTCTTGGCGGCGGTGATGCCAACCTTTTCCAGCAGCTCCACCGCGCGGGCGCGGGCCTGTTCGCGGCTGACCTTCTTGTGCAAAAGCAGCGCCTCGGCCAGCTGATCGCCAATGGTATAGGCGGGGTTGAGCGAGGTCATCGGCTCCTGGAAGATCATCGACATGCGCAGGCCGCGCAGCTTGCGCATGCCGCGCTGGCTGGTTTTCATCAGGTCGATGCCGTCGAATTCCATCCGGTCGGCCCGGCGTGAGATCTTCTTGCCCAGCAGTCCCATCAGCGCCAGCGAGGTGAGCGACTTGCCCGAGCCGCTTTCGCCGACGATGCAGAGGGTCTCGCCGCGGTTGAGGTCGAAATCGATGCCGCGCACCGCGTGCAGGGTGCCGCCGCCGACGGGGATGTCGATGGTCAGGTTGCGGACGGAGAGTATCGGTGTGTCTGTCATGCCTGCCTCCCTCAGTTACGGTTTTCAGGCGCGGTGACGTCGCGAAGACCGTCGCCCAGAAGATTGATCGACAGCACCAGCGCAAACAGCACGAAGCCGGGGATCAGCACCAGCCAGGGCTCGAACAGCATCATCTGCTTGCCCTCGGAGACCATCAGCCCCCAGGAGGGCGTCGGCGGCTGCACGCCAAGGCCGAGGAACGACAGCGCCGCTTCCAGCAGCACCGCATGGGCCATTTCCAGCGTGATCACCACGATCAGGTTGTTGACGATGTTCGGCATGATTTCCGACATCACGATGCGGGTGTTGGAACAGCCGATGGCGCGGGCTGCCGCGACATATTCGCGGCCCTGCACCTGCAGGGTCGAGGCGCGCATCACCACCGCGAAGCGGTCCCACAGCAGCAGGCCCAGCACGGTGATCACCACGGTCAGCGAGCCGCCGAAGATGGCCACCACAGCCAGCGCCACCAGCACCACCGGCATCGCCAGGCGCACGTTGATGAGGAAAGTCACCACCGCATCGACGCGGCCGCCGAAATAGCCCGCGGCAACCCCCATGGCGGTGCCGATGAGGCCGGAGATCAGCGCCGCCACCAAGCCGATCAGCAGCGATACGCGGGCGCCGTAGATCAGGCGCGACAGGTAATCGCGGCCCAGGTGGTCGGTGCCCAGGGGGTGCTCCCAGCTGCCGCCGAGGAACACCGGCGGCTCCATCCGGGCCAGCAGGCTTTGGGCATAGGGGTCATGCGGGGCGATCAGCGGCGCGAAGAGCGCGACAATCACCAGAAGGCCCAGCACGATGCTGCCGATCAGCAGGCCCTGATGGCCGAAGATGCGCTTGCGCAGCAGCTGGCCCGGGGTCGGGCCGGTGATTTCCTGAAGAAGAGGATCTGCAGTCTGGGTCATGTCATCCGGCCCTCATGCGCGGGTCCAGCCAGGCGTTCAGCACGTCGGCAAGGAAGGTGAAGACGATGTAGAACATCGAGAAAACAAGGATCAGCGCCTGCACGGTGGGCAGGTCGTTGCGGCTGATGGATTCCCAGGCCAGGTAGCCGGCGCCGTGCAGCGCAAAGATCGATTCAACCACGATCGAGCCGCCCAGCATGAAGCCCATCTGCACCGCCGCCAGCGACACCACCGGGATGATGGCGTTGCGCAGCGCGTGTTTGAACATCACCAGTCCCTCCGGCGCGCCCTTGGCGCGGGCGGTGCGGATGTAATCCGACGACAGCACCTCCAGCATGCCCGCACGGGTCAGCCGCATGATCGCGGGCATCGCGTAGTAGCCCAGCACGATGGTCGGCATCACGAAATGCAGCGGCGTTGCGGTGCCCGATGGTGGCAGCCAGCCCAGCTGGATCGAAAACACCACGATCAGGATCAGGCCGAACCAGAAGCTCGGCATCGCCTGACCGGCCACCGACAGGAACAGCGCAAAGCGGTCGAGCAGCGAATTGGGGCGGATCGCGGCAGCAACCCCCAGCGGCACCGCGGTCAGCAGCGCAAAGGAGATGCCGCAGACACCCAGGGTCATGGTGATCGACAGGCGTTCGGCGATCAGCCCGGCCACCGGCAGTTTGAAATAGTAGCTTTCGCCAAAATCGCCCATCAGAGCGCTGGACAGCCATTCCCAGTATTGCAGCAGCATCGGGCGGTCAAAGCCGTAGATCCGGCGGATGGCCTCGATGTCCTGGTCGCTGGCGTGTTCCCCGGCGATGGCCGCAGCGGGATCGCCGGACAGGAACAGCAGGCTGAAGGAGATCAGCGAGACGGTGAAGGCGACAAGGATCGCCAGCCCGGCCCGCTTCAGGATGAAACGCAGCAAGGTGAACCTCTTTTGCTGGGTATTGCAGGGACGGCCGCCGCGGCGGCGCATGCGGCAGCGGGGACCTGCCCCGCCGCCGCGCTGGTCTGCTTACTTCCAGTCCATGTCGGTGAAGCGCAGGACCTCATCCGGGGTCGGCGTATAGGTGACCTCGGGGGTGAACACGTAGTTGGTGTTGTAGGAGAACATCGGCACCCAATAGGCCTCGTCCGCGATCTTCTTCAGCGCCTTTGAGTAGTTTTCCTGGCGCACCGCGGGGTCGGTGGCGCTGTCGGCGGCATCCAGCCAGCCCGCCACTTCCGCGTCGCGGGCATCATCCAGCGAGCCGAGCTTGAAGAACTGGCTGGTGATCGCCGAGGTGTCGTTGATCGAGTAGGAGCCCCAGGTCTGGAACGACACCGGCGAGCCGCTTTTCATGCGCAATTCGCGCAGGGCGGAATATTGCAGCATCTTGAAGTCGGTCTCGATGCCAACCGCATTGAGGAAGCTGGCAATTGCCTCGGCATACTCGCGGTCGCGGTAGGCGTAGAACTCGGTCTTGAAGCCGTCCGGGTAGCCGGCTTCGGCCAGCAGCGCCTTGGCTTTGTCGACATCGTAGTCATAGCTGGTCACATCCTGGTCGCAGCCGAACTGGCTGGGGAAACAGGCGGTGGAGATCACCTGGCTCTTGCCTTTCAGCAGAGCGCTGACCAGCGCCTCGCGGTCGATGGCATGGGCCACTGCCTGGCGCACGCGCACGTCGGTGAAGGGGCTGTCCTCGCCGGTGCGGCCTGCGGCGTCCAGCGTCAGATAGCCGATCCGCATGGTGCTTTCATTGGCGACGGTGAACTTGCCCATCTGGTCCAGTTTTTCGGCCAGATCCGCGGGCACCTGCCAGATCAGGTCAAGCGAGCCGCTGAACAGCTCGGCCATCTGGGTGTTCACGTCCGGGATGGTGCGGATGTCGACGGTGCCGATGGACGGTTGGCCCTTGGGGCTGTCGTGGTAGCCTTCGTATTTCTCAAGCACGAAATGCCGCCCCGGCTCGACCGAGGTCACCTTGTAGGGGCCGGTGCCGACGGGCTTCAGCCCCATGCCTGAGGGGCCGGCTTCGGCGTAATATTCATTGGGGTACATCGACACCGGGCCGGAGAGAAATTCGATCGCGGCGGGGAAGGGCGCCTTCAGGTGGATGCGGACGGTGTACTGGTCGATCTTCTCGGCGGATTTCATCCAGTTCACGTTGCGCTGGGTCTTCACGCCGTTGGATTCATCCGCAACGAAGTTGACGGTATAGACCACGTCATCGGCATCAAAGGGCTCGCCGTTGTGGAAGGTCACGCCTTCGCGCAGCTTCAGCTCCAGCGTGACATCGTCGATCCACTCCCAGGAGGTGGCGAGGTTGCCCTTGTATTCGTTGGTTTCCGGGTCGCGGTAGATCAGCCCGTCCCAGACCGCGCGTTGCAGCACCACGCCTTCGCGCGAAGAGTTGAAGTAGCTGTCGACGTTTTCCAGCTCCTTGGTGAAGGCGACATTCAGCACGTCGTCGGACTTGCCGGCCTGCACGCTGGCGGCGGCGGTCATCGCAAGGGCGGCGGCCGGGATCAGGATGCGTTTCATGTTCTCTCCATGTTGGCTTCAAATCTCCACAGGTTGTGTGGCGCAGAGATGGGATTGCAAATTGTATTATTATATGATACTCGGTATCGTTATAGGGACCATAAAAGGGTATGCGCTGCCATGGCGTCAAGACGGAAAATCACCGGCCAGCCGGGGGACACCCCCGTTGAGGCGCCACGCAAGCAGGATACGCTCTATGTGTCATCACTTGCCAAGGGGTTGAAACTGCTGAAGGTTTTCAATCGCACCAACACGCATCTGTCGCTGACCGAGATGGTCAAACTCAGCGGTATGGACAAAAGCGCAGTGCAGCGGCTGGCCAATACACTCATGGTTGAGGGCTTTCTGCACCGCGATCCGGATACCAAGCGCTTTCGCCCCACCCATGCCTGGCTGGGACTGGCCTATGCCTATTACTGGTCCGATTCTCTGGTGGCGCTGGCAATGCCCAAGCTGATCGAGCTGTCGCAGCGCTTGGGCGAGACGGTGAACATGGCCGAGCTGTCGGACACCAGCATCGTCTATGTCGCCCGGCTGCCCTGCCAGCGCACCAATTACGAGGCGACGCTGATCGGGCGCCACCTGCCGGCGCTGTCGGCCTCGCCGGGGCAGGCGATCCTGTCGACCTGGCCCGAGGCCGACTGGCGCGCGGCGGTCGAGACCTGGCCCCTGCGGCAGATGACGGCGCGCACGACCATGGACCGGGCCGAGCTGGCGCGTCAGATGGCGCGCACGGCAGAGCGCGGCTTCAGCATCACGCAGGACCAGATGATCCTGAACGAGATTGGCATCTCCGCCCCGATACGCGGTGCCGATGGTCTGGGCCATGGGGCGGTGCAATGTTCGGTATCGGCCTTCCACTGGACGCCGGAACGGGTCGAGCGCGAGCTGGTGCCGTATCTGCTGGATACCGCCAATTCGATTGCCCCGGCTGGGCGAGGCTAGCCCTGCACCCACGCCGCATCGCTCCTGGCTGTGCCTTTATGTGTATCACGTGCATCTGGTTGCGGAGGCCGGTTCTTGGAGGGGGCGGTGTTTGAGCAGCGCCTTGGGGCGGTTTGGGAACGGCCCGCCGCCTCAAGATCCGGCAAATTCAAAAAGCTGTCGAATTTTGTTGAATTAGGTCTTGCGACTCATTCGGGGTGTCCGTAAAAGCCCCTTCACCGGCGGCGCTGAGGCGCTGCTGACACGCCGGAGAGACGGCGGGACGCGCTGGAGAGACAGCGGCATCTGTTGGATGGAACGAGGCGGGCGCGCTGT
>NZ_AP040863.1:247500-250224 GCF_055398055.1 Leisingera sp. S2M4
TAGTTTGCTTTTTGGTTCAGAAATAGAGGCGCCGGTTTCTTACCAGCTTCCGGTGCCGCGACGTGCAGATGCACTGTCTCTTTCTGGATCAAATCAAGCGCGAGAAGGGCGTTTGGTGGATGCCTTGGCAGTAAGAGGCGATGAAAGACGTGATACCCTGCGATAAGCCATGGGGAGCCGGGAATAGGCTTTGATCCATGGATCTCTGAATGGGGGAACCCACCTGAAAGTTCGTTATTGTTACCTTCGGTAATCAATAATGGGCTTAACCAGGTACTTAAGGACTGAATACATAGGTCTTTAAGAGCAAACCCGGGGAACTGAAACATCTAAGTACCCGGAGGAAAGGACATCAATAGAGACTCCGTTAGTAGTGGCGAGCGAACGCGGACCAGCCGAGCCTGATGAGTGAGAAGAACATGTTGGGAAACATGGCCAGAGAGGGTGACAGCCCCGTATTCGAAGCTCTGAAGGACGTATCAAGTAGGGCGGGACACGTGAAATCCTGTTCGAAGATCGGAGGACCACCTCCGAAGGCTAAGTACTCCTTACTGACCGATAGCGAACCAGTACCGTGAGGGAAAGGTGAAAAGCACCCCGACGAGGGGAGTGAAACAGTACCTGAAACCGAACGCCTACAATCAGTTGGAGGCCCCTTGAGGGCTGACAGCGTACCTTTTGTATAATGGGTCATCGACTTGGTCTCACGAGCAAGCTTAAGCCGCTAGGCGGAGGCGCAGCGAAAGCGAGTCTTAATAGGGCGCATGAGTTCGTGGGATCAGACCCGAAACCGAGTGATCTAGGCATGGCCAGGTTGAAGGTGCGGTAACACGCACTGGAGGACCGAACCCACATCTGTTGAAAAAGATCGGGATGAGCTGTGCCTAGGGGTGAAAGGCCAATCAAACTCGGAGATAGCTGGTTCTCTGCGAAATCTATTTAGGTAGAGCGTCATCCGAATACCCCGGGGGGTAGAGCACTGGATGGGTAATGGGGCCCCACAGGCTTACTGATCCTAACCAAACTCCGAATACCCGGGAGTACTAGATGGCAGACACACTGCGGGTGCTAACGCCCGTAGTGGAGAGGGAAACAACCCTGACCTCCGGCTAAGGCCCCCAATTCATGGCTAAGTGGGAAAGCAGGTGGGATGTCCAAAACAACCAGGAGGTTGGCTTAGAAGCAGCCATCCTTTAAAGATAGCGTAACAGCTCACTGGTCTAAATAAGACGTCCTGCGGCGAAGATGTAACGGGGCTCAAGCCATGAGCCGAAGCCGAGGATGCACATAGTGCATGGTAGCAGAGCGTAGTGTGACATAGTCTCATTCCTCCTTAGTTCCTCCGGGAACATTGGAGGAGAGAGGCTTTCGATGAAGCCGGGGCGTGAGCCATCCGGTGGAGAGATCACTAGCGAGAATGATGACATGAGTAGCGACAAAGAGTGTGAGAGACACTCTCGCCGAAAGTCCAAGGGTTCCTGCTTAAAGCTAATCTGAGCAGGGTAAGCCGGCCCCTAAGCCGAGGCCGAAAGGCGTAGGCGATGGGAACCAGGTTAATATTCCTGGGCCAGGAGGATGTGACGGATTGCAAAGGTAGTTCACTCTTATCGGATTGAGTGGGCTGCTCAGCAGTCCCTGGAAATAGCCCTCCATCAGACCGTACCCTAAACCGACACAGGTGGACTGGTAGAGAATACCAAGGCGCTTGAGAGAACGATGTTGAAGGAACTCGGCAAAATACCTCCGTAAGTTCGCGAGAAGGAGGCCCGGGTTCAAGGCAACTTGGATCCGGGGGCACAAACCAGGGGGTGGCGACTGTTTATTAAAAACACAGGGCTCTGCGAAGTCGCAAGACGACGTATAGGGTCTGACGCCTGCCCGGTGCCTGAAGGTTAAAAGGAGGGGTGAGAGCTCCGAATTGAAGCCCAGGTAAACGGCGGCCGTAACTATAACGGTCCTAAGGTAGCGAAATTCCTTGTCGGGTAAGTTCCGACCTGCACGAATGGCGTAACGACTTCCCCGCTGTCTCCAACATCGACTCAGCGAAATTGAATTGCCTGTCAAGATGCAGGCTTCCCGCGGTTAGACGGAAAGACCCCGTGCACCTTTACTACAGCTTCGCACTGGCATCAGGATTGTGATGTGCAGGATAGGTGGTAGGCATCGAAACCAGAACGCAAGTTCCGGTGGAGCCTCCCTTGAGATACCACCCTTCGCACTCTTGATGTCTAACCGCGGTCCGTTATCCGGATCCGGGACCCTGCGTGGCGGGTAGTTTGACTGGGGCGGTCGCCTCCTAAAGAGTAACGGAGGCGCGCGAAGGTTGGCTCAGAGCGGTCGGAAATCGCTCGTTGAGTGCAATGGCAGAAGCCAGCCTGACTGCAAGACTGACAAGTCGAGCAGAGACGAAAGTCGGCCATAGTGATCCGGTGGTCCCGCGTGGAAGGGCCATCGCTCAACGGATAAAAGGTACGCCGGGGATAACAGGCTGATACTGCCCAAGAGTCCATATCGACGGCAGTGTTTGGCACCTCGATGTCGGCTCATCTCATCCTGGGGCTGGAGCAGGTCCCAAGGGTACGGCTGTTCGCCGTTTAAAGAGGTACGTGAGCTGGGTTTAGAACGTCGTGAGACAGTTCGGTCCCTATCTGCCGTGGGTGTAGGATACTTGAGAGGAGTTGCCCCTAGTACGAGAGGACCGGGGTGAACGATCCACTGGTGGAC
>NZ_AP040864.1:0-115470 GCF_055398055.1 Leisingera sp. S2M4
AGCCGGTGCCCTGGCATCGCTTTGCGCCGCCGACGCTGTTCCGCCAGCACCCGCTGGCCCGCATCCTGCCGGCCCGGCAACGCAAGGCCCTGCGCGGCCTGCTGCATGGGCTGCGCCGCCGCCCGCAGCCCATGCAGCAGCAACAGCGGCCGCAGACCTCGCCGCCACCGCCGCCACCGCGCGTGTTCCAGATCATCAACAGCATCGACCTCAAACGCGGGGGCGCCGAACGGATGGCCCGCAGCCTGCACGGCCAGCTTCAATCCGAAGGCATCGAGGCGCATCTGGTGTCACTGGAGGCGTTCGGGGTCGGCGAGGTGCCCGCGGGCGCGGTGTCGCTCGGGGTGAACAGCCCCTATGATCCGCGCGCCCTGGCGCGGCTGGCGGCCTATGCCCGGCAGCACATCCGCCCCAGCGACATCGTGCATGCGCATCTGTTTCCCGCCAGCCTCTACCTGTCGCTGCTGGTGCGGCTGGGGGGGCTGGAGGCGCCGGTCCTGTTCACCGAGCACAGCACCTCGAACAATCGCCGCGCCAGCCTGGTCGGCCGGGTGATCGACCGGCAGGTCTATGGCGCCTTCAAGCAGATCATCGCGATCAGCCAGGGAGTGCGCGCCGAGCTGCAGAAGGCCCGGCCCTGGGTGCAGGGGGTCACCGTCATTCCCAATGGCTGTCGCCTGGTCTTTGACCGGCCGATCCGGCGCGCGCCCAAGTCGGAGCCGCTGACCCTGCTGTCGGTCGGCCGCCTGACCCCGGCCAAGAACTACGAGACCGCGCTGGCGGCGGTGGCGCAGCTGATGCCCTGCAACCTGCGCTACGTGATTGCCGGCGACGGGCAGGAGCTGGAGGCGCTGCGCCGCACTGCCGAGCGGCTGGGCCTTGCCGATGTGGTGGACTTCGCAGGCTATGTGCCCGACGTCAGCGCGCTGCTGCAGGAGGCGGACATCTTCCTGATCCCGTCCTTGTGGGAAGGCTTCGGACTGGCGGCGGTGGAAGGCATGAACGCGGCGCTGCCGGTGATCGCCGCCGATGTGGCGGGGCTGCGCGAGGTGGTCGGCCCGGACGGGCAGGCAGCCCTGCTGGTTGACCCGCAAGAGCCTGCCAGCATCGCGGCGGCCATCCGACGGCTGGCGGAGTCGGCGGACTTGCGCAGGCAGCTGGGACAGAACGGCTTTGCCCGCTCGCAGAGCTTCCGGCTCGAGGATTTCGTGAGCGCCCATCTGAACCTCTATGCGAAAGTGAGGCATGGCTATGGCCTCTAGACCGCTTCGCACCACCCCGGGCATCGGCCTGTTCGCGGTCTTCGTCTTTGTCCTGCTGGCAATGCCGAAGCTGAACATCCGGCTGGGTCCGGTTCCCGTCTACCTCATCGACCTGCTGATCCTGGCGCTGATCCTGAAGGCGCTGAACCTGCCCGCGGTGCGCAGGCGCAGGATGTTCTCCGCCACCGTCAAGACGATCCTGTTCCTTGCCCTGGCCAGCGAAGTGATCGGGGTGCTGACCTTCGACACCCTGCGGGATTCCCTCTATATGTCCATCCGCACCTGCCTCGCGTTCAGCGTCTTCTTCATCACCGGCCTGATGGTGCGGACACCGCAGGATGTCAGCGTGATCCTGCGCGCGGCCGTGCTGGGGCTGCTGGTCACCGCCTCGCTGATGATCCTCTCCTCGCTGCCCATGACCCGCCCTGTCGTCGTCGACATGGTGTTTTCCAACAGCTTCCTCGAACCCGCGGCAGAGGGGGTCGGCGCCCAATACGGCGCCGGGGACAGCGGCGTGCGCGGCCGCACGCTGGTGGGGGTCTCGATACTGGGGGCCTCCTTCATCAACGCCGCCTGGCCGTTTGCAGCACTGCTGCTGCGCTGGCCCTGGCAGCTCGGCCCGCTGTGGCGCAGCCTGACGCTGGCCGCCTGCCTGCTGGCGCCGATGGGGGTGGTGATGAGCTATTCGCGCGGGCCGATCCTGGGCAGTCTCCTGATCCTGCTGACGGTTCTGTTCTGCGGTTACAAATACGTGCGCCGGGGCATCCTGCTGCCCATCGCGGTCAGCACCAGCGTCATCCTGGCCGTGGGCATTTCCTCCCAGCTGTTCTTCTTCGACCGGTTGACGAACCGCAGCCAGGCGATCCTGGAAAACCCCTTCCAGGATGAGCGCGAAAGCGAGCGTATCCTGGCCTATATCGAACCGTTCCAGCATCTGGCGGAGCAGCCGCAGTTCCTGGTCCTGGGCGAAGGGATCACCGTGCGATACGCGGAAACCTGGGTGCTGCCGGAGCAGGCCGGCCAGGCCACCCATGCGACCTTTGCGATGGCCTATTACAGCTACGGGATGCTGGCCGCGATCCTCTACGGCAGCCTCATGCTGCGCGCCTTGCTGGTCACCGGGCGGCTCGCCAAGCGCAAGGGCAGCTTCACCGGCGTGCTGTCGCAATCGCTGCTGCTGTCGGCCGTTGCGCTGCTGCCCTGGGTGGCCTTTGGCCATGCGCCGGTCTCGACGCCGCGCGGGGCAATGCTTTTCTTCCTGGTCATTGGCCTTATTTCGTCTCTTACGAACTTTTCCGAAGCGCCGCGGCCGGTCAAAACAGTGAAACGGAGGCCTCATGCCCAGCATCGTGCTCCTGCTTTCAGATAAGCGGTCCGGATCAACCATGTTCCAGGACGAGATCTGTCGGCATCCGGCCGTGCAGACGGTGCCCTCTTCGCCGCATGCCAACCTGGAAACCCACTGGTGGCTGATGGCGGCGGTGCTGCTGCAGCGGCCGGACGCGCTGTTCAGTGCCGGGCAGCGCTATGGCGGCTATGGCAGCCGGGCCAACGCCCGCGCCTACATGGTGGAGCTGCTGGCCCGCTGCGTGCCGGATTTCCAGCCGCCCGAGGCGCCCCGCGCCCTCGTCTTTGAAGGTTGGGAGGCGCTCTGCCGCGCCTATGCGCGCCCGGTGTTCTTCGAGAAGTCACCGCAGTTCCTGGCCCATTGGGCCGCCCTGAGCCTGATCCTGGAATGGATGCAGACCACCGATTTCGAGGTGAAGATCGTGGCAATGGTGCGCAACCCGCATGCGACGCTCTATTCCGCCGCCGCGCTCTTTGGCACCGATCCGGGCACCCGCCAATACGGCTGGCTGGAGATCTGCCGCAATTTGCTGGCCTTTGAACGGATGCTGCCCGAAGGCACCCTGCGGCGGGTCCGCTACGAAGACCTGGTGCAGGAGCCCGTCCGGGAATTTGCCGAAATCTGCCGGTTCATCGGCATCGAGGCGGACCCCCGGGTCGGCTCCGGCACCCATGCGAAATCCTCTGAGAAGTGGCGGCGGGACGGCAGCTACCGGCTGCAGCTTGATCCGGCGGTGCGGCAGATCGCCGGGCAGCTCGGCTATGACAGCACCGATCTGGCCAACCCGCAGGATGCGGCGACAGACCCCACCCTGCAGCCCTTCCGGCGCCGCTCGCCCCGGCTGCCCGTCAACCGGATCAGAGACAGGTTTGTGCAACCGGCCTTGCTGCGCCTGCGCAGCGCCTTCGGCCGCAAGCGATCAAAAGACAAGTCCCTTGGAAACCCAACTGTGGAGTCATGATGAGTATCAACAAACAGGTATTGGTGACAGGCGGCGCAGGGTTCATCGGGTCTCATCTGATCGACCGGCTGATCGCGGATGGCACCGACGTCTTGTGCGTCGACAATTTCTACACCGGCACGAAACCCAACATCTACCACCTCAAGAACAACGTTCATTTCGAGCTGATCCGCCACGATGTCACCTTCCCGCTCTATGTCGAGGTCGACGCGATCTTCAACCTCGCCTGCCCGGCGTCGCCGGTGCACTACCAGCACGACCCGATCCAGACCACGAAGACCAGCGTGCATGGCGCGATCAACCTGCTGGGACTGGCCAAGCGCCTCAAATGCCCGATCCTGCAGGCCTCCACCAGCGAAGTCTATGGCGACCCCAAGGTGAACCCGCAGCGGGAGGATTACTGGGGCAACGTCAACCCGATCGGCCCGCGGTCCTGCTACGACGAGGGCAAACGCTGTGCGGAAACGCTGTTCTTCGACTACCACCGGCAGACCGGGCTGGACGTCAAGGTGGCCCGCATCTTCAATACCTATGGCCCCAGGATGCACCCCAACGACGGGCGCGTGGTGTCGAATTTCATCGTTCAGGCCCTGAAAGGCGAGCCGATCACCCTGTTCGGCGACGGCATGCAGACCCGGTCGTTCTGCTATGTCAGCGACCTGGTCGAGGCGATCGTGCGCTTCATGGCGGCCGGACCCGACTGCCATGGCCCGATGAACCTGGGCAACCCGGTGGAAATCACCATCCGCGAGCTGGCGGAACGGGTGGTGGAGATGACCGGCTCGCGCTCCGAGATCGTCTACCGGCCGCTGCCGCAGGATGATCCGATGCAGCGCCGTCCGGATATCGGTCTGGCCAAGCGCGAGCTGGGCTGGGCCCCCTCGGTTCAGCTCGAGGACGGGCTGCGCAAGACGATCGACTATTTCGATGGCCTGCTGTCGCAACCGGGCGGCGACGTCTCCAGGGCAGCCCAATGAATTCCGTTTTCGAACGCGCTCCCGTCACCCTGGGCGTTGTCGCGATCAGCTACAACGAGGAGGAGGACCTGCCCGGTTTCCTGGCCAATCTGATCGGCTGGGTCGACGAGATCATCATCGTGGATGACGGCTCCAGCGACCGCACCGAGGAGATCTGCGCCGCGGCGGGCGACAGCGTCCGCTTCATCCGCTCACCGCGCCAGTCCGGCGAATATTACAGCGACCAGCGCAACAAGGGCATCGACGCCGCACAGAGCGACTGGCTGCTGCATATGGATATCGACGAGCGGGTCTCGCCGGAGCTGGCCCGCGAGATCCGCGCCGCCATCCAGAACGAGAAGATGGATGGCTATCGCTTCCGGCGGCTCAACCATTTCATGCACCGGCCCATGCAGGGCGGTGGCTGGCAGGACTGGAACCTGATCCACCTCGCCCGGCGCGAGCTGTTCCGCTTTGGCGGCATGTTCCATGAGACCTGCCACCTGGATGCGCCCGCGCATCGGGTCGGCCAGCTCCGCGGGAAGATGATCCATTTCAACGAGCATGATTTCGAAAAGCGCCTGAAGAAGAGCTCGACCTATCTCGAGGAGGTGGTCAAACACGTCGAGGCCAGCGGGCGGCAGGTCAGCGGCTGGCAGATCCTCTGGGCCCCGACCAAGGAATTCCTGAAGAAATATTTCTACAAGAAAGGGTTTCTCGACGGCACGCCGGGGCTGATTTCGGCGCTGCATTCGGCCACCGCCGTGTTTCGCGCCCATGCGCTGGTGTGGGACCGGCAAAACCGCATTTCGCGCGCGGAACTGGAGCGGCAGGTGTCCTGGGCAACTGCGGACCGCAATGGCTGAGATGCCGCCAGAGGTCTCGGTCGTGGTGCCCACCTACAACCGGGGCCACCTGGTTTGTGCGGCCCTGGACAGCGTGCAGGCGCAGAGCTTCCGCAGCCTCGAAATCATCGTCATCGACGACGGCTCGACCGATGACACCGAGGCGCGCGTCCGCGCCTGGGCCGAAACGGCGACGCTGCCCGTGCTCTATGAAAGACAGCCCAATGCCGGGGGCAACGCCGCCCGCAACCGCGGCATCGACCGGGCGCGCGGTCACTTCGTTGCCTTCCTCGACAGCGACGACCTCTGGCATCCCAACAAGATCGCCCGGCAACTGGCCCGGCTGGCAGAGACCCCGGCGTTCGGGGCGGTCTACTGCGGCCTGCGCGAAACCGATGCCGAGAGCGGCCGGGTGCTGGCGGAACCCCGGCACGATTTCCCCGAAGGCGATCTGCTGAACGCCTTGCTGGTGCGCGATGTCACCGCGCCGACCTCGACCTACCTGGTCCGTCGGCAGCTGCTGATCGAGGCCGGGAAGTTCGATCTCGACCTGGCCGCGCGGCAGGACTGGGACATGTGGATCCGCCTTGCCCGCTTGGCCCCGATCGGCTGCGTGCCGGAGGTGCTGGTGGACCTGCGGCATCACGCGGGGCCACGCACCGTCTCGGACCCGACGCGGGAGCTGCGCGCGCACAGGCGGATCCTGGCCAAATACGCCCCCTTGCGGACCCGCCGCGGCTGGTGGCTGCCGCTGGAGGCACGGGCCGGATTTCACCGCCGCGCGGGCCGGGTCCAGTTCCACTACCGGGGCAGGCGCGGGGCCGCCATCCGCCATTACCTGACCGCGATTGCGCTCTGGCCCCTGGCCGCGGATTCCTGGGCGGCCCTTGTGGGCGCATTTCTGCCCGCGGGGCTGCGCGGTCGACTCCGGCACGGCTGGAACAGCATTTTCGGGAGGACCTTCCTTGCAATCCGCAACCATTGAACGCGCAGAGGTGGCCCCGGGGCAGGGGCTGCGGGTGGCCTGTTTTGCCAATCAGTTCGGCGACCGGCAGGGGCATGGGCTGGCACGCTATGCGCGCGAGCTGCTGACGGCGCTGCGGCAGCTCGACGGGCCACAGATCACCCCCGTTGCCGGCTGGTCCGGGCTGCCCCCCGCGGCGCTGGCGGCGCGCCAGCAGGACATCGGGCTGAAGCTCACCGGGCTGGGCCGCCACGGCACGTCGCTGCTGTGGACCTTTCTCGGACGGCCCGCGCTCGAGACCTGCCTGGATGCGCCGGTCGATGTGGTGCACGCGGTTTCCCTCGGCTACCCGGTGGCCACCCGCAAACCCCTTGTCGTGACCATCCACGACCTCGGCCCCCTGCTGCATCCGGAGTATTTCCGCAACACCCGGCCCTGGGTGATGAAGCGCAGCCTCGACCAGGCGGTGCGGCAGGCCGATGTCATCGCCTGCGTGTCGCAATACACCGCCGACACCGTCCGCGACTACGCGGGCCCCGCCGTCGACGCCCGGCTGCGCGTGGTGCTGGAAGGCGTGTCGGAGAGCTTCTTCTCGGCGGCGGACCCGGCCCTGCTGCAGCGCTTTGCGCTGCCGCCGGATGTCCCCTTCATCCTCTCGGCGGGGGCCTCCAGCCCGCGCAAGAACCTGGCCGGGCTACTGCGGGCCATGGCTGTTCTGGCCGACAGCGTGCCCCATCACCTGCTGCTGGTCGGCGGAGCCGGCTGGGACGACCCCGAAATCGCCCACGCCCTTGCCGCCCCTGCGCTGCGCAACCGCGTCCACGGGCTTGGCTATGTCTCCGACCCGGAGCTGCGGGCGCTCTACCAGGCGGCGGATCTCTATGTTCACCCCTCGCTCTTCGAAGGCTTCGGCCTGCCGGTCCTGGAAGCCATGGCCAGCGGCACCCCGGTCGTCGCCTCGGACCGGACCTCGCTGCCCGAGGTCGCAGGCGCGGCGGGCTGCCTGTGTGACGCCGCGGATCCCGAAGCCCTGGCCGAGGCCATCCTGCAGGTCTGTCGGTCGCCGCAGCGGCGCGCCCGCATGGCGGCCAGCGGCCGACGCCGGGCCCGGGAATTCAGCTGGTCACATTGTGCGCGCACCATGGCGGGCATCTACAGCGACGCGCTGTCGTGAAACGGAGGGCACCATGAAGCTGGTCGTCACCGTCAATTCCTCCTTCAACGTGGTGAATTTCCGCTCCGGCCTGCTCCGGGCGCTGATGGCGCAGGGGCACCGGGTCACCGTGCTGGCTCCGCGCGACGATTATACAGACGCCATGCTCCGCGATATCGGCTGCGACTACGTGGAACTGAAGATGGACCGCCGCGGCACCTCGCCGCTGCGCGAGGCAGGCTGTCTCGGGGCGATGATCGCGCATATCCGCGCGCTGCGCCCCGATGCCATCCTCAGCTACACGATCAAGAACAACCTCTACGCGGGGCTGGCGGCGCGGCTGACCGGAATCCCGATCCTTCCGAATGTCACCGGGTTAGGCTCTGTATTCTCGGCCCCGGGCCCCTTGGCCATTTGCGCCGCGCGGCTCTATCGGCACGCCTTTCGGGCCGCACCGATCGTCTTTTTCCAGAATCTCGAGGACCGGGAAGAGTTTCTGCAGTCCGGGCTGGTCGCCGATGAGACCGCGCGGCTGTTGCCCGGATCCGGTGTCGACCTCAGCCGGTTCACCGCCACCCCGGTACCGGATCACCGGGATGCGCCGGTCTTCCTCCTGGTTGCCCGGCTGCTCTGGGAGAAGGGGCTGGCGGAATACGTCGAAGCCGCCCGGCAGGTGCGCGCGGTCTTCCCACGGGCAATCTTCCGACTGGCCGGCGATCTGGAGACCCCGAGCCCGGCAGCCGTGCCGCGGGAGGTGCTGGCGCAGTGGCAGGCAGAAGGGATCATCGACTACCTCGGTCGGCAACGTGACATTCGTCCGGCGCTGGAGGCCGCGACCTGCGTGGTCATGCCCAGTTACTACCGGGAGGGCACCCCGCGCGCGCTTCTGGAAGCCGGCGCCTGCGGGCGTCCGATCATCACCACCGACACGGCCGGTTGCCGCACCGTGGTCGTTGACGGGGAAAGCGGGTTTCTGGTTGCCCCGCGCGACAGCCGCGATCTGGGCCAGGCAATGCTGCGCATCGCCAGCGCGGCGCAGGACAGGTTGCAACACATGGGCGCGGCCGGCCGCGCCCATGTGGAACGTCAATTCGATGAGAAAATCGTGATCCGCGCCTACACAAGCGCGCTCGCGGAAATCGCAGGCAGGCTGCGGGTCCCGCAGCCTCTCTGATCTGCACCTGGCCGACACGACCCGCGGCCGGGCAGAACGCCACGCCGCCACGGGCCGGTCACGATACGCCGTCAGTACTTGTGATCAGAACAGGAAGTCGCCCGCGTCAATCTCCGACACCTGCAGACCCTGCAGCAGGATCGTGCCTTCCCCGGTATCCACCAGGGTGCCGTTGGCCTGGCTGCTGATCGCAAGGTCGCCGTAGCGGCTCGCGCCTTGCCCCAGCCCGCTGAGGTCGATCACATCCGCTCCGGCGGTGAAATCGACCACCGTGTCCTGCCCGTGACCTGCGGCAAAGACAAAGGTGTCATTGCCATCGCCCCCTTTCAGGTGGTCCGCGCCCTTGCCACCGGTGATCGTATCGTTGCCGCGGCCGCCATGGAGGCTGTCCTTGCCGCCGCCGCCCTTCAGCACGTCCGAGCTGCCGCCGCCAAAGACGGTGTCCGCGCCAGTGCCGCCAAACACCTTGTCCCGGCCGCCGCCGCCCTTGACGGTATCCTCACCGCTGCCGCCGCTCAGCCGGTCCTTGCTGGCATAGCCAACCAGCATGTCCTGGCCATCAAACCCCTTGATGACATCGGTTTCCGCGGTGCCATGCAACAGGTTGTCCTGCGCGTTTCCGGTCACCAGATTGATCTCGTCCTCCGGCGTGGGTTCGGGCGTCGGCTCCGGTGTGGGCTCCGGGTCCGGCGTGGGGGCGGGGTTGGCACCGCCACCGGTTTCCCCGCCAGCGACGGGGCCCGCGGCACCGTCCCAAAGCTGGTCCGCCGACAGCTTGCGCGGCGCACCGGTGGTCGCGATCTCTCCCCCCAAGTTGCTGCCCGACGGGCTCGGCGCTTCGGCGCCCAGGAACCGCATCTCGTCCATGTTGCCCAGAAGCGTGAGACCCTCCCAGGTGATGTCATAGCCGTCCTTGATCAGGAAGGCGCGGGTGTTGCTCGAGCCCGAATTCTCGAAGATCGAGTCGCTCACCCGGATGTCATGCGGCATCAGATGCGCGTTGGAGCTGTTCAGCAGGCCATTGGGGTTGAGCACCGTCACCACCACCCCGTTGGGGCTGTCGATGAATTCGCTGCCCGAAATGGTGATGTTGTGGTTCTGCTTGCTGGCGTTGAAATCCGAGCTGTCCTTGTACAGGCTCTTGATGTCGATGCCGCTGACGCCGTTGTCATAGAATATCGAGTTCAGCACCCGGCCATCCTTGAAGCCGCCCGCGGCATCGAGACCGTCGCGGTGGTTGCCCTCGAACAGGCTGCCCTCGACCAGCATCCGCTCCGGCCCGTCGCCCCCCGGGGTGGCGGTGGTCTTGATGCCATCCCCGAGCGAATTCCTGAAATGGCTGCCGCTCACCCGGGCGTCATCCCCGCCGACGATGCGGACCTGGTAGAAGCCGCCGTCAAAGGCGCTGTTGGCGAGGCTGAAGAAATCGCCGTTCTGCACGTCGATATGCATCGAGACATTGCCGGAGAACGCGCTGTTCTCGACGCTGACCCCGTCGCCATCCACCACCAGCACGCGCTTGGTGTGGTAATCCTTGCCCGACACCGGGTTGGCGCCGCCATAGCCGGTGGTGGGTGCGTTCACCACATCGAAGGTGACATTGTCCACCGTCACGCCATCGGACAGGAGGAACAGCGCCGAGGTGTCGGTCGCGGAGCTGGTGCGCACGTCCAGGCCCGCGCCCTTGCTGGCGGTCAGCGTGAAGTCCTTGGGCAGCCGCAGGTTCGACCCCGAGATCTTGTAGGTGTCCTCAAGGACGAGCGTGTCTCCTGCCTTGAACTTGTTGCTGCTCAACAGGGATGCGAACGCGCTGGAGACATCCTGACCCGCGGACCAGCCGAGGTCAGACGAATGCCAAACGGTCATATGATTTCCTTTCACTGGCGATCAGCCACGCAGACGCGCGGCCAACACTCTTAACATTCGAAACAACACTTGCCGGAGTCAGGCGCTCAAGACCGGTCCGGGACAGCTAGGCAAGTCCCGGGGCCGCACGTCTCTCAAGTCCCTCACCGCCGGAAAGCGGTCATACTTCTGAGTTTGCGGCGACCTATCGTGCGAAAGGGTTAACAGGAAGGCTGGAACGGCTTGATGTCGAAAAGCCGGCTTTTTTCGGCCAATTTCCCGCCGCGCATCCGCAATGAACCGCTCAAAGGCAGAAAGCCGCCGAAAGTCACGCCCCCACGCATCGACAATCCGGCCATAATCGGCAAGACTTTCGCTTCTCTGCCGCGGCTCCGTGCCAAAGTGGCCCCTGACCGGATGCAGCGACCCGATGCACCGGCCCGATGCACTGGCCTGTGCCAGCCGATGCAGGGGGCGATGCCAGCCGAACATACCTAGCGGACGTAAAAGGATGTGCCGGAAGGCCGGTCCGGCAGAAAGCTTCCGGGGCCTCTTGCGCCCCCGTTCCCCCTGATTTCTGAGGCGGCCCCACGGCAGGACCGGCGCCCACGGCGGCCCGATCTGCCCGCATATTTCCCCGGACTTGGAATCCGCCGACATTGCCACATAATTATAATTTGATGGCGATCAGGGCGTTCCACGACGGTTACGGCACGCGCGCTGAACGGCCAAGTGTGTTTTGGGTTAAGGGGTTTGGGTGCATGTACGCAAGACGGTCAGAGTTTGGGGAGCCCGCCCGGCCCAAGGAGCCCTTGGCAGAATACGACATCTACAGCCTGCCGCGGGACGGCGAGGCCGACCAGACGCTGGACACCCGCAAGATGGCCCTGGCGCTCTGGCGTGGCAAACTGCTGATGGCCCTCTTTGCCGGCCTCGGTTTCCTGGCCGGTCTGGTGCATGTCAGCCGACAGGAGCCGGTCTACCGCGCGGTGACCAGCATCCTCTATGAACCCGAACGCCTGCAGATCGTCGATATCTCGGAGGTGCTGGTGGAACCGGACACCGGTGCCGGGATCGGCAACCAGGTCGAAATCCTCAACTCCACCACCCTGCTGGGCAACATCGTCACCACGCTGGGGGCAGAGACGATCCTGCAGGACAACCCGGAGCACACCCAGGCCACCAACGCCCGCGCGGCCTGGACCGCCGCCACGACCTGGCTGCAGGAGGTCGCACCGCAATCAGTGACGGATCAACTGGAGCAGCTGGGCCTGGCCGCGTCACCGCCCCCCGTCAGCGAGACCGAAAGCACAGCCGAAGCCCCGCCCTCTCTGCCGACACCGGGCCCGGACCCGGCGCCTGCCGAAACCGAGGCTGACGCGGAGGGGCAGCAGATGGCGATGCGGGAGGCCATCGGTCACCTGCGTGAACATCTGGAAATCCACGTGATCAGCGGCTCCGGCGTGATCGAGCTGTTCTACCACGCGTCGGACCCGAACAAGGCGGCGCTGATCGCCAATACGATCAGCGAGGAATACATCGCCTTTCAGAAGGTCTCGAAGAACCAGGACGTGCTGGCGGCCATCGATCTCGTCAACACCCGCATCGAGGAACTGCGCCAGAACGTGGTGGACTCCGAACGCAACCTGGAAAACACCCGCCTCGACCTCGCCCGGCAGCGCGCGCAGAGCGCCGAAATGACCGGCATCCAGCTTGCCTCGCACAACCAGGAGCTCGCCGCGATCCGGCTGCGCCTGTCGGAATCGCGCGCCCGTTTCAACCGCGCCGCCGCCGCGCTGGCCGAAGGCACGGACCTCTGGAGCGTCACGGAATTCCGGGAATCCGAATTGATCACCGATTTCCGCAGGCGCGAGATCGAAATCCGCGAAACCATCGCCCAGGAACGCGCCATCAGCGGCAGTGTCGTGACCCCTTCCAGCGTGCGCAATGCCGCCCTGCTGGATCAGGCCCAGCAGAGCATTCGTGAAGAGGCCGCCTATATCGTCGCCGCGCTGGAGTTCGAGGTCGCCTCGCTGGAGCAGCGCGAACAGCAGCTGCAGGAGATGGTCCGGGAGCTGGAAATCACCTCGATCGAACGGACCGCCGACGAGCTGTTCATCTCCCGCCTCGAACGCGAGGTGCTCGCCAACCAGACATTGCTGCAGACCTTTGTGGTGCGACAGAAGGAAATCTCGGAGCAGGCCAACCTGCAGTCCGCCGATGCCCGCATCCTGTCGCGGGCCGATCCCCCCTCTTCACCGGACCGGCAGGCCAGCAACCGCATCCTGCTGGCCTCCAGCGGCGGCGCGCTGCTGTTGTGCGCGATGTTCCTGCTGCTGCGCGAACGGATGAACAATTCGGTGCGCGACCCGCGCGACCTGGCGGAGATCACCCCCTATCCCCTGCTGACGTCATTGCCGCTGACCGGCAAGCGCAAGAGCCTGCAAAAACGCGCGCGGGAGTTCATGAAGCGGCCCAAGTGCCTGCTGGCCGAAAGCATCCGCAACCTGCGCACCAGCCTGCTCTACAGCGCCTCGGACCAGCCGCCGCAGGTGGTCATGCTGACCTCCTCGGTGCCCGGTGAAGGCAAGAGCGTGACCTCGTTTCTGACCGCCCTGGCCAGCCAGCATACGGAACAGGACACCATCCTGGTCAGCTGCGATCTGCGCGATGCCTCCAACGCCCGGATCTATTCGAAATTCCCCCGCTTGATCCCTTCCAAGTCGAGCCCGGGGCTGGTCAGCTATCTGCGCAATGACTGCAGCCTGGAAGATGCGCTGACCCTGCACCCGGAATCCGGCCTGCATATCCTCGCGCCGGGCAGGAAGGAGCACTTCCACGAGAGCCCGGCCGATATCCTGACCTCCGCCAAGTTCACCGCGATGATTGATACGCTGCGCGAACGCTACAAGCTGATCATCCTGGATGCCCCGCCGGTGCTGGTGGCGGCGGATGCCCGGCTGCTGGCCCGGATGGCGGATGCGGTCGTCTACCTGGTGCATTGGAACCGCACCTCCAAGAACGCCGTCCGGGAAGGGCTGCACGAGCTGCGCTCGGTGAAGGCCCCCGTCGTCGGCTGCGTGCTGAGCCTGGTGTCTCAATCCAAAGCCCGGAGATATGCGGACAATGAATTCATCTACAAGCAGCACTACGCAAGCTACTACAGCTGACGCGGCCGGGGCTGTGGCGGACGGTACAAAAGGCGGTGCGCGGCGATGAAAGTCTGCCACCTCGTGGACAACGCCCGCCCCGGTGTCGGCGTCACCCAGGTCGTCCATGACCTGATGACCGCAGAAGGGGCGGAGTGCCGCGGCATCTTCACCGGCCAGAGCGACCTCGACGCACGGTTTGCCCGCCTGATCGGCCAGGGCGCGATCACCCTGGCGGCCACGCCCGCTGCGCTTCTGCGCGCCCTGCTCGCGGCGTGGCGCGACGGTTTCCGGCTGCTGCATGTCCACAGCCGCAAGGCCGCCTGGTTTCTTGTGCTGGCCCGCCTATGCGGCTTTCGGATCGTGCGCACCCAGCATTTCGGCACGCTGGCGGGCGGGCGGTCGAAATGGCCGCAACCGCTCACCCACCTGCGCAACCTGCTGACCGGACGCACCTGGTGGGTTGACCGCTGGGCCGCCGTGAGCGGCACCTCGAAACGCTATATCCAGAGCCGCTGGGAGGTGCCGGAGGAGCGGATATCGGTTGTCTGGAACGGGATCGACGTCGACCGGTTCACGCCATGCTCCACCGACAGCCGCCCCCTGCTGCGACAGCAGCTGGGCTGGCAGGAGGACTGGATCGTGCTGATCTCCGTCGGCTCGCTGGTGGCCCGCAAGCGGCACGACAGCACCATCCGCGCCTTTGCCCGGATCCCGGACCGCCCCGCCCAGGCCCGGCTGGTCCTGCTCGGCGAGGGCGAGGAGCGGTCCCGTCTGGACCAGCTGATCAGCACCAGCGGCCTGCAGGGCAAGGTGCTGCTGCCCGGTCGCCAGGCGGATGTGGCCACCTGGGTGGCCGCCGCCGACATCTTCGTGCATGCCGCTTTGGATGAGGCCTTCGGCCTGGCGGTTGTCGAGGCGATGGCCTGCGGCAAACCGGCCATTGTCGCGGGCACCATGGGACCGGCCGAAATCGTGGAAGACGGGGAGACCGGCCTGCTGGTGGCCGATGGCAGCGTCACCGGGCTGAGCCGGGCAATGGCGCGCCTGATGGCCGATAACGGCTTGCGAAACAGGCTGGGACAGATGGCCCGGCGCCAGGCGGTAGAGCGCTATTCGCTGTCCGCCATGTGCCGAAACTATGCCAGCCTCTACAGCGCCGTCCTGTCTGCGCCCGGTCGGGCCCATGGCTGACGGGCTGCCCCTGGACACCGGGCCGCGAGACGGCCAGACGGGCCAGACCACGCCCGGAACACAGGGCGGCGCACGGGTCAGAGGACAGGCCAGGGGACAGGCCACAACACGGGCCGGGGCAGGGCGCGCGCAGCGGTCCGGACCGGTGCTGTCGATCCTCTGGGTGCTCCTGGGACGGGAGGACAAGGCCAGTTCCCGCGTCAGGGGCTACTGGATTGCCGAGGCGCTGCGGGCGCGGGGCCACAGGGTGCGGATCCGGCATGCGCAGAACCGCTGGCAATACCTGTCCCTGCTGACCGCCGCCAGGGGCGCTGATGCGGTCATCTTCCAGAAGAAATACGGCCGTTACGACCTGCTGGCGAGCCGCGTACTGCAACGGTTGGGCCGCAGGGTATACTTCGACATCGACGATGCCCCCAGCCGCACCCGGGCGACGGCGACACAGCAGCGGGCCAACCGCATGATGGCCCTGTCCGACGGGGTCCTGGCAGGCAGCCAGGCGCTGGCACGGCTGGCACGACAGCAACAGGCCACCGTCCACCTGCTGCCCTCCGGCGTGCAACTGGCCAACTACCAGGTGAAGCGCCACGTTCCCAAGGACAGCCTCTGCCTGGGCTGGATCGGCAACGGCGCGCATTATGCCGACGACCTGATCCGGATCCTGCGCCCCCCCCTGCAACAGATCGGAGCCCGTCGCCCCGTCACCTTCCGCATCGTCGGCGCCTGTGGCGTGCAAAAACTCCATGAGGCCTTCGCGGACCTCCAGGGGGTGACCCCGGACTTCATCGACCAGATCCCCTGGTCAGACCCGGCGGCGGTGGCCGCTGCCATCGCGCCGTTCGACATCGGCCTCTACCCGCTCTCGCAGCACCCGTTCAACGCGTATAAATGCGCCTTCAAGGCGCTGGAGTACATGGCCAGCGGCCTGCCGGTCGTGGCCAGCGCAGTGGGCGCCAACGCCGAAACCGTCCTTGAAGGGCAGACCGGGTTCCTGTGCCACTCCACACAGGACTGGGTGCAAGCCATCGACAGCCTCGGCGCCGATGCGGCTCTCAGGAGCCGTTTCGGCGCAAACGGCCGCAGGCGGGCCGAAGAACAATATGATGTCGCCCGGCTGGCGGCCCGGCTCGAGACGATCCTGCAAAGGTGAGCGCCGCGCCGAGGGCAAAGCGGTCAGCCGCCGGGGGCAGGTCGCAGGATCCAGGAGCGCAGGTCCAGCCCGGTCAGCGCCTGCAACCTTGCGATATCAGACGCATAGTAACGGCGCAGCGCCTCCCAGGTGCCGGGAGCGACCTTCGGGCTCTCCAGCACCTTGCTGTAGATCTGCGCCCGCAGCCTCTCCCGCAGGAGACGCGGTACGAAGCGCCGGATCCGGGCCTTGGGCAGGTTCAGCAGCCGCATCACCAGCGCGCTGCGCGGTACGCCTCCCCGCTGGGTATGAACGATGGCCGGGGTGAACCCGGGATCAACCTCCAGGAAGTGATAGAGCTGACGGGTCACCTCGACCGGTCTCGCCTTCAGATCATCGAAGTTGATGACATGGATACGCTCCATGCCGAACACCTCGATCCAGCGTTGCAACAAATTTGCCTGCAGCCCCTTGCCGAGGCGGGACTTCCGCGACACGTCAACTAACCCCCGTTCGGCGTCAAACCGCGCCCCTTGCGTGATGAAATCCTCGAAACTGCCGCGGAAGTACCCACTGCGCAGGCGGAAAAGATATTCGGAAAACATTCTTTGCGCGGGATCCCGGACGGAGATCAGGATACGCGCATCGGGAGAATGGCGTCGGATCAGATCACAGACCTCGGGATGATAGATGTAATGCGAGGCTTCCCCGGCCCACTTGACCGCTCCGGCGCCGGCAAAAAGTCCATCATAGGCGTCGCGCGTCAGGAAACGGCCGTTTACCCGGCCCTCCAGCGGCAGCCCCTTCTGACGCAGGGCCTCTGCATACCAGAACATCGGCTCTTTGATGTCTGCCATGAAAATTTCGGGATGCTGCGCGAGCAGAAGATAGAGCGTCGTTGATCCGCATCGCATTCCGCCGATGAAGAACAGATTCGGCAGTGTCATGGTTTTGCCCCGCGTTTCTGCGACCTGAACAGCGGCGGCTACAAGGCATATGCAGCTTGCCCCCGGGCCACCGAAACTTGAATATGTTCCGGTTTCGGGGCCAGACAAGCGGCGCGCGGATGGCACCGCTGCATGATCAGATCAGGGCGGCCCCTACCGCCGGGCCCGGAACTCCCGGCCGATCGAGACGAAGAGCGCATGCGACTGGGCCCGCGGCTCCGCGAGTTCTTCGCGCATCCGGTAGCGGTAGCCGGTGTTCAGCGACCAGTCCTCGGTCAGCGCATAGCGGTATTCGGCGGTGAAACTGGCCCGGTCGGTGCTGCCGCCGATCTCATCGGTGATCGTATACCCCGCCTTCAGACCAATGCTGGAGAGCGTGTTGATGTCATGGGTGTAATCCAGCAGCAACGCGGTTCTCAGCACGTTCCCGTCGTCCTGGTCGAAATCCACCCAGCGACGCAGCTGCGCGTTGAAACCGCCGCGCGGCAGCTCCTGGTTCCAGGCCAGCGAGCCGATGATCTCCGTCTGGCCGAGATCGGAATCCGCCGCCCCGACGGAGGCCGACAGCGCGCCACGGGGCAGCTCGAGACGGCGGCCGACCGTGAGGCTGCGAATGGTGCCGTCATCGGTGACATATTGTTCTGCCTCGGCGGTGACGGCGCCGTTGGGCATGTCCCGCTCCAGCCGCAACAGGGCCTCGACACCGCTGCTTTCCCTGGTGACCCCGAATTCGCGGGTATCGATCGTGGCATAGCCGAGGGTGGCGTCAAAGCGCAGGATCGGGCTCACCTCCAGGTTCAGCCCGGCGTAGCTGCGCGCGGTATCGCGGCGGGTCTGCTCGTCATCCTCGGCTTCATAGAGCGCATAGCCCAGGCCCAGCCGGGCCACCGCCACCGGTGACAGTCGGAAACGCAGCTCGGTCTCGGCCTCGGTGGAATCGGTGTCGAACAGATCCGCGTCATTCGTGTCCGAGTAGCGCAGCGCCAGGTAATCGGCGCTGAAGGTAGCGCCGAGCGGTGCCTCGCGGCCCAGCTCCAGCGCGATGCCCGCGGCATAGCGCTCCCGGTTGCCGCTGCCATCCAGCCGGTTCAGATCCGACGGCAGATCGATCTGGCCGTCCTCGTCGGTGATGTCATCCAGCGGCTCGAGAAAGGCGATGTTCGTCTGCAGATAGCCGGCCGTGGCCTCGAAGGAGGCGTTTGCGCCCTCGCGCGCATAGCTCAGCTCAAGGGTCTGGTCATCCAGCCCGGACTCCGCCCCCGGCCCGTTCACCCCCCGCAGGATACCGGAGGCGAGCAGCCCGAAACGGTCCAGCCGGGTTTGCCGGGTCAGCCCAAAGGACAATTCGGTGGCGGTGAAGGTCGTGCTGCCAAGGCTGACCGGATCGAGATCCAGATTGTCGGTTGTCTCCAGCCCCTGGGTGAAGCCAAACACCATTTCCGTCCCGCTTTCCTGGGCTGCCGCAGGCAGCAGCCCGGAAACGCAAACAGCACCTGCCAGAGAAATTCGATTGACCAAATGCAGTTTCACGCGTGCCCCAACCTTGCTTCTTTCCTTGCGCCGCCATCCCGGCCGTCGCCGGGGTGACTCGTCAAACTGTGTACCGCTTTCGCCGCCGCTGGCCGCAGAAAAGCGGCCGGAACCCGGGATTAGTTTGCCCCTGTATTGGGATTGCAACATGCAGCCGGGCGCGCGTTTCGCGCCGCCGCGGGCAGGCGCCGCGGAGGACCACAGGCGAGGGCCAGGGGAGCCCCCCTGGCAGGGCGCGGATCAGTCCCGGTTGTAGACATCCTCATAGCGGACGATGTCGTCTTCTCCGAGGTAGGCACCGGTCTGCACCTCGATCAGATACATCGGCACCTTGCCGGTGTTCTCCATCCGGTGGATTTCCCCCAGCGGCACATAGACCGACTGGTTTTCCGACAGGAGCTTCACGCTGTCGCCGACGGTCACCTGGGCGGTGCCGGCCACGACGATCCAATGTTCCGAGCGGTGGACATGGCTTTGCAGGCTCAGGATGCCGCCCGGTTTGACCATGATCCGCTTCACCTGGAAGCGCTCTCCCAGGCACAGGGTCTCGTACCAGCCCCAGGGCCGATAGAACCGCGGGTAGTCCTCTGCCTGCGGCACCGCGTCCGCCTTCAGGGCGTCGACGGTTTTCTTGACATCCTGGGCATGGTCCAGGCTGGCCACCAGGACCGCATCCCGCATCGCGACCGCCACCGTGTTCTTCAGGCCCAGGCCGACCAGCCGGATATTCTCCTCCTCGCTGCGCAGCAGCACGTTCTCGCAGTCGATCGCCGTCACCGGCCCCATCTGCGACAGCTGCTCCGGCCCCTCCGCCGAGACCGCATGCAGGGAATCCCAGCTGCCAAGGTCCGACCAGTCCGAGGCCAGCGGCACCGCCACGATGCTCTCCGCCTTGCCCAGAATGGCATAATCGAACGAGATCGCCTCGATCTTCTCATAGGGGTCGGCCGCCAGCCGGAAGAAGCCCAGATCCTCTTCCCCCTGCGCTACAGCCGCCTCGCACAGCGCCAGCATATGCGGCGCATGCTGCCGGTAGGCCTGCAGAATATCACGCACCCGGAACATGAACATTCCGGCGTTCCACAAGACGTTGTCCTGCTCCAGCAGCCCGGCGGCGGTCTCCCGGTCCGGCTTTTCCACGAACCCGGACACCGCAACCATCTGGCCGACGGCGGCCGGCCCGGCCAGCTTCAGATAGCCAAAGCCCGTCTCCGGGCGATCCGGTTCGACCCCGAAGGTGACCAGCGCCCCCTCCTGGGCCGCCTGCGCCGCCAGCGCAACCGAGGTGCGGAACCCCTCCGTGTCACGGATCATGTGATCCGAGGGGGCCACCAGCATCAGCGCCTCGGGCTGAGCCTGCAGCGTCAGCGCCGCGGTCAGCACCGCCGGGGCAGTGTTGCGCATTGCCGGCTCCAGCAGGATGCGGGCGTCCAGCAGCCCCAGCGCCGCCGCCTGTTCTTCCACCAGGAAGCGGAAATCGTCGTTGGTGACCAGGATCGGCGCGCCGAACTCCGGCCCGCCAAGACGGGCCAGCGCCTTCTGGAACAGGCTCTGTTTACCGGCCAGCGCGGCAAACTGCTTCGGAAAGGCGCGTCGGGAACTGGGCCAAAGCCGGGTGCCCGAACCGCCGCAAAGAACAACAGGATAAATCATCAACCGCCCCCCAAAATACAGTGATCAGCTATCTTGAAACGCGCCATGGTCAATCTTTTAGCTGCACGGGCAGGCAACCGCGCCGCCTGATCCCCTGACGGCGCGGTGACACTCACGAGGTTGACGGCCCAAGCCCTGCTGTGCTGCCCTACACCGGAGCCGCTGCATCCAGCGGGCAAGGGAGAGCCGTTGAACGTGTGGGCGTCCTTAGTGCAGAAGTTCGGTGCATGGACCGGGCAGGGCGTGACCTTTGCGGATCCCGCGCCCGAGACGCCGCTGTGCGTGATCGGGGATGTGCATGGTTGCCTGCCACTCCTGCACCACATGCTGCAACAGGTGCCACGGGAACACCGGATCATTCTGGCCGGGGATTACATCGACCGCGGCGAGCAGAGCGCCGAGGTGCTGCGCTGCCTGAGCGCGCGCCCGGATCTAACCTGCCTGATGGGCAACCACGAGGACATGCTGTTGCGCTTTCTGCAGGATCCTGTCGGCGAAGGCGGACTCTGGATCCGCAATGGCGGGCTGCAGACGCTGGCCTCTTTCGGCATCCGCGGCGCCCGGGCCCAGATGAGCGCAGAAGACCTGCGCGCCTGCCGCGACCGGCTGCAGGAGGCGATGGGCGAGACGCTGATCGCCTGGGTGGCACAGCTGCCGACCTCGGTGCTGTCGGGCAATGTGCTGGTGGTCCACGCCGGCGCGGATCCACGCGTTGCCCCGGATGCGCAAGCCGAGGAGACGCTGCTGTGGGGGCACCCGGATTTCTGTCGCCTCGCGCGGCGCGACGGCCTCTGGGTGGTGCATGGCCACACCATCGTTCGCGCGGCCCGTGCCCAGCAGGGCCGCATCGCGGTGGATACCGGGGCCTATGCCACCGGGATCCTCTCCGCGGTCTGCCTCGACGGCGGCGCTCCGCGGTTCCTCACCGCAAGCTGACCAGCAGCAGAACAACGGGCCCGGGCCAGCCGGGCTTGCTCTGGCACGGCCGACTGCAGAGAACAGCTCATCGCACAGAGTTAGATTTACATAATATTGATTACACCGCGTATGTTTGCACAGACGCACATGCGGCCCCACACAAGGAACAACCGGGCAAATTGCCCCTGACGGTTCACCACGGACGCCGTGCCCCCTTGCAGATCCCCGGCCGCAGCGGGCGCAGACCTTTCAGAACAGGAAGTCATCCGCATCCAGCCGCGCCGGGTCCAGGTCCGGCAGGAAGATCGTTCCCGAGCCGGTTTCAATCCGCGTGCCGCCATCTTCGGCCTGCAGCGCCAGATCCTGCCAGCCACCGGCCGCCGTCGCGCGCAGGTCCAGCAGATCGCTGCCCGGCGTGAAATCGGCAACCCTGTCCGCGCCATGGCGCGGGCCGAAGACAAACACGTCTTCGCCGCCCCCGCCCCGCAGCCAGTCGCCGCCCTTGCCCCCCTCCAGCCGGTCGTTGCCCTGCCCGCCTTGCAACCGATCCCGGCCGCCCTGCCCCTGCAGGCGATCCTGGCCGCCGCCGCCCAGCACCGTGTCCCGGCCGCTGCCGCCCTTCAGCACGTCTCGCGCGCCGCCGCCTTTCAGGAGATCCCGGTCCTCGCCGCCCGCCAGCCGGTCCCGGCCCCCGCCGCCCGTCAACGTGTCGGACCCGCTGCCGCCCTCCAGCGTGTCGCGCCCGGCGCCTCCGGCCAGGTGGTCACGCCCCGCCAGCCCCCAGATGCCGTCACGCCCCTCGGTCCCCACGATCCGGTCGCTGCCTGCACTGCCGTGGAAACTGCCGCCCGGCCGGGTCTCGCCAGAGGCCAGCCGTTGCGGAAAGTCAAAGCGCAGCGCCGCGCCGAACACATCCTCCAGCTCCAGCCGCCCGCCCCCGGCCTGCGCCACCGCGATGCGGATGCCGCCCAGCTCCAGGTCAATCCCGTAGCTGCGCCCCCGGCTCGCAAGCTGGCCGGGCCCATACAGCCCCTCGAACAGCGACAAATCCAGCCGGTCTTCGCCGGGGGTGAAATCGCGCAGCGTGACCGCACCCGTCCCCGGGCCGACGACAAAGACATCCGCCCCGGCGCCCCCCACCAGGGTGCCGCCCCCGGCCCCCGCCACCAGCACGTCATCACCGGCATGGCCGTAGAGATCCACCCGCGCCGCGCCGCCTTCCAGCACGTCATGGCCGCTGCCCCCCTCCAGCCGGTCCTGTGCGGCCGCCGCCTGGCGCAGCACCCCCAGGTCCTGCAGCGGCAGGGTGAACTGGCTGATGCCCGCCATGGTGGCGGAACTGGCAAAGACCTGCACCTGCGCGCCCAGCACCACCGCCTCCAGCGCGGTCACGTTCTGCAGCCCCAGCCCCGGCTGATGCTCGAGGCTGCGCAGGTGGATCAGCGCGCCACCCGGCGTCAGGGTCAGCAGGCTGAGGCCGCCGTCATTGCCCGCCGCCAGCACCAGGAGATGGCCCTGCACCTCCACCACCTCCAGCGCCGAGAGGCCGCCAAAGCGGGTCATCGCGCTGTCCTGCAGCTGCGCCTCCAGTGTCAGTCCACCATCGGCCCCGACCCGAAACAGGCACAGGCTGCCGCTGCCCGCCGCCCCCAGCAAAGCCCAGGCGCTGCCGCCGGCGGCAAAGCCTTCCAGCACGCTGACGCCGCCCACCGACAGGCCCTGCTCGGCCCCAAGCGTGCCACCCGCGCGCAGCCCGCCGTCTGCCTCCACCACGAAGCCATGCACCCCCTGGCCATCCGCCGCCAGCAGCACCGCGCCGCCCCCCGGCAGCGCGACCGGTGCCAGCAGCGCCGCGGGCTCCAGCCGATAGGCCTGCTCGCCGCCGCCCAGGGGCAGCGCATCACCGAAGCCGCCCGCCGCCTCCAGCCGCCAGCCCCGCAGCTGCCCGCTGCCGCTCTCCACCGCGTAGACCACCGGCTGGCCATCCGCCAGCGTCAGCCCCGCCACCGCGCCAAGCGCCTTGCCCGCGGCAGCGTCCGCCGGGGGCAGGCGGTCCTGGCTGCCGGGCGCGCCCGCGGCATCCAGCCGGTAGACGGTCAGCTCCGGCTGCGCCTGCAGCAGCCGCAGTTCCCCCTCCACCTCGGCCAGTTGAAAATCCCCGGTGCGCAGGGTCGCCTGGTCATGCAGCTGCCGCCCCGCCAGCTGCGGCAGGCTGCCATCCCCCGCCAGCTGCCAGCGGCTGAGCCCGCCATTTATCCCGTTCATTGCGAACAGCACCGCCGTCCCCCCCTGCACCGCGATTTCCAGATCCCGCAGATCCGGGCCAAAGATCTCGTCCCCGGCCCCGAAACGCCCGCCGAAATCCAGCTCTGCCACCAATGTCATGCCCTGCGCTCCCCATGCCGCCACCGACGGTCAGCCTGGCTGCGCCGCCGGGCAGAAGACGGGAAGCAAAACAGGCAAAATCAGGGAGATTGTTTACGACTTGACGACAATTGCGCGAACAAGGCGCGAACAAAGAGGGTGTTGCGCGGGCGGCGTACGCTGCCTTAGCAGCGTCTTGACCTCGCTGTGACAGGCTGGCGCGCAATCCGGACCCCAGCCACAGGAGCCACAGATGAGCGACCAGCCCTCGGCCCAGACCTCCGCCGTTCTTGCCCTGCCCTATCTGATGCCGTCCCAGGCACAGAAACACGTGACCCACAACGAGGCGCTGCAGATACTGGATGCGCTGGTGCAGCTGCGGGTGCAGGCGATCGGCGCCGAGACACCGCCCGCCAGCCCCGCAGAGGGCGAGGCCTATGCGCTGGGGGCCGCCCCGGCCGCGGCCTGGGCAGGCCGGGCGCAGCAGATCGCCGTCTGGCAGGGCGAGGGCTGGCTGTTCCTGGCGCCGCGCCCCGGCTGGCGCGCCTGGGACCTGGCCGCGGGCGAGCTGCGGATCTGGGACGGCAGCGCCTGGCAGCTGCCGCCGGCGCAGACCCAGAACCTCGGCCCGGTCGGCATCGGCACCACCGCCGATGCCGCCAACCCCTTGTCGGTCTGCGGCCCGGCAACGCTGTTCACCCATGCAGGCGCCGGCCATCAGCTCAAGCTGAACAAGGCGGCGGCCTCCGACACCGCCTCGCTTCTGTTCCAGACCGGCTGGAGCGGCCGCGCCGAGATCGGACTGGCGGGCAATGAGGATGTCTCGGTGAAACTGTCCGCCGACGGCAGCAGCTGGACCACCGCGCTGGCCTTGCAGGCCAATGGCCGCGCCGGGCTCGGCACCGCCAGCCCCACCGCGCATCTGGAGATCCAGGGCGGCAGCGACGACTACCTGCTGGCGGGCAGCGGCAGCGCCGATTTCCGGCTGGGGTCGGATGGCAACGGCAGCTGCTCCGGCGCCTGGAGCGGCGGCGGCGCCGATTACGCCGAATGGTTCGAATGGGCCGACGGCAACCCGGCGGGCGAGGACCGCCGCGGCCTGTCGGTGGTGCTGGACGGCGCCAGGATCCGCCCCGCCCGCCCGGGCGAGCCGCCCCTTGGGGTGATCAGCGGCAACCCGGCAGTGATCGGGGATGGCGACATCGACGGCTGGAAACACCGCTGGCTGCGCGACGACTACGGCAGCCTGCTGCGCGATGCCGATGGCCAGCCACGGCCCAATCCCGCCCATGACCCTGACCGGCCTTACGTGCCGCGCAGCCAGCGCCCGGAATGGGCGCTGGTGGGGCTGCTGGGCAAGCTGCGCCTGCGCCGCGACCAGCCGACAGCGCCGGGCTGGCTCCGCATGCGCAGGATCTCGTCGCAGGTGGAGGAATGGCTGCTGCGCTGAAAGGAGCGCCGAGCGATCCTAGCCCTTTGCCCCCTGGCCGCGGGCATAGACATCCTCGTAGCGAATGATGTCATCCTCGCCCAGGTAGCTGCCGGTCTGCACCTCGATCAGCACCATCGGCACCTTGCCCGGGTTCTCCATGCGATGCACCGCCCCCAGCGGGATGTAGACGGACTGGTTCTCGGTCACCAGCTGCACCTTGTCATCCACGGTCACCTTGGCGGTGCCCTCCACCACGATCCAATGCTCCGAGCGGTGATGATGGCTCTGCAGGCTCAGCGCGGCGCCGGGATGCACATGGATGCGCTTGACCTGGAAACGGTCGCCGACCGCCAGGCTCTCGAACCAGCCCCAGGGCCGGTGATCCTTGGGGAACTCGGTCGCCTGGCGCGCGCCCTTGGCCTTCAGCGCCGCCACCGCCTGTTTCACGTCCTGGGCGCGGGAGGCATCCGCCACCAGCACCGCATCCGGCATCGCCACGGCGATCACGTCTTTGAGGCCGATGCCGACCACCTCGAGGTTTTCATCCTCCGAGCGCAACAGGCTGTCGGCGCAGTCGATCGCGGTCGCATTGCCGCTGGTGGCGACGCCATCCGCGTCCCGCTCGGTTTCGCGCCACACCGCGTCCCAGCCGCCCAGGTCCGACCAGCCGCCGTCAAAGGGCACCACGGAGAGGTTCTCCGCCTTTTCCATCACCGCGTAGTCGATGGAAATATCCGCCGCCCCCGCCCAGGCTTGCGGATCCAGCCGCAGGAAGCCGAGATCCGGCTGCCCCTGCGCCACCGCCTGGCCGACCGGCGCCATCAGCTCCGGCGCGTGCTGCCGGAAGGCGGCCAGAATGGCCTGCACCGAGAACAGGAAGATGCCCGCGTTCCACAGGTACTGCCCCGAGGCCAGCATCGCTTCGGCGCTGGCCTGGTCCGGCTTCTCGACAAAGCGGCGCAGCTGCAGCGGCCGGGGCGCGAAATCCTCCGGCGCTTCGGTCAGCTCAAGATAGCCATAGCCGGTCTCCGCCCGCTCCGGCCGGATGCCAAAGGTGACCAGCTGCCCCGCGCGCGCGGCCGCTTCGCCCGCCGCCACCGCGGCACGGAAGGCCGCGGCATCGGGCACCACGTGATCCGAGGGCGCCACCAGCATCATGCCGTCGGGATCGGTCTGCTCCAGCCACAGCGCCGCCGCCAGCACCGCAGGCGCCGTGTTGCGCCCCTCGGGCTCGATCAGCACCGCACCGGGATCCAGCCCTGCCCCGGCAAGCTGCTCGGTGACGATGAAGCGGAAGTCGGAGTTGGTCAGCACCAGGGGATTGGCAAACCCCGCCCCCGACAACCGCCGGGCCGACGCCTGAAACAGCGTCTCTTCGCCGGTGAGCGGCACGAACTGCTTGGGATAGCTCTTGCGCGACAAGGGCCACAACCGGGTACCGGAGCCGCCGCAAAGAAGGATGGGATGAATCATGAGCTGCCCCAATGCTCGCTTGAACCTGTATTGAGCCTCAGGTTCGCAACTCAGAGGTACGCGCGCAACCACTACATGCACGGCTGCGGCCAGTATGGCCGCAGCAAAGCCATACCGTTTACGCTAATCCGACCACGTCAATCAGCTTCAAGTTTTCCGGCAGCTTGTCTTTGAGGCCTTCAAAGGCCGAGTGCTTGACCAGGACGCAGGCAACATCCGCCGCCGTCAGGGCCTCATCCAGATCCAAAAGCTCAATCGAACCTTCTCCCAAGTTGCTTGGCAGCGCCTCGATATGCGGCTCCACCGCCAGCACTTGGCAGCCCAGCTTGCCCAGCTCCGCAGTAATCCCCAGCGCGGGACTTTCCCGCAAATCATCGATATCCGGCTTGAACGCCAACCCCAGACAAGCCACCTTGATGTCTTCCATCGACCGGGACGGCTCCGCCGCCAGGACATCCATCACCGCATCGCGCACTTTCTGCAGAACCCATTTCGGTTTGCCATCATTGCCATCGCGCGCGGCCCGGATCAGCTTCGCCTCTTCCGGGGCCGAAGCAACGATGAACCATGGGTCTACAGCGATGCAATGGCCGCCAACACCGGCGCCCGGCTGCAGGATATTGACGCGAGGATGGCGGTTGGCCAACGAAATCAGCTCCCAGACATCAATGCCGAACTTGTCGCAGATCACCGACAGCTCGTTGGCAAAGGCGATCTGCACATCGCGCGAGCTGTTCTCGGTCAGCTTGCACATCTCGGCAGTCTTCGCGTCGGTGACGATGCAATCGCCCTGCACCACCTTCTTGTACATGGCAATCGCCATTTCGCTGGCCCGTTCGGTCATGCCGCCGATGATGCGATCATTCTCCACCAGCTCGCGCACCACATGGCCAGGCAGCACCCGTTCAGGACAATGGGCCACCTGTACGTCGGCGTCATTGCCTGCGTCCTGCGGGAAGGTCAGATCCCGGCGCGCCTCGGCCAGCCAAGCCGCCATCTGCTCGGTGGCGCCAATCGGCGAGGTGCTTTCCAGCACCACCAGATCACCCGCCTTCAGCACCGGGGCAATCATGTTGGCCGCCGACTGGATGTAGCTCAGATCCGGCTCATAATCTTCTTTGAAGGGGGTCGGCACCGCGATCACAAAAGCCTCGGCCGGCTCGGCCTCAAGGGTGGCGCGCAGCTTGCCGGCGGTAACCGCCTTATGCACGATCCCGTCCAGCTCCGGCTCGACGATGTGGATTTTGCCGGCGTTGATCGTCTCCACCACCTTTGGAGAAACATCAACGCCAACAACCTCAACACCGCGGGCGGCGAAGAGGGCGGCGGTCGGCAGGCCAATATAGCCCAAGCCAATCATGGAAATACGGTCAAACATCTTGCCCTCGCTATCCGTTCTTTTTGATACTTTGCTCAATCCCGGGTCAGCGCAGCGGCAATCCGGTCGGAAGCCTGGCCGTCGCCATAGGGGTTCAGGGCGCGGGCCATCTCGTCGTAAGCTTGCGCATCATTCAACAGCCGCAGCGCTTCGCTGCGGATCTTCTCCGGGTTGGTTCCGACAAGGCGCACAGTGCCGGCCTCGACCGCCTCCGGACGTTCGGTAGTGTCGCGCATCACCAGCACCGGCTTGCCGAGGCTCGGAGCCTCCTCCTGCACACCACCTGAATCAGTGATCAGGAAGTGGGCCCGCTGCATCAGCCACACGAAGGGCAGGTAATCCTGCGGCTCGATCAGATGCACCGCCGAGGCATCGCCCAGAATGCGCTTCACCGGCTCCTGCACGTTGGGATTCAGATGCACCGGGTAGACGATCTGCACATCACTCTCTTCGCTGATGCCGCGCAGCGCCTCGCAAATATTCTCAAACCCTTGTCCAAAGTTTTCCCGCCGATGCCCCGTCACCAGGATCATCCGCTTGCCGTCCTCCAAGAAGGGAAACCGCGCCTGCATCTGCTGATTCAGCGCCGGATCTTGATCAAACTGGGCCACCACCTGCTGCAGCGCATCAATCACCGTATTGCCGGTAACAATGATGTTCTCGTCCGCCACGTTCTCAGCCAGAAGGCTCTGACGCGCGGTTTCGGTTGGAGCAAAATGCAGATCAGCCATCCGGCCCACCAGCATGCGATTCATCTCTTCCGGCCAAGGCGCATAGATGTTGCCAGTACGTAGCCCGGCTTCGACATGGCCCACACTCACCTGCGCATAAAAAGCCGCCATCGCCGCCGCCATCGTGGTCGTCGTGTCGCCGTGGACCAACAACCGATCGTATTGGTTTTCTTTCAGAACATCCCGCAACGCCAGGATGATCCGAGACGTGATGTCGGTCAGATCCTGCCCTGGCTTCATCACGTTCAGGTCAAACCGCGGCGTGATGTCAAAAAGCTGCAGGACCTGGTCCAGCATTTCCCGGTGCTGCGCGGTCACGCACACATCTACCTCAAGCCCTTCAGTGGACTGCAGCTTTTTCACGACCGGCGCCATCTTGATGGCTTCCGGTCGGGTGCCAAATACCATGAGAATTTTCAACTTCTGCCCCTCACTGAAACACGGTCGACTCGTGCGTCTATTATCAACTCAAAATTGAGTTGCAAGTTAGCATATGTCTGCGCCCACCTTGCGCAAAAACAGCCCAATCGGATTGCGAAGCAATAGCTCTGCCGCTAGTAGAAGGCCGACATTGCCGGCCCGATGCCGGACTGCAGGTGAGCAGGTACAAAGGAACAATTGGTATGACAAGGCAGTATTTCGGGACCGATGGCATTCGTGGCCGCGCCAACACAGGGGCAATGACGGCCCCCTTCATGGTTCGGCTCGCCGCCGCGGTCGGCCAGTACTTCAACGCCACCTCACAGACCCGCCGTGTGGTGATCGGCAAGGATACCCGGCGCTCCTGCTACATGCTGGAAAATGCCCTGACGGCCGGCTTCACCGCAGCAGGCATGGATGTCTTTGCTCTGGGACCTCTGCCGACTCCCGCCGTGGGACTACTGACCCGCTCGATGCGGGCCGACCTCGGAGTAATGATCTCAGCCAGCCACAATCCGCACCACGACAATGGCATCAAGTTCTTCGGCCCCGACGGGTTCAAGCTGTCGGATAGCGCCGAGAAGGAGATCGAAGCCATTCTGGAGGCGCAAACCGACGGTACGGAAGCCGACCATATCGGTCAGGTCACCCGACTGAATGATTCCGCCGCGCGCTACGTGGAATATGCCAAGACAACCCTTTCCGGCGGCACCCGGCTCGACGGGCTGAAGATCGTGATCGACTGCGCCAACGGTGCCGCCTACAAGGCCGCCCCGGAAGTGCTCTGGGAGCTCGGCGCCGAAGTCATCCCGATTGGCGTCACTCCGAATGGCTACAACATCAACGAAGGCTGCGGCTCCACCAGCCCCGCCCTCGCAGCCCGCACAGTGCTGGAAACCGGTGCCGACCTCGCCATCTGCCTGGACGGAGACGCGGACCGCATCATCATGCTCGACGAAACCGGCACCGTGGTAGACGGGGACCAGATCATGGCCCTGCTGGCCTCCAGCTGGGCCCGTCAGGGCCGTCTTAACCACAACACGCTGGTGGCCACGGTGATGTCGAACCTTGGCCTGGAAAACTACCTGGCCGAGCAAGGCGTCACCCTGCGCCGCACCGCCGTGGGCGACCGCTACGTGGTAGAGGAAATGCGCCGCGGCGGCTTCAACATGGGCGGCGAGCAATCCGGGCACATCGTGATCACCGACAATACAACGACCGGAGACGGGCTTCTGGCCGGGCTGCAAGTGCTGGCGCTGTTGAAGGAAAGCGGCGAGAAGGCCAGCCGCCTCACCCGTCAGTTCACCCCAGTACCGCAGCTGCTGCAGAACATCCGCTACACGCCCGGACAAGACCCACTGGCGCAAGCGGAGGTGCAGGAAGCCATTCGCCGCGGTGAGACCGAACTTAACGGCAGCGGCCGCCTGCTGATCCGCAAGTCCGGCACAGAACCGCTGATCCGGGTAATGGGCGAGAGCATGGATGAAGCCACACTGAAACGGGTTGTCGCCAATGTGGCGCAGAGCATGACACCATCATCAAGCTGAAACTGCATGAGTTTCCTGCCCCAGCCGCATTCCCCAATAAACGTAGAGAGCAACCATGGAATCCGCTGAACTGCCTTTGACAAATTTCACCGGCGGCCTCGTATCTGCTAGCCGCCACTTGCACCGCCTCTCAAAAGCCTCATCTGCATACGCCCTACTGCGTACCGCGATCGCCCGTAGCACATCCGTGTCAGAGCTTGAAAATTGCCTTTCCTTGGCCTGCAACCTGAAGAAATCTACGGAAATCGACCTCTGCATCGAAAGATTCGATGAACTGTTTCCAGCCGGGGCAGATCAGTCGGCTTATAAGCAAAATGCGCGGCAAGCGCGCTCAGATATCAACGTACAAAACCTCGATATGTCGACACCGTATCAGGATCTTATTGCTAGCCGGGGGTTCAAAAACACACAGCGGCTTCTTTATGCCGACATTGATCTAAATACAGTGGACGGGTCTGCGATATGGATGGCTTCAATGGCCCGAATTTTGGCACAGACGCAAAAAACTATCGTTGTCTCAAAAAACCCCATCCGCCGCGACGCGGTTACCGGTGATCTCCTCCGGCATCCCAACATCCTGTTTATAACGCCGGGTAATACGGCTTTTGGCAAACCCAATCTGCCGGTCTCTGACTGCGCTGCGCTGATCCGGGATCTTGATCATCTTCTACCAGAATTGTCAGCAGTCGTTGTGCGTGGCCTTGCCGCAACGCAAACACTACTATCTGATCGCCAGCTCTACAAGCGGGTCTATGCGTATTTGACCGATCTTTACGAGCACACCGGCGCAGGCATCCGGCCAAAACCGGACGCGGCAAGCGCAGTGGATGTCATCGCCCGACAGGCCGCCGCCTTTTTAGTTCAGACCCCCCAAATCGAGGCGCTGCTAAAAGACTCCACCGATGTTCCCTTCCGGTCCATCCCAGTGCCGCCCCCTGTGCCTGACAACTTTTTCGACTCAACCCATAGCCCCTTGTCTGACAAGACGATCCGCATTGGCTACGCCGGTAAAATCGCACCTCAATGGGGTATTCAACAACTCGCCAGTTGGGTAGAGCAACTGCGCATCGAAGGATGGGACATTGAAGTTACTATTGTGGGCGACAAGGTTTCTGGAGCGGGGACTGCAGAAGAAAACAAGAAGTTCAGGCACGAAACAGCAGCCCGTCTGAAACGCATCCAAGCGCGTCAGTTAGGAGCCCTGGAGCGCCAAGACGTTCTGAGAGAAATGCAACGCATGGATTTCGTCTGGTGCTGGCGCCCGGCTGATTTTGAAAACCACACCTTGGAACTGTCCAGTAAACTGGTGGAAAATGTTATCGCAGGCCTACCCTGCATTAGCTATCCCAGCCCTGTGAACACAGGCGTTCTGGAGCAGGACTATCCATTCTTCGCCAAAGATTTGGATGACTTCCGGGCCATACTAGCTGGAAAAACACCTGAGATCTCTCCAAAGCTGCGCCAAAAGCTGTACAGCCGACATGCGATTTCCGCACAAAGCGCTCAGATTGACAAAGCCCTGAAACGGCCAACGCCGTCTCAAAGCAGAAACATCATCTTGGCAGCGCACGATCCGAAGTTTTGCCACGCATATTTTTCTGAGTTGAAACAGCGAGGGTATTTGGTCAGCTATGACGGCTGGGAGTGGGGCGATGCCAAAAATGAGGCGCGCTCCCGTCAGCTGCTTAAAACCGCTGATGTTGTTTTCTGCGAGTGGGGGCTGGCAAATGCGGCCTGGTATTCCCGGCATGTGCGACCGGACCAAAACCTGGTCGTCCGGGTACATGCGCAGGAAGTCCGGGACCGGGCCCGTAAGTTCGGCCATCAAATCCAGCATGAAAACGTGAACTGTTTTGTGTTCGTTACCGAATGGGTCCGGCGAAAGGCCATTGAGCTATTCGGCTGGCCCGAGGAGAAAACTGTCGTCATTCCCAATTTCCTGCTCGATCAGGAATACCTGTTCATGCCGAAAAGGCCGACCGATAAAATTTCCCTCGGCATGGTCGGCATAATACCGATGACCAAACGCATTGACAGAGCGCTGGATCTCATACGTGCCTTGCATGAAGAAGGACATGAGGCAGAGTTGCACGTCAAAGGCCCGAAACCGCACGAACTTCCATTCATGCTGCATCCCAGCCGCGCGCAGGAAATGGAACGTTTCGCAGAAGAGTTCCGCCGAATCGAGCAAGATCCTGTGCTGCAGGGCAAAGTTCACTTCTATGGATGGGGCAATGACGTGGCGGCTTTCTACCGCAAGGTAGATCACATCCTGTCCCCTAGTGACTCCGAGAGCTTTCACTACGCATTGGCAGACGGAGTGCTGGCGGGCTGCCACCCAGTCATCTGGGACAGGGCAGACGCAGGCCGCCTGTTCTCCCCGGACTGGGTTGTGCAAGAAACCGCCGCCGCAGCTCAGGAGATCCTCAGATTCCGTGCACAAGATCCTGCCGCACGGCTACGCGAGCTAAAGGCGAACCGGTCACTGCTAGTAGACAGATACGGCAGCAGCGAAGTATATGCAAAACTTGACGCCGTTCTTCTAACGGAATGAGCCCACCGGCCGCCCTCCGTAATCCACTCAGTTCTCGACCCTACAGGCCTATGAATGAAAACAGGCGACTCAACCAAACCCTTCATGCCGGACGAAGAGATTGCCTATCTGACGGAGGTATACCGGGCGGCAAATGTCATTCTGGAATACGGGTCTGGCGGCACCACGCGGATTGCCGCCAGCCAGCCCGGAAAATTCACCATGAGCGTCGAAAGCGATCCCAATTGGGCGCTCACTCTGCAGCAGGAGATTGACGCCTCCAATCCTGCGTCCCCGGCGATCATATATCATACGGATATCGGGCCGGTCGGCCGGTGGGGCCGCCCCCTCAGTTCAGAAAGCTGGCGTCATTTTTTCCGCTACCCTCTGGATATCTGGGAGGAGCCGTTCTTCCGCCATCCGGATACAATCCTTATTGACGGACGGATGCGCAATGCCTGCATGGCGATGGTGCTGCTGCGATGCACCCAGCCGGTCACGGTCCTTTTTGATGACTATGGCGTCCGCCCGCTTTACCAGGAGATCGAACAGATTGTCCGCCCGTCAAACATGGTCGGCCGCTTGGCCCGGTTTGACATCGAGCCCGACATGACCACCAAAGAGCAGCTGTCTTTCCTGACAAAGCAATTCGCCGCCGGATCGCTTTATGACGGCCAAGGAGAAGCTTTCTATCAGAAGGCCCCCCCTCCCTGGTGACGCCGTTCAACCCCCTTCGACACTGAAAGCAGCTTGGCAAGCGCCCGGCTCCGTTGCCCTAATTGGCTGATGGCCGGGGTTCCCCTTTCCCCGGACAGACTTATCCCACGGGCTCTGTGACAGGGATGCCGAGCGCGGTGTAGCCGTTCAGAACGACGATACGGACCTGAAGCTCCGCGACCTGTCAGTCGAAGTCCCGTGCCATGAGGCGCCGCCCCAGCAGTTTCACACAGTGCATCTTCGTTTCGACGCGGCTTCGGCGATGGTATCCGCTCCATCGTCGCCAGAGAGCACGACCGAGGAATTTCGATGCCCGCAATGCGTCGTTTCGTGCGACCGCGCCGACGGTGACGGTCTTCCACGGTTTGGCATTCTTGCAGGGCGGGATGACAGCGTGGGCGCCGCGGTCAGCGATTGCATCGTAGGGTCAGGATTCATAACCAGTAGATGACGACTGCTGCGAGGGCGATGGCTGAAAGGAAGACCTTGGGACAGCGGTCATAGCGTGTCGCCACGCGCCACCAGTCCTTGAGCCTGCCAAACATGATCTCGATGCGGTTGCGCCGTTTGTATCGGCGCTTGTCATACTTCACTTTCGCCGTGCGCTGCTTTCGGCCGGGGATGCAGGCGCGTATCCCTTTGTCTTGCAATGCCTCTCGGAACCAGTCGGCGTCATAGCCCCGATCCCCGAGCAACCAATCGACGTTTGGCAGGCTGCTGAGCAGCGCCCGTGCGCCGACATAATCGCTCACCTGCCCGGCGGTCACGAACAGGTTGAGAGGTCGGCCCTGGCTATCGCAGATGGCATGCAACTTTGTGTTCATACCTCCCTTGGTTCGACCGATCAGGCGACCACGCCCCCCTTTTTCGCGGCCATGCTGGTCGCTGTGCGGTGGGCCTTCAGGTAGGTCGCGTCGATCATCACGGTCTTCGCTTCGCCGCATTCGGCAGCCAGCCCGACCATCATCCGCGCAAAGATGCCTTTCTCGCTCCAACGCTTCCACCGGCTGTAGAGCGTCTTGTAGGGACCATAGGTGGCAGGAGCGTCACGCCATCGCAAACCATTGCGATTTATGAAGATAATTCCGCTCAGCACCCGCTTATCATCAACCCGAGGCTTGCCATGCGACTTCGGGAAAAAAGGGGTGAGCTTGGCCATCTGCTCGTCGGTCAGCCAGAAAAGATCGCTCATGTCACAGCTCCATTTTCCGAGCCATGAATCACGGAGTGCGGCGGAAATCAATGCATCCTGACCCTAGGAATTAAGACACGTCCGGACAATCACAGGGCGACATCATGCTTCTTCGCGGTCCTCAATACCACTCTACTCCACCGTCACCGATTTCGCCAGGTTGCGAGGCTGGTCGACGTCGGTGCCCTTCTCGAGTGCGGTGTGATAGGCGAGAAGCTGCAGCGGTACCGCATAGGCAATGGCGGCAAACGGCCCCGGCACCGGCGCCATGCGGACCGGCTGCCAGATACCCTCGCCTGCCGCTTCCAACCCGCGGGCGTCGCTCACCATCACGATCTTTCCGCCGCGCGCCATAACCTCCTGCATGTTCGACACAGTTTTGCCAAACAACTCGTCATGCGGTGCCAGTACCACCACCGGCATATCCTCGTCGATCAGCGCGATGGGGCCGTGCTTCAGCTCGCCGCTGGCATATCCCTCGGCGTGGATATAACTGATCTCCTTCAGCTTCAGCGCGCCTTCCAGCGCCAGCGGATACAGCGCACCGCGGCCCAGGAACAGCGCATCGCTGAACCGCGCCAGCTGCGCCGCCACCGCCCGCACCTCCGCCTCGCAGCCCAGGGCTTCGGCCACCTGGCTCGGCATGTGGCGCAGCTGCGCTTTGTAATTCTGCAACGCCCCCTCCGGCTGCGCCCCGGTCTGGCGCGCCGCCTCCAGCGCCAGTGCCGCCAGCACCGCCAGCTGGCAGGTGAAGGCCTTGGTCGAGGCGACGCCGATTTCCGGCCCTGCATGGATCTGCAACGCCAAGCCGCTTTCCCGCGCGATCGAACTTTCGGGCACATTGACGACCGACAGGATCATACCCGCCTTGCCCGCGCAGTAGCGCAGCGCCGCCAATGTGTCGGCGGTCTCCCCGGATTGCGACACGAACACCGCCAAGGTGCGCTCCGAAACCGGCGGTTCACGGTAGCGGAACTCGGAAGCGATATCGACCTCGACCGGTAACCGGGCAATCTGTTCGAACCAGTATTTGGCGGTCAGACAAGCCAGGGATGCAGTGCCGCAAGCCACCATCACCACTCGGTCGAAGCGGCTGAAATCTATCTGCTCGAGCGCCCGTTGGCCCTCACCACCGTCGAGATAATATCTGATGGCAGCCCCCAGAACCGCGGGCTGCTCGGCAATCTCCTTGGACATGAAATGGCGATGACCATCCTTACCGACAGCGGCCACCGACTGCGCAATCTCACTGCGAGGGCGCTCCACCGCCGCTCCTTCCGCATTTTCGATTGTGCAACCCGAGCGGGTTACAATGGCCAAGTCGCCCTCCTCAAGATAGGTGACCAGCGAGGTCATTGGCGCCAAGGCCAACGCATCCGACCCGACGAACATCTCTCCCTCGCCCCAACCGATGGCCAGCGGGCTGCCCTGCCGCGCGGCAACAATCAGATCCTCTTCTCCCTCGAACAAGAAGCACAGCGCATAAGCCCCCTCCAGCTCGGAGATGGTCCTGCGGGCGGCGGCCACCGGCTCCAATCCCTGATGCAGGTAATAATCACACAGCATCGCAAGGGTTTCTGTGTCCGTCTCTGTTTCTGCCTTCACCCCGTGTTCTGCCAAAAAGGCGCGCAGCTCACGATAATTCTCGATGATGCCGTTGTGGACGACCGCCACCCGCTCACGGGCATGGGGGTGTGCGTTCTGCAAGGAAGGCGCACCATGGGTGGCCCATCGGGTGTGGCCGATGCCCGCAGTGCCTGCCAACGGTTCATGCACCAGAAGGTCGTTCAGATTGGCCAGCTTGCCCACCGCGCGGCGGCGATCCAGGCGACCACCGTTCACAGTGGCGATGCCCGCACTGTCATAGCCACGATACTCCAGCCGCTTCAGCCCCTCGATCAGCAGCGGCGCCGCCTGATGTTTCCCCAAGACCCCTACGATTCCACACATACTCGAACCCTCTAGAAAAATTTTCGGTGTTTATTTTGCGGCACTCTTGCGGGCCCGCTGGCGTTGTCGCAACCGCTCTGCAGCCCCGGACCTGTTATCCTGTTCTGCCCGTGCGAGGGCAAGCGCCGAGGCTTGAACATCATCGGTAATCACGGAACCTGCCGCCACAATGGCCTCTGCGCCTACAGAAACCGGTGCCACCAAGGCACTGTTGCTGCCAATAAAGGCCCCAGCTCCGATTTCGGTGCGATGTTTCATCACCCCATCATAATTGCAGGTGATGGTACCGGCCCCGATATTGGCCGCCGCCCCGACATGGGCATCTCCCAAATAGCTCAGGTGATTGGCCTTGGCGCCGGCCTCCAGGATTGCGTTCTTGGTCTCGACGAAATTGCCGACCTTGGCGCCCTCGCCAATGCAACTCCCGGGTCGAAGACGGGCATAGGGCCCAATCACGGCCGCACGGCCAACCTGGCAGCCCTCCAGATGCGAGAAGGCGCGCACAACTGCCCCCTCCGCGACCTCTACCCCCGGCCCGAACACCACATGTGGTTCCACCAGCACATCCCGCTCCAGCCGGGTGTCCGGCGCAAAAAAGACAGTCTCCGGTGCCACAAGCGTGACGCCCTCAGCCATGGCCGCCGCGCGAGCCCGGTTCTGGAAAATGGCTTCCGCCCGCGCCAGCTCTACCCGGGAATTGATCCCGAGTGTTTCCTCTTCCGCACAGGTCACCACGGAACAGGCAAGCCCGGCGTCATTAGCCTTCTCGACGATATCCGTAAGATAATACTCCTGTGCCGCATTGCCGCAGCCAATCTGGCTGATCAGATCGAACAGGGTTTCTCTGCTGCTGCAAATCACCCCGGAGTTGCACAAATTGATCTCCAACTCCTGCGGAGAGGCGTCCTTGGCTTCCACGATGCGCTGCAACCGCCCGTCTTTCAGGATCAGACGCCCATAACGGCCCGGATCGGCAGCTTCAAAGCCCAGAACCACAACATCTGCCCCGGCCCGACGCGCGTCCAGCATCCCCCGCAGGGTATCGGATCTGATAAACGGCGTATCCCCGAACAGGACGATGACATCCCCCTCAAAATTCGCCAATATGTCACGTGCCTGATCCACAGCGTGAGCCGTTCCAAGCTGCTCTTTTTGAATAACAATCTCAGCATAAGGCGCATGGTTCTCAACCGCTTTTGAGACCTGTTCCGCACCGTATCCCGCCACCACGACACTCCGTTCAGGGTGCAAGGCGGAAGCGGCCCTCATCGCGTGAAACACCATCGGCACCCCCGCAATCGGATGCAAGACTTTGGGTTTTGACGAGACCATTCGGGTGCCGCGTCCGGCCGCAAGGACAACAACTGCAAGAGACATTACGAATCCAACATAAAAACAACTTCCAGACTGGAATTAACCGTTCATGGGGGGAATGCCAAGCAAACCGCCCCATACTTGGACCACACGTAAAACGCGCCTTTTTCCTTGCCCCATGCCCACGCGCCTCATAAACAGCACACGTCTTCAGATAACCATTGAACAGGTCCCCCGATGAGAACTGCCGAACAATCAGAACTGCAGCAGGAGAACACCCACAGCCTGACGGCCTCTCACTCCTACGCGAACAGCATTCAGCAGCCCGGTGCGGACATTCTCACCCCTCTTGCCAGCCGCTCCCTGTTCTGGCGGGCGCGTTATCTGGAAAACTCCCCTACTCTTTGCCATATTCCACTGCTGTTCTGGCTGACCGAGGCCGCCCGCCCACGCATCGCCGTCACCCTGGGGGTAACAGATGCCGTGCCACATTTTGCCGTCTGTCAGGCGGTGGACAAACTTGGCATGGAAAGCCTTTGCGTCGGAGTGGAGCCCGCACCCGAGCCGGACGCAAAACCGGCTGATCTGAGCAAACAACACGATTTCAACGAGACAAACTTCGCAGAGTTCTCGCAAATCGTACAGGAAGCTCCCGGAAAAGACAGTTTTCTCGCAGCAGAAAACAAGGTGGATCTGCTTCTCATCAATCGGCCCATCACGCAAAAGCTGATTGAAACGCTGGACACGCACTGGCTGCCGCATTTGTCAGAGCGTAGCATCATCGTGGTGCTGCACGATGGGGAGACCGCCGGAAACGGCTCACTCTTCCGTCACCTGTCTGCCGCCGGAAGCAGCTTCACCTGTGATCTTGAGAGCCGCGCCACTGTCATCTTTCACGGCCCTGAACAAAACGACCGTTTGCAAAGGCTTGCCAGTCTCAAACCGGGGCTTCCCGGCTACCTGACCGCCCGGAATATTTTTGCCCGCTTGGGCGAGCTCCACAGAAATGCTGAACGTCTTGCGTTCAACACGCGCGAAGCTGCTATTGCACGACGGCAAAGGGATGAAAAGGCGGCTGAACTGGCAACCGCTCAGGCCGAAACCGAGAAACTCTCCGTACAATACAAGGAGCGTTCCTTGCTCGTTGCAACTGCGCAGGCTGAGGCTTTCGACCTCAGCCAAGCAGTCACGAAACTGGAACAGGAGTTGGAAGAACTCCAAGCAAAGCATCAGCAGGAAACAGAACTTCTAAACAAACAACTCGCTACACTCCAAGAGAAGCTAAGCGCTGCAGAAGCGAAACAACAAGATCTGCAGAAACTGGCTGCGGAACAGGAAGGCTCCCTCGCAGAGCGCGATACGGTGATTGCATCTCTGGAGAGCAAACTGCAAGCGCAGGCCGCAGAAATGCAGACCATTTCCGAAGAACGCGATACCCTGCAGAAAGAAAGAGATCTTCTAAGCACACAAAACAGTGCCTTGGAAGCCACCGTCGACACTGCTGAAAACGAACTGCAGAAGTTGCGGGAATTGGCCGCCGAGCAGGAAAACACCCTCGCAGAGCGCTACAAGGACATCTCGGTTCTGGGCAATGAGCTCCAAGCAAAAGAAGAAAAGATCCAAGCTATTACCGGAGAGCGCGACAACCTACGCCAAGAAAAAGACATTTTTAATTCAGAGGTCGCGGCGCTCAAGAACAAACTCCGCTCTGCCGAGGCAGAACGCCAGAAGCTGCAGAAACTGGCCGCCGAACAGGAAAACACCCTCGCAGAGCGCTACAAGGACATCTCGGTTCTGGGCAATGAGCTCCAAGCAAAAACCGAAGAGGCGTGCAACGCCTCCGAAGAACGAGAAGCTATGCGGCAAGAAATCGAGGCACTGAAACACAAACTGAGCGAGACTGAACAGCTGCGTGACATGTACGCGGAGCGCGTTCAAGCCTTGGAGCACAGCACTTCCTGGCGTGTTACCGCGCCTCTGCGAAAAGTCTCCTTGGCTGTCAGGCCGCAATAACAGGGGCCAACGCGAAATTCGTGCCCTTGGGCTCTCTGTTGGCGCGCCATTCAGACAATGGCGCGCTGACTTCCTACCGCAGGCCGTTCTTTTGCAGCACACAAACATAACTCGACAGCTGGTGACCTGCCCCCACTGATCCCCGTTCATAACGAGAGTCTTCGGGTTTACTCATTGGAAGCCGCCACAGCCTCCAAGCGGTCCAGCATCCGCGCCCCGATGCTGGACCAGGCATATTCCGCCTCGGCTCGTTCTTGAGCGGTTCGGCCGAGACGGCGACGGAACTCCGGATCCACCAGCAGACGGGCCAGCTGACGCTCCAGATCAGCCCTGTCCCCCTTGGCAAAGACCAATCCGCTTTCTCCATCCTGCACCAGCCCCTGCATGCCGCCAACCGAGGACAGCACGATGGCTTTGCCCGCAGCCATTGCCTCGACCGGTTTCAGCGGTGCCACCATTTCGGTCACCAATAGCGGTCGCCGCGCAAACACGCAGATGTCGATGAGGTCGAGCCAGTCCGGCACCTCCTCGAAAGGTACCCGCCCCGGCATGAGCAGCCAATCGCCCAGCCCCAGCTCCGCAGCCAGACGGCGCAACGCATGGGTCACCGGGGTTCCACGCAGACCCGTGCCCTTCTCATCTCCCACAAGCAACAGCCGGAACCGGTGGCCAGCCGCTTTCAAATCGGCTGCTGCCGCCACCATATCCTCAAGCCCCTCATAAGCCGGGAAACTGCCGACATAGCCGATGATAGGCACCCCCTCCGGCAAATCCAGCTCCGCGGCCAGCCTGCGGCCGCGGCCGGGTGGAGCAAAACTACCGGGATCGCAGCCATTGGGCAGGTAGCTGACCTGCTCCGCCGCCACGCCGCGCCCCATCAGCGCTTCACGCATCGGCGGTGACAGAGTGAAGACATGATCGGCCTGCCGTGCCACCTCGGTTTCCAGCCAACGCTCATGACGATACTGCGCAGATCCCAGAAACTCCGGGTCCCTAGCGGCGCGGCTCAGCTCCCAGAAGCCGCGCATATCATAAACCACTGGCAGACCCAGCCGCCGGGCTGCAATCAAAGCGGGCAGCGCACAAGCATGGTTCGAGGCTGCCATCACCACCCCCGGACGCAATTCCAGAAAACGCGCCATCAAGGCATCAGCGCTGCCACCTACATAGGCTTGGTAGTTCTGCCAACGTCCGAACTGCGGGTCTGCTATGCGGTGATAGGGGACGCCAGCGATCTCGTCCTGCCGAGGGGCCTCGATCGGCATATCCTCCGACAACACGGCCGGGTCCTCATCCCAAGGGAACCCCGGTCGGGTCAGGCAATGCAGGTCCGCCCCGGCATCGCGCAGCGCCTGTGCCAGCCGGTGCGAGCGCACCGCGTAGCCAGTCGAGAGCCAGGGCAGACTGCTGTAGAGCACATAGGCCACGCGCCCGGGCACGGGCACCCACCCTCTGGGCCGCGCCATTTGCGGAATCCGCGCCGGGGAGAACATACGCTCTGCCCGCTGCTGCAGACGCTGTCGGGGTGCCGACCGAGGCAGCTGCGCCAGCGCCGCACGAGTGCAATCCGCCTCTGCCAGATCCAGAGCTGCCGCGGCAACCTCCAGGATGTCGTCGTGTCCCTGGGCCTGCGCCAGCGCCTGGTGCAGAACCGCCCCGGCCTCGTATTCTGGTTGCCGCGCGGCCAGCAATCGCACAGCCGCGACACAGCCTGACGTCAACCCTGTTTCTCTTTGCATGACTCCCCCTGGTTTCGCCGGGCCCGCCCCCGGACGTGCCAGCTTTACGCGTTCTTTTCCTGATGGACAAACCAAAGCAGAACCGGCACTACAAGGCTTCAACTGGACTTAATCCGGGACGCCGAAAATGACTGACAACCTGGCCACCGGGCCTGACGCCGATTTCAACTATGCCCTGCAACTGCTACGCCACGGGCAGAGTGAAGGGGAAATTCAAGCGCAGACCGAAATCCAGCCCGGGATCGCCCTGCACGCCGATCCCGCACTGGCGCCAAGTGGCCACTGGCGCTCCCCGGCGGGGCGGCTTTTCGAACTGGAAGTCACCCCCGGCGGCGAAGGCGGCTGGTTTGGGCTGCACATGCGGCTTGGCAATATAGACCTGTCCCAGGCCGGGATCATCGGCATTGCCTGCCGCGGCACCTCACCTTCGATCGAAGCAATCCGTGTCTGCATCCGCTCCGGCCTCCCGGAGGGCGGTTTTGAAGATTGCTTCTTTCCCAAGCGCGTCCTGACCCATCCTGACGCCTCCAGCCATCTGGACGCACTGCAGATCAGTCAACAGCCCGAGCTGCCGCCAGAAGCGCCTTGGCGCGAACTGATCCTGTTCCTCCCCTTGCACAGCTTCCGCCTGAACCTAAACGACCTCCGCCTGTTCATCGTATGAAGCTAACCGTCATTATCCCGGCGCATAATGACGAAGGTCCCCTGCACCGCCTGCTGCGGCATATCCGGCGGCTCAAGTTTGCCGACCACATCATCATCGCCGACGACGGTTCAGAGCCTGCAATTGCCTTTGAACCGCTCCCCGCTGCCGTCGGTCTGCCGCCGGAACGGATCACCCTGCTGCGCCACGACCTTCCGCGCGGGGCAGGCGCAGCGCGCAACCTTGCCTTGCAGCATGTAACCACGGAACATGTGCTGTTCCTCGATGCAGATGATCTGCCCCTGCGCGAACTCCCGGATCTGCTGCGGGATCTGGATGGCCGGGAGTTTGATTTCTGCATCTTCCAGCACCACGACAGCCGTTGTGCCGCCGAGGGCCGCTGGGGGCAGATGCCCGAAGACCAGGCCTTGTGGCGGGCTGCCGGTACGGATACCGGCGCACTGTCCAAGGTTTCTCCCGCTGCCGCGGTCAGCCTCTGCCAGACGGCCAATTACCCCTGGAACAAGATCTACCGCACCGGCTTTTTGCAAAAGCACAACATCCGCTGCACGGAGATCGCGGTCCATAACGACGTGGAATTGCACTGGCGCAGCTTTCTCAATGCAAGAACCATCCTGGCCAGCGACAGGGTCGGCGTGATCCACTACGTTGCACCCGGTCAAGGCCGCCTGACCAACCGCAACGGTCCCGAACGATTGCAGGTATTCACGGCACTCTCGCGTGTCTCCAAGGAGCTTCGCCTGCGCGCAGATCTGGACAGGTTTGCTGTGCCTTTCTACCGCTTCTCAGCCGGGCTCCTAGACTGGATCAACAGCTTTATCCGATCCGACTTACAGGATGAGTTCAACCGCCGGGCAAAGACCTTCTTTGCCACGGAGGTTCCCGCCCCCATCCGGACGTATCTCTCACATTGCGCAGACAGCCGTCTTCCTGCCGCGCAGTCGCAACCCGCGCAGACACCGGGTTTCGAGCCACGCTCCGCTCCAGCGCTCCACAGTTCCCCCCCCGCCCGTCAGGTCTGGTTGCACATCGGCCTGCCCAAATGCGGTTCGACCACCATTCAGCGGCATATGGCGGCAGCCGAAACGCAACATCAGCGCCAAGGCGTCTGCTACCCGAAAGCTTGGCGTAGCCCGGATGGCTACCGCAACCACCTGCCGTTGGCGAAATTACCACCCAGGCAGCTATCCCGGGCGCTGTCCGAAATCACCGCAGAAGCCGAGGACCGGGCGTGCAATCGCGTCGTGCTTTCCTGCGAACATTGGGCTAATGCCTTTCCCGGCAGCAATCTGCGCGCTCTTTACAGGACGCTGCAGACGCAGTGGACCGACTGGCAGATCCGGATCGTGGCCTATTTCCGCAACCCCTATGACTTTGTGGAATCCTGCTACGCACAATATGTCCATGCAGGACTGTTCCAGATCAACCGGCACAAGTTTTATGCCGATGGTGCGCCCTCGATCGAAAAGTTTCTTGCTTGGTTCGAAGCCAGCCGCGGGTTTCCCCTCTATTCCAACCTGAGCTATGCCCGCATGCTGCAGGCACATTTCCCGCCAGAAGTGCTGACGCTGCGATCGCTCGAACCCCGGGACCTGGACCAGCCGGACATGCTCGCAGATTTCTGCAGCCTGCTGGGTCTGCCGATCCCCCACGATACGGGGCGACACAACCAACGGGTCAGCAACCGTAAGCTGGCCGAACTGGAATTCGTCCAGACCCTGACCGATCAGGACAATTATGCCCGTCTCCGCCCGCTGTTGCTGGAGACAGATTTTGGCGGCACCCCGGACCAAAACAGCCGCCGCGGCACCACCCTGCACATCGGCGCAGACACCGCTGCCGCTATCACCCGGCAAATCAAGAGCGAACAGGACGAGCTGCAGCAGATCTTTGCCACTGGAACCGACGGTCTTTGTGAAATCCGCACCAGCGCAGGACCGCAGGGCTGGACCCGTACGGATCTTTTGGACACCAAAGACCGGGAACGACTGCAGGCCTTCGTGGCCCACAGTACAAGCGCTACAGCGGCGCGCTGAAGAACGCGGGCGCCGCCTCGCCCTTCTCCAGACACGCGGTGAAGGCGCGTGCGGCGTCCAGCGCCTCGCGGATGGTCACGTCCATGTCGAGATAGCGGTAGGTCGCCAGTCGGCCCACGAAAGTGACGCCGCGGGTCTCTTGTGCCAGCTTGACGTAATCCGCCAGCAGCGCCTTCTCCGCCACCTGGCGGATCGGGTAATAGGGAATGTCGCCGGGCTCGGCGAGGCGCGAGAACTCGCGGTAGAGAACCGAGCCCTCGTGCTCTTCCCAGGGGCTGAAATGCTTGTGCTCGGTGATGCGGGTATAGGGCACCTCTTCCTCGCCGTAGTTCATCACCGCGCAGCCCTGGTAGTCGCCCTGATGGGTGAAGCGCTCGAAATCCAGGGTGCGGTAGCCAAGGCGGCCGAGCTCGTAGCCGAAATAGCCGTCCAGCGGCCCGGAGTAGAACACGTGGTCGTATTCCGCCCCCATCTCCGCGCTGAACTCGGTCTCCAGCTCAACGGTGATGTTCGCATGATCGAGGATCTTCCCGATCATCGCGGTATAGCCGTTCTCCGGCATGCCCTGGAACTGGTGGAAGAAGTAGTTGTCGTCGTAGTTGAAACGCACCGGCAGCCGCTTCAGGATCGAGGCGGGCAGCTCGGAAGGATGCATGCCCCACTGCTTGATGGTGTAGCCCTTGAAGAAGGCCTCGTAGAGATCCTTGCCGACAAAGCGCATCGCCTGTTCCTCGAAGGTCTGCGGATCGGTGATCGAGGTATCGGCCTGCTCATTGACGATAAAGTCATGCGCCTCTTCCGGGCGCAGGGTCTTGCGGAAGAACTGGTTGATGGTGTGCAGGTTCACCGGCAGCGAGAACACCTCGCGCTCCCCCGAGAGCCCGCGGGTGGTGGATTTCACCCGGTTCTTGTAGGGTTTGAAGGTCTCGAAGGCGTTGACGTAGTTCCACACTTCTTCGTCGTCGGTGTGGAAGATATGCGGCCCGTAGACATGCACCATGACCCCGGTCTCCGCATCGCGCTCGGTGTGGCAGTTGCCGCCGATGTGGCTGCGGCTGTCGATCACGGTGATCTCATGCCCCGCCTCCGCCAGATGCCGCCCGATGACGGCCCCCGAGAGGCCTGCGCCAACGCATAGAAATTTCATGTTCTTGTCCATCTTTTTAGTACCAATCACGCCGCATCAGACAGCATGATACGGGTTTGGCCCGCATTTCTGATAAACCCCTTGGGGTCATCAATAAGCATGTCCGCCAAAATACCTGCAAAAACACCAAAACTGGCCACGGTCTCCTCACTAAAGTGATCGGCCGCATTCAAGCTCTGCGGCATGCTGATTGTCTTGGCGAAAATTTTTTCTAGTGCATCCGACATCGGCGTGTCCTCGAAGAACGCGGCGTCCAAGGCCGCGGCATCGGCGCTGTAACGCTCTGCGATCACCGGCGCCAACTGCTCAGGGATTCGGACTTTTTCGCCGTGCCCGCCCAAGCCGCTGGCGCGCAGCCGCTCACTCACAGTGCGCCCCATTGCATTGCGCGCCTCGGTGATATCGGCATTCCGCTGGCGGCCATGACCATCCAGCCTCTCATAGAACGTTTTGTGCATTTCGCGCAGCAGGGACAATTGAGGCAGGGTCAAGGAAGTATTGGCCGAGATACCGTCCTCAATCCTGAAGTTCTCATGCTGCAGCATGAACCGGAAGAAATCGCTGACCACATCCTCCTGAAACAGCTCCTGACGCACGAACGGGCGGAGCGTGAACCGGCTGCCGAACACTTCGCGCCATTTGCTGAAACGGGGCAGGTAATCAATGGCTTGATTGCCGGAAATCGTCTCACAGAATTCCTCGAAGGACCCCATAGCGTTCCCGAGCTTCACCCGCTCGGAAAAAGCCGACAGCAGTTTGTCCGCATGAGGGCGCACATAGGCTACCAAGCGGATCCTATCCCTGAACTGAGGCCAAAAAGCATCAATTGCCTCTGCAAACACCTGCGGATCTACAAACTGGAAATGCTCGGCCGAGACGACGCCATAATCAGCGCCGCTGGCACTCATCGCCTCTCCGACCCTCCGGAAACGGGTTTCCCGCTGCTTAACCCGGCGCGCCTGACTCAGCGTCTTGGCCATGGCAATATGGTTGTTCTTGGTGGGATAGAAGATGCTTTGCCCCGACACCTCATAGGCTTTCTGCACCAAAGCCTTCTGGATCGAGGTCGACCCAGTCTTGGTATCCCCCAAATGAATGACAAGTTCGTTTATCATGCAACCCGTTCTCCTGCTGCAGCCGCGCTGGTGATGTCCCTTTGTTCTGCCTGCAGGGTGTTCAGAAACTCCACCGTTTCCTGATCGAGCGCGTTCGGAAGGTGATCACAAATCTGCTCCAGCGCCGCACGGAATACCTCTTCCTCGGCCAGAGGCTGCACCTCCAACACCTGGTCGATATCGGCAAAGAAAGCTTTGCGCCCACAAACCCCACCAAGCCAGGCATCGGTGGAACGGAAACACTCCAGCATACGCTCCCGGTTATCCGCTCCGAACAGTTCTATCTGGCCGCTGGAAGGCAGCTCCAGATCAGGTGTCCGTTCACGCAGCACTCGGCGCAGTCCCGCAGCCTGACGACTTTCCAACCGATGATTGCCCAGCCGGGCAATCTCATAAACCCCTCGATGGAAAGAATCGTTTTCTCTCCGTTCAGGTGCCAGCCCCTCCGGCAGGTCCAGTCCAGTCTGAGCGACAAAATCCACGACCGACCCCCCTGCCGCACGGACCTCGGCGTAATCGCGCAAGATCACTTGGGCTTGCGGTAGGGCCTTAAGCCACCCTTCGATCATTAACCTGTAATCAAAGTGTATGCCCTGAAGATACCCGTCCAACCCATTGTCCCTCAGGGGCTCTAACTTGTGGCCGAACTTCAGACGCTGGCCATGCCAAGAGGCCAAATACTCATCAATCCGCCGTAGCGTCGCAACCAAGGTAAACTCCGACTGCGGGAACTGGTTCACCAACTGGCGGATCAACGCAGGCGACACCGCATTAAAATTGGCAAACACCTCGGCTGCGAGAATCACCGTGTGGGGCTGTGAAAAGCGAATCTGCTGCTGAATTGCGTTCAGCATTTGTGGCAGCGCAGGCAGGCGCTTGTGGTACCCAGGAATCTTACCTGCCTTTTTGCTGGCCATCATCCGGAAGGCCAGCGCGTTATGCGGTTCACGAACGTTGATCGGCAATGAGCCGGGCTGCGCCAGACGTCCGCTGGCATCAGCGGCGACATGCGCCAGCCCTTCGAAATCGGTAAACGGATAGAGGATCCCTTGCTGTGCCAAGGCCGCCGCATTGCGCGCCAGGAAATCCTGCAACGAAGTTGATCCAACCTTGTGGTGTCCGATGAACAGGATCACCCGCGGCGGCCCGGCACGCACCTGGGACACCACCGCCGCCCCGGCATCGCGGAGGGGGCGACGGCCTGTCAATATCTGACTAAGTTGGCGAAATCTCTTTTTCATTCTGCGGCCTTCCGCTCCGGCCCTGCGGCCAACCCCAATTTTTCCTGCCAGTAGTCAGTTCCGGTCAACGTCCCGTAAGCGCCACGATACTCGGCCGCCAGCTGATCATAGGCCGCCAGGAACGCACGGGCATTCGTGACAAACCGCTTCATCTCGCGCCAGGCGGCCGCCTTGGAATGGCGCACGGTGTAGACCTTGGTACGGTCCGCATTGAGGCAGTTGATCTCCGCCGCCCCCCAGATATGGCCGATGTGCCCGCGGTTCTGCGCTTCCAGGGTGATCCGCCGCCCCATCCGGGCATACCCCGGGATCAACAGCCCGTTGAGGGTCAGCTTCATCAGGTGCCGCTTCCAGGCCGCAGGCGGTTTCTGGCGCACCGGCGGCAACACCGTCTCAGGTGTCAGCGCCTGCCAGGTCTCGGCCCCGGTCAGGGCCTTGATGTCGGCCCGGCGCTGCGCCATGTCCGCATGGCGGTCGAAGAACTCCGGCCCTTTCATCACGTCCTCGACCGCGAGGTTGATCGCGGCCAGCGTATCGTAATGCATCCGCGGCAGGTTGCGCAGGAAGAACCACAGCGCGATCTTCAGCACCCCCTGGGCGCCGATCTCCATCTGCGGCAGGCTCAGGTGATGCACCATGTGGCTGCGCAGATCCAGGTACCAGGTCTGCGGGCTTTCCTTGTCGGTGAAGCTTTCCTGGAAGGACACCACCCCGTTGAGCCGCACGATGTTGAAATCATTGGCCAGCGAGAAACTGACATCATCACCGCGCACGAAGAACGGGAATGCCAGGTGCTCAGCCTTGTCCACGGGGAAGGCAAAATACCACCAGCCACCATAGAGCCCCTCGGGCGCCGGACCGGAGACCTGCCATTCCATCCCCGCCATCTGCCTGAAATCACGCAGGTCGGTGCCCATGTGCAACGGCTGGCAGCGGCGGTCGAAACAGGCGCCGTTTTCCCAGATCGCCCAGCGGTGCTGTTCGCTGATCATCGCACCGGCAACCGCCGTCGCGGGATCCTCGGCATGGGCGAGCAGCTTCCAGGTCCGCTCCAGGCTTTCCATGTGGATGGAGGCGTCGTCATCCATGAACAGGCAATGCGAGGCGCCGCGGGTCCGCGCCTCCAGCAGGCCACGGGTAAAGCCTCCGGCACCGCCGAGGTTTTCATTGGGGATCACGGTGACACCGTCGCGCGGCGGCAGGTCCACCGACTGGCCGTTGTCGGTGACGATCAGCTCCACGTGATCCTTCATCCAGGACCGCTCCCGGAAGGCACAGAACCGTTCGACTGTGCGGCTCACTTCCGCCTCGCGGCGGAAGGTGGTGACGGCCAGTGCCAATCGCGGCTGCCGGCGTGGCGCATCGGCGGTCTGCCAGGCGGCATCGGTCAGCGTGGCCTCCTCGCCGATCGCCTGCAGTTCGAAGAACAAGAGGCCAGCTGGTTGAGCCGCCGTCAAAAAGTGGCCCAGATCCAGACGCACCGGCTGATCTGCTGCCAATTCCACGATGCGGTCCTCTCGCTCCCAAGAGCGGTCGCGAGGAGCGAGGAACAGCGACAGCACGAATTTCCCCTCCCCCTCCAGAAGCAAATAGAGGCTCTGCAGATCGCAGTGGCGGTTCCAAGTCCCAACATTGAACAGGTTGAACCAGGTGTCAAAGCGGCCACGGCTGCCGGTAAAAAAGCGATAACCTCCCCCCTCAGCAGGCCCACTCGGGCCATCCGTGCGCAGGTAGAGTTCACGTTCAGTGCAAATGCCCGGCTCGGGCCACATCAGTGATTGCAAAGTGCTGAACTCAGCGCTCCCGGTCGTCACATCCGTCATTCCAGTTACCTTCTTCTGCGCCGCCGCCGTGCCCCACGGCCCCCGCCTCTGTGCCGGTGCATACTGTCTCTAGCTCAGGAAGTACACTTTTCCGTGCGCCCAAGCGGCTCTCTCATTTTCTGCGCCTGTGACAGTCCCCGTTTGCTCAGTCCAACATCGCTTCATGCAGGGCGATGGCCTCTTCCAGGTCGTCGAAATAGCGGATCCGGCCGCCTTCCAGCACCAGGCCCGCATCGCAGAACTTGCGCACCTGGTTCATCGAGTGGTTGACCATGATGGCGCTGGAATGCGTCATCCGGTCCGCAAACACCTTTTGGCTCTTGCTGCGGAAGGCGCGGTCGCCCACCGCCGTCACCTCATCCACCAGGTAGGTGTCGAACTTGATCCCCATCGACGCCCCGAAGGTCAGCCGGGAGCGCATGCCGGAGGAATAGCTGTGCATCGGCATGTGGTAGAACTTGCCCAGCTCGGCAAAATCCTCGACGAAGGCCACCAGGTCGTCAGTGTCCACCCCGTAGATGCGGGCGATGAAGCGGACGTTTTCCGCCCCGGTCAGCTCCTTGTGAAAGGAGCCGCCGAGCCCCACCGGCCAGGAGATGGTGCCATCGGACACCACCCGGCCATGATCGGGCCGCAGGGTGCCCGCGATGATCTGCAACAGCGTCGACTTGCCCGCGCCGTTGCGCCCCAGGAGCGCCAGCGACCGCCCCGACGGCAGCGTCAGGTTCAGGTTGTCGATCACCACCTTGCGCTCCCCCCTGAGCCGGAAGCTCTTGGTCAGGTTCTCGAACCGGATCATCGCCCGCCCCTCAGCTGCGGTCGCGGATCGAGTAGTAGACCAGCGCCAGGATCGCCCAGCCCAGCAGCAGGAACAGCCCCACCAGGCCGGACAGCACGAAGCGGCGCGGATATTCCGCCTCCTCGGCCAGGTCGGGCTTGATGTAGGTGGCCAGGTAGCGGCTCTGGCGGGCCGCATCGTCGCGCGCCACTTCCAGCGCCGTCAGCGCCGCCCGATAGGCTTCTTCGGCGAACTCGCGGTCAACCGTCAGCCGCTCGAACTCGGCAATCAGCGAGGGGTAATCCTCGCCCACCGCGCCGGTGTCGGTGTTGCTGGAGGCAAAGGTCTGGCGTTCGATGTCGATGCGCTCGCGGATCACCTCGATCTGCTGCTGCGCCTTTTTCAGCCGCACGTCGCCCGGCGCCACGCTGCCGGTGAGCAGGTCATATTCGATCAGCGCCTCGGCGAGCTGCTGTTGCAGGTTGTTCATCACCCCCATGCGGCCCTGGATATCGGCCGCCGGATCGACGATGCGGGTACGGGTGCGGAACTGGGTCAGTTCTTCGCGCGCAGCCTTGAGCCGCTCGACGGCCTCCTCCAGATCGGCCTCGGCATAGCGCATCGCATCGGCACGGGCCTGGTCGTTCAGCGCGTTGATGCGGATCTGGCTTTCCTCGACGATGGCCTGGGCGATGTCGCGGGCGGTCTGCGGATCAAAGGCGGTGACCTGCACCTCGGTCAACCCCGAGCCGCTGTCATAGGCGATGCTGACCACCCGGTGCCAGAACCAGACCAGCTCCTCCAGCGTGGCATCGGGCCAGAGCGCGAACACCCAGTCGCCCGGCCAGTGCTGGCTGTAATGGGCGCGCAGATCGATCCGCTTGTTGACCGCCGCGGCCATTTCCTTGCTCTGGATGAATTCATAGAGGATGTCGCTGTCGGAGGCGGCGCTGTTGCCGGCGAAATTGGCCAGCCCGCCCAAGAGGTCATTGGCGCCAGAGCTTTCCTGGCTGCGCACGGTGAAACCGGCGGTGGCGGCATATTGGTCTTCGGCCACCGCAAACAGGTAGAACACCGCCGCCGCCAGCGGCAGCAGCACGAGGGCAGTGAAACTGGCGATCAGCCCCCAGTGGCGTTTCTTCATATGCGCGGCGCGGGCCACCGGAAAGGCCGGGGTGTCGGCGAGCTGTGCTTCCAGGCTTTCGGCCTTCGCCTGCAGCGCCGCATGGGCGGCTTCGGCCTTGCGTGCCTTGCGGCGCAGCTTCCTCAGCTTCTTGCCGCTGACCTTGTTGCCGCCTGCCGGACCGCGCTGACCAGCCTCGCTGCCGGGCAGTTTTTCGACGTTCCCTGCCGCGTCCGGGGTCTCGTCCTGCCGCGGTTCTGCCGCGTCGGTGCCAGCCGGTTTGCGACCAGTGCGAAATTGGGCTGCAGCCTTGCGCCGCGCCGCCGGGCGGTTCTGAGTCATATCTGCTTTTCCCGGCTTGCAGCCGTTTGTAATTGCCTCGTCTTTCTTTCATAGTATCGCCTGCACAGCGCATATTCACAATGGGGATTCATGACCAGAACCACGCCTGCGGCGCCCCCCGCCCTGCCCCCGGCCCAGCTCCCCACTGCCGGGCGCAACCGCCGTTTTGCCAGCCTTCGCACCATCGCAGCACTGGTGCTGCGCGAGATGTCGACCCGCTACGGGCGCACCCCCGGCGGCTACCTCTGGGCCATACTCGAACCGCTGGCCGCGATCCTGTTTCTCAGCCTCGGCTTTTCACTGGTGATGCGCAGCCCTTCTCTGGGCACCAGCTTCCTGTTGTTCTATGCCACCGGCTACCTGCCGTTTGATCTCTACAACGCGATTGGGAACACCACGGCCCGGGCGGTGAATTTTTCCAAGCCACTGCTCAAGTTTCCGGCCGTGACCTGGCTGGACGCGGTGGCGGCACGCTTCCTGCTCAACAGCCTCACCGGTGCCCTGGTCGCGATCCTGCTGCTCACCGGGGCGCTGGCGGTCATCGACAGTCGCGCGCAACTCGACCTGCCGCCTGCGGTGCTGGCGATGTCGCTGACAATGCTGCTGGGGCTGGGCGTCGGCACAGTCAACTGCGTGCTGATGGGACTCTATCCCCTGTGGGAGATGGCCTGGTCGATCTTCACCCGGCCCCTGTTTCTCGCCTCAGGCGTGTTCTTCCTTTATGAGGACATGCCCCCCCTGGCGCAGGACATCCTGTGGTACAATCCGCTGATGCATATAATCGGGCTGATGCGCACCGGCTTCTACCCCACCTATACCGCAGCCTATGTGAATGTGCCCTTCGTGCTGTTCACCAGCCTCATCCTGCTGGCCCTCGGGCTGGTGTTGATGGGCCGCTACCACCGCGACATCCTGAACCGCTGAGCCTGAGCAGCCGCGGCAGCATTGACCTGCCGCCTGTCCTCTCCGGCTCTCAGCCCGTCTCCGCCAGCGCCAGCACCTCGGCGTGGCTGCGGCGGGTGTCGCGGCGCAAGCCGTCACAGACCGCATGACGCCACAGCCGCAGGTAGGCCTGCCGCTCCGCCGCAGCGTAGCGTTTTGCGGTCAGTCGCCATTTCACCGCCACCAGCAAGAACAGCGGCCAAAACAGCAGCGGCCCGGCCGCGGCGCGATACATCATCAGCCCGTTGCGGTAGGCGTAATAGACCTTCCACAAAGGCGAAAACACCCTGTGCCGGTCATTCTGAAAGGTCGAGCAGTCATGCTCGAACCGCAGCGCCGGATCAAACAGGATGGTCTCGCCGCGGCGCCTGAGGCCCAGCGTGTAGATCACGTCATCGCCATAGAGAAACAGCCCCGGATCCGGATAGCCCGCCGCCTCGACCATGCGCCGGGACAGAAACAGCCCGACAAAGGAGGTGAGATCAATCGGCAGGGGCGTTTCGGCGTCATAGGCGTCATAGGGAATGTGATAGCCGTCCCGCGCCCGCAGCAGCGTGCGCAGGAACACCCGCGGCTGCCAGAACGGGTTGCGCGAGGGGCGGTTCATCTCGCAGATGCGCCCGTCGGGGAAATAGACCGCCGCCGCCAGCGCCGTGTCCTGGGGCCGGGGCAGGGCGTGGAAGGCTGCCAGCGCGCCGGGGGCCGGGCGGGCATCATCATCCATCACCACCAGCCAGTCGGGATCATGCGCTTCCACCGCGCGGCGCAGCCCCATCTCGAAACCGCCCGCGCCGCCGCGGTTGGTGTCGCTGCGGCAGACATCCAGCCGCGGATCCTGCTGCGCCGCCAGCCAGGCGGCGGTGTCATCGGACGAGGCATTGTCGGCAACCACCACCGCCGCCAGCTCGCTGGCCGGGCTGTCCAGCAGCCGCGCCAGCGTCACCTTCAGCTGCTCCAGGCGGTTGTGGGTCACCACCACCGCCACCAGCCGCCCTGCCCCCGACGCGCCAACCGCCCCGGCCGCGCTCGCAGAGATGTCTGAATTCGGGGCTGCTGTTGCCTCTGCCGTGGTCACCGCGGGCTGCTCCTTGTTGCCGTCTGTCCTGGCTGCCTGCGGCAGCGGTGGTGAAAGCACATAAATCCCCGCCTCTGTCAAATGCTTTACCGCGCCAAAGCATTTGACAGCGTGGCAGCAAGCCGCCACCTAAGAGCCATGAAAACCGCTCTTGTCACCGGCTCGGCCGGCTTCATCGGATACCACCTCTCCGCCCGGCTGCTGGAAGCGGGCTGGCAGGTCATCGGGCTCGACTGCCTGTCGCCCTATTACGATGTCACCCTGAAGCAGCGCCGTCACGACATGCTGGCGCAGCATGCCGACTTCATTCCCGTCATCGCCCGGCTGGAGGATCCCGGCCTGCTGATGGACCTGTTCCGCCAGCACCGCCCCGATGCGGTGATCCACCTCGCCGCCCAGGCCGGGGTGCGCCATTCGATCGAAGCGCCGCGCGATTACCTCGAGGCCAATCTGATCGGCGTCTTCGAACTGCTGGAAGCCGCCCGCGTGCATCCGCCCGCGCATCTTCTGATGGCCTCCACCTCCTCGGCCTATGGCGCCAATACCGAGATGCCGTTTCACGAGCGCCAGCAGGCCGACCACCAGATGTCGTTCTATGCCGCCACCAAGAAGGCCAATGAATCGATGGCGCATTCCTATGCGCATCTTTATCGGCTGCCGGTCACCATGTTCCGCTTCTTCACCGTCTACGGCCCCTGGGGGCGGCCCGACATGGCGCTGTTCAAATTCACCCGCGCGATGCTCGCTGGGGAGGCGATCGAGGTCTACAACCACGGCCGCATGAGCCGCGACTTCACCTATATCGACGATCTGGTCAGCGGCATCACCGGGCTGATCGGGGCGGTGCCGGGGCAGGCACCGGTGTCCGAGCGCGACAGCCTCAGCCCGGTGGCACCCTACAGGGTGGTCAATATCGGTGCCAGCAAGCCGACCCCGCTGATGGACTATATCGCCGCGCTGGAAGACGCGCTGGGGATCGAGGCGCAGAAGACCATGCTGGAGATGCAGGCCGGCGACGTGCCCGCGACCTGGGCCGACACCAGGCTGCTGACCCAGCTGACCGGCTATCAGCCCAAGGTCGGCGTCGCCGAGGGCGTCGCCCGTTTTGCCGCCTGGTACCAAGACTACTACAGCAGCTAAGCCCGCCGGTCGGCAGGACCATAAAGGTCAGCATTATTGACCAAATGTTTCGCGCGCGAAACATTTGGTCCGATCCGGACCTAAACGGCGGTATTTCCCCCTGCCGCCAAAAAACCCGGTTTCCGCCCCTCACAGCGCCCTATATCTCTGTAACGGAACAACATCCCGGCCGCGCCGGGACAGGACATGAAGGGAAAAGGGGCATCCCATGCGCATTGCAATGATTGGCACCGGCTATGTCGGGCTGGTGTCCGGCGTCTGTTTTTCGGATTTCGGTCACGACGTGATCTGCGTCGACAAGGACGCCGCCAAGGTGGCGCGGCTGCAGGCGGGCGAGGTGCCGATCTATGAGCCGGGCCTGCAGGCGCTGATGGAAAAGAACGTCAGCGCCGGGCGGCTGAGCTTCACCGATGACCTGGCGGCGGCGGTCGACGGCGCCGAGGCGGTGTTCATCGCCGTCGGCACCCCGACCCGGCGCGGCGACGGCCATGCGGATCTGACCTACGTGATGGCGGCGGCCGAGGAAATCGCCGCGGCGCTGACCGGCTACACAGTGGTGGTGACCAAATCCACCGTGCCCGTGGGCACCAACCGGCAGGTGAAACAGGTGATCGCCAAGACCAATCCGCAGGCCGACTTCGACGTCGCCTCCAACCCGGAGTTCCTGCGCGAGGGCGCCGCGATCGAGGATTTCATGAAACCCGACCGGGTGGTGGTCGGGGTGCAGACCCCGCGCGCCGCCGAGGTGATGGCCGAGATCTACCGGCCGCTGTACCTGCGCGATTTCCCGATCCTGACCACGGACCTGGAAAGCGCCGAGATGATCAAATACGCTGCCAATGCGTTTCTCGCCGCCAAGATCACCTTCATCAATGAAATCGCCGGGCTCTGCGAGCGGGTCGGGGCGGACGTCAAGGAAGTCTCCCGCGGCATCGGTCTGGACGGGCGCATCGGCAACAAGTTCCTGCACGCAGGTCCCGGCTACGGCGGCTCCTGCTTTCCCAAGGACACCGCGGCGCTGGCGCGGATCGGCCAGGACCATGCCTTTCCGATGCGCATCACCGAGACGGTGATGCGGGTCAATGACGAGGTGAAGGCGCGGATGGTGGAGAAGCTGCGCGACGCCTGCGAGGGCTCCTTCAACGGCAAGACCGTGGCGGTGCTCGGCGTCACCTTCAAGCCCAACACCGACGACATGCGCGAGGCCCCCAGCCTGACCATCGTGCCCGCCCTGGTGGGCGGCGGCGCCCGCGTGCGGGTGGTCGACCCGCAGGGCCGCGCCGAGGGCGAGGCGCTGCTGCCCGGCGTCAAATGGGAAGAGGATCCCTACAAGGCGGCGCAGAATGCCGACCTGGTGGTGCTGCTGACCGAATGGAACGAGTTCCGCGCCCTCGACCTGAAGAAACTGGCGCGCAAGATGGCGCAGCCGCGCATGGCGGACCTGCGAAATATCTACTCCGCCAAGGCCGCCAAACGCGCCGGCTTCGAGACATATGTCGCGGTGGGCCGGGCTGCCGGCCAACCGGCCCAATAGGACCGGATCGGACCAAATGTTTCGCGCGCGAAACATTTGGTCACCCATGCTGACCTAAATGAGTGTCTGATATTTCTCTTTCATGCGGCCCTAAAAAGGGCTTTTCCGAAGAAAAGCCCTTGGCCTGCGGCGCGAGTATTTGGGGAAAGATGAAGGCCGACGCGGCCAGATCAGACTCTGTTCAGAGCTTTTTCAGCCAGGCCTGCAGCTCTTCCACCAGCGCGGCGCTGACGCCGGGGCCGCTGATCTCGATCTTCTGCTCGCTGGGAATATAGCCGAGGCGCACGCCTTCGGGCGCGGGCAGGGCGATCCGCTCGCCCGGCTGGGCGGCGTCCCAGTCATGCGCGCCGCGCACCCGCGGGCGGCTGACCAGCGGCTCCACCGGCGGCTTGGGGCGCGCCGCCTCCGGGGCGGGGGCCGCGTCGGTCGCTGCGCGGGGTGTCGGCACTGCGGGGTCCAGCAGGCCGGTCAGGATCGCCTGTTCCGCTTCGGGGGTGCTGCGGTCGCCCGCCTGCAGCGCCTGTCTGGCGCGGTCGGCAAAGCCCGCGTCATTCTCGATCGCGCGGGCCAGCGCCAGCCCAAGCTTCTCGCTGATCGCGGTGGGGTGGAACAGCACCGCATCCAGCGCCTCGACCAGGGTGACGAAGCTGCCGATCTTGGAGCGCTTGGCGCGGGTGGCATTTCCGAACAGCGTCTGCAGCGCATCCTTGCGGCGGCTGAACACGCCTTCGCGGCAGGCGCGCACGGCGATGCGGGCCCGCTCATAATGGCTGAGATTGACCCGGATCTCATTCTCTTCGACCATCGCCACGTAAGACGCCTCGGCGCTGCCGGGGCGGATCACCAGCGCCTTGATCGTGGCAAAGGCAGGGTCTGAAGTCTCGGCATAGAGTCTTTTCAGCGCGGTCAGGCGGCGCCAGCCGGAGATGAGACCATGGCTGCGCCCACCGGCCGGGTGCTCCAGCGGCACCACCTCGGCCGGGGTCTGCTGGCCGCGCGCCCGGATCGAGGCGATCAGCGCTTGCAGCTCCTCCTCGTCCTGTTCGATGCGGTCGCGCACCAGGTGGTTCTCGTCGATGACCTCCAGCGGCAGTTCCTGGATCATCAGCCCCTTGGCGCGGGCGGTTTCCACCACCTCCGACAATTCCTGCAAGGCCGCCTGGGCGGAGGCATCCGAGGCCACCTGGGCAATCGGCGCGGCGCCCACCGTGCGGGCCCCGCCAAGCGTCGGTCGGCCCGTCGGAGGTGGTGTCAGAAACCCGTCCTGCGCCGGGGAAAGCCGTTTGCGTTTTGCCATTGTCCTGTCCTTTGCCTCTGCCCGCCGCCCCTCTGCGGGGCTGTCATTCTAGCCTTTATTTCCTGCCGCGGCCTTAGCCGGCCGCGCGCTGCTGCGCCTCTGCCTGCAACGCCTCGCGCCGCCACACGCCGATCAGCAGTTTCTTGAAGGCGGCGTAGGTCTCGTCGAAGGTCTCGCGGCCGCGGGCGTAGGTCTCGCGGTTGAAGTCGCGGTAGTCGGCCTCGTAGATGCCCGAGACCTGCTCGCCGGCCTGGCCGATCAGGGCGGTGTAATCCTGCTTGTGCGGCGACAGGACCCGGCCCATGTAGGCCTGCATCAGCGCGGCAAGCTCGCCCTGCTGGGCGCCGTCGTAGCGGGTGATGACGGTGCGCACCGCATCCCATTCAAACGCCAGCCCCGGCCGGCCGAGGGCGCGCGCGGCGAGGTTCTCGCCTTCTTCGATCGAGGCAAAGGTGGAGTGCAGCATGTCAAAGAAGCGGCCCGTCGAGTCGAACTCGAGGAAGGACGCGCCCATCGGCACCAGGAGGATGTCGGCGGCCGAAAGCCCGTTGATGGTGAGGTAGCCAAGCGCGGGCGGCGTGTCGATGAAGATCACGTCGTATTGCTCCAGCACGCCGTCGGCCTCCAGCCGCTCGGTCAGCGCGTCCCACAGCTTCCACGAGCGCGCCGCCATCCGCCAGACCGGGATCTGGAACTCGGCCCAGTAGAGGTTCAGCTGGGCGCCGATGAGGTCGATGTTGGGCCAGTGGGTGTTCTGGATCACATCGGCGGCGGTCATCTCCATCGCCGCGTCCAGTGCGGCGTCGAGCGGTTGCGGGGCATCGCCGCGGTCGAGCCGGCGCTGGTTCTCCAGCCGCAGATGCTCGCCGTAGTGGCGCGCGAGCAGCGGGAAGGCGGTCTGCCATTCGTCCTCCACCTTGCCGCCGAAGATCGAGGTCATCGAGCCCTGGCTGTCAAGGTCGATCACCAGCACCTTGTAGCCGTCGAGCGCCGCCGACATCGCCAGATGCGCCGCGGTCGAGGTCTTGCCGACGCCGCCCTTGAAGTTGGCCACCGCCACCATCTTGGCGGGCAGCCCCTCGGGGCGGTAGGGCAGGTAGTCCTTGGCCTTGGAGCCCTGGGCGGCGAAGAAGGCGCGCAGCCGCAGCACCTCGTCCAGCGTGAACCACTTGGCGCCGCCCTCGGTTTCGGAGCGGCCCTGCGGCAGATCCGGGTTGGCCTTCAGCACGCGGCGGAAATGGGCCTGGGCGACGGGGATCAGGTAGCGGGTGATTTCCCAGGTCGAGAACAGCCGCAGCTCCTTGCGACCCTCCTCGTTGAGGCCGCGGCTGGCGAGGTCGGCGCGCCCCTGGGCACAGGCGGCGGCGATCTCGGCAAAGCCTGCGGTGCTGGTGGGCGCATCCAGATCCGCGAGTGCGCTGTCGGGATCGATGCTGAAATAGGGCGGCAGGGAGCTGCCGGGTTTTGCGCTGTCTTTCCTGTGGATATCGCGTGCCATGAAGATCTGCCTGTTGTGATCGGACCGGGGTCTCTGCGCCCCTGGCTGGTGCTGCGTCCGCGTTGATGTGCTGCCTTTTTCGGATAATACCCAAAAACACCGCACATGGAAGAGATATGCGCACAGGATTCGATTTTTCTAAGCAAATCTGTCGGTTGCAGCCGGGTGTTTTGGGCTGATCTGGGGGGGCTGAAAAAAATCTGCCCTGTTATTTATGAGTTATTTCTAGTTAAGGCAGTCGGGCAGCGGCTGGAAAGCCCTTTTTTCCTTGGCTTTGCGGCGGGGATTTTTCATCGACGTGACTCTGAAACCCCGATGAAATGAATCCAAACCCCCGAGCGGGTGACTCTGATCCCCCGTTGCCCGGGCTTGTGGATAACCTTAGGGTGAGCGTAATCAAAACCACGAAAAATGAGTCGCCCAGGATCGGCAGAAATCCAGCGGCCGGCAGAGCAGATACGGGCAGGCTAAAATGGCAGCAGAGCTGACAGCGGACGGGATTCCGCCGGAAGGGCAGGGGGATTTTTTCCTCTGCGACATCTTCGGGGCGATCCCCAAGAACGACCTGGTGTCGATGGAACACCCGCTGTTCTCGCTCAGCACCCGGCCCGACCGGCGCATCCTGAACTACCAGCACAACGGTGCCGAGATCACCGTGACGCCCTCGGTCAAGGGGCTGGCGACGATCCACGACAAGGACATCCTGATCTTCTGCATCAGCCAGCTGATGGCGGCGCTGAATGCCGGGCGGCAGGTCAGCCGGACCTTGCACCTGAAGGCGCATGACCTCCTGGTGGCCTGCAACCGCGAGACCTCGGGTGATGCCTACCGCCGCCTGCGCGAGGCCTTCGAGCGGCTGGCGGGCACCCGCATCACCACCAACATCATGACCGGCGGCCACGAGGTGACGACCGGCTTCGGGCTGATCGAGAAATGGGAGATCGTGCGCAAGGCCCGCGGTGGCAAGATGGTCAGCGTGGCGGTGACCCTGTCGGACTGGCTGTACCGGGCGGTGCTGTCGAAATCGGTGCTGACGCTGAGCCGCGATTACTTCCGGCTGCGCAAGCCGCTGGAGCGGCGCATCTACGAGCTGGCGCGCAAGCATTGCGGACGGCAGAACAGCTGGCAGGTCTCGGTCGAGGTGCTGCTGAAGAAATCCGGCTCCGCCTCGCCGCGGCGGGTGTTCCGCAAGATGATCCGCGACATGATCGAGGCCCAGCCGCTGCCCGATTACGCGCTGGAGGAGCTGGAGGGCGACGTGATCCGCTTTACCCAGAAGGCGGCGGTCACCGAGGCGGCGCTGAACGCGCCCAGCCTGAAACCTGCCACGCTGGAGGAGGCGCGGGCGCTGATGCCCGGCGCCGATGCCTATGCGCTGGAGGCCGAGTGGCGTGCCATGTGGGCCCGCTCCGGCGCGCCTAGGCTGCGGCGGCCGGATGCGGCCTTCCTTGGCTGGGTCAGGAAACGCCTGACGTCATAGCCGTCCCGTCCTCTCTCTCCCGTCCTCGCTCCCGGTCTGACCCGCTGCCCCCGTGGCCCGTCAGCATATAGGTCAGTCATATTGACCCAATGTTTCGCGCGCGAAACATTGGGTCCGAAGCGGACCTTTTGGGGCGGTTGGAGGCGCCGTGTCATGAACTGTCGCGGAGGGGGCCAAGATCAGGCCCGCCCTGGCCAGTGGCAGCCGGGACGGGCCGGGACAGGCTGCGGCGCTCCCCCCGGGGCCGCGGCCTGGTGGGTAGCGGCTTCCCCCTAGCCGCTGCCTTCCTTCAACGCCTGTGACATGCTGGCCAGAACCGGGCTGATCAGGTAGTCGGCCAGGGTCTGGCGGCCGGTCTCGATCATCGCCTGGGCGGGCATGCCGGGCAGGGCGCGCACATTGGGCAGGGCGGCCAGTTCTGCCTCCGGGATACGGATATGCACCGGGTAATAGGCCTGGCCGGTACTGGCATCGACACTGCTGCCGGCCGCCACCATCACCACCTCGCCCTTGACCGGCGGGGTGGAGCGGAAGCTGTAGGCGGTGAGCTGCACCCGCGCCTGGCTGCCCATCGCCACCTCGTCGATGTCGGCCACCGCCACGCGGGTTTCGACCAAGAGGCCGGCGTCCTCGGGCATCAGCTCCAGCAGGGTCTGGCCCGGTTCCACCACCTGGCCCAGGGTGTTGATGTTCAGCCCCACGACCCGGCCATCGCGCGGCGCGCGGATGGTCTGGCGTTCGGCCACGTCCCAGGTGGCATCCAGCCGCTGGCGCAGGTCGAGCAGGCGTTCCTGCACCTCCTGGCTTTCGGCGGCGATGCGGGCGGCGCGGTCGCGCCCGGCCTGCAGCTGCCGTTCCCGCATCTCGCCGATGCGTTCCAGCACGTTGCCGCGGTCGCTTTCCAGTGTGCCGAGGGTGCCGATCAGCCCGCTCTGCTGCATCTGCCGCTGGCTGATGCGGGTCTTGGGCACCAGCCCCTTCTCGAACAATCCGATCAGATCGCCCAGTTCCTCCTGCACCAGCGCCAGCTGTTCCTCGGTGGCCTGGATGCGGGCATCGCGGCCCTTGAGCTGGTCATTGAGCTGGGTGATGCGGGTCTGGATGATGTCCATCTGGCCCTGGTGCAGCGCCCGGTTGGAGATCAGCAGGTCCCGCTGCACCGCCACCAGCTGCGCCAGCGCCGGGGTGCGGGCGATCAGTGCCGCCAGTTCCGGATCGGCGGGCAGCTCGGTCTGGTCCGCCTGTTCCGCCGCCAGCCGGGCCTGCTGCGCCAACAGGCTGGCCAGCTGGCCGTTCAGGATGGCCAGCTGCGCCTGCACCCGGCGGCCATCGAGCCGGGCGATCACCTGGCCCTCGCGGACCCGGTCGCCCTCGGCCACGTTCAGCTCGCGCAGGATGCCGCCTTCGTAATGCTGCACCGCCAGCCGGTCACCGACCACGTTGAAGGCCCCCGCCGCCACCACCGCGCTGGTCAGCTCGGCCCGGCTGGCCCAGACCACCAGCCCGCCGAACAGGCCGAAGCCGCAGACCACCAGCCACAGCACCAGCTGGCGCACCCGGGTAGGCGGATGTCTGGGCAGCGCCACCTCGGGCGGGTCGGAGCGGGGCATCAGGTTGCGAAAGCCCGCGGGCGTCGTCGCGGCACCGGTTTCGGGGCGCGCGGCCGGGGTGCGGGTCTCGGGATCGACCAGGCTCATGCGCTGTCTCCTTCTCTGCGGGGGGCGTCCGCGGCGTCCGGGGTCTCCGGGGCCGCCCGCGTGTCGCTGTTGCGGTGGCGGAAGGGGGCGATCTTGGGATCGCCATGGGCGCGGGCCGGGGTCATGGGCTGGGCGGCCGCCTCGATCACCTGGCGGGCCTCGCCGAAGCGCATGAGGCGGCCCTCCTGCAACAGCGCCGCATGGCTGACCCGGCGCAAGAGGCTGATCCGGTGGGTCACCGCCACCACCACCGCGCCGCGGGCGCAGGCGGCCTCGATGGCGCGGGCCAGCGCCTCTTCGCCCTCGGGATCGAGATTGGCGTTGGGCTCGTCCAGCACAATGAGCTTGCGGTTGCCGAAGAAGGCGCGCGCGAGGCCGATGCGCTGGCGCTGCCCGGCCGAGAGGAACTCGCCGCGCGGGCCGACCTCGGCGTTGTAGCCGCCGGGCAGGGCGAGGATCATCTCATGCACCTGGGCGAGCTTGGCCGCCGCCACCACGTCGGAGGGCCGGGCGTCCGGGTCCATCAGCGCGATGTTCTCCGCCACGGTGCCCTGGAACAGCTCGACCCGCTGCGGCAGGAAGCCGATATACTGGCCGATCTGTGCCGGATCCCAGTCGGTGAGCGCGGCATCGTCGATGCGGATGTGGCCGCGCAGCAGCGGCTGCAGCCCGGCCAGCGCATGGGCCAGCGTGGTCTTGCCCGCACCGGAGGGGCCGATCAGCCCCAGCGACTGGCCCGGCTGCAGCGCCAGGGTGATGTCCAGCAGCACCGGATCGCTCCGCCCCGGCAGCGCCACGGTGGCGCCTTCCACGGACAGGCGGCCTTCCGGGGCAGGCAGGGGCAGCCGTTCGGGCGCCTGGTCGAGATGCGCCAGCAGGGTGTTCAGCCGCCCATGGGCGCCGCGCGCCTTGAGAAAGGCGCGCCAGCCGGAGATCGACTGTTCCACCGGCGCCGCGGCGCGGCCCAGCAGGATCGAGGCGGCGATCATCAGCCCCGGCGACAGCTGGTTGTTGATCACCAGCACCACGCCGACGCCCAGCACCGCGATCTGCAGCCCCATGCGCACCGCCTTGGCCAGCGAGGTCATCAGCGCCACCCGGTCGGTGGCCAATGTGTTGAAGACCAGCGCCGAGAAGGCCTTGAGCTGCCAGCGCCGGATCATCGGCGCGGTCTTGCCCATGGCATGGATGAGGCCCGCGTTCTGCATCATCTCGGCCACCGCGGCATTGGTCTCGGTGGCCTGTTTCGCGGCCGTGTCCATCGGTTTGCGGGCCATGAGTTCGTTCAGCAGCGCCAGCGTGAACAGCACCGCGATGCCGACCAGCGCCACCAGCCCCAGCACCGGGCTGAACAGGAAGATCAGCGCCAGGAAGACCAGCGACCAGGGCGCGTCCAGCAGCGCCAGGAACACCGGGCTGGTGACGAAGCCCCGCAGGTCCTGGATGTCGCGGATCGGCTCGGAGCGCGCCAGCGCGGGCGGCAGCGGGGTGTCGATCATGCCCTCCAGCACGGCCGGGCTGAGCCGCGCCTCGAGGCGGGATCCGAGCCGCGCCACCAGGCGCTGGCGGATCATGTCGAACAGAAAGAAGAACACCAGCGCGATTGCGGCGCCGGTGGTCAGGGCTATCAAGGTTGGAATGCTGCCCGAGGCCATGACCCGGGCAAACAGTTGCAGCATGTAGAGCGGCGCTGTCAGGACAAGGAGATTTACAAAGATGCTGGCCGTGAAAATGGCGGCAAGCACCCCCCGTTGCCCGTCAAATACCCGTTTTACCTTCATTGTCGTAGCCCCCCGGCTGCACGAAGTGAAGTTGTGAAATCTGGAGAACAGCGCCCTGGTCCAAGGATGCAATCCTTGGCCGGGGACCAAATCGCTGTCCTGAACCAGGGCTGGGCGGGCCCGGGGTTTCCCCCGGATCCGCCGTTCCTATGGCTCAGACGGCTTCCGGACCCCAGATGTTGACGTAGCTGTCGTCAAAGCCGGTGTCCGAGGTCAGCACCCGGATCGCCTCGTAGGATCCGGCATCGCCGGTGGTCACCGCGTTGATGCCCACGCCGCCGATCGGGATCGCGTCCTGGCCGAGCGAGGTGAACGGGGCCTCGCGGCCGGTCAGGCCGAGGATGTTCACCGTGGCGCCGCCTGCGCTGATCAGCGTGTCGGTGCCATTGTCGGTGACGGTGGCGCCGCCGCCGTCCAATGCGGCAAAGGCATCCTGCGCCGAGGTTCCCAGGCCGCCGCCCACATTGGTGACACGGAACAGCACCACATCGTGATCCTGGTCGATATCCATGTCCTTGATGGTGTCGTTGCCATCGGTGGAGGAGAAGCTGCTGCCATCCCAGATCAGGTCGATGATGAAGACATCCTTGCCGTCGCCGCCGGTGAGGCAATCATCGCCTGCGCCGCCTTTCAGCCAGTCATTGTAGTCACCGGCCCCGCCGAACAGCGTGTCGTTGCCGTCGCCGCCATCGAGGAAGTCACCGCCGGTGCCACCGTCGAGGAGGTCATCGCCGTTCTCGCCATAGAGGCAGTCGCGGTCGGCATCGCCGTTCAGCGTGTCATTGCCTTCGCCACCCTGCAGCACGTCCTTGCCGTTGCCGCCATGGACCAGGTCCTCGCCATCGTTGCCATCGAGGAAGTCGTCGCCATTGTCGCCCTTGACGGTGTCGTTGCCATTGCCGCCGTGACCGACGTCATTGCCATCGCCGCCGCAGAGCTTGTCGCGACCGTCGCCACCGTACATGGTGTCGTTGCCGTCATCCCCGTACAGCTTGTCCCGGCCGTTCTCGCCGAAGAGCCGGTCATGGTCATCGCCCCCTTTCAGGGTGTCGTTGCCATTGTCGCCATAAAGCGTGTCATTGCCGGCATCGCCCTTGACGCAGTCGTCTCCCTCGTCGCCGTCGAGCACGTCATTGCCCTTGCGGCCGGAGAGCCGGTCGTTGCCGTCGCCGCCATGGCCGTGGTCATGACCGCGCCCGCCGATGATGACGTCATTGCCGCCCTCGCCGAACATGGTGTCATTGCCGGAGCCGCCGCGGATGCGGTCATTGCCGTCCTCGCCGCCATCTTCGGGCGTGTAGCAATCGGGGCAGTCGACCTCTTTCAGACCGGCGGTATCGGCATGCAGCGTCGCCGGCGGGCTGTCCTCGTCGTCGTCGCAGCAATCCCAGTCGATGTTGTAGCCATGCTCATCGTCGCCGAGGTTGGTGCCGCTGTCGCCGAAGATCAGGTCGCCCTGGGCGCCGCCTTCGAGCACGTCGTTGTTGGACCCACCGCGCATGGTGTCATGACCGGCGCCACCGTTGACGTCATCGCGGCCTGCGCCGCCATCCATCAGGTCGTCGCCGCGGCCACCCTGCATCAGGTCGTTGTCGGCTTCACCGAACATGGTGTCATTGCCGCCCTGGCCGTCCATGGTGTCGTTGCCGTCACCACCCAGCATGCAGTCGTCGCCGTCGACCTGCTCGTCCTTGTTGCCGGTGCCGCTGTCGGCGCCGAAGTCGAGGTCATCGTTCTGCGACTGGCGCTCGTCACCGAACATCTCGTCGTCACCGCTGCCGCCGATGACCAGGTCATCGCCGAGGCCGCCGGCCATGCGGTCGTTGCCGCCCTGGCCATGCATGCGGTCGTTGCCGCCGCGGCCGTACATGGTGTCGTCGCCGTCATAGCGGGTCTCGCCGGACTGGCCGTTGTCGCCCCACATGCAGTCGTCGCCGCCTTCGCCGTCCATGCAGTCGTCGCCAAGCTCACCATAGAGGTAGTCGCCGCCATCACCGCTGCCGTCGCCGAGGCCGCCTTCGTCGCCGAAGATCACGTCGTCGCCGGTGCCGCCGAACACGCTGTCGATGTTCTCGCCGCCCAGCAGCGTGTCGTTGCCGGTTTCGCCGTCGATGTAGTCGCAGCCTTCCTCGCCGTCGATCCAGTCGTCGCCGTCATCGCGGGGATCGGCCGGGTTGCCGATGCCATCGGCGTTGCCGCCGAACAGGTAGTCATTGCCGGAGCCGCCGCGGATGTCGTCATGGCCGTTCTGACCTTCGATGTAATCCTGGCCCTCTTCGCCATCGAGGCGGTTGTTGCGCTCGTTGCCGTAGATCGCGTCATCGCCGTGCCCGGCCGAGGCATTGTCGCCGGCGTCGTGATCGTTGAGGTCGATCACATTGCCGTCGGTGCCGCCCCATTCGGTGGTGCCGTCGTTGTAGTCGGGATCGAACTTGTTGTCGCTGAACCGGATATCGCAGGTCGGGTCACAGACATCCCAATCGGGGTTAAAGTCCTTCTTACCCATGGTAAACTTCCTCCTCGTTAACTCTGTGGGGCCGGGCTGCGGGCGGCTGCCCGTTCCGTCCCCCGCCTGCGCCGCGACCGCGGACTGCGGCTGGCGCAAAAAGGCGAAACAATGCCTTCCGGTGGTATTGCAGCCCAGATACCGGGTCTGCGCTGCCCCCAAATGGGGACAAATTCAGGGCTTTATCTGGCGTCGCTGCGCCAGATCAGCTGCCCGTCGGCCAGCAGCTGGCCAAGGTCCTGTGCTGCCTCCAGCAGCGGCGCGTGGTACCAGGCGCCGGCCATCAGCGCCGCACCCGCCAGAAGCGCTGTCGCCAGCGCCCCCCGCCAGCGACGGCGCGGTCTCGGCGCCGCCTGCGCCAGCGCCTCGGTGACCGCAGCCTTCAGAACCGGTTCGAATTCGATGCGGAGCGCCCCTTCCATCCGGTTCACCGCCTCTTCCAGCTGGTCGATGCGGGCGCTGAGCGCGCTGCGGTCGGCGGCCGCCTTGGCGGCCTGCTGCGTCCCCAGCCCGTCGTTGAGGGTGGTGAACATCTCGGCGATGCGCTTGTGCAGCGCCACCAGGTCGGCCTGGGTGGCCAGCGGCAGGGCGTCGCCGCCGCCCTGACGCAGCGCGGTGGCGATCTGCGCCAGCACCGCGGCGCTGAGCCGCGGCGGCTCGGCGCGGCGCTCCGGCTGCGGCGGCTGGCCCTCCGACGCGTCGGCCGCGTCGACCGGGCGCTGTGCGCGCGGCTGCTTTGCGGTCGGATCCGGGCTTTGTGCCCGTGCTTGTCCGGTGGTCGTCTCCGCGGGCTGCGCCGCGCCGGTCGGGCCGGGCGGGCCTGAGGGCGGGGTGGCCGCAGCCGAGGTGGCGGCGGCGGCAGCGGCGGGGCTTCCGGCCGGGGCCGGCGGGCCCTGCACCGGGGCTTCGAGCGTCAGCTTGTTCATGACGCTCTCCCCAGCGAGGCCTGCCAGGTCAGCCGCTGCGCCATCTCGGCGCGGCCTCCGACCTGCATCTTGGCCAGCACCCGCTTGGCATAGGTGTTGAAGGTCTGCTCCTTGAGGCCGGCGATATGCGCCGCCTCGCGGTTGGTCAGCCCGAGCTGGATCAGCGCCGCCACCCGCGCCTCGCAGGGCGACAGCCCCATCTTCTGGGCCAGCATCTCGATGCGGCGGCGGTCAGGCTGGCGCGGCAGGATCGCCACCACCAGCGGCTGGTCGGCGCCGCCGCAGCGATAGCGGGTCAGCGACACCGGCAGCCGCATGCCGCTGTGGCGGTCCTCGAGGAATAGGATCAGCTCGCGCGGGCCGGTGGCCGGGCCGCGGCGCGAGCGGGCGCATTCGGCCACCGCCGCGTAGAACCCGGCGGTCTCGCCCGGTCTGGCACAGCTGAGCCGCCCGCCGCTGTCGCTGAGCAGATCGCCGGCGTCGAGCATGTCGCGGCCGGATTCATTGCTATGCAGCAGCTGCCCGGCGCCATCCAGCACCAGCACCGCCGCGTCGGTCTTCTTGGAGATGGTCCACAGCAGTGCGCTGGTCACCGCCGCCTGGGTCTCGCCTGCGAGCGCGCGCAGCGTGTCCTCGCGCAGCACCGGCCAGATCGCCTGCAGGATGTCGCCGCAATGGCCGTCATGTGGACCGCCATCCAGGTGCAGCGCGATCAGATCCTCGCTGCCGTCTTCGAAACCATGGGAAAACAACGCCCAGCCGGGGGCCGTCAGCAGCTGGTCGGCCAGCGCCTGGGGCAGCCGGGTTGCCAGCATATGCGCGGCGCGGCCTCCGGGCTGACGCCGCTGCAACTGTCCGGCGGCACCGGGGTGCAACAGCCGCCGCAGCGCCGCTCCGGCGCTGTCCGGGCAGGCGCCCCCCAGCGGTTCGGCGCTGGTCAGCACCGGGGCCCGCCGGTGGCCGGGCTGCACCAGTGCAACCTGTGTCAGAGAAGAGATCTGTCGTTGAAGTGCTTTCGAGTATACCAAACTGCCCGTCTGTGCGACGGCCCCATTCAACACAACCATGTTGCCCCCCGGCATGACATAATGAATATCCTCAAGGTAGCACGGTGGCCCGAAGGGCAAACCGGGCAGAGGGGGTACGCCGAAGGCAGAGGCGGCGGCAGGCAGCCGTGCCGCCGGGCCGGGGGATTACTACCATGGGGGTATTCCGGGGTCGGCAGAGCGCACGATTCTACGCCCTCGAAGTTGTCCGAAACGAAAATAGACTTTGCCTAGAATTGCGAAGATGCCGTCGAAACATTGCGTTTCCACTTTTGCCACAATGGCGCGCGCTGTGGCGGCCCCGCGCGGATTGTTCGTGAAAACAAGGCTCTACCCCGGTTCCTGCGCCGGGGTCCGGGCCGAAGGGGTAAAAAGCCCTGCGCCGGGAGGCGAAGTTTCTTAACAATAAAGGATAGATTCGCTAGGGTTTATTCACCGCAATGCGCACCAGAAGTGTTTGAGCACCCATCTGCGCGGCCCGGCCCGTTCTGTTTTTTCCAGGCGTGTTCTTTTTTTGTCACGATCCGGAAACGGCACTGCTCCGGCGGTGCCGGGGCACTGGGCAGCAGTTGGGAAAGGGAGTTCCAGGGAGCGTGGACGCATTGCGCAGAACAGCCGGGCCGCGGGGGCGGGCGGCTGGCATAACAGCGCTCCTGGGGGACGGGCCGGACTGCAGTCCGACCGTGTTACGAGTAAAGGAGTTTTTTTATGCCTGTTCACATCGTGGGGGAAAGCAGGCTTCTCAGGGACATGTTTCTGACCATCTGTGAAGCACATGATTATGACACCGGACAGTGCTGCGGCACCCTGGCGGAGCTGCCACCGCTGCCGCAGCAGGACCTGGTTCTTTTTTACAGCCACGACACCGGCGCCGGGCTGGAGGCGGCGCTGCAGGGGTTTCGCGCCCGCAATGGCGCGGTGCATCTGATCCTGATCACCGGCGATGATTGCCCGCCGCCGGTGCAGGCGGGCTTCAGCCGCTACGCCGAGGCGGTGATCCCGGAACGCAAATCCGCCGATGCGCTGATCGCCGCCGTGCAAGTTGTGCAGGATGGCTATCGCATCGTGCTGCCGGACTGCGCGCTCGAGGACAAGCTCGGCAACCCGGCGGAGCACCCGCAGCCCGCCGCCGCCACCCCCTGTCGCAACGGCCCGGCGGTCCCGGAGAGAGAGAGGAACGGGGCGTCGCGCGGCGGCCATGGGCTGTCGGACCGCGAGCAGCTGGTGCTGGCCAAGCTGACCGAAGGCGCCACCAACAAGAGCATCGCCAACGAGCTGGGCATCTGCGAGGCGACGGTGAAAGTGCATCTGCGCACCTGCTTCCGCAAGATCGGCGCCAAGAACCGCACCCAGGCCGCGCTCTGGGCCTCGGAGCGGCTGTCACCACCAACCCCCCATTAGCCCGGACCGGCCCGGAGCGGCAGGCCCCCGCCGGGAGGCGGGGCTGATTGCCCGGCCGGGGAGAGCGGGCGGGATCCGGCTGCACGCCGGGCACACGACCGCGGTCCGACAGCGGGCCGCGGCATCCTGAGGGGCCAGTCTGATGAGCCTGCGCGCAGAGGGGCCTGAGAGGCGCTGCTCGGGCCGCGCAGGCCCAGGTGATCGAGGATCAGTTGATCTTCGAGATCGCCAGGTGGGTGAGCTTGCTGTTGGCCGCCTTTTCCTGGTCGAGGATGGAGGTCAGCAGGTCATGCGCTTCTTCGTGGCCCAGCTCCTTGGCCCATTCGCGCAAGGTGCCGTAGCGGGCGATCTCGTAATGCTCGACCGCCTGGCAGGCGGCGATCAACGCGGCGTTCTTGCCGTCGCCGGTGGCTTCCTTCATCAGCCCTTCGGTTTCCTTGATCAGCCCCTCGATGGCATCGCATTTCTCGCCCGAGGGTTCTTCGCCGAGGGATTTGAACACTTTCTTCAGCGTCTCGACCTGGCCCTTGGTCTCTTCCAGATGCTCGTCGATGGCATCCTTCAGCGGCTTGCCATTGGCCGCTTCCCGAACTTCCGGCAGCGATTTCACGAGCTTGTTTTCGGCGTAGTAGATGTCCTGAAGGGTGTGCAGGAACACGTCGTTCAGCGTCTTCATGAGTAGATCCTCTCTGACAGGTTGCGCCCGTGGGGCGGGGTCGGGGCAGGGGCACCAAACGCTTGTGCGTGACAGGCCGGGGCGGCGCGCGCCGGGGGGGCGGGGCAATCCGGCAGGGGGCACGGCGCCGGGGGCTGGATGCGGGGTGCTCCTTTGGTCTGACAACAACGGGCCGTTGCTGGCCCGTGACGGACAAACGCGCCGCCCCCCGCTGCCGTTCCCTGAAATCATCCGCCCGAGGCGCGGGGATCCGCCGCCGCGGGACCCGCGCGCGCCAGCGGTCCGGCGCGCCGATCGGGGCGGTCGCCGGGAATTTCCCTTGGTTAGACCCTGTTGCGCGGCGTTTCCGGTTCGGATCCCGGGGCGCCGTGGCGTGGTCCGGACGGTGATCTGCGGTGCTGCCGGTTAGATCTGGATATGCCGCGCCTGAGGTACGAGTGAATTGATCCGGGCGATATGCTCTGGCAGGCAGCGGCTGAGGAAATCGTATTTTTCCAGCACATGAGCGCGGGCATTGGGCCCCAGGTGGGCGTAATCGCCGGGGTTGGCGAGCACATCCGCCACCTGGTCGGCGAGCTTCTCGGGGCTGAAGAAATCCACCAGCAGGCCGGTCTCGCCATGGCTGATCGCCTCGCGCACCGGGGCCACGTCGGCGCCCACCACCGTTGCCTGCATCGCCATCGCCTCCAGAAGCGACCAGCTGAGCACGAAGGGCATAGTGAGATAGATGTGGCAGGAGCTCAGCTGGATGATGCGGCAGAGATCCGGGTAGGGCACCTTGCCGAGGAAATGCACCCGGCTCCAGTCGACGCTGTCGCCGAGTTCCTCCTCCATCTCGCCGCGCAAGCCCCCGGGGTGCTTGCTTTCGGCGCCATAGGAAGTGTCATTGCCGCCGATCATCAGCACGCGCGCATTGGGGCGCTGCGCCTGAAGGCGCGGCAGCGCGCGCATCATGATGTGAAAGCCGCGGGCGCGTTCCATGTTGCGGGCGATATAGGTGACCACCTCGTCCTCGCCGGTGAGCGCGCGCCCGAGCCGCCCCAGCCCGATGCTGGCCTTGGGGTCGGGGCCGAGCCGGTCGGCGCGGATGCCGTCATGGCAGAGATACATGCGGTCGTGGAAGGAGGCCGGGAAGCGGTCGCGCTGCCAGGCGGTGGGCACATGGCCGAGGTCGACCTGCTCGATGCTGACATAGGGCACCGCGTTGCGGGATTCGGCGAAGAAATAGGCCTGGTCGTTGGCCGGGTTCTCCGGGTCAAACCCCACCAGGCCGCCGCTGGTGCGGTAGAAATATTCAAAGAAGCCGATGATCGGCACATCCGGGTAGGGGTCTTTCATGTACAACAGCTCGCCCCAGCCGGTGTGGCCGATGATGATGTCCGGGGTAAATCCCGCATCCCGCAGCTGCCGCGCCGCCAGCGCCGCCCCCAGCCCCGCGCCCGCCGCCGCCTCCCAGTCGCGGCTGAGGCCGAAGGCGTCCTTGTCCGGGCTGTGAAAGGGTTTGTAGGTGGCGGTCTTGATGCCCGGCAGATGGACATCGTTGCGCTGGGTCAGAAAGACGATCTCATGGCCGCCCTGGGCTGCCAGCCAGGGGGCCAGCTCCCGGTACTGGCCGGGCATGTTCTGGTGCACAAACAGAATTTTCATGGCAGCAGGATTGCCGGGTCGCGCGCCGCTGCGCAAGGGCTGCGCGGCGGCTTGCCGTCGCTCTGTTGCGCCGCTGCCTGTGCCGACGTAGGAGTGGGGAAAAGGCAGCTGCCGGAAATTTGGGGCGCAAGCGATGAAGATAGAAGAGACAGGATTGCCGGGGCTGAAGGTGCTGACCCCGGCGCGGTTCGGCGACGAGCGCGGCTTTTTCAGCGAGAGCTGGAACCGGCGGCGGATGCAGGAGGCCGGGATCGATCTGGATTTCGTGCAGGACAACCACTCGCTGTCGGCCGCCGTGGGCACCCTGCGGGGGCTGCATTTCCAATCGCCGCCCCATGCCCAGGACAAGCTGGTGCGCTGTGGCCGCGGCGCGCTGTTCGACGTGGCGGTGGACATCCGCAAGGGCTCGCCCAGCTATGGCAACTGGTTCGGCATCGAGCTGACGCCGGAAAACGGCAAGCAGCTCCTGGTGCCCAAGGGGTTTTTGCATGGGTTCATCACCCGCGCCCCCGACACCGAGATCATCTATAAATGCACCGATTATTACGCGCCCGAATGCGACGGTGCCGTGGCCTGGGACAGCTGCGGCATCGACTGGGGGTTTGCGGGCACGCCGGTGCTGTCGGAGAAGGACGCCGCGGCGCCGCGGCTGGCCGATTTTGACAGCCCCTTCACCTGGGAAGGATAAGAGATGAAGCTTCTTGTGACTGGCGGCGCCGGTTTTATCGGATCGGCGGTGGTGCGGCTGGCGATCCAGCGCGGCCACCAGGTGGTGAACCTGGACGCGCTCACCTATGCCGCCTGCCTCGACAATGTGGCCGAGGTGGCGGACAGCCCGGCGTATGCCTTTGAACAGGTCGATATCCGCGATCGCGCCGCGTTAGACACTGTTTTTGAGCGCCACCAGCCCGATGCGGTGATGCATCTGGCCGCCGAGAGCCACGTCGACCGCTCGATCGACGGGCCGGGTGATTTCATCGAGACCAATATCACCGGCACCTTTAATATGCTGGAAGCGGCGCGGAAATACTGGGTGCAGGCGGGCAAGCCGGAGGGGTTCCGCTTCCACCATATCTCGACCGATGAGGTCTATGGCTCGCTGCCCGCCGACCCGGATGTGATGTTCACCGAGGAGACCGCCTACGATCCGCGCTCGCCCTATTCGGCCTCCAAGGCCGCGTCCGACCACCTGGTGCGGGCCTGGCACGAGACCTACGGGCTGCCGGTGGTGCTGACCAACTGCTCCAACAACTACGGCCCCTATCACTTCCCCGAAAAGCTCATCCCGGTGGTGATCCTGAACGCTCTGGCGGGCAAGCCGCTGCCGATCTACGGCGACGGCTCCAACGTGCGCGACTGGCTCTATGTCGAGGACCACGCCGATGCGCTCTTGCTGGTGGTGCAAAAGGGCGCGCTGGGGCGGTCCTACAACATCGGCGGCGAGAACGAGCGCACCAACCTGGAGCTGGTCGAGACGCTCTGTGCGATCCTCGACCAGAAGCGGCCGCGTGCGGATGGCAAGTCCTACAAGGAGCAGATCACCTTCGTGACCGACCGCCCGGGCCATGACGCGCGCTACGCGATCGACCCCTCCCGCATCCGCGAGGAGCTGGGCTGGCGGCCCAGTGTCACGGTCGAGGAAGGGCTGGAGAAGACTGTGCAGTGGTATCTCGACAACGAGAGCTGGTGGCGCGCGCTGCAGGACCGCGACGGCGTTGGCCAGCGGCTGGGCACCGGGACGTGACGGGCAGGCACATCCCTCTGTCGTGGAAAGGAGCGCAGGCATGACCATTCTCGTATTCGGCAAGACCGGCCAGCTGGCGCGGGAGCTGGCGGCGCATCAGGGCGTCACCTGCCTCGGCCGTGATCAGGCGGATCTGAGCCACCCGGCGGCCTGCACTGCCGCGATCCGCGCGGCGCAGCCGCAGATGGTGATCAATGCCGCCGCCTACACCGCGGTGGACCGCGCCGAGGAAGAAGAGGCGCTGGCCCAGGTGGTCAACGGCGCCGCCCCCGGTGCGATGGCGGTGGCCTGCGCGGAACTGGGCATTCCCTTTGTCACCGTCTCCACCGACTACGTGTTCGACGGCAGCGGCGAAGCGCCGTGGCAGCCCGGGGATGCGCCTGGCCCCCTGAATGCCTATGGCCGCTCGAAACTGGCGGGCGAGGACGCGGTGCGCGCGGCGGGCGGGGTGCATGCCATCCTGCGCACCTCCTGGGTGGTCTCGGCCCATGGCAATAATTTCGTGAAAACCATGCTGCGGCTGGGGCGGGACCGCGAGCGGCTGACCATCGTGGCGGATCAGACCGGCGCGCCGACACCGGCGCGCGCCATTGCCGCCGCCTGCCTGGAGATCGCCCGGCAGCTGGCGCAGGATCCGGCAAAATCCGGCACCTACCACCTGGCCGGCGCGCCGCAGACCAGCTGGGCGGATTTCGCTCGCGAGATCTTTGCCCAGGCGGGCGTGGACTGCGCGGTGGAGGATATTCCCACCACCGCCTATCCCACCCCGGCGGCACGGCCGCTGAATTCCCGGCTCGATTGCACCACGTTAGAGACTGTTTTCGGCCTGTCGCAGCCTGACTGGCGGCTGGGCCTCAAGGATATTCTGAAAGATCTGGGAGAGATCGCATGACAGAGAGCAAGCCCGGCGCAGGACCGGTTTCCGGCAGAAAAGGCATCATCCTGGCGGGCGGATCGGGCACCCGGCTCTATCCGATCACCATGGCGGTCTCCAAGCAGCTCTTGCCGCTCTATGACAAGCCGATGATCTATTACCCGCTGTCCGTGCTGATGCTGGCGGGGATCCGCGAGATCTGCATCATCACCACGCCGCAGGACCAGGAGCAGTTCATCCGCCTCTTGGGTGACGGCAGCCAGTGGGGGATCTCGCTCACCTATGTGGTGCAGCCCTCGCCGGACGGGCTGGCGCAGGCCTTCATCCTGGCCGAGGACTTTTTGGACGGCAGCCCTTCGGCGCTGGTGCTGGGCGACAACATCTTCTTTGGCCACGGGCTGCCAAAACTGCTGGCGGCGGCGGATGCGCAGGCCGCGGGCGGCACCGTCTTCGGCTACCACGTGGCCGACCCGGAGCGCTATGGGGTGGTGGATTTCAACGCCGACGGCACCGCCCGCGAGATCATCGAGAAGCCGGTCGTGCCGCCCTCGAACTACGCGGTGACGGGGCTGTATTTCCTCGATGGGTCGGCACCGCAGCGCGCCCGCAAGGTGCAGCCCAGCCCACGCGGCGAGCTGGAGATCACCGATCTTTTGCAAAGCTACCTGAACGACGGCAGCCTGCGGGTCGAGACCATGGGCCGCGGCTATGCCTGGCTGGACACCGGCACCCATGGCTCCTTGCTGGACGCGGGCAATTTCGTGCGCACCCTGCAGGAACGCCAGGGGCTGCAGACCGGCTGCCCCGAGGAAATCGCCCATGAGCAGGGCTGGATCGATGACGGCCAGCTGCAGGCGCGGGCGGAGAAATTCGCCAAGAACGCCTATGGTGCCTACCTCGAGCGGCGGCTGAAATAGCCCCCTGCGGTTTGGCATGGCAGCTATGCGCCGGTGCTGGTGGAACACGGATTGCCTGCGGAGGGTTTTGCGGATTATCAGCGGCCGTCCGTGATCCTTTCAACCTGACGTATTCCCATGGTAAAAAGCCTGCTTCCCCTGACCGCCCTGCTGCTGGGTTCTGCCTTCCTGCTGTTTGCAGGCGGGGTGAACAGCCTGATCCTGCCGATCCGCGGCGAGGCCGAGGGCTTCAGCGCGGCGGCGCTTGGCCTGCTGGGCACCGGCTGGGCGGTGGGCTACGTGATCGGCTGCCTGCGCACCCCGGCGATGGTGGCGCGGGTCGGCCACATCCGCGCCTTCGGTGCGATGTGCGCGATCGCCGCCATCGCGGTGCTGCTTTCGCTGCTGATGATGACGCCCTGGGTCTGGATCCCGGTGCGGGCGGCGTCCGGCTTCTGCTTTGCCGGCGCGGCGATGATCGTCGAGAGCTGGCTGAACGAGCGCTCCGACGCCGCCTCGCGGGGGCGGGTCTTCGGCATCTACACGATGGTCAACCTGGCGGCGACCACGGCCGGGCAGATGGTGCTGACGCTGGGCGATGCCAGTGGCTTTTTCTTCTTCGTGCTGGCGGCGATGGTCTATTGCCTGGCGCTGCTGCCGACCGCGATCAGCGCCACCTCCACGCCGCGGCCGCTGACCCGGGTGTCGCTGGACCTGCCGCAGCTGTGGCGCAACTCGCCGATTGCGGTGTTCGCGGTGCTGATGGTGGGGATTTCCAATGCCGCCTTCGGCACGCTGGCGGCGGTCTATGCGGCGCGGATCGGCATGGAGCTGGAGGCGATCGCGTTGTTTGCAAGCCTGCCGATCCTGGCCGGCGCCGCCAGCCAGATCCCGGTCGGCATCGCCTCCGACAGGTTCGACCGGCGCAAGGTGCTGCTGGCGATCACCGCGGCGGCGGTGGTGGCCGATGCGCTGTTCCTGCTGGCCGGGGTGACGCAGCCGCAGCTGGCGCTGCTGCTGTCGGCGCTGTTCGGCGCGGCGGTGTTCTCGATGTATCCGGTGATCGCCGCCCATGCCAATGACCACGCCGAGCCGGGATCGTTCATCCAGGTCAGCGGCGGGCTGCTGCTGGTGTTCGGCATCGGCTCCATCATCGGCCCGGCGGCGGCCGGTTTCGCGATGAGCGCGCTGGGGGCGGCGGCGCTGTTTGCGGTGACCGGGGCGGCGCATGTGACGCTGATCCTGTTCGGCCTGCTGCGGCTGTGGATCGCGCCGCCGGTGGCGGCAGCGGACAAGATCGCCTTCCAGGCCAAGCCGCTGGCCCGCGCCTCGACCCCGGAGACCGCGGCGCTGGCCGCCGCGCCGTCGGAGGTGTCGCCGCCCTCCGCCGACAGCTGACGGGGCGGCGGCGGCTCAGGCGGACGGGAAAGCGCTTGGGACCGTCTTCGGGGTGGTCGGATGCTTGGTCAGAGATCCAGCATCTGCTTCAGGTAAGTGCCTTGCAGGTACCGTGGTGAACTCAAGCGCTTTTGTCGCAGCTGGCGGTCCAAGAAAAGATGGGCCAGCGCGGCGTCGGCCTGATCGCGGTTCTCGGGGCCTTGGAGGCGGGCTGGGGGCGTGGCGGGGTCAGCGTGTCGGGCTATCCCGTAGATTTTTGCAATGCCGTTCCCAAAACACACCACATCGTGCCCCATGAAGGCGGCTTCGGACAGCATCGTTGAATTGATCCCGACGACGGCGTCGAATGTCTTCAACTCTGCATAGGGGTTCGCCTTGGGGTCTTGCAGGGTGACATTCGGATAGCTGCTCAGATCTGACGGTGCCGCCTTTGGATGGGGGCGGGCGGTAAAGTGACAGTCTGGATAGGTCTCCGACAGGAAACGCAGCAGCGAGTCCATGTCCGGAAAGGGCGAATCCTGGGTGATGTTGGTGTCGGTTTCATCCTGCAATGGCACGAACACCTGCTGACGCGCAGTTGCCGGGCGCGCGGGCCCCCCGAAACGCTGGCCGTATATCGTCCGGCAGGCTCGGCGCCTTGCAATCGCAAACCGCAGACGGCGCAGGCCGACCAGCGGCGGCGGCGTGTCGAAGCTCATTTGCGAGTTGGTGCCAAGCCGGTCGAAATACACGGTGCCTTTTTGCGGAAACCAGCCGAGTTCGGAATAGATGACGGGGACGTTCCCGGCGGCGAACAGGGCCGCGGTCTCTGCATCCGGGGCAATTCTTCCGCCCCAAATGAACCCGTTGTGCCACGTGTCCTCGGCCAGCGCGGCCGCGACGTCGGCATGGGAGCCCGGCGCCGCATCAAGACCGGCCAGGGCCCGGGCGTCAAAGGCGGCGGGGTTGACGATGAACCGGCATCGATGGCCCATCCGGGTCAGGCCGCGCGCAAGATGGCCATAGATGGTGCAGATACCCTGCCATCGTGATGGTCGGTCGCTGACGCCAACGCCGATGGTGAAGAGGTAATTGTTCATTTGCGGCGATGTACCCTACAGGGATTGCCGAAGGCAACAGAGTTGGCGGGAATGTCCCGGGTGACGACGCTGCCTGATCCAATGGTCGTATTGTCGCCAATCGTCACGCCCATGAGTACCGTCACATGGGCGCCAATCCACACGTTGTTTCCCACGGTCACCGAGCCGCGCAGCAACGGCGTGTCCGCGACCTTGCTCTCGGGATCGGTATGCTGGTGACTGGTGGAGATCAAAGAGGTGTGCGGCCCCATGATGACCCCGTCCCCCAGGGTGACGGAACCGCTGGCCTGAATCCAATTGTAAGCGCCGATGACGCAGCCTTCGCCAATTTCCAGCTTTCCGCCGACTTCCAGGATGGCGTAGTCGCGCAGCTGGCTGTTGCGGCCAATATGGACCGTATCGGGTTTCAAATAGTAGATTACGGTCCCGCCCCCGATGTAGGCTAGGCGGGTCAAAGAGGACTTGAGCGCGCTTGCCGGCAAGTCGTCATAGGTGTCTTGCCGCATGTGCCGCAGATGCACGATATGTGGAGAGTGCCGCCGCAAGAGTTCCGCAGAAGTTTCCTGCCGGGGTAACCGGAAACGTTTGAGAATTTTTTTCATGCGATCTGCGCTTTCCTGTGGTGGCTGCGCTGCGGGCGTGGAACCCGCCGCACAAGCCCGGCTGAGGCGTGCCTTATTCGATGATCCCGGCGCGGCTGAAGACGCCGAAGAAGTTGCCGAAGATGTTGGAGATCGTCAGCGCGTCGTTGATCGGCGATTCTGTCGCCATGACCAGGTCGCCGGGGTTGATCTGGAACTGGCGCGCCGAGAACAGCCCGTCGGCGGAGGTGAGATCCAGCGAGAACACCACCCGCTGCTGGCGCGGCCCGCGCTGGCCCGGTGCGATCGCCGAGGCCGGGTATTCGCGCAGGATCAACAGCCCCTTCGGGTCGGCCTTGCCGTCCTGGAAGCCGCCGGCCACCGACATCGCGTCCATCGCCGACATCTCGTCCTTGGTGAAGATATGCAGATCTTCCTTGCCGGTGGCGCCGAAGGACAGGAAATAGCGCGAGTCCTCCTCGACGAAGACCCGGTCGCCGCCGCGCAGCAGCGTGTCCAGGCGCGGGTTGTCCAGCAGCCGCTCGACCGAGGTGCCATAGATGTTCTGGCCACGCACCAGCCGGATCTGCGGGTTGTTGAGGGTCGGGCTGATGCCGCCGCCGGCCGCGATCAGCCCCATCACCGTGTAGTTGCGGTCGGGCATCGGGTAGGTGCCGGGATTGGCAACACCGGAGACCAGGTCCACCGAGTTGCCGCGCCCCTCGGCCATTGCCAGCTGCACCTGGGCGGATGGCACCACCGGCTCCAGGGCTTCCTGCAGCTTGCGCCGCGCCAGGTCCGGCGTCAGGCCGCGCACGTTCACATCGCCGACATAGGGCATGAAGATGGTGCCGTTGGAGGCCACTTTCATGTCCTGAAGCTGCACCATCTTCTGCTCGCCGGTGGTGAGCAGCGAATTGTCGTTGCTGTCCCAGATGCTGAGGGTCAGCTGGTCGCCGGGCTGGATGATCTGGGTCTTTGCGCCCTGGTGCCCCGGCAGCCAGCGCAGCCGCTCCTGCTTGCCGGTGCCGGGCCAGGTCGCGACCACCGGCAACAGCGCCCGGTTCACCCGGTAGAAGGCGAAATCGGCATCCGCCTCGCCGGATTGCTTCAGGATTTCCTCGCTGGCGGGGGCGCCTCCGGGCAGGCGGGAACAGGCTGCGGGCAGAAGGGTCAGGCTGGCAGCAGCAGCGAACCAGAAAAGAAATTTCAGCATCGGGAGCCTGTCATTGAAATGCCCGGCACGGGGTCCGGGGCAGGGCTGGCGCGCCTCGGGAAGCGCTTTGATTTTTGTTGGCGCAAAGGATACTGGGCTGGAGCAGAGGGTCAACAGGAACGGGCAGCGTGAGATGACAAAACCCGCGGTTTTGGTTCTGGGGGCAACAGGGCGGATCGGGCAGCTGTTGCAGCTGTGCCCGCCAGAGGGGATGGCGCTGCGCCTGCAGCGCCGCCGCGCGCCGCAGGCGCAGGGCGCGACGGCGGACACCTGGGCGGACAGCTGGCATGTGCTGGACCCGCTGGCAGAGCCTGCCGCGCTCAGCCGTGCGGCCCGCGGGGCGACCACGATCCTGTGCCTGGCCGGGCCGGTGCCGGGACGCGGAAGTGAACCGATGCAGGCGCATGTCGCGCTGGCCCTCGCGGCGGTGCGCGCCGCGGCGGCGGCGCAGGCGCGGGTGCTGCTGGCCTCCTCGGCGGCGGTCTACGGTGCCCAGGAGGGGCTGTTGGCAGAAACGGCCGCGCTGCGTCCCGCCAATGCCTATGGCGCGGCCAAGGCGGAGATGGAGACGCGCGCCGCGGCGCTGGCGGCGGAGCTGGGCGTGGCGGTGACGATGCTGCGGATCGGCAATATTGCCGGTTTCGATGCCATTCTGGGCGGCTGGCGGCCGGGCTTTGCGCTGGATCGCCTGGCCGACGGGCGCAGCCCGCGGCGCAGCTACATCGGCCCGCGCAGCCTGGCGCGGGTGCTGGCGGCCTTGCTGGCGGCGCCGGACCTGCCACCGGTGCTGAACCTGGCACAGCCCGGCCCGGTGGAGATGGCCGCCCTGCTGCGCGCGGCCGGGCGCTCCTTTGCCTGGCAGCAGGCCGCTGCCGGGGCCATTGCCGAAGTGGCGCTGGACTGCCGCCTGCTTGCGGCGTATCTGCCCTTTGCGCCGGAGACGGCCGATCCGGCGCAGATGGTCGCCGAATGGGGCGACCTGGCCCCGCATTTCACCGAGGAGAGCCGCCGCTGATGACTTGGCGCAAACGTATTTTCGATCTGTTCTTTGCCAGTCTTCTGATTGTCTTTCTTGGCCCGGTGCTGTTGCTGCTGCTGGGCTGGCTGCTGCTCAAGGAAGGGCGGCCGCTGTTCTACGTGGCCGAGCGCATGAAGACACCGGACCAGTCGTTTCCCCTGTGGAAGCTGCGCACCATGACGGTGGTGGACCGCGATGCCGGCGTGTCGGGCGGTGACAAGCGCGCGCGGATCACCCGCACCGGCGCCTGGCTGCGGTCGAAACGGCTGGATGAGTTCCCGCAGCTGTGGAACATCCTCAAGGGGGATCTGTCCTTTGTCGGCCCGCGCCCGCCTCTGCGCCAATATGTCGAGGCGCATCCCGAACTTTATGCCGAGGTGCTGAAGTCGCGCCCCGGCGTGACCGGCCTGGCCTCGATCACCTATCACCGCCACGAGGCGGCGTTGCTGGCGCGCTGCACCAGCGCGGCGGAAACCGACGCGGTCTATTCGCGGCTCTGCGTGCCGATGAAGGCGCGGCTGGACTTGATCTACCAGCGCCACCAGAGCATGTGTTTCGATTTTGCCATCGTGTTCCAGACCATCGGCAACATCTTCCTGCGCCGCGGCTGAGATCTGCCGCCGGAACGGAGCGCCGAGAGGTGCCGCTGGGACAGGCGGCGAGTTTCCGCTTTGCCTGTTTTGTGGAACCGGCAAAGCGGAGTATGCTCGAATCTGTGTTTCAGGAGCCGCGCATTGGATTTCAGCGCATCGTAGCATGTTGGTTTCCACGGTTTTCTGCTATGCGCCAGCAGGAGCTGGCGAAACGGCGAACCGGGTTTCGAGCAAACAGGCAACAAACAGGCAACAAGTGGGACGTATGCGGAAATTGAAGGCAGGCATGTTCAATCTGATCAGCGGGCTGTCGCGCAGGCACAAAGCCTATGCATTCCTCGCTGTCGATCTGTTGCTCTTGCCGCTGGCGTTGCTGTTCACCTTCGGGGTGCAGCCATTGCCCGACTCGCCCTTGGTCACCCTGGGGCAGCTGCTGCCGGTGTTGCCCTATGTGCTGGCAGCGACCGCGGCGCTGGCGCTGTGGCTGGGGCTGCCGCGGGTGCAGCTCAATGCCTATGAACGTCATGCCGCGGCCCAGAGCGCCTTGCTGGCGGCGGCCAGCGCCCTGGTGCTGGCGCTGTTGGCGGCCACCTTTGGCCCGGCCCTGGGGCCGGGCACCTTCGTTGTATTTGCGATCTGTTACTTCCTGTTCATGGTGGTGTCCCGCGCGGTGATGCTGCAGATGGTGCTGGCGATCTACCGCCGCGCCCAGCCGCGCTGCCGGGTGCTGATTTATGGCGCCGGCAACACCGGCACCCAGCTGGCGCAGGCGCTGAAGTCGCATGACGGCATCGACCCGGTGGCCTTTGCCGATGACAATTCCTCGCTGCAGGGGCTGACCCTGGTGGGGCTGCCGGTCTATGCCCCGGCGCGCATTGCCGAAATCGTCGAGACCCGGCAGATCCGCCGGGTGCTGCTGGCGATGCCCTCGCAGAGCCAGCCGCGCCAGGCGCAGATCATCCAGCGGCTGCAGAAGCTGGGGCTGGAGGTGCAGGCGCTGCCGTCCTTTGCGCAGCTGGTCGGCGAGGAAGCCCTGGTCGACAAGCTGACGCCGGTGGCGCCGCAGGCCTTTCTGGGGCGGGCGGCGCGCAATGTGCCGCTGAAGGACGCGGCCGGCGCCTACAAGGGCAAGGTGGTGCTGGTGTCCGGTGCCGGAGGCTCGATCGGAGCGGAGCTCTGCCGCCAGGTGCTGACCTGCCGTCCCGCGAAACTGGTGCTGTTCGAACTGTCGGAACTGGCGCTCTATACCATCCACCAGGAGTTGAGCCAGCTGATCGAGGGCACCGGCAGCGGCATCGAACTGGTGCCGGTGCTGGGCTCGGTCACCGATCCGCGCCAGGTGCGCATGGTGCTGCACCAGCACCAGGTGCAGGTGGTGCTGCATGCGGCGGCTTACAAACATGTGCCGCTGGTCGAAGCAAACCCCTTGCCGGGACTGGCCAACAACGTCTTCGGCACCCAGACCCTGGCCCGCGCCGCCGCCCGCGTCGGGGTCGAGCGCTTCATCCTGATCTCTTCGGACAAGGCGGTGAACCCGGCCAATGTGATGGGGGCCTCGAAACGGCTGGCGGAGCTGATCGTGCAGGATCTCGCCACCCGGTTCGGTGGCAAGACGGTCTTCACCATGGTGCGCTTCGGCAACGTGCTGGGCTCCTCCGGCTCGGTGGTGCCCCTGTTCCAGGAGCAGATCAGCCGCGGCGGACCGGTCACCGTCACCGATCCCAATGTGAAACGGTTCTTCATGACCATCAGCGAGGCGGTGCAGCTGGTGCTGCAGGCGGGCGACATGGCCCAGGGCGGCGAGGTCTTCGTGCTCGACATGGGCGAGCCGGTGCCGATCCTGCAGCTGGCGCGCCAGGTGATCGAAAGCGCGGGCCACAGTGTGCGGGACGCCGAGAACCCGGAGGGCGACATCGAGATCCAGATCATCGGCCTGCGCCCCGGCGAGAAGATGGAAGAGGAGCTGACGCTGAGCGAGGAACTGATCCACACCCGGCATCAGAAGATCTTCTGCGCCCGGGAAACCGTGCTGTCGGAGATCGAGGTGGCCGGTTGCCTGCGCAGCCTGCGGCGCGCGATTGCCGCCGGAGACGAGGCCGCCGCGCTGCAGGTGATCCGCCATTGGGTCGAGGGCTATGGCCCGGCATCGGAGCGCGTCGCGCCGGAAGCGGCCTCCTGACACCGTGTCGCCCGGCCCGCGAAAGCTTCGCTCCGGCAGACGGGAATCGCGTGATGTGCGGCAGCGACGCTGCAGTGCCGGCAAAAACCATGCGCGCGGCTGCCGGGGCGATTGATCCGGCCGGGCCATCCATGTTCTAACCGCGATCAGCCCCTCCCCGCGGGGGCGCCGAAAACCCAAGGCAGAAACCAAAACCGGCGCGTCAGCCGGTCGTTCCAACAGGCAGTTTGCGTTCCGTGATCCGTTTCAAGCCCCTCCAGCGCTCCGCCCGGATTCAGGCCGTCGTCGCCGCGCTTCTGGTCCTGTCCGCCCCGGCCGTCCAGGCACAGCGTCCCGACATCACCCGTGATGTCCCCAACGCGGCTGCGGGCACCGCCGAAGCCGCACCGCGGCTGAAACCGCTGCCGCCCCCCAGCCTCAACTTCTATGGCAGCCCCGGTATCATCGACATGCCGAGCGCCGACATGCTGCCGGACGGGCAATACGCGGTGAGCTATTCCTGGTTCGGCGGCACCTCGCGCTACAACATCACCTTCCAGGCGTTGCCCTGGCTGTCGGCCTCTTTTCGCTACAACGGCATCCAGAACCTGAACCTGTTCGGCTTTGACACCTATTACGACCGCGGCTTTGATGTCCGGGCCCGGCTCTGGCGCGAGCGGCGCTGGCTGCCCGAGGTCACCATGGGGCTGCAGGATTTTGCCGGCACCGGGGTCTATGCGGCGGAATATTTCACCGCCACCAAACGATTTGAAGCCGCAGCCCTAGGCTGGGGCCGCACCCCGGGGCGGCTGAAAGTGACCGCAGGCCTGGGCTGGGGCCGCCTGGGCAGCCATGGGGCGATCGCCAGCATTGGTGGCAAGCGGCCCGCCTTTGTCGGGGGCGATACCGGCGGGGAGCTGTCCTACGACCAGTGGTTCCGCGGTGATGTGGCGCCCTTTGCCGGCCTCGAATGGCAGCCCGATGATCGCTGGAGCCTGAAGGCGGAATATTCCTCCGACGCCTATGTCACCGAGACCCAGGTCTCGGATGTCTTCGAGCGCAAGTCCTCGCTCAACTACGGGGTGGAATACCAGTATTCCGACCGGCTGCGGCTGGGGGCCTATTATCTGTATGGCTCCGAGGTCGGGTTCACCGCGCAGATCCAGCTGAACCCGAACCAGCCGCCCACCCCGATGGCGGTGCCCGCGCCGCAGCCCGTCGCGCCGCGCAGCCAATGGGCCACCGAGGAGGCGCACTGGCGCCAGGACTGGGCGGCCAGCGTGCCCAAGAAACAGAAAATCCGCGATCTTGCCGCCGAGGCGCTGAAGGCAGAGGGGCTGGTGCTGGAATCCATTACCCTCAAAGCCACCGAGGCCGAGCTGCGCTATCGCAACCCGCGCTACCGCTCTGCCTCTCAGGCAGCGGGACGGGCGGCCCGGGCCCTGGCCCGCACCATGCCGCCGTCGGTGGAGACCTTCCGCCTGGTGCCGGTGCGCCGTGGCACCGGCCTGGCCGCCATCGAGTTGCGCCGCTCGGACCTGGAGGCGCTGGAATTCTCTCCCGAGGCGGCGGATGCGCTGTTTGCCGCCAGCGGGGTGCAGGACGCGGGCCCGCAGCCGCAGGAGGCGATTGTCTCGGCCGAGTTGTACCCGGCCTTTGCGAGTTCGATCGCCCCCTATACCGCGCCTGCCTATTTCGATCCGGCGCAGCCGTTCCGGCTGGATGTGGGGCTGGATCTGAAGGCCTCTTATGCGCCGGCGCCGGGCTGGCGCATTGCCGGCGCCATCCGCCAACGCATCTGGGGCAACGTGCAGGACGGGCGCGCCTCCAACTCGGTGCTGCCGCATGTGCGCACCGACCAGGCACAATATGCCCAATACGGCACCACCCTGGAAAGCCTCTATGTCAGCCGGTTCTGGAAACCGGGGGATAGCCTTTACGCCCGTGCCACGGCGGGTCTGTTCGAAAGCATGTATGGCGGTGTGTCGGGCGAGGTCCTGTGGAAGCCGGTGAACAGCCGCCTCGGCCTGGGTGTCGAAGCCAATTACGTCGTCCAGCGTGATTACGACCAGCGGTTTTCCTTCCGCGATTACAAGACCTTCACTGGCCATGCCTCGGCCTATGCTGAACTGGGCAAGGGCTATCAGTTGCAGCTGGACGCCGGCCGTTACCTGGCCGGCGATTACGGCGGTACCGTCAGTCTCGACCGGGAATTCAACAACGGGTTTTCGGTCGGCGCCTTTTTCACCCTCACCAATGTCTCGGCCGAGGATTTCGGCGAGGGATCCTTTGACAAGGGGTTCCGCTTCAGCATTCCGGTCGACTGGTTCCTGGGCAAGCCGTCGCGCTCCGGCCTGGGGCTGACCATCCGCCCGACCCAGCGTGATGGCGGCCAGCGTGTGGCGGTGCCGGACCGGCTTTATGGCCAGGTGCGCGAGGCCCACCGCAAGAGCCTGGAAGACCAGCGCGCGAGGTTCTGGGAATGATGATGCTCCGTCTTGCCCCTGCGGCCCTGCTGGCTGCCGCCCTTGTGCTGGCGGGCTGTGCCCGCGGTCCGGAAAAATCCTCCGCCGAACTGGAAGTGGCGAAGGAAGTGGCGAAGGCGGTGGGGCAGTATGTCCTGCGCCGCCGCAACCCGCCGCCGCCGCCGACGCAGCTGACCCGGGCTCTGCTGGACCGGGAGACCCAGCCCTATCTCGAGGCCACCATCGAGAACCGGGATGCCAAGGCCTATCTGATCCGCAGCTTCAGCCGCAGTGATGATCACCCTGGCCGGATCGAGGTCTGGCGCACCCAGGACAATGTCTCGCTGGCGCTGCGCCAAGGCATGGTGACGGCCACGCGCGGACTTGGTGGCGGGCTGCTGTCGGCCTCGGTTCCGGCGGCAGCGGGCCAGGCCGGTCCCGTACGCGGAGGCGCGCGCACCTATGTGCTGCGGGACAAGGGCAACGGCCAGACCCGGCTGACGCTGGCCTGCAGCCTGCATGATCTCGGCCCCGAGCCGGTAAAGATCGTTGAGCTGACCCATCCGACCCGCCGCCTGCAGGAACGCTGCGAGGGGGCGGGGGGCGTGGTGGTCAATGACTACTGGATCGATTCTCGCCCGGGTCACAGCCAGGTCTGGCAGTCGCGGCAATGGGCCGGGCCGGAGACCGGATACATCCGAATCCGCCAGCTGTGGCGGTGAGCCAGGCTGTTTTATGTTGAGTCTTCGCGGTTTTGCGGCAACGGCGGCAAAAAATCTTCGGTGTCAGGAGGATTTCAACAATTTTGCAGCTAATCCCTGCGTTGAAATGAACGCAGGCCTCCCCTAAGGTCGCCCGTAACGGGCCCCTTTCCAAGTTCTCCAGAGGAGTATGACAATGAAACATCTACTGACTGCCCTGACCCTGGCAGCCCTGACTTCGGCCACTGCCGTTTCCGCGCAAAGCACCACCGCAACCGCGACTACTACGACCACCACCACCACCACCACCGGCCTCGGTACGCTTGGCGGCCTGAGCGCAGGTGCGCTGGCCGGCGCGCTGGCCGGCCTCGTCGTGCTGGGCGTTGTGACCAACGACGACGACGAAGTTGGCACCACCACCACCACCACCACCGACTGATACGCGGCGGGCCGATTTTTCGGCGCTGCGAACAAGATTGCGGAAAGCGGGCCTGTAGAGGCCCGCTTTTCTGCATTTTGGGTGGGAGATTTCGAAGGACAGCTGGGGGTGGTCCGGGGGCCTTGCCGTGGGCAGGCGCAAGATGTTTTCCACCCCGATAATATGGCCTCGGACCCTTTGCCCATGTTTATCGAGCCGTGTGGCCGCTGTTGATCGGCTCGGACCACCCGGCGATAAAATCTGCACAGGTCATGCACCGCAGCCTTCCTGATCGTGCTGGTCAGGGCAGGGACTGGTGCCCTGCGGAAGCCCTGCCACATCGGCCTAGCGCCTGGGGGCGCCGGTTGCGGCAATTTCACCGCCGATCCGCGTGCCCGAGGGGCTCGGCGCTTCGGCGCCCAGGAACCGCAGCTCGTCCATGTGTCCCAGAAGCGTGATACCCTCCCAGGTGATGTCATAGCCGTCCTTGATCAGGAAGGCGCGGGTGCTGGCGATGGAGGTGTTTTCAAAGATGCTGTCGCTGATCCGGATGTCATGGGGCATCAGATGCGCATTGTGTTCGTCCAGCAGCCCGTCGCGGTTGAGCACGGTCACCACCACCCCGTTGGGGCTGTCGATGAATTCATTGCCGGAAAGGTGGATGTTGTGGTTCTGCTTGCTGGGGTCGAGGTCGGCAGGGGTCTTGTAGAGGCTCTTGATGTCGATGCCGCTGACACCGTTGCGGCGAAACAGCGAATTTCGCACCTGGCCATCCCTGAAACCGCCAGCCGTATCGATGCCGTCGCGGTGGTTGTCTTCAAAGACACTGCCCTCGACCAGAATCCGCTCCGGCCCGTCGCCCCCCGGGGTGGCGGTGGTCTTGATGCCATCCCCGAGCGAATTCCTGAAATGGCTGCCGCTCACCCGGGCGTCATCCCCGCCGACGATGCGGACCTGGTAGAAGCCGCCGTCAAAGGCGCTGTTGGCGAGGTTGAAGAAATCGCCGTTCTGCACGTCGATATGCATCGAGACATTGCCGGAGAACGCGCTGTTCTCGACGCTGACCCCGTCGCCATCCACCACCAGCACGCGCTTGGTGTGGTAATCCTTGCCCGACACCGGGTTGGCACCGCCATAGCCGGTGGAGGGTGCGTTCACCACGTCGAAGGTGACGTTGTCCACCGTCACGCCGTCGGACAGGATGAACAGCGCCGAGGTGTCGGTGGCGGAGCTGGTGCGCACGTCCAGACCCGCGCCCTTGCTGGCGGTCAGCGTGAAGTCCTTGGGCAGCCGCAGGTTCGACCCCGAGATCGTGTAGGTGTCCTCAAGGACGAGCGTGTCTCCTGCCTTGAACGTCCTGTTCGCCAGCAGGTCGGCAAAGGCGTTGGAGATATCCTGGCCCGGGGTCCAGCCGAGTTCCGAGGAATGAAAGGGGGGTGCCCGGGCGTCCTGCGCCGCGGTGTCACCGAGCCACAGGCTGCCCACCAGCACAAGACCCATGGCCCTGGAAATGGTGGGGGGCAAACAACGCGGCATTAACAACGGTCTCCTTTTCAGCGGCCTCCTGCAGTCCAGGGGATGACAGACCCCGGGTCGAGAGGGAGACCTGGCGGTCTGGGCGGGGCTGCCGCTTCGGCGCGGCTGTGTCCAACCGGTTAGAAAATAGCGCGGCCGGTTGATACGGCAAAAACCGGAGGGGGGCTGCCGCAGCCAGCGCCTGCGGTTCACGGCGGTCCAGGACGGGGCTGGAAAAGCCGGTGAACGGTGTCGGCCTTTACTTGTGCAGGTTTCGGATTACCGTTCCGAAAAGGGGGCAAATATTTCGCCCCTGCCGGGGGGTTAAGTGGTTCTGTCAAGGTCGAGATTGATCCGTATGCCGTGTGGCGAAAGGGTGGGAGAATTGGCCCCGGCCTTGCACGCGGTCCGCGATCCTGTTCCCGCCTTGCGGCTGGGCCGCGCGACCATTGTGGCGAGGCAACCGCTGAGAGACCTGCGCGCGGCGCCCATCACCCCAACCCCGGCCAGAGTACCCCTGTTGTCAGTAACTCCATCAAAGGAGATGTTTTATGAAAGTTGCCATTCTTGCCGGAGGCAAGGGGACCCGCCTGGCCGAAGAGACCTCGGTCAGGCCGAAACCGATGGTGGAGATCGGCGGCATGCCCATCCTCTGGCACATCATGATGATCTATTCCCATTACGGGTATAACGATTTCTCCGTCGCGCTTGGCTACAAGGGCGATTACATCAAACGCTATTTCGCCGAATACGGCACGCTGGCGGGCAGCATCACGGTCAACATGGGCCGTCCCGACCCGGTGGTCCGCCATGACCAGACCCATGCTCCCTGGTCGGTCGACCTGATCGAAACCGGTGACGAGACGCTGACCGGGGGCCGGGTCAAGCGCCTGCAACCCCATATCGGCAACGAGACCTTCATGCTGACCTGGGGCGATGGCGTGTCGAATGTGAACCTGGACAAGCTGCTGGCCTTTCACCGCTCCCACGGCAAGCTGGCGACCATCACCGCGGTGCGCCCGCCCGCCCGCTATGGCCACATGCGGTTTGACGGCGACCAGGTCACCGCCTTCGAGGAAAAGCCGCAGACTGCCGAGGGCTGGATCAACGGCGCCTTCTTCGTGCTGGAGCCGCAGGTGTTCGACTACATCGATGGCGACATGGTGATGTTCGAACATGCGCCGCTGGAGAACCTGGCCCGGGACGGCCAGCTGATGGCCTATCGCCACGAGGGCTTCTGGGCGGCGATGGACACGCTGCGCGACAAACACATTCTGCAAAAGCTGTGGAATTCCGGTGAGCGCCCCTGGGCGGTGTGGGAGAAGTGAACATGCGCGTATTGGTGACAGGCCACCGGGGCTATATCGGAACCGTGCTGACCCCGATGCTGGCGGCGGCCGGGCATGAGGTCACCGGGCTGGACAGCGATCTCTACGAACGCTGCACCTTTGCTCCCGGCGGTGCGGTGCCGCAGGTGCCGACGATCCTCAAGGATATCCGCGATGTCGAGACCGCGGATCTGCTGGGCTTCGATGCGGTGCTGCATCTGGCGGCGCTGTCGAACGACCCGCTGGGGGATTTCCGCCCGCAAACCACCTATGACATCAATTTCGAGGGCACCATGAAAGTTGCCCGCGCCGCCAAGGCGGCGGGGGTGCAGCGGTTCGTGTTTTCCTCTTCCTGTTCCAACTACGGCGCATCGGGGGAGGATTTCATCGACGAAACCGGCGCCTTCAACCCGGTCACCCCCTATGGCGAAAGCAAGGTGAAATCGGAGCTGGCGCTGGCGGAGCTGGCCGACGACGGCTTTTGTCCGACCTTCCTGCGGTCGGCCACGGCCTATGGCGTCAGCCCGCGCATCCGGTTCGACCTGGTGCTGAACAACCTGGTCGCCTGGGCGGTGACAACCGGCAATATCCACATGAAATCCGATGGCACGCCCTGGCGGCCGATCACCCATATCGAGGACATCAGCCGCGCCTTCCTGGCAACGCTGGAAGCGCCGCTCGAGGTGATCCGCAACGAGGCGTTCAATGTCGGGGTGACCGAGCACAACTACCAGATCCGCGAGCTGGCCGAGATCGTGGCGGAGGTGGTGCCGGGGTGCCAGGTCACCTTTGCCGAGGGGGCCGGGCCGGACAAGCGCTCCTACCGGGTGAACTGTGACAAGATCCGCCGGGTGATGCCGCAGTTCCGGCCGCAGTGGGATGCCCGCCGCGGCGCGCAGTCGCTGTATGAGGCCTACCAGGCGCAGCAGCTGACGCTCGAGGCGTTTGAAGGGCCGCGCTACCAGCGCATCGGCCATATCAAAAAGCTGATCGCCGACGACATCCTCGATGTCACGCTGAAGCACACCGCGGCAGGCCACGCCGCCCGCCGCCAGCAGGTGCCGGAGGCGGAGCAGTCGGACTTTTCCTCCGACAGTGCCCGGGTCCATTGCATCTCCTGCGGGCATCAGGGGTTGAAGCCGATCCTCGACCTGGGGCGGATGCCGCGTTCGGACGGGCTGCTGGAGACGGTTGGCCCCTCCCAGCAGGAGACGCTGGTGCCGCTGCGGCTGGGCTATTGTCCGGGCTGTACCCTGGTGCAGCTGCTGGAAACCCGCCCGGCCGAAGAGATGTTCGGCGATGACTACGTCTATTTCTCCTCCTATTCCGAGGACCTGCTGAAGCATTCCCGGGAGAACGCGCAGGAGCTGATCCGGACCCAGGGCCTGGGGCCGGACAGCCTGGTGGTCGAGATCGCCTCGAACGACGGCTACATGCTGCAGAACTTCCAGGCGCAGGGGATCCAGGTCCTCGGGGTCGACCCGGCGCGCCAGCCCGCCCAGGCGGCGCGCGAGAAGGGGATCGAGACGCTGGTCGATTTTTTCGGCACCCGTGTGGCGGCGGGTTTGCGCGCCGAAGGGCGGCGGGCGGATCTGATCATCGCCAACAACGTGGTCGCCCATGTCGCCGACCAGAACGACTTGGTGGCCGGCATGGCGGAGCTTCTGGCGGACGATGGCATGGTCGTCGTCGAATTCCCCTATGTCCGCGACATGATCGATTTCATCGAGTTCGACACCATCTACCACGAGCATCTGTGCTATTTCTCGGTCGGCTCCGCCAAGATGCTGTTCGAACGGCACGGGTTGTATCTGAACGATGTCCGCCGCCTGCCCATCCACGGCGGCTCCCTGCGGCTCTATTTCAGCAAATGTCCGGCGGTGACCGATGCGGTGCAGGGCATTCTTGCCGAGGAACATGCGCTCGGGCTGGACCGCTATGACTATTACAGAACCTTTGGCGCCCGGGTGCGCGCCTTCCGCGACCAGGCGCGCAAGCTGCTGGGCACGCTGAAGGCGGATGGCAAGCGCATCGCCGCCTATGGCGCCGCCGCCAAGGGCACCATCATGCTCAACTTCCTGAACCTGAACGACCGCGCCATCGAATATGCGGTCGACAAGAACGTCCACAAGCAGGGCAAATACATGCCCGGCGTGCGGATCCGCATCGACGAGCCGGAGAAGCTGATGGAGGACAGGCCGGACTACGTGGTGATCCTGCCGTGGAATTTCCGCGATGAGATCATCCGCCAGCAGCAGGCGTTTCTGGAGGCGGGCGGCAAATTCCTCGTCCCGATCCCCGATCTGGAGATTGTCAGCGCGCCGCAGCAGGATAGCAGCCGATGAGCGGCACGCGCACCTGCCCCGCCTGCAGCGGCCGGGATCTCGCCGAGATCTACCGGCTGGAGGCCATCCCGGTGCAGAGCTGCATCCTGCTGGACAGCGCGCAAGAGGCGCGGCAGTTTCCGCGCCACCCGCTGGTGCTGATGTTCTGCGACGGCTGCGGCTTCATCTTCAATTCGGTGTTCGACCTGTCGCTGGTCGACTATGCCTCCACCACCGAAGAGAGCCAGCATTTCTCCGGCACCTTCAGCCGCTTTGCCCGCGACCTGGCGGCGGAGGTGGCCTCCCTTTACGATCTGAAGGGCAAGCGCACGCTGGAAATCGGCTGCGGCAAGGGGGAGTTCCTGCAAGAGCTGGTCCGCCAGACCGGCACCCTGGGGCTGGGGGTCGACCCCGGGTTCATCCCCGAGCGCCTGCCCGGGGCGCAGGGCCAGGAGATCCGGTTCCAGCGCGAATTCTTCGATCCCGCCACCATCGCCGAGCCGCCTGATTTCGTCGTTTGCCGCCACACCCTTGAGCATATTCCCGAGGTTGGCCGCTTCATGCAGCAGATCGGGCAGCTGCTGGACGGCCACGGCGCCGCCGGTCTCTTCTTTGAAACCCCCGACGTGCAGCGGGTGCTGCAGGAAGGCGCCTTCTGGGACATCTACTACGAGCATTGCTCCTATTTCACCCTGGGCAGCCATGCACGGCTGTTCCGGCGGGCGGGCTTTGACGTGACCGGTCTGTACCTGGCCTATGACCGCCAGTACATCATCCAGTATGCCGCCCCCGCGGCGGATCGCCCGGCGCTGCCGCAGGAGGATGACCTCGACACCCTGCGCTCCCTGGCGGCCCGCTTTCCGCAGAAGGTGGCCGAGAGCCGCCGCCATTGGACCGAATTCGTGCGCAGCCGTCATGCCGCCGGCAAGCGGCTCGCGATCTGGGGGGGCGGGTCGAAAGGCGTCTCCTTCCTGACCACCAACGGCCTGGGGGCGGAGGTGGCGCAGGTCATCGACATCAACCCGTTCAAACAGGGCAAATACCTGCCCGGCACCGGGCATCCCGTCAGCGCCCCCGACAGCCTGCGCGAGGCGCCCCCCGACACGGTGATCGTGATGAACCCGGTCTACCTGCCCGAGATCGGGGCGCAATTGTCGGCCATGGGGCTCACACCGGAGCTGGTTGCGCTATGAGGGCCGCGGCTCCCCTTTGCTGCCCGCTCTGCGGCGCGCAGAAGGCCCAGGCCATCTTCCGGCTGGACCAGGTTCCGGTGATCTGCAACCAGCTGTGGCCGGATCCGGAGGCGGCACGAACCGCGCCTGCCGGCACCGTGGATCTGCAGCTCTGTCGCGATTGCAGCTTCATCTGGAACAGCGCCTTTGAGCCGGACCGCATGGTCTATGCGCCGGGCTATGAGAACGCGCTGCATTTCTCGCCCCGCTTCCAGGCCTTTGCTGCAGAGCTGGCGGCCGGGCTGGTGGCGCGATACGGGCTGGCCGGCAAGCATGTGATCGAGATCGGCTGCGGCGACGGCCATATGCTGGACCTGCTGGCGCAAAACGGCGTCGCCTCGGCGACCGGTTTCGATCCCTCGATGGCGGGTGTCACCTCGCCCTTCACCGCGCGCGACACCGTCGAGATCGTCGGCGAATACTTCCGCTCCGATCAGCTGGACCGGCCCTGCGACGCCATTCTCTGCCGCCATGTGCTGGAGCATCTCGACGACCCCGTTGCCCTGCTGCGCGACATCCGCCGCGCCATCGGCGACCGGGAGGTTCCGGTCTATTTCGAGGTGCCCAATGCCGGATGGATGCTGGAGGCGGTGTCGATGTGGGACGTGATCTATGAACATGTGGGCTACTGGAGCGCGCCGGCCCTCACCGCCCTGTTCCGGCGGACCGGGTTTGAACCGCTGTCGGTGCGCACCGGCTACGGCGCGCAGTTCCTGATGATCGAAGCGGTGCCCGCCGCGCCACAAGAGGACTACCTGGATCCGGGCGCGGCGCGGATCTGCGCTGCGGCCCAGGCTTTTGCCGAGGCCGCCGGGGCCGAGGTGCAGCGGTGGCGGCGGCGCTTGCGGGACTGCCGCGGCAAGGTCGTGATCTGGGGGGCGGGGTCAAAAGGCATCACCTTCGCCAATGCCATGGGGGAGGCGGCGCCCGGGCTCTGCGCCTTTGTCGATCTGAACAGCCGCAAACATCAGCGCATCGCACCCGGTGTTGCCCTGCCGGTCATCGCGCCGGAGCAGCTGGCCAGCTTGCGCCCCGAGTTGGTGCTGATCTCCAATGCCCTCTACGAGGAGGAAATCATTGCCCAACTGGGCGCCGCGGGCCTGCACCCCGACTTCGCGGTCATCGCGGGGTAGGGGGATGCCGAGGTTTGCACAGATGGCAATATTCAACCTAAGGTATAAGAATGCGACCCTGGAGGGCCTCCATGAGGACTGAGAGGATAAAGGCACCGCCCTGATGTCGCGCCCCCCGTGGCGCCGTGGACCCGGATTGTTGACCGGGCGGCGCCACAGCGTTCTGAGTCCATGTCTTTGTCCTGAGGGAGGTCTGTTATGTTCAAGTCTATATTCAGTTTTTTCGCGGCGCTGCTGGTGGCGGCGGCCGCCCAGGCGCAAGGCGGTTACAAGATCAAACCGGGCGACACGCTGAGCATCGAAGTGCTGGAAGATGAAAACCTGAGCCGCAGCGCGCTGGTGTTGCCGGACGGGTCCATCAATTTCCCGCTGGCCGGTGGCGTGGCCGCGGCCGGGCGCACGGTCGAGCAGGTCCGGAATGAGCTGACCGATGCGCTGACGCCCAATTTCGCGGCCCAGCCGCGCGTCTTCGTTTCGGTCAATGCGCTGGCCGAGCCGGTGGCCCGGCGCAGCGTCGTCCGCCCCAGCCGCGCGGTCTACGTGATGGGAGAGATCTCTGCCCCCGGCAAGCTGGAGGCAACGCGCAACACGACCCTGTTGCAGGCCCTTGCCCAGGCGGGCGGCCTGACCCGTTTCGCCGCTGAGAAGCGTATTCAGCTGCGCCGGGGCAACAAGATCTACCTCTACAACTACCGCACCAATGGTGGCTCCGGCATCTCCGGTAGCACGGTTCTGGCGCCCGGTGATGTGATCGTGGTGCCCCAGCGGCGGCTGTTCGAATAGTCCGGCTGCGGATCGCGTTCCGCGACAGTACTGCCGGCCAAGGCTGGTGAGCAGGGCCGACGGCCCGGCCAACGGATAGGCCTGGCGGTTAGGACTGGGCGGTTAGGACTGGGCGGTCAGGACCGACGGGCTGGCTCGGTGGACAGGCCGAGCGGGCCGGGGGTCGGCTCCGCGACAGCGTGTAGCTGAGGCTGAGGCGCCCTTGGGTTCGGCGCCTACCTCGGCTGGCGCAGCCATAGCCAGAACCGCGTTCGCCGCAGGCGCAGGATCATCTGCCATTCCAACCGCGCCAGCGCGGGCAGCCGCGATCTGAGCAGCCTGCGCTGATGCAGCATCCAGCCCAGACGGCTGCGCGGCCCCTCGGGAAAGCCCGCGTCAGGAAACAGGTGCCGGATCATGCGGCATTGCAACTCCAGCCCCAGCTTGAAACGATAGGTGGAGAATTTTTCCTCGACCTGCTGCCAGTCGACGGGATCCGCGGGGTCCCCGCACAGCTCGATCAGGTCGACGAGATAACGCAGGTGAACAAAGCCGGAGAAGACGCCCCGGTCATGCAACATGTCATGCGACAGGTTGTTCATCAGGCGCAAATGCGCATTGGGGACCCGAACCGCCCCCGCGCCAAATGGCACAAGACGGCTTTGCTCCTGCATGTCCTGCGCGCTGATGGCCCCCAGGTAACGCTCCGGGATCCGGTGGTGGATATCCAGCGCGCCGACGACATCCGGCCGGAAATAGCTGCCCAGCGAATACTGGTTGCGGCTGTCGGGGAACTTCTCGTAGCCAAGCTGGCTCAGCAGGTGTTCGACCTCCGCGTCCTGTTCCGGGCTGGTCACGATGTCGAGGTCGAAGCACATCCGCGGCACATCGGCGGCCTCGGCGGCTTGAAAGAGATTGACCGCGCCCTTCATCAGCCCCGCCTCCAGCCCGGCCTCCGTCAGCGCGGAGAGCACCTCGTGCAACTGATCTTTCAGCATGGTGTTGCGGGTGATGTTGGCGGCGTCCACCGAAGCGAGGTAGTCCAGCGCTTCGGGGTCGATCCGGTTCGCCGCGCCGGATTGCACCAGCCGCCGGTACAGCAGCGGGGTGACCAGGTTTTCATTGGCGCAGCCGATGATCTGCTCCCAATCCGCGTCCCGGGGCACGCGCCCCTGCAGGCATTCCGACAGGGCTTCCAGCGCATTGGAGGGCAAAACGGACATCCGGTCAGGTGCTCCCGGCCCGCTGCCAGGCCTCCTGTGCCAGGCTGCAGGCCTGCTCCAGCCCGTCGAAGCGGACCCGGAAAAACCGGGCAGAGCCGATCAGCGCCAGCAGGGATTCAAAACCATCGCCTGACAGGCGCTCATCCGCGGACCAGCAGGAGGCCAGCATCCTCCGCAGGATCTCCTCGGGCGCGGTGACGGGCTCCAGCCCGCTCGGCTGTGCATCGCCGCGCTCCAGGAACAGCACGCAGCGGACGGGGCGCGCGGGAACGGCCCCGGCATCCAGGGCGAGGTAGCGCACCCGCTTGCCGTCCGGTCGCAGGTAGGCCGCCTGGTCTTCCAGCCCCGGCAGGCGCGAGGCCAGCAGGGGCAGCGAGCCGCATTTCAGCGTGGCCGGAAAGGGCAGGGCCATCACCTGGCCGCCGCGCCGCAGCGCCGCCAGGTCATCGCCTTCGAGGGTGAACCCCTCCTTGCCCAGGGCAATTGACAGGGTGGACTTGCCGCGCCCCGGGTCGCCGCAGAGCAGCATCGTCTGCCCCGCCGCGGACACGGTCGCGGTGTGCAGCACCGGGTCTTCCGACAGGTCCAGAACCAGGGTGGTCAGCAGGTATTTCAACGCCGCGCCGATTTCCTCCCAGCGGTGCCATTCCGGGTCTTCCCCGGCCCAGGCCAGCCCGGCCCGGGCGGGTTCCTCAAGGAGGATGAGATGGTGTTCTGCAGGGGTATCGGCCACCAGGAGATGTTCAAATGTCGTGCGCACCAGGCGGGTGGTCCTGTCGCCGGTGCAGCAGATGCTGATGACATGGCCGTCGATCGACAGGCACAGCCGCGCGGTCACCGGCACCGGCCCCGACCGCGGCGCCAGGTAACGCACAACGCCCGACTCGAGCAGCTCGGTCAGGGATTGCAGCCCATTGGCGCCATCGGCCGAAGCGGCCGTGATGAAATCGGAAACGCTGAGCCCGGCGCTGAGCCGGGGCCACATTGCCACGGTGGCGTCAGAGGCCTGAAACAGCTTCTGACCGCGTGGCAGGAACAGGACGTGGCGGTCTCCCAAACGTGCAAGACGCACATCCGGGGATGCCGAAACATGAGCAAGGTCCAAGAATTACCCTCTCCAAGCACCGAAGACAGCCATGTCCATGGACCCGGCGAAACGTTTCCGCCGGGCTCAGTCGCTGAACTTAGTGGAAGAGGCGGCGGCGACGTCCTCTGCGGCCTTTCTTCTTCCCTTTCCTCTTCTTCTTCGGCTTGCCGCCGGACTTGGCGACGGCCTCCGAGGAGAGGCTGGTCGAAAGCAGGAAGGTCACCGCAGGCGTTGTCACAGCTGCAAAGCGCCCCGCTTTCTGAAGGATTTCCCTGCGTTCAGGGGATTCTGGCTTATCTGTACGATCTGTCATTTTTACCCTACTTCACTGGTACTTTGGTTAATCTAACACACATAGATCGATCAGGCTGTAAATCAGCAGCAAAGGGCAAGAAAGTCTTGTCGTCTTCAGAAACTTCCCCCCGCTCCCAAAGTGTTTCAAGGGAGCCCCGGCTGACGAAACCTTAACAGCCATTGTGCGCCTGGATCGCATTTGAGTCAACTATAAGTCCTCTTTGAGTGACAGTCGGTTCCGCCCAAAGGGGACCGGAACCCGGCCAGGATATGGCCCGAATCCGGCCTGTCCGCGCCTCGCGGGATCGCCCGCAAAACCGGTTCTTTTCAGATCATTCCGGCCGGGCTGGCGCCCTCAGTCCGGCCGCACCGGGACCGGTGGGCGGGACGCGTTCCGATCGGGGCGGATCCGGGGAGGGCGCGGCGCGGCCGGAGGTCGAAAGGCCCGGAATTGGAGTTCGGGCCGGGCCTGTGGTATCATGCGCCCTTATACGCAAAGTGTTTTATCCCCTTTGCAGCGGTCTGGACTCCGGGGAAACGGGCCTAGTTGATTACAAGTTGGTTGAGTGTGCAGGCGGCCAGTCGAGCCGCCGGGTTACGAATTCTTTGGGGGGAAGGTACGTGTTTTCATCAGATGATTTCAGCGGCGGACCGCTGGATCCGTCGGTCTGGACAGTCGAAGGGCCGTCCGGTGTCGCGGCGCATACCGGCAGCAGTGCCACGGATGCCTATCTGGAACTGGTGACCCCGGATGGCTTCTTTGATGCCTGGAAGACCAACAAGTCAGCCCGCGCGATGCAGGATATCGCGGATGAGGATTTCCAGATCGAGGCCCGCTTCCTGACCACCCCCAGCGAGCGCTTCCAGCTGCAGGGGCTGCTGCTGGAGCAGGATGCCGACAACTGGCTGCGTTTTGACGTCTATTCCGACGGCAACGTGCTGCGGGTGTTCTCCGGCGTGACGATCAACGGCAATTCGCAAGCCCGCATCAACACGGTGATCCAGGCCGGCGAGGCGGAGTACCTGCGGGTGAGCCGTGCGGGCGATACCTGGACCTATGAATATTCCGCCGACGGCAGCAACTGGACCACGGCGGGCAGCTATGTACATGCGGTGACGGTGACCTCGGCCGGGGTGTTCGCGGGCAATGTGGCCCAGGCCGCGGGCTATACCGCGCAGGTCGATTATGTCGAAATCGCCAGTGACCCCCTCCTCGACGAGGATGGCGGCGGCGGTGGCGGTGGCCCGGTGAACCAGGCCCCCGCGGCCGGGGATGACGCGCTGGCGGTGGGGATGGACACGGCGCTGGTGATCGACGCGGCGGCGCTGCTGGCCAATGACAGCGACCCCGACGGCGACCCGATCACCTTCGACAGTTTCACGTCCCCGGCCAATGGCACCCTGGTGGACAATGGCGATGGCACGCTCACCTATACGCCGGCTCCGGGCTTCGAGGGGGCGGACAGTTTCACCTATACGATCAGCGACGACAGCGGGCTGGCCGACACCGCGACGGTTGCGCTGACGGTCTCGGCGCCCGCCTCGGGCAGCGGCCCGGTATCGGATGATTTCGCGGGCGGCAGCCTCGATCCGGCGGTGTGGAGCGTGGAAGGCCCGGCCGGGATTGCGGCCGGTCTCGGCGCCAATGCCACTGACGCCTATCTCGAGCTGGTGACGCCGGACGGCAATTACGACGCCTGGCAGACCAACAACGCGGCCCGCGCGATGCAGACCATCGCCGACGAGGATTTCCAGCTAGAGGCGCGTTTCCTGACCACCCCCAGCGAGCGCTTCCAGTTGCACGGGCTGCTGGTGGAGCAGGACGCCGACAACTGGGTGCGCTTTGACACCTATTCCGACGGCAATGTGCTGCGGGTGTTCTCCGGGGTGACGGTGAACGGGTCGTCTTCGGTGCGGATCAACATGACGATCCAGCAGGGCGACGCCGAATACCTGCGGGTGGAGCGCTTGGGCGACACCTGGACCTACCAGTATTCCGCCGATGGCAACAGCTGGACCACCGCCGTCAGCTACAGCCACGCGCTGAACGCCACCGCCGCGGGGGTGTTTGCGGGCAACGTGGCCCAGGCCACCGGCTATACCGCGCAGGTCGACTACGTCGAATTCGCCAGTGACCCCATCCTTGACGAGGATGGCGGCGGTGGCGGTGGCCCGGTGAACCAGGCGCCGGATGCGGTGGATGACAGCTACCTGCTGGAAAGCGATCGCAGCCTGACGGTGGACGCGGCCAGCGGCCTGTTGGCCAATGACAGCGACGCCGATGGCGATCCCCTGAGCGTCACGCTGGACAGCCCGGCCAGCAAGGGCAGCGTGACCCTGAACGGCGACGGGTCCTTCACCTACACGCCGGATGCGGGGTCTTCGGGGGCGGACAGTTTTACCTATACGCTCAGCGATGGCACCGATAGTGCCAGCGCCACGGTCACCCTGAGCGCGCCGCCTTCGGGTGGCGGCGGCGGACCGGTGCAGGAGGCGCCGGTTCTGACCACGGGCACCCCGGGCTTCACCAAGGTCATCGTCACCACCGCCATGCCGCTCACCCATGTGGGCATCGCCGCGGATTTCGACCTTGATGGGGACATCGACATTGCCGCCACCTCGGAGCAGAACGATTCCGTCGCCTGGTACCAGAATGACGGCGCCGAGACATTCACCGAACATGTCATCGACAGCACCCTGGAATCCTCCTACCCGGCAGCCATCGCCGACCTGGACCAGGACGGTGACGCCGACATTCTGGCAGCCGGGTACCGCGACGACCTCTACGTCTGGTACGAAAATGACGGCAGCGGCGGGTTCCAGCGCCACACCATCGCCACCAAGGATGGCGCCCATTACCTGGAGGCCGCGGATATGGACGGCGACGGCGACCTGGACCTGGTCACCGCCAGCCAGGATGCCGCCACCATTGCCTGGTACGAAAACGACGGCAGCCAGGGATTCACCGAACATGTGCTGGACAGCACCGCGCTGGAGGCCAAGACGGCGATCGCCGTGGACATCGATGCGGATGGCGATCTCGACATCCTGAGCGCCAGCCACGGCGATGATACCGTGGCGATCTACCAAAACGACGGCAGCCAGAGCTTCACCAAGCAAGTGGTCGATAGCACCGCGGACGGGGCCTATTACGTCACCGCGGCGGATCTGAACGGGGACGGGCTGATCGACATCGCCGCCGCGGCCAAGGTCAGCAATCAGGTGATCGGCTATTTCAACACCGGCAGCGGCTACACCCGGACCGTGCTGGCCAGCGGCCTTGGCGGGGTGCGCTCGGTGATTGCCGAGGATGTCGACAATGACGGCGATATCGATCTGCTGGCCGCCAGCGTCAATGACAACAGCGTGCGGTTCCTGGAGAACAACGGCAGCGGGGTGTTTGGCACCATCACCATCGACGGCAATGCCCTGGGGGCCTATACGCCGACCCCGGCCGACGTGAACCAGGACGGGTTGGTGGACGTCATCGTCGCCAGCAAGACCGACGCCACCGTAGCGCTGCTGCTGCAGCACCGGGAGCAGTCCGCAGTCCTGAACGCGGGCGAAACCCTGGCCATCGATGCGGCGCTGCTGTCGGCCACCGACGCCGAGCAAGGTGCCAGCGAACTGGTCTATACCGTGGTTGCGGCCCCGACCCTGGGCAGTCTGCGGCTCAATGGCAACGCACTGGTGGCCGGCGAGAGCTTTACCCAGGCGGATGTGAACCAGGGCCTGGTTGCCTTTGTCACCACGGCGGGGACCGACGGGCTGGACGGGTTCGAACTGGGGCTCAGCGACGGAACTTCCGAACCGGCCAGGGTGCTTTTCGACGTCACCATCGGCACTCCGGCCTCGGGCAGCGGGCTGGTGTCGGATGATTTTGCGGGCGGCAGCCTCGATCCGGCGGTGTGGAGCGTGGAAGGCCCGGCCGGGGTTGCGGCCGGTCTCGGCGCCAATGCCACTGACGCCTATCTGGAACTGATCACGCCGGATGGCAATTACGACGCCTGGCAGACCAACAACGCGGCCCGCGCGATGCAGGCCATCGCCGACGAGGATTTCCAGATCGAGGCGCGTTTCCTGACCACCCCCAGCGAGCGCTTCCAGCTGCACGGGCTCTTGGTGGAGCAGGACGCCAACAACTGGGTGCGCTTTGACACCTATTCCGACGGCAACGTGTTGCGGGTGTTCGCGGCGGTGACGGTGAACGGTTCCTCCTCGGCGCGGGTCAATGCCACGATCCCGGCGGGGGCGGCCGAATACCTGCGGGTGGACCGCACCGGCGATACCTGGACCTATGAATACTCCGCCGACGGCAGCAACTGGACCACGGCGGGCAGCTTCGATCACGCGATCACCGCCACGTCGGCCGGGGTGTTTGCGGGCAATACGGCCCAGGCCACGGGGTATACCGCGCAGGTCGATTACTTCGAGGTCGCCCATGACCCCATCCTCGACGAGGATGGCGGCGGCGGTGGTGGCCCGGTGAACCAGGCGCCCGCGGCCGGGGATGACGCGCTGGCGGTGGGGATGGACACGGCGCTGGTGATCGACGAGGCGGCGCTGCTGGCCAATGACAGCGACCCCGACGGCGATCCGATCACCTTCGACAGCTTCACGGCCCCGGCCAATGGCACCCTGGTGGACAATGGCGATGGCACGCTCACCTATACGCCGGATCCGGGCTTCGAGGGGGCGGACAGTTTCACCTATACGATCTCCGACGACAGCGGGCTGGCCGACACCGCGACGGTTGCGCTGACGGTCTCGGCGCCCGCCTCGGGCAGCGGCCCGGTGTCGGATGATTTCGCGGGCGGCAGCCTCGATCCGGCGGTGTGGAGCGTGGAAGGCCCGGCCGGGATTGCGGCCGGTCTCGGCAGCAATGCCAGTGACGCCTATCTCGAGCTGGTGACGCCGGACGGCAATTACGACGCCTGGCAGACCAACAACGCGGCCCGCGCGATGCAGGCCATCGCCGACGAGGATTTCCAGATCGAGGCGCGTTTCCTGACTACCCCCAGCGAGCGCTTCCAGCTGCACGGGCTGCTGGTGGAGCAGGACGCCGACAACTGGGTGCGCTTTGACACCTATTCCGACGGCAATGTGCTGCGGGTGTTCTCCGGGGTGACGGTGAACGGGTCGTCTTCGGTGCGGATCAACATGACGATCCAGCAGGGCGACGCCGAATACCTGCGGGTGGAGCGTCTGGGCGACACCTGGACCTACCAGTATTCCGCCGATGGCAACAGCTGGACCACCGCCGTCAGCTACAGCCACGCGCTGAACGCCACCGCCGCGGGGGTGTTCGCGGGCAACGTGGCCCAGGCCACAGGCTATACCGCGCAGGTCGACTACGTCGAATTCGCCAGTGATCCCCTCCTCGACGAGGATGGCGGCGGTGGCCCGGTGAACCAGGCGCCCGCGGCCGGGGATGACGCGCTGGCGGTGGGGATGGACACGGCGCTGGTGATCGAGGAGGCGGCGCTGCTGGCCAATGACAGCGACCCCGACGCCGATCCGATCACCTTCGACAGCTTCACGGCCCCGAGCAATGGCACGCTGGTGGACAATGGCGACGGCACGCTCACCTATACGCCGGATCCGGGCTTCGAGGGGGCGGACAGTTTCACCTATACGATCTCGGACGACAGCGGGCTGGCCGACACCGCGACGGTTGTGCTGACAGTCTCGGCGCCGAGCGCAGGCAGCGGGCTGGTGTCGGATGATTTCGCGGGCGGCGATCTCGATCTGGCGGTGTGGAGCGTCGAGGGGCCTGCGGGCATCTCGGCCGCCACCGACGGCAATGCCAGTGATGCCTTCCTCGAGCTGGTGACGCCGGATGGCAATTACGATGCCTGGGGGACCAACAATTCCGCCCGGGCCATGCAGGATGTCTCGGATGTGGATTTCCAGATCGAGGCGCGCTTCCTGTCCACTCCCGCCGAGCGGTTCCAGCTGCACGGGCTTTTGGTGGAGCAGGACGCCAACACCTGGCTGCGTTTTGACACCTATTCCGACGGCAATGTGCTGCGGGTGTTTGCGGCCGTCACCACAAATGGCAGTTCCTCGTCCCGGGTCAACGCGCAGATCCAGGCGGGAGAGGCGGAATACCTGCGGGTGGACCGCACCGGCGACACCTGGACCTATGAATACTCCGCCGACGGCATCAACTGGACCACGGCGGTAAGCTTCACCCAAGCGATCAACGCCACCGCGGCCGGGGTGTTTGCAGGCAATGTGGCCCAGGCCACCGGCTATACCGCGCAGGTCGATTACTTCGAGGTCGCCAGCGATCCGATCGTCGACGAGGACGGCAGCCATGTGCCGGTGAACACCGCGCCGGTGGCGCAGGACGACGCGATGCCGGTGGCCATCGACACGGCGCAGCTGATCGCCACGGCCAGCCTGCTGGCCAATGACAGCGATCCCGACGGCGATCCGATCACCTTCGACAGCTTCACGGCCCCGGCCAATGGCACCCTGGTGGACAATGGCGACGGCACGCTCACCTATACGCCGGATCCCGGTTTCGAGGGGCCGGACAGTTTCACCTATACGATCAGCGACGATGGCGGGCTGAGCGACACGGCCACCGTGACGATCGCGGTGGGGCCGGTCATCGATGTCTGGTACGGGCCGACGCAGAGCTTCGGCCAGCCCGGGGTGCCGCAGACCTGGGTCAATATCCTCGGTGATGTCTTCGCCGAGGGTCTGGATACGCTGACCTACAGCCTGAACGGCGGCGCCGAGCGCACGCTCTCGGTAGGGCCCGATGCGCACCGGCTGGAGAAGGCCGGCGATTTCAACATCGACATCGCCTATGCGGAGCTGAACCCCAGCGCCACCGATGACGTGGTCTCGATCATCGCCAGATACGACGATGGCTCGGTTCATACCCAGGATGTGACCATCCAGTACGAGGACGGCGCCGATTGGCCCAAAGATTACGCCATCGACTGGTCAGGCGTCAGCAACATCCAGGACGTGGCACAGGTGGTCGATGGCAATTGGGCGCTGACCGGGGACGGGGTGCGCCCGGATGAGCTGGGGTTTGACCGGTTCATCGCCCTCGGCGACGACAGCTGGGACTTCTACGAAGCCCGGCTGGCGGTCACCCCGCATGACATGTCCGCGGTCGGCGGTCTGTTCGGGTTCGGCCTGTGGTGGAACGGGCATACCGATGACTCCGCCATCCAGTGGCAGCCCTTGCGCGGATTCACCCCCTCGGAGTTCCTGTTCTACAACCAGCATACCGGCACCCCGCATTTCGAGATCTTCCCGAACATCAATGACACCAACTATGCGCTGGCCGAGGGCACCCGGTTCAATTTCGTGATCCGGGTCGAACAGTCCGGCACCTTCGACCGCGCCTACAAGATGAAGGTCTGGGAAGAGGGCACCGCCGAACCGGTGGACTGGCTGATGGATCTGGTCATCGACTATGACGATCCGATCACCGGCTCCTTTGCGCTGGTCACCCATCACTATGACATCGAGTTCCACGATCTCGACATCACCGAGATCGAGGGCGGCGACGTGACCATTGGCGATGCCAGCGCCGAAGTGCTGGCGGCGGTGGAGGCAACCGATCCGCTGCCGGGGCTGGGCGAGCTGGATGTCTTTACCGGCAATGGCGGTGATGATGTCTTTGTCTTCGGCGACGCCGGCACCGTCTACTATGACGACGGCAATGGCGCCACTAGCGGCACCGACGATTATGGCTATGTCTGGGACTTCAGCGCCGGCGACAAGGTGCGCCTGGCCGGAACTGACACCGACTACGTGCTGAGCGAAGACGCCGCCGGGCTGCCGACCGGCACCGCGATCTGGCGGGTCGGCAGCGGCGGTGACCAGGATGAGCTGATCGGCATCCTGCATGATGTCTACGGGCTGAGCCTGACGGGAGATGCCTTTGAATTCTCCGTCCTGGTGTGACGCGGACCTGAGCCGTTTTGCACCGGAAGGGGAAGGACCGGGTGGCCGTTCTTGCCCGGCGCACTATTTCGATCACGGATATCGGGAGACGGGTGAGCAGATGACAGAAATTTCCGCGGCTCCGGCCTGCAGCATCGGGTTGCCGGTCTACAACGGCGCAAACTATCTGGAGCAGGCCATCCGCTCGGTGCTGGCGCAGAAGTTCCAGGACTTCGAGCTGATCATTTCCGACAATGCCTCCACCGATGGCACCGAGGCGATCTGCCGTCGCTATGCGGAGCAGGATCCGCGGATCCTCTACGTGCGGCAGCCGCGCAACATCGGTGCGGCGAAGAATTACAACTACGTGTTCCACCTCGCGCGCGGCACATATTTCAACTGGCTGGCGCATGATGACATCCTGGGGCCGGATTTTCTGTCCACCTGCCTGGCGGGGTTTGCCGCGCATGGTGCGGCAGCGGTCCTGGTCTACCCGGCCTTCAGATATATTGACGAAACCGGGCGGGAGATCGCGGCGGAGGCCTCGACATGCGTGCAGACCTGCGCGCCAAGCCCCGGACGGCGGCTGTATCAGACCCTCGAGCAGCTGGCGATTGTCACCTCGATCTTCGGCCTGTTCCGGCGCACTGAACTGGCAAAGACCCGGCTGATCGGCAGCTATATCGCCTCCGATTACGTGCTGCTGGCGGAATGCGCCCTGCTGGGTCACATCGTGCGGCTGGACGGCCCGCCGCAGTTCCAGCGCCGCCTGCACGCCGATGGCTCGCAACGGGCCAACAAGACGCCCGAGGCGGTGGCGAAATGGTTCGACCCGACGGCGACCGTCGACACCCGTCCCAGCCGGCGCCTGTCGCGGGAATATCTGAACGCGATATTTCTGACGCCGGGGCTGCGTGCCGAGCAGCGGCTGGACGCGCTGCTGCGGATGGGCGGGCAGCGGCTGAAGCGGAAGCTGCAGGTGCGCCGCCAACAGCGGCAGCTGCAGCGGCTGAAGGACCATCCGGTCTGACGCCCCGGTTCGCGCCTCCGTTCAGAGCCTGAAAAACCTGATTCGCGGGCCCTGCGCAGGGCCAGGATGGCGGCCTGTTGCGGCGATGGCGGCTAAGCACTTCTGATTGTTGCGCTTTGCATCTGGCCTGCGCGCAGCGGCCCAATCCAACTGTATCGGATCCCCCGGACAAACCGGACCCAGTGTTACAGAACGCTGCCGCGGTTTCCCAGCTTTCGGGCGCGCGGGCGTCAGCGGGCTTTTGCCTGTTGGCGGTTCTTTGCGGGCGGCTGACGGCGAATTGGCCGAAACAAGCCATCTCTCGCGCCGCATCCGCCTTCCCCTTCCTGTCCCTGAAACGGGCCGGTAGGCCGCTAGGAGGTTTGGTACAAGTTCGCTCTCCGGGGCGGGAGGACAGGCACCAGCGGTCGGCGGGGCACCCCGGCAGCGGCTGGCAGGCTCTGGCAGCCCGTTTCCGGCGGGTACGGTTCGGGAAACGTTAAGAGTGTTGGCCGCGCGTCTGCGTGGCTGATCGCCAGTGAAAGGAAATCACATGACCGTTTGGCATTCGTCTGACCTCGGCTGGTCCGCGGGTCAGGATGTCTCCAGCGCGTTCGCATCCCTGTTGAGCAGCAACAAGTTCAAGGCAGGAGACACGCTCGTCCTTGAGGACACCTACAAGATCTCGGGGTCGAACCTGCGGCTGCCCAAGGACTTCACGCTGACCGCCAGCAAGGGCGCGGGCCTGGACGTGCGCACCACCTCCGCCACCGACACCTCGGCGCTGTTCATCCTGTCCGATGGCGTGACGGTGGACAATGTCACCTTCGACGTGGTCAACGCACCCACCACCGGCTATGGCGGTGCCAACCCGGTGTCGGGCAAGGATTACCACACCAAGCGCGTGCTGGTGGTGGATGGCGACGGGGTCAGCGTCGAGAACAGCGCGTTCTCCGGCAATGTCTCGATGCATATCGACGTGCAGAACGGCGATTTCTTCAACCTCGCCAACAGCGCCTTTGACGGCGGCTTCTACCAGGTCCGCATCGTCGGCGGGGATGACGCCCGGGTGAGCGGCAGCCATTTCAGGAATTCGCTCGGGGATGGCATCAAGACCACCGCCACCCCGGGGGGCGACGGGCCGGAGCGGATGCTGGTCGAGGGCAGCCTGTTCGAGGGCAACCACCGCGACGGTCTCGATGCCGCGGGCGGCTTCAAGGACGGCCGGGTGCTGAACTCGGTATTCTATGACAACGGTGTCAGCGGCATCGACATCAAGAGCCTGTACAAGGACAGCTCGGATTTCAACGCCAGCAAGCAGAACCACAACATCACCATTTCGGGCAGCGAATTCATCGACAGCCCCAACGGGGTGGTGGTGACGGTGCTCAACCCCAATGGCCTGCTGAACAGCTCCAACGCGCATCTGATGCCGCATGACATCCGGGTGAGCGACTCGATCTTCGAGAATTCGGGCTCGGGCAACACCCGCGCCTTCCTGATCAAGGACGGCTATGACATCACCTGGGAGGGTCTCACGCTTCTGGGCAACATGGACGAGATGCGGTTCCTGGGCGCCGAAGCGCCGAGCCCGTCGGGCAGCAACCTGGGGGGAGAGATCGCGGCCACCGGTGCGCCGCGCAAGCTGTCGGCGGACCAGCTTTGGGACGGTGCTGCGGGCCCCGTCGCTGGCGGGGAATCCGGTGGCGGTGCCAACCCCGCCCCCACGCCGGACCCGGAACCCACACCGGAGCCGACGCCAGAGCCGACACCCGAACCCACGCCTGATCCGACCCCCACGCCGGAGCCCGATCCGGTGCCCGGAACCGGCGGCACCGGTGATCTGCTGTTCGGCCGCTCCGGCGCCATGACGTTCGATGGCAGCACTGCCAGCGTGATCGAAGTGGCCCCCAGCGCCGCCACCCAGGTCGAGGCGGCAACGATCAGCTTCAGCTTCAACGCCGACAAGGTCAGCGGCAGCCAGGGGCTGGTGTCCAAGGACGCCAGCGGCACCACGGTCAACAACGGCCATTTCACCTCCTACATCAAGGACGGCACGTTGCATGTTCGCTACCAGGAGGATGCCGCCTCCCAGACGCTGAAGCTGTCCGGCATCCAGGCCAACCGGGACTATGACGTGCGCACCAGCTTTGGGGAGGGCACGGTTTCGCTCTGGGTCGACGGGGCGCTTGTCGACAGCCAGTCCCTTGACGTCAACTGGCTGGACAACACCGAGTACCTGCAGATCGGGGCCAATGGCTGGGCCAGCCAATCCGGCAAGGCGGGCTTTCGCAACCCGTTTGACGGCACCATTTCCGATGTCCAGATCACCGCGGGTTACAACACCGGCGCCGCGGGCGGAGAGGCTGGCGAGACCCCGGACAGCGGTGGCGACAGCACCGTTGCGGCACCGGTGGTCGACATCGCCCCGGTGGGCGGCGACAACAGCATCTCGCAACAGGAAGGCAGCACGCTGTCCCTGAGCGGCACCGCGCAGAACATCGCCGACGGTGGCGAGGTGCGCGTGACGCTGGTGAATGGCAATGCCGAAACCCCGCTCGGCAGCGCCACCGTCAGCAACGGCCGCTGGTCGCTGGACGGGGTGGACCTGGGCAACCTGGCGGCAGGGGGCTACACGCTTTCGGCAAGTGCCAGCAATGCCTCCGGCACCGCGGTCTCCGAAGAGCGTTTCGACGTCTACGAAGAAGCCCCGGCGCTGCCGTCCCTGGCCGAGGTCTTTGGCATCGAGGGCGCGATGGAGTTCGACGGCTCCCGCGGCAGCGTGCAGGAATTCGCCCCGGAAGAGGCGCTGCGGCTGGCAGAGGCGGAGATCGCCTTTACCTTCAACGCCGACACCGTCAGCGGTCGCCAGGGGCTGGTGTCCCGGGATGCGTATGGCACCGATGTCAACGACGGCCATTTCACCAGCTACATCAACAACGGCACGCTGTTTGTCCGGTTCCAGGAGGGCCGCGAGGCGCAGACCTTCCAGGTGTCCGGGATCCAGCAGGATACCGATTATGATGTCACCGCCCGTTTCGGCGGCGGGGAAGTGGCGCTGGAGCTGAACGGCCAGTTGATCGGCGCGGCGGAGTTCGACTTCGACTGGCTCGACAACGGGGAATACCTGCAGGCCGGGGCCAACGGCTGGGCCAGCCAGTCCGGCGCGGCAGGGTTCCGCGATGCCTTTGACGGCACCATCAGCGACCTGACGATCACCGACACCAGCGCGGCGCTGAGCGACACCTTCCTGCTGGTCTGAGGCCAGCCTGCCGATTTGAAACAGGACGCGGCGCAGGGATCTGCGCCGCGTCTGCCGCGTCGCTGTCCTGTCTCCGTCCGGTGAAAACCGCCGGTCCCGACCGAGGTTTTTCTGGCATTCACGACGGCCGCGGAATATCCCTATTCCACAAGTTATGATTGAAGGGTGCCGATGGCGATTCCAGTTTTTGTTTTTTCCGCCTTCGCAATGTGGGGAATTTCATTCACCCTATGGATGTTTTTCGGCTTCAGCTTTCTTTTGTCGACGGTGCTGGGCCTCGTAGCGGCCACCGGCCTGTTTTTCGCGATCCTGGGGGCTGCCAGAATTATCCATTTGTTTTCAAAAGCTTCAAAAGACCCTTCCCACTCCGGCCCTGTGCTGCCGCTGGGGCGCCGCAACTGACCCGGCGCTGACCTCGGGCAGCCAGGGGCAGGACCCGAGATCGATAAAATTTTATCTTGGCAGAATGGCAACCAGGCGGCATACTTCTTAGGTGGCCCATCTGTTGTGTTGTTCCTTGGGCCATCTCTGTGGAGTCTGGGGGGACTGCATTTCGGAAATTCAAATGCCCATGCACCTTTTTTGAAGGCTGCGCTTTTTGTTTCGGGCAATCAATTTCTGCCCCCTGTTTTGTGGGTTTAGTAAACGGTTGCCGGTTCAATGAAAAACGGTGTTGTATTAAAGAGTACCGCCAAGGGATATTATTATCCGGGCGAAAGACATGACAAACTGACAGACGCTTTTGCCGATACGGCACGACGGCGTCTCTACCTTGGTTCCAAACGGCTTGCGGACATCTTGATCAGCCTGGCCTGCCTGCCAGTGCTGCTGGGCATCTGCTGCGTGCTGTTGTGCCTGAACCCGTTCTGGAACCCCGGTCGCCTGTTCTTCCTGCAGCGCCGCTGTGGCCAGAACAGGCAAGGCTTCACCATGGTGAAGTTCCGCACCATGACCTACGCGGGTGCGGGCGAGCGCGGCGCGGATGATCCGCTGGACACCGGCCGGATCACGCCGCTGGGCCATTTCATGCGCGACAGCAAGCTGGACGAGCTGCCGCAGATCCTGAACGTGCTGATGGGCCAGATGAGCCTGATCGGGCCGCGACCGGAGATCTTCTCATTTGCCGAGACCTATCGCGCGGCCATCCCCGGATACGGCATGCGCGAAACCGTGCGGCCGGGCATGAGCGGCTATGCCCAGGTGGTGCAGGGCTATACCGACAGCATTGAAATGGCGCGCCAGAAAACCGAGCTCGACACCTATTATGTGCGCAACATGGGCTGGCGGCTCGACCTTTTCGTATTAGTTGCAACTCTCAAGATCGTATTTGGTTGGCGCGTTCGCCCTTAGCATAGGCAGTCTTGTGCAGTTAAATTGGTACCGGTTTCAGCAGGGCAGGGTGGCCTGCAATGGCTTCCCCCTGCCGCCTCTTCCCGACAGGCAAACACATGGCCACAGACATGGCCAAACACATGCCCCGCACCCCTGGTCCTGGGGGCGGTTTCCGGGGGCGGCGCCAAGCGGGGGAGGCGCGCATGAAGAGCCTTGAGCTGGCACTGCGCCTGCTGACCCCGGCCGAGCGGAAAACGGCCATGTTGATCATGCCGCTCATCATTCTCAGCGGGTTTTCCGACATGGTCGGCGTGGCCATGATCTTTCCTTTCCTCAAGGTGCTGGGCGAACCCGAGATCATCCAGGCCAACAGCTACCTGTCGGCCTTCTATGCCTTTGGCGGCTTCACCAGCACCGATGAGTTCATCGTCTTTCTGGGCATTGCCTTCTGCGGCATGCTGATGGCCACCGCGGGGCTGAAGATCCTCACCGTCTATGTGGCCAACCGCTGGCTGGAGGGGCGGGTCCACAGCCTGTCGAAACGGCTGCTGACCGCCTATCTGCAACAGCCTTACCCGTTCATGCTGCAGCGCAACAGCTCGGAGCTGGTGGCCAATATGCTGTCGGAGACCGCGCGGATCGTCTCGCAGGTCTTCCGCGCCTTCTCGGAATTCGTGGTCTCGGCCGTCACGCTGGTCTTCATGGTGGTGCTGCTGCTGGTGATCAACCCCTCCGTCACCCTGTTGGCGATGGGCACCTTTTCGGCGCTTTATGCGGTCCTGCTGCTGTCGGTGCGGCGCATCTCGAACCATCTTGGCCTGCGCATTCTGAGCAGCAACCGCCAGCGGCACCGGCTGGCGATGGAAGCGCTGATCGGCGGCAAGCAGGTGCGCCTGCTGAACCGCGAGCGGACCCTGGTGGAGCGCTACGCCCGGCCCTCGTCGGACTATGCCCATGCCACGGCGCTGTCCAACACAGTGCGGATGGCACCACGCCATATCATCGAGGCCCTCGCCATCGGGGCTACCGTGCTGATGACATTGATCCTGACCGCGCGCAGCGGCGGCACCGGCAGCGCCGCGATGGCCAATATCCTGCCCACCCTCGGCGTTTTCGTGCTGGCGCTCTACCGGATGATGCCCGCCTTTCAGCGGGGCTATAACGCCTCGGTGTCCCTGCGCCTGAGCAGCGCCTCGGCCCGGGCCATCCTGGAGGACGTCCGCAGCGCCGCAGCGCTGCCGCCGCTGCCGCAGAAGGTGACACCGCTGCGCTTTGAAAAGAGCATCGAGTTCAGACAGGTTTCCTTTCGCTATCCGGGTGCCGAGGAGGACAGCCTGAAAGACGTGACCTTCACGATCATTGCGGGCATGTCGGTGGGCATCGTCGGCCGCACCGGGGCCGGCAAGACAACGCTGATGGACCTGATCCTGGGGCTGCTGGAACCCAGCAGCGGCGAAATCCGGATCGACGGGCGCAAGCTGTCTCCGGGGGAAATCCGGGCCTGGCGGGCAAATGTCGGCTATGTCCAGCAGGACATCTACCTCAGCGATGCCACGGTGGCGCAGAACATCGCCTTTGGCGTGCCCGAGGCCGAGATCGACACCCAAAAGCTGCGGGCAGCGGCGCGCATGGCGCAGATCGAGGATTTCATCCTGCGGGAGCTGCCCGACGGCTATGAGACCTTTGTCGGCGAGCGCGGCGTGCGCCTGTCCGGCGGCCAGCGACAACGGCTGAGCATTGCCCGCGCCCTCTATCCCGAACCGGAGGTCATCGTGTTCGATGAGGCGACCAGTGCCCTCGACAGCACCACCGAGGCGCAGGTGATGGCCGAGATCTCCAAGCTGGCCGGTGCCCAGACCCTGATCATGGTGGCCCACCGGCACACCACCGTGCGCGATTGCGACATCATCCTGACGCTGGAGAACGGCGCGCTGACCGCCATCACCGATTACGACAGCCTGTTCGGAGCCGGCGCGCATATCACCGTCGCCGCCGGAGGCTGAGCGGATGGGCCGCGCCAGTACCCCGGCAGGCCCGACGCGGGCCGGGCGCCGCCGCTCGGGAGGCGACGGATGATCCGCGTGGCCTTCGGCTCGGTGCCCAAGGACAGCGGCACCTTCACCTTCTACCGCAACATGCGGCCCGCGCTGCGCGCCCATGGCATCGATCTGCGCTGTGTCACGGTGGGCCGGGACCAGGCCAGCCTGACCGACCCTGCCTTTGCCGATGAGGGCTGCGTGCTCTTGGCGGCCAGGACAGCCAGCCTGAAGGCGCAGGCCCGCGAGTTTGCGGCCTGGTGCGCCACGGAGCGGATCGACGCGGTCTTCGGCGTCAACTCCCCCGCCATCCTCAGCGCCCTGCCGCATCTCCCCACCGAGATACGAGCTCTGGCGCGCTGCGCCAACGGTTTCGAGGAGGGCTACCGCCTGACCCTGGTCGGCCAGGAGCGGCTGGCGCGGATCGTGGCGCTGACCCCGCGACTGCAGGCGGATCTGGTCACCGACTACGGCGTCAGCCCGGACCGGATCGTGCTGATCCCCAACGGGGTGCCGCCCGAGCGTTTCGCGGCGGCGGCGCGGACGGCGCGGGGCCGGAACGCGGTGGTGAAACTGGGTTTCCTGGGCAGGCTGGAGCACCGCCAGAAGGGGGTCCTGCACCTGCCTGCAATCCTGCGCCATCTGCAGGAGGCCGGGGTGCCGTTTCAGGTTCGCATCGCCGGACAGGGCAAGGATGAAGCCGCCCTGCGCAGCGCGCTTGGCGATCTGCACCTCCCCTCCGGCGCGGTGCGCTTTCTCGGCAGCCTGCGCCCGGACGAGATCCCGGGGTTTCTCGCCGAGACCGACATCTTCCTGTTCCCGTCGCATTTCGAAGGCTGCCCGAACGCCTTGCTTGAAGCGATGGCCGCAGGCGCGGTCCCGGTGGCCTGGCTGCTGCCGGGCCTCACCGATTTCCTGATCGATCCCGGCACCACCGGCTTTTTGGCCGACACCGGCGACACCGCGGCGCTGGCCCGGCGGATCGCGGCGCTGGCGCGGGATCCGGCGCGCCTGCAGGCCATGAGCTGGGCGGTGTCGCGCGCCGCCCGCGACCGGTTTTCGCGCGACAGATGCGTGCAGGCCTATGCCGAGCTGTTCGACTCCGTCATGGCAGAGCCGCCGCCCGCCTGGC